>CAWFNK010000019.1:0-411124 GCA_963817175.1 uncultured Alphaproteobacteria bacterium
CCTCGCCGGCGCCGTCTCTCCGGCGCGACACGATCTCGCTCACCTTCTTGCCGCGGCGGGCCGCCACGCCTCTTGGGCTATCCTCATGGCGCAATGCGTCAAAAGTGGCGCGCACCATGTTGTAGGGATTGGAGCTTCCGAGCGACTTGGCGACCACGTCCTGGATGCCGAGCGTCTCGAACACGGCGCGCATCGGACCGCCGGCGATGATGCCGGTGCCGGGAGGCGCCGCCCTGAGCACCACCTTGCCCGCGCCATGCTGGCCGGTCACGTCGTGATGCAGCGTGCGGCCCTCGCGCAAGGGCACCTTGACCAGATTGCGCTTGGCGGCTTCCGTCGCCTTGCGGATCGCCTCGGGCACCTCGCGCGCCTTGCCATGGCCGAAGCCGACGCGACCCTTCTGATCGCCGACGACGACGAGCGCGGCGAAGCCGAAGCGCCGGCCGCCCTTCACCACCTTGGCCACGCGATTGATATGCACGAGCTTGTCGACGAACTCGCTGTCGCGATCCTCGCGGTCTCTGCCTTGCGGGCCTCGGCCCCCTTTGCGATCCATGATCTCGATCCTTTAGAAGTTCAAGCCCGCCTCGCGGGCCGCGTCTGCGAGCGCCTTGATGCGCCCATGATAGATATAACCGCCGCGGTCGAACACGACGTCCTTGATGCCGGCCTGGATGGCCCGCTCGGCCACCAGCTTGCCGACGGCCTGCGCCGCGGCGAGATCGCTGCCCTTGGGCAACGCGGCCTTCAGATCCTTGTCCAGCGTCGAGGCGGCCGCCACGGTCTTGCCCGCGCCGTCGTCGATCACCTGCGCATAAATATGCTTGGAGGAGCGGAACACCGACAGGCGCGCGCGCCCGTTCGCCGCACGCCGCAGCGTGTGACGCACCCGGCGCGACCGCCGCGAAAAGCTCTTCTTTCAACGCGCCCATGGCAATCGTCCTACTTCTTCTTGCCTTCTTTGCGGAGGATGAACTCGCCCGCATATTTGATGCCCTTGCCCTTATAGGGCTCCGGCGGCCTGAACCGCCTGATCTCGGCGGCCACCTGACCGACTTTCTGCTTGTCGATGCCGGTGATCACGATCTCGGTCGGCTTCGGGCATACCACCTGAATGCCTTGCGGGATCGGATAGCTGACATCGTGGCTATAGCCGAGCTGCAGCTGCACATTGGAGCCCTGCACCGCCGCGCGATAGCCGACGCCGGTGATCTCGAGCTTCTTGGTGAAGCCTTCGGTCACGCCGGCGATCAGGTTGGCCACCAGCGTCCGCGACATGCCCCACATCGCGCGCGCGTTCGGCGTGTCCTCGCGCATGGTGACCGCGATGCCGCCATTGTCGAGCTTCGCAATGATGTCGTCGACGAGCACATGCTTGAGCTCGCCCTTGGGGCCCTTGACCTTGACCTCCTGGCCGTTCACCGCGGCAGTGACACTGCCGGGGATCGAAACGGGTTTCTTGCCGATGCGCGACATAAGTCAACCTTCGCCGAAAATGGCTCCGTTAGAACACGTTGCAGAGGATCTCGCCGCCGACATTCTCGGTCCGCGCGCGGGAATCCGACATGACGCCTTTCGGCGTCGAGAGTATGGCGACGCCAAGCCCGTTGGCGACGGTGGGCAGGTCCTTCACCGAGGAATAGACGCGCCGGCCCGGCGTCGACACCCGCTTGATGTCCTTGATCACCGGCTCGCCGTCGAAATATTTCAGCTCGATCTCGAACTCGGACTTGCCGCCGGTATAGTCGACGCGGGCATAGCCGCGGATATAGCCCTCCTCGGCCAGCACATCGAGCACATGCTCTCTGAGCTTGGAGGCAGGCGTCGTCACCTTGGCCTTGTACCGCATCTGCGCGTTGCGGATGCGGGCCAGCATATCGCCTAGTGGATCGTTGATGCTCATCGCCAGTCCTTACCAGCTCGACTTGATCATGCCCGGGATCAGCCCCTGGCTTCCGAGGTCGCGCAGCGCGATACGCGACATGCGCAGCTTGCGGTAATAGCCGCGGGGACGCCCGGTGAGATCGCAACGGTTGCGGATGCGGCTCGGCGAGGAGTTGCGCGGCAGCTCGGCCAGCTTCAGCCGCGCGGCGAACCGCTCCTCGGCCGGCAGCGACTTGTCGCCCGCGATCTCCTTCAGCCGCGTGCGCCGCGTCTTGAACTTCTTGGCGAGGCGCTTCCGCTTGTTGTTGCGCTCGATCATGCTCGTCTTAGCCATTCACGTCCTCCTGTCGCGCTAGATGCGTCTCGCTCTAGCTGCGGAACGGAAAATTCAAACCCTGCAGCAGCGCCCGTGCCTCGTCGTCGGTGGGCGCCGTCGTGCAGACGATGATGTCCATGCCGAGCACATCCTCGACCTTGTCGTAGTCGATCTCCGGAAAGATGATGTGCTCTTTCAGGCCGAGAGCGTAGTTGCCTCTGCCATCGAAGCTTTTCGGGTTCAGCCCGCGGAAGTCGCGCACCCGGGGCAGCGCGATATTCACCAGCCGGTCGACGAACTCGTACATGCGGTTCTGCCGCAGCGTGACCTTGGCGCCGATCGGCATGCCCTCGCGCAGCTTGAAGGTGGCGATCGACTTCCGCGCCTTGGTGATGATCGGCTTCTGCCCGGCGATCATGCCGAGGTCGGCGGCAGCGGCGGTGACCTTCTTGGAATCGTTGATCCCCTCGCCCACGCCCATATTGAGCACGACCTTCTCCAGCCGCGGCACCTGCATGTGGTTCGCGTAGCCGAACTCTTTGGTCAGCGCGTCGCGGAGCACCTCGTTGTAGTGCTGCTTGAGACGCGGGATGTAGATCTTCTCAGCCATCGATGACTTCTCCCGAGCGCCTGGCAAAGCGAACCTTGCGCCCGTCCTTCAAAATTTGTACCCGACGCGCGTCGGCTTCCCGTCCTTGGGATCCTCCAGCGCGAGATTGGAAATATGGATCGCGGCCTCCTTGGAGATGATGCCGCCGTCCTGGGTCGTCGTCTGCTTCTGATGGCGCCGGATCATCGACACGCCCTTGACGATGGCGCGGTTCTCCGCCGGCATCACCTTCAGCACCTCGCCCTTCTTGCCTTTGTCCTTGCCGGTGATGACCACGACGTGGTCGCCCTTCTTGATCTTGAGCTTAGGCATCTAGAGGACCTCCGGCGCGAGCGAGACGATCTTCATGTGCTTCTTGGCTCTGAGCTCGCGGGTGACGGGACCGAAGATGCGGGTGCCGACCGGCTCGCCTTGCGGGTTGACCAGCACGGCGGCGTTGCGGTCGAAGCGGATGATCGAGCCGTCCGGCCGGCGCACGCCCTTGGCGGTGCGCACCACGACGGCCTTCATCACCTGGCCCTTCTTCACGCGGCCGCGCGGGATCGCCTCCTTGACCGAGACCACGATGGTGTCGCCGATCGAGGCATATTTCCGCTTCGACCCGCCAAGCACCTTGATGCACTGGACGCGGCGCGCGCCGGAATTGTCGGCGACGTCGAGATTGGTCTGCATCTGAATCATGGCGCTCTGCCTTTAGCTCTCAAAGTCTGCCGTCAACCAGCCGCCCGCTCGCGCGGCAGCACCGTCCATCGCTTCTGCTTGGAGATCGGCGGACATTCCTCGATCCACACCATCTCGCCCGTCTTGAACTCGTTCTTCTCGTCATGGGCGTGATAATTCTTGCTCCGCCGCACGGTCTTCTGCAGCAGCGGATGCGTGAAGCGCCGCTCGACGCGGACCACCACGGTCTTGTCGTTCTTGTCGCTCACCACGACTCCTTGCAGAACTCGTTTTGGCATCGTCTCGTCCTAACCTTTTGCCTTGGCCTTGGCTTTGGCCTTTGCCGCCTTCGGCGTTGTCTTCGTCGTCTTCGGCTTGGGAGCCGCCTTGGCCTTCGCTTTGGCCGCCGGCTTCGCCTTCGGCTCTGCCGGGGCCTTGATCTTCACCGCGCCCTCGGCCTGCGGCGCCTGCCGCACGATCGTCTTGATGCGGGCGATGTCGCGCCTGATCTGCCGCACGCGCGCGGTGTTCTCGAGCTGGCCCGAGGCCGCCTGGAAGCGCAGGTTGAACTGCTCCTTCTTCAGCTTGACCAACTCGTCGCCGAGCTGGTCGGGCGTAAACCCACGAACTTGAGCCGCCTTCATCGTCTAGCCCTCGATGCGCGCGACGACGCGCGTCTTGATGGGGAGCTTCGCCGCCGCGAGGCGGAGCGACTCCCGCGCCACCGCCTCGGTGACGCCGTCGATCTCGAACATGATGCGCCCGGGCTTGACCCGCGCCACCCAGAACTCCGGCGTGCCCTTGCCCTTGCCCATGCGCACCTCGGTCGGCTTCTTCGACACCGGCACGTCGGGGAACAGCCTGATCCACACCCGGCCCGAGCGCTTCATCTGCCGCGTCATGGCGCGCCGCGCCGCCTCGATCTGCCGCGCGGTGATGCGGGCAGGCTCCTGCGCCTTCAGCCCGAACGTGCCGAAATTGAGCGTGACCGCGCTCGAGGCGGCGCCTTTGATGCGCCCCTTATGAGCCTTGCGGAATTTGGTACGCTTCGGTTGCAGCATGACTTTAAGCCTTTATTCTCTAGCCTTGCGCCGCGGCGGGTTCGCGGCGCCCAGTCGAGCGTCCGCCTTCCTGCGCCTCGAGCGCCTTGTTCTCCTGGGCCATGGGATCGTGCTCCATGATCTCGCCCTTGAAGATCCAAACCTTCACCCCGATGATCCCGTAGGCCGTGCGCCCGAGCGC
Organism: uncultured Alphaproteobacteria bacterium; assembly: GCA_963817175.1. Taxonomy (GTDB): domain Bacteria; phylum Pseudomonadota; class Alphaproteobacteria; order Rhizobiales; family Methyloligellaceae; genus Methyloceanibacter. The sequence continues at coordinate 4,713 of CAWFNK010000019.1, forward strand.
CGTGCCGTAATCGATATTGGCGCGCAGCGTATGCAGCGGCACGCGGCCCTCGCGATACCACTCCATGCGCGCGATTTCCGCGCCGCCGAGCCGGCCGCCGCAATTGATGCGGATGCCGAGCGCGCCCATGCGCATGGCGGACTGCACCGCCCGCTTCATGGCGCGGCGGAACGCCACCCGGCGCTCGAGCTGCTGCGCGATGCCTTCGGCGACCAGCGTCGCGTCGATCTCGGGCTTGCGCACCTCGACGATGTTGAGATGCACCTCGGAGTCGGTCAGGCCGCCAGCTCGCGGCGGAGCTTCTCGATATCCGAGCCCTTCTTGCCGATGAGAATGCCGGGCCGCGCGGTATGCACGGTGACGCGGCACTTCTTGTGCGGGCGCTCGATCACGACCTTGGAGATGCCGGCCTGCTTGCGCGATGTGAGGATGTGCTCGCGCATCTTCAAGTCTTCATGCAGCAGCCGCGCATATTCGCCGCGCGAAGCGAACCAGCGCGAATCCCAGGTGCGGTTGACGCCGAGCCTAAGCCCGATCGGATTGACCTTCTGTCCCATTAAGCGGGCTCCTCGACTTGACGCAGCACCACGGTGATCTGCGCGAAACGGCTTCAAGATGCGCGCCGAACGGCCCCGCGCGCGGGGACGCATGCGCTTCATCACCAGATTCTTGCCGACATAGGCCTCGGCGACGATCAGCGCGTCGACATCGAGGTTGTGATTGTTCTCGGCATTGGCGACGGCGGATTGCAGCGTCTTCTTCACGTCCTTGGCGATGCGCTTGCGCGAAAAGGTGAGATCGGCGAGCGCGCGGTCGACCTTCTTGCCGCGGATCAGCTGCGCAAGCAGGTTGAGCTTCTGCGGGCTGACGCGCATCAGCCGCGCCACCGCCCTCGCCTCGTTGTCTTTCAGCGTCCGTTCGCGCGCCGGCTTGCCCATGACTTAAGCCTTCACTCTCTTCGCCTTGCGGTCCGCGGCGTGGCCGTAGAAGGTCCGCGTCGGCGCAAACTCTCCGAATTTGTGGCCGATCATGTCCTCGGTGACGAGCACCGGGATGTGCTTTTGGCCGTTATGCACCCCGAACGTGATGCCGACGAATTGCGGCAGGATGGTCGAGCGGCGCGACCAGATCTTGATCACGGCGTTCGAGCCGCTTCCACGCGCCTTCTCCGCCTTCTTCAGCAGATAGCCGTCGACGAACGGGCCTTTCCAGATCGAGCGTGACACTGTGAACTACCCCTTCTTCTTCTGATGGCGGCTGCGCAGGATGAACTTGTCGCTCGCCTTGTTCGAACGCGTCTTCTTGCCCTTGGTCGACTTGCCCCAGGGCGTCACCGGGTGACGGCCGCCCGAGGTGCGGCCCTCGCCGCCGCCATGCGGGTGATCGATCGGGTTCATCGCCACGCCGCGCACCACGGGCTTGCGGCCCTTCCAGCGCACGCGTCCCGCCTTGCCGATCGAGACGTTGGAATTGTCCGGGATTGGAGACGGCGCCGACGGTCGCCATGCACTCGGCGGGCACCATGCGCGTCTCGCCGGAATTGAGCCGGAGGATCGCGTAGCCCGCATCGCGGCCGACCAGCTGCACATAGGTGCCGGCGGCGCGGGCGATCTGGCCGCCTTTGCCCTGCTTCATCTCCACATTGTGGATGATGGTGCCGATCGGCATGTTGGCGAGCGGCATGGCGTTGCCGGGCTTCACGTCGGCCTTGGTGTCGGAAATCACCGTGTCGCCGGGCGCCAAGCCGCTGCGGCGCCAGGATGTAGGACAGCTCGCCGTCCTCATATTTGATCAGCGCGATGAAGGCGGTGCGGTTCGGATCGTATTCGAGCCGCTCGACGGTCGCCGGCATGCCGAGCTTGCCGCGCTTGAAGTCCACCTTGCGATAGGTGCGCTTATGCCCGCCGCCGCGATGCCACATCGTGACGCGGCCGTGATTGTTGCGCCCGCCGCTCTTGGTGAGGCCCTCGGTCAGCGCCTTGACCGGCTTGCCCTTGTACAGATGGCTGCGATCGACGAGCACGAGCTGCCGCTGCGAGGGCGTGGTGGGTTTGTAGGTCTTGAGCGCCATCTCGTCAGATCCTCGTCGTCACGTCGATCTTGTCGCCTTCGGCGAGCCGGACGATCGCTTTCTTCACGTCTTGCTGCCTGCCCTTGATGCCGCGGAAGGTCTTGGTCTTGCCCTTGCGGGTCAGCGTGTTGACCGACAGCACCTTGACCTTGAACAGCTGCTCGATGGCGGCCTTGATCTCGGGCTTGGTCGCGTCGCGGCGAACCTTGAACACGACTTGATTGAACTCCGACGCCGCACTCGATTTCTCGGTGATGACCGGCGACAGGATCACGTCATAGGCGGTGAGCGCGCTCATTTGAATCGCGCCTCCAGCGCCTCGACCGCGGCCTTGGTCAGCACCAGCTTCTCATGCCGCAGGATGTCGTAGACATTGATGCCGGCGACGGGGAGCACGTCGACGTCGGGCAGATTGCGCGCGGCCTTGGCGAACGCCTCCTGCACTTGCGCGCCGTCGATGATCAACACCGAGCCGAAGCCGAGCTTGGCGAAGCGCGACTTGAGCTCCTTGGTCTTGGCGTCCTTCATCTCGCATTTGTCGATCACGACCAGCGTCTCCGACTTGGCCTTGGCCGACAAAGCGTGCTTCAGCGCCAGCGCGCGGACCTTCTTCGGCAGGTCGATGGCGAAGCTCCGCGGCTTCGGCCCGAACGCCTTGCCGCCGCCTCTGAAGAGCGGCGCCTTCTTGCTGCCGTGACGCGCGCGCCCGGTGCCCTTCTGCCGGTACATCTTGGCGGTGGTCGCGTTGATCTCGGAGCGATCCTTGACATGCGCCGTGCCGCTCGCGCCGCTTGGCGAGCTGGTAGCGCACCATGCGCTGCAAAATGTCGGCGCGCGGCTCGAGCCCGAACACCTCGTCGGAGAGGTCGACCGTGCCCGCCTTCTTGGCGTCGAGCGTGGTAATGTCGGCCTTCATTATTCCTGGCTCCCACCCTCTTGCGCCCCGGCCTCGGCAGTCGCCTGCTCGGGCTGGGCGTTCTTGTCGCTTCGCCGCATCGCCGGCGGCCTTGCGGAAGGCGCCAGGCTTCGGCGCGGCCTCGGGCAGCGACCGCTTCACCGCGTCGCGCAACAGCACCCAGCCGCCTTTGGCGCCAGGCACGGCGCCGCGGATCATGATCAGCCCGCGCTCGGGGTCGGTCTTGACCACGCGCAAATTCTGCGTGGTGACGTTGACATCGCCCATATGCCCGGCCATCTTCTTGCCCTTGAACACCTTGCCGGGGTCCTGGCGCTGGCCGGTCGAGCCGTGGCTGCGATGGCTCACCGACACGCCGTGGCTCGCGCGCAGGCCGCCGAAGTTGTGACGCTTCATGGCGCCGGCGAAGCCCTTGCCGATCGAGGTGCCCGACACATCGACGAACTGCCCTCGACGAAATGGTCGGCGGTGATCTCCGCGCCCACCTCGATCAGATTGTCGGGGCTGACGCGGAACTCGACGAGCTTCCGCTTCGGCTCGACATTGGCCACGGCGAAATGCCCGCGCGCGGCGCGGCGACAGACGCTTCACCTTGGGCCGGCCGGCGCCGAGCTGCAGCGCGGTATAGCCGTTCTTCTCCGAGGTGCGGTGGCCGACCACCTGACAATGGTCGAGCTTCAGCACCGTCACCGGGATGTGCTCCCCGGCATCGGTGAAGATCCTGGTCATGCCGACCTTTTGCGCGATGACACCTGATCGCATTGATCTTTAATCCTTGCCTCGTCTCTCGCGCGGCTCTTACAGCTTGATCTCGACGTCGACGCCCGCCGCCAGATCGAGCTTCATCAGCGCATCGACGGTCTGCGGCGTGGGATCGACGATATCGAGCAGACGCTTATGCGTGCGCATCTCGAACTGCTCGCGGCTCTTCTTGTCGATATGCGGCGAGCGGTTCACGGTGAACTTCTCGATGCGCGTCGGCAGCGGGATCGGCCCGCGAACCTCGGCGCCCGTGCGCTTCGCCGTGTTGACGATCTCCTTGGTCGACGCATCGAGGATGCGATGATCGAAGGCTTTGAGCCTGATTCTTATGTTCTGACTTTGCATCTCGATGGCCTCAAAGTTAAGAGCGCGCCGCTTTTGGCAGCGCGCTCCGTGTCTTTCCTTACTCGATGATCGACGCCACGACGCCGGCGCCGACGGTGCGGCCGCCCTCGCGAATGGCGAAACGGAGTTTCTCCTCCATGGCGATCGGCACGATCAGCTCGACCGTCATGGCGATGTTGTCGCCCGGCATCACCATCTCGGTGCCTTCCGGCAGATGCACGACGCCGGTCACGTCGGTGGTGCGGAAGTAGAACTGCGGACGGTAGTTGCCGAAGAACGGGGTGTGACGCCCGCCCTCCTCCTTGGTGAGGATATAGGCCTCGGCCTTGAACTTGGTGTGCGGCGTGATCGAGCCGGGCTTGGCCAGCACCTGGCCGCGCTCCACGCCCTCGCGATCCACGCCACGCAGCAGGCAGCCGACATTGTCGCCCGCCTCGCCCTGGTCGAGCAGCTTGCGGAACATCTCGACGCCGGTGACGACGGTCTTGCTGGTCGGCTTGATGCCGACGATCTCGACCTCTTCGCCGACCTTGATGATGCCGCGCTCGATACGGCCCGTGACCACGGTGCCGCGGCCCGAGATCGAGAACACGTCTTCGATCGGCATCAGGAACGGCTTGTCCTTGGGACGGTCGGGCTGCGGGATATAGGCGTCGACCGCGTCCATCAGCGCCTTGATCGAATTCTTGCCGATCTCGTCGTCGCGGCCCTCGAGCGCCGCGAGGCCCGAGCCCTTGACGATCGGAATCTCGTCGCCGGGGAACTCGTATTTGGAGAGCAGCTCGCGCACCTCGAGCTCGACCAGGTCGAGCAGCTCGGGGTCGTCGACCATGTCGACCTTGTTGAGGTAGACGACCAGCGCCGGCACGCCGACCTGGCGGGCCAGCAGGATGTGCTCGCGGGTCTGCGGCATCGGGCCGTCGGCCGCCGAGACGACCAGGATGGCGCCGTCCATCTGCGCCGCGCCGGTGATCATGTTCTTCACGTAGTCGGCATGACCCGGGCAGTCGACATGGGCGTAGTGCCGCTTGTCGGTCTCGTACTCCACATGCGCGGTGGAGATGGTGATGCCGCGCGCCTTCTCTTCCGGCGCCTTGTCGATCTCGTCATAGGCGGTGAACTTGGCACCGCCCTTCTCGGCCAACACCTTGGTGATCGCGGCCGTCAGCGTCGTCTTGCCGTGATCGACGTGACCGATCGTCCCGATATTGCAGTGCGGCTTCGTCCGCTGGAATTTTTCCTTAGCCATGTTGGCTCTCCATCCTTCAACACAAAAGCGAAACTGCTTCCCGCGCGGCCTTGCCGGCCTGTCGGAGCTTTAGGCGAACTTCGCCTTCACCTCCTCGGCGACGCCCTGGGGCGCCTGGGCATAGTGATCGAACTGCATGGTGAACTGCGCGCGGCCCTGGCTCATCGAGCGCAGATTGTTCACGTAGCCGAACATGTTGGCGAGCGGCACCATGGCGCTGATGATCGACGCGTTGCCGCGCGACTCCTGGCCGCGCACCTGGCCTCTGCGGCTGGTGAGATCGCCGATGATGCCGCCCACGTAATCCTCGGGCGTCACCACCTCGACCTTCATGATCGGCTCGAGCAGCTTCGGTCCCGCCTTCAGCGCGCCTTCGCGGAAGGCGGCGCGGGAGGCGATCTCGAACGCCATCACCGACGAATCGACGTCGTGATAGGCGCCGTCGGTGAGCGTCACCTTGACATCGAGCATCGGGAAGCCGGCGAGCACGCCGGACTCGACCACGCTCTGCACGCCCTTGGCGACGCCGGGGATATATTCCTTCGGCACGTTGCCGCCGACCACCTTGTTCTCGAACTCGAAGCCCTTGCCGGCCTCGTTCGGCTCGATCGTCATCTTGACGCGGGCGAACTGGCCCGAGCCGCCGGTCTGCTTCTTGTGGGTGTAGTCGACATCGGCGCGCTTGGAGACCGTCTCGCGGAACGCCACCTGCGGCGCGCCGACATTGGCCTCGACCTTGAACTCGCGGCGCATGCGATCGACGATGATGTCGAGATGCAACTCGCCCATGCCCTTGATGATGGTCTGGCCCAACTCGTGGTCGACCGAGACGCGGAAGGACGGATCCTCCTGCGCCAGCCGATGCAGCGCGACGCCGAGCTTCTCCTGGTCGCCCTTGGTCTTGGGCTCGACCGCGACCTCGATGACGGGATCGGGGAACTCCATGCGCTCGAGGATCACGGGCTTGGTCGGATCGCACAGCGTATCGCCGGTGGTCACGTCCTTGAGGCCGGCCAGCGCGACGATGTCGCCGGTATAGGCTTCCTTGATGTCCTCGCGGTGATTGGCGTGCATCAGCAGCATGCGGCCGATGCGCTCCTTCTTGTCCTTCACCGTGTTGGTGAGCGTCGTGCCGGACTCGACCTTGCCCGAATAGATGCGGCAGAAGGTGAGCGAGCCGACGAACGGGTCGTTCATGATCTTGAAGGCGAGCATTGAGAGCGGCGCCTCGTCCTTGGGATCGCGCGTCACCTCTTCGCCGGTCTTGACGTCGATGCCCTTGACCGGCGGCACGTCGACGGGCGACGGCAGATAATCCACCACCGCGTCCAGCATCGGCTGCACGCCCTTGTTCTTGAAGGCCGAGCCGCACAGGATCGGCACGAACAGGCTGTTGATGGTGCCCTTGCGGATCAGCGCCTTGAGCTCGGCCTCGGTCGGCGCTTGCCTTCGAGATAGGCTTCCGTCGCGGCCTCATCGACCTCGGAGGCGAGCTCAACCAGCTGGTCGTGATATTCCTTGGCCTGGTCGACGAGATCGGCGGGAATCTCCTCGTCGTGGAAGCTCGCACCCAAGGCCTCGTCGTCCCAGACCACGGCCTTCATGCGGACCAGGTCGACGATCCCCTTGAAGCTCGACTCGACGCCGAGCGGCAGCTGGAGCACCAGCGGCTTGGCGCCGAGGCGGTCCTTGACCATCTGCACGGAGAGGAAGAAATCGGCGCCGATCTTGTCCATCTTGTTGACGAAGATCATGCGCGGCACGCCGTATTTGTCGGCCTGGCGCCATACCGTCTCGGTCTGCGGCTCGACGCCCTGGTTGGCGTCGAGCAGCGCTACCGCGCCGTCGAGCACGCGCAAGCGAGCGCTCCACCTCGATGGTGAAATCCACGTGGCCCGGCGTGTCGATGATGTTGATGCGCTTGTCCGTTCCAGTAAGCGGTGGTCGCGGCCGACGTGATGGTGATGCCGCGCTCCTGCTCCTGCTCCATCCAATCCATGGTGGCAGCGCCGTCATGCACTTCGCCGATCTTGTGGCTCTTGCCGGTGTAATAGAGGACGCGCTCGGTGGTCGTGGTCTTGCCGGCGTCGATATGCGCCATGATCCCGATATTGCGGTAGTCCTCTAGGGGTGTAGCTCGCGGCATCTCAGTGTCCTTGAATGCGTTACCAGCGGTAATGCGAGAAGGCGCGGTTCGCGTCCGCCATGCGGTGCGTATCTTCGCGCTTCTTCACCGCAGTCCCGCGGTTGTTGGCGGCGTCGAGCAATTCGCCTGACAGGCGCTCGACCATGGTGTTCTCGTTGCGGTCGCGCGCGGCGGCGATGATCCAGCGGATGGCCAGCGCCTGCCTGCGATCGGTGCGCACCTCGACCGGCACCTGATAGGTGGCGCCACCGACGCGCCGCGACCTCACTTCCAGCGCCGGCATGACATTGCGAAGCGCCTCGTGGAACAGCTCGATCGGATTCGACTTGGCCTTCTTTTCCATCTGGTCGAGCGCGCCGTAGACGATCCGCTCGGCGGCCGACTTCTTGCCTTCCTTCATGATGGAATTCATGAACTTGGTAAGCACGACATCCCCGAACTTGGGATCGGGGATGACCTCGCGCTTATCTGCTCTATGCCGCCTCGACATGTGTCGTTTCCTCTACGCAAAACGACCCAATTACTTGGGTCGTTTGGCTCCGTATTTGGAGCGCCGCTGCCGGCGGTCGCTTACGCCTTGGGTGTCGAGCACGCCGCGAATGATGTGGTAGCGTACGCCCGGAAGGTCCTTGACGCGGCCGCCCCTGATCAACACCACCGAGTGCTCTTGCAGATTATGTCCCTCGCCGGGGATGTAGCTGGTCACTTCCATCTGATTGGTGAGACGGACGCGCGCCACCTTGCGCAGAGCGGAGTTCGGCTTCTTCGGCGTCGTGGTGTAGACGCGCGTACAGACCCCCCGCTTCTGCGGGCAGGATTGCATGGCCGGCACTTTGTTCCGCTTGACCGGCTTCTGGCGCGGCTTGCGGATGAGCTGTTGTATCGTCGGCATGGCTGCCTTTTTCGTCCAATCTCGTTCGTGGGCGAATGCCCACATCATTAGAAACCGAAGTGCGGGGCCCGGCCCCATCGCTCCAGCGCCTCAACACAGAGGACCTTGGAGGGCTAGCCCCCAAGATCATGACCCCGATGTGATCCCGGTTAGTCCGGCAGCGTTTAACCCCCGCCCGAAGGCAACCAAATCTGGGCTACCGCCTGCCGCGAAAGTGCGCGCGTTGTATCAGGCCGATTCTCGCATCGTCAAGGGTTTGCTGACCAAAATCAGAAGCGGGAAGCCGGAAATCGGGGAACGCCGACACGCCGTCTCCGATTTTCCGACTTCGGACTTCTAGATTCCGATTTCGCTAGGCCGAGGCGCCCTCCTCTGCCGCTTCCTCGTCATCCTGGGCAAGCCGCTCCGTGGCGGCGCGCTGCCGCTCCTCGAGGATCAGCTCGTCGCGATGGGTGGCGATCTTGTTCAGCCTGGTCAACGTGCCGCCGGTACCGGCCGGAATCAGCCGTCCGACGATCACATTCTCCTTGAGGCCCTCCAGCGCATCCGACTTGCCGTTGACGGCGGCATCGGTGAGCACGCGGGTGGTCTCCTGGAACGACGCCGCCGAGATGAACGAGCGGGTCTGCAAGCTTGCCTTGGTGATGCCGAGCAGCACGGGCTGTCCGGTGGCGGGCTTGCCGCCGGCCGCCACGACGACGGCGTTGGCATCCTCGAAGTCGATCCGGTCGACCTGCTCGCCCTTGAGGAACTCGGTGTTGCCCGGGTCCTCCACTTCGGTCTTCTGCAGCATCTGCCTGACGATCACCTCGATATGCTTGTCGTTGATCGTCACGCCCTGCAGCCGGTAGACCTCCTGGATCTCGTTGACGAGATAGTTGGCCAGCTCCTCGACGCCCTTGATGGCAAGGATGTCGTGGGGCGCCGGATGACCGTCGAGCAGGAACTCGCCCTTCTCGATGCGGTCGCCCTCCTGCACGGCGAGATGCCGGCCCTTGGGGATCAGATACTCGACCGGCTCGGCCCCGTCGTCCGGCGTGATGGTGATGCGCCGCTTGTTCTTGTAGTCGCGGCCAAGCTGCACCGTGCCTGAGATCTCGGCGATGATGGCGTGATCCTTGGGACGCCGCGCCTCGAACAGCTCGGCAACCCGCGGCAGACCGCCGGTGATGTCGCGCGTCTTGGCGCTCTCCATCGGGATACGCGCGAGCACGTCGCCGGCCATCACCTGATGACCCGGCTCGACCGACAGGATGGCATCGACCGGCAGCAGGTAACGAGCCTCGCCGCCGCGTGACAGCTTGCCGACCTTGCCCTTCTTGTCCTTGATCACCATGGCAGGCCGCAGATCGGCGCCGCGCGGCGACGCGCGCCAATCGATGATCACGCTGTTGGTGATACCGGTCGACTCGTCGCGCCGCTCGCTGACCGACACGCCTTCGACCAGATCCTCGAAGTCGACCGCGCCCTCGATCTCGGTGAGCACCGGCCGCGTATAAGGATCCCACTCGGCGAGACGATCGCCGCGCTTCACCTTGACGCCGTCATCGACGCGCAGATGCGTGCCGTAAGGCAGCCGGTGCACGGCCCGCTCCGTGCCGTCCTCGTCGAGCACGACGACGGCGGTGTTGCGGCCCATGACCATGAGGCGGCCTTGCGAATCCTTGACGACGTTACGCTGCTTGATCTTCACCGTGCCGTCGAAATTGGATTCGAGCGAGGACTGATCGACGACCTTGGCCGAAGCCACGCCGCCGAGATGGAAGGTGCGCATGGTGAGCTGCGTGCCGGGCTCGCCGATCGACTGCGCGGCGATGACGCCGACAGCCTCGCCGAGATTGACCGGCGTGCCGCGGGCGAGATCGCGCCCGTAGCACTTGGCGCAGATGCCGTTGCGGGTCTCGCAGGTCAGCGCCGAGCGGATGCGCACTTCTTGCACGCGCGCCTCCTCCAACGCCTCGACCTGCTCCTCCTCGATCAGCTCGCCGGCCTTGATGACCACCTTGCCGGTCGACGGATTCTTGACGTTGTCGCAGGTGGTGCGGCCGAGCACGCGCTGCCCGAGCGACACCGTCACCTCGCCCGCCTCGAGAATGGCGCGCGCCGTGATGCCTTCGCTCGTGCCGCAATCCTCCTCGGTGACGATGCAATCCTGCGCCACGTCGACCAGACGCCGCGTCAGATAGCCGGAGTTGGCGGTCTTCAAGCGCCGTGTCGGCCAGACCCTTGCGGGCGCCGTGGGTCGAGTTGAAGTACTCGAGCACCGACAGCCCCTCCTTGAAGTTGGAGATGATCGGCGTCTCGATGATCTCGCCCGACGGCTTGGTCATCAGACCGCGCATGCCGGCGAGCTGCTTCATCTGCGCGGGAGAACCGCGCGCACCGGAATGCGACATCATATAGATGGAGTTGATCGGCTTCTCGCGGCCGGTCTTCGGGTCGCGCTCGACCGCGGAGATGCGCTTCATCATCTCCTTGGCGACGAGCTCGGTGCACTCCGTCCAGGTGTCGACCACCTTGTTGTACTTCTCGCCGCGGGTGATCAGGCCGTCATTGTACTGCTGCTCGTACTCGCGCACGAGGTCCGAGGTCTTCTGCACGATGGCGTCCTTGGTCTCGGGGATCACCATGTCGTCCTTGCCGAACGAGATGCCGGCGCGGCAGGCATAGGCGAAGCCGAGCCCCATGATCCGGTCGCAGAAGATGACCGTCTCCTTCTGACCGCAGTGGCGATAGACCACGTCGATCGTGTTGGAGATGTCCTTCTTGGTCAGCAGCCGGTTGACGAGCTCAAACGGAACCAAGGGACTACGCGGCAAAAGCTCGCCGAGCAGCATGCGGCCGGGCGTCGTGTCGTAGATCTGCGACACAGGCTTGCCCTTGGCATCGACCGTGATGAAGCGGCCCTTGATCTTGGTGTGCAAGGTGACGACCTTGGCCTCGAGCGCGTGATGGATCTCGGCCACGTTGCCGAACATCATCCCCTCGCCCGGCTCCTTGTCCATGGCGATCGACAGGTAATAGAGGCCGAGCACGATGTCCTGCGACGGCACGATGATCGGCGAGCCGTTGGCCGGGTGCAGGATGTTGTTGGTCGACATCATCAAGACGCGCGCCTCGAGCTGCGCCTCGAGCGACAGCGGCACGTGCACGGCCATCTGGTCGCCGTCGAAATCGGCGTTGAAGGCCGCGCAGACCAGCGGATGCAGCTGGATCGCCTTGCCCTCGATCAGCACCGGCTCGAACGCCTGGATGCCGAGGCGGTGCAGCGTCGGCGCGCGGTTGAGCAGCACCGGATGCTCGCGGATCACCTCATCGAGGATGTCCCAAACCTCCGGCTTCTCCTTCTCGACCAGCTTCTTCGCCTGCTTCACCGTGGCGGCATGACCCTTGGCGTCGAGCCGCGCATAGATGAACGGCTTGAACAGCTCGAGCGCCATCTTCTTCGGCAGCCCGCACTGATGCAGCTTGAGCTCAGGGCCGACCACGATCACCGAGCGGCCGGAATAGTCGACGCGCTTGCCGAGCAGGTTCTGCCGGAAGCGGCCCTGCTTGCCCTTCAGCATGTCGGCGAGCGACTTCAGCGGACGCTTGTTGGCGCCGGTGATGACGCGGCCGCGCCGTCCGTTGTCGAACAGCGCATCGACCGCCTCTTGCAGCATGCGCTTCTCGTTGCGGATGATGATGTCCGGCGCGCGCAGCTCCATCAGCCGCTTCAGACGATTGTTGCGGTTGATGACGCGGCGATAGAGATCGTTCAGGTCGGAGGTGGCGAAGCGGCCGCCGTCGAGCGGAACCAGCGGGCGCAGCTCCGGCGGAATGACCGGAACCACGGTCAGGATCATCCACTCCGGCTTGTTGCCCGACTGGATGAAGGCCTCGACCACTTTCAGCCGCTTGGCTAGCTTCTTGGGCTTCAGCTCGGAGGTCGACTCGGCGATCTCGACGCGGAGATCGGCGGCGATCTTCTCCAGATCGAGGCCTTTGAGCAGCTCGCGAATGGCCTCGGCGCCGATCGCGGCGGTGAACGAGTCCTCGCCGAAATCCTCCTGCGCCTTGAGATAGTCCTCCTCGGACAAGAGCTGCAGCGGCTTGAGCGAGGTCAACCCCGGCTCGAGCACGATGTAGTTCTCGAAATAGAGCACGCGCTCGAGGTCCTTCAGCGTCATGTCGAGCAGAAGGCCGATGCGCGACGGCAGCGACTTCAGGAACCAGATATGCGCGACCGGCGCGGCGAGCTCGATATGGCCCATGCGCTCGCGCCGAACCTTGGCGAGCGTCACCTCGACGCCGCACTTCTCGCAGATGACGCCCTTGTACTTCATGCGCTTGTACTTGCCGCACAAGCACTCATAGTCCTTCACCGGGCCGAAGATGCGCGCGCAGAACAGCCCGTCGCGCTCCGGCTTGAAGGTGCGGTAGTTGATCGTCTCGGGCTTCTTGATCTCCCCATACGACCAGGACAGGATCTTCTCCGGACTCGCAATGCCGATGCGGATCTGGTCGAAGTTCTGCTGCTGGACCTGGGGACTGAAGAGGTTGGCGATGTCTTGGTTCATTCTTTATCTCTCCCAACGGGCGCGCCTCGCGCCCTTCGGTTGGTCGCAGTCTCTAATCACTTGGCCCGTTCGGGCCTCAATCATTCGGCCGCCGGGCGCGGCAATCTCGCCCGCGTCGGCTGTTTCCTCGGGCTTCGGCTGCACCAGCTCGACATTGAGGCCCAACGCCCGCATCTCCTTGACGAGAACGTTGAACAACTTCGGGAATGCCCGCCTCGAACGTGTCGTCGCCGCGGACGATCGCCTCGTAGACCTTGGTGCGGCCGGCCACGTCGTCGGACTTCACCGTGAGCATCTCTTGCAGCGTGTAGGCCGCGCCGTAAGCCTCGAGCGCCCACACCTCCATTTCGCCGAAGCGCTGGCCGCCGAACTGCGCCTTGCCGCCCAGCGGCTGCTGGGTGACCAGGCTGTAAGGACCGATCGAGCGGGCGTGGATCTTGTCGTCCACGAGGTGGTGGAGCTTCAGCATATAGATGTAGCCCACCGTCACCTTGCGCTCGAACTCCTCGCCGGTGCGTCCGTCGAACAGCGTCACCTGGCCCGAGCCGTCGAGGCCGGCGGCCTCGAGCAGCTCGGTCACGTCGCCCTCATGCGCGCCGTCGAACACCGGCGTCGCCACCGGCACGCCGGCCTTGAGGCTCTCGCTCGCCTCGATGAGCTGATCCTCTTTCAGCGCGGCCACGGCCTTGTCGTCGCCGTAGATGGTCTTGAGCATCTCCTTGAGCGGCTTCGACTTGTGGCTCTCGTGATAGGCCTCGAGCGCCTCGCCGATCTTGCGGCCAAGCCCGCGACAGGCCCAGCCGAGATGCGTCTCCAGGATCTGGCCGACATTCATGCGGCTCGGCACGCCGAGCGGATTGAGCACGATGTCGATGGTGCCGCCGTCCTCGAGATAAGGCATGTCCTCGATCGGCACGATCTGGCTGATCACGCCCTTGTTGCCGTGACGGCCGGCCATCTTGTCGCCGGGCTGGATCTTGCGCTTCACCGCGACGAAGACCTTGACCATCTTCATCACGCCGGGCGGCAGCTCGTCGCCGCGCTGCAGCTTGTCGACCTTGTCGACGAAGCGCTGCTCGAGCCGCTTCTTGGCCTCTTCGTATTGGCGACGGATCGCCTCCACCTCGGCCATCGCCTTCTCGTTCTTGAGCGCGATCTCCCACCAATGGCTGCGCGAAACCTCGTCGAGCAGCGCATCGGTGACCTTGGCGTCCTTCTTGATGCCCTTCGGTCCCTTGGCCACGACCTTGTGCATCAGCACGTCCTTGAGACGGCCATAGACGTTGCGGTCGAGGATCGCGAGCTCGTCGTCGCGGTCCTTGGCGAGCCGCTCGATCTCCTCGCGCTCGATCGCCATGGCGCGCTCGTCCTTCTCGACGCCGTGCCGATTGAACACGCGCACCTCGACCACCGTGCCGGACACGCCGGGCGGCAGCTTGAGCGAGGTATCGCGCACGTCGGAGGCCTTCTCGCCGAAGATGGCGCGGAGCAATTTCTCCTCCGGCGTCATCGGGCTCTCGCCCTTGGGCGTGATCTTGCCGACCAGAATGTCGCCGGGATTCACCTCGGCGCCGATATAGACGATGCCCGCCTCGTCGAGGTTCTTCAGCGCCTCTTCCGAGACGTTGGGGATGTCGCGGGTGATCTCCTCAGGCCCGAGCTTGGTGTCGCGGGCCATCACCTCGAACTCCTCGATATGGATCGAGGTGAACACGTCGTCGCGCACGACGCGCTCGGAGATGAGGATGGAGTCCTCGAAATTGTAGCCCATCCACGGCATGAAGGCGACGAGCACGTTCCGCCCGAGCGCCAGCTCGCCGAGATCGGTCGAGGGACCGTCGGCGATGATCTCGCCCGCCTGCACGCGATCGCCCACGCGCACCAGCGGCCGCTGGTTGATGCAGGTGTTCTGGTTCGAGCGCTGGAACTTGCGCAGATTGTAGATGTCGACGCCCGACTTCGAAGGATCGGTCTCCTCCGTGGCGCGGATGACGATACGGGTGGCGTCCACCTGATCGACCACGCCGGTACGGCGAGCGCCGATGGCGGCGCCTGAATCGCGCGCCACGACCTCTTCCATGCCGGTGCCGACCAGCGGCGCTTCGGCCGTGATCAGCGGCACGGCCTGACGCTGCATGTTCGAGCCCATCAGCGCGCGGTTGGCGTCGTCGTTCTCGAGGAACGGAATGAGCGCGGCCGCGACCGACACGAGCTGCTTCGGCGACACGTCGATCAGATCGACCTTCTCCGGCGGCTCGAGCTCGACGTCGCCGGCATGACGGCAGACGATCAGATCCTCGGCGAAGGTGCCGTTCGGATTGAGCTTGGCATTGGCCTGCGCGATGATGTAGCGCGCCTCCTCCATGGCCGAGAGATAGACCACCTCGTCGGTCACCTTGCCCTTCACCACGCGGCGATACGGGCTCTCGATGAAGCCGTATTTGTTCACCCGCGCAAAGGTGGCGAGCGAGTTGATCAGGCCGATATTCGGACCTTCCGGCGTCTCGATCGGGCAGATGCGGCCGTAATGCGTCGGGTGCACGTCGCGCACCTCGAAGCCGGCGCGCTCGCGCGTCAGACCGCCCGGGCCAAGCGCCGAGAGACGACGCTTATGCGTGATCTCCGACAGCGGATTGGTCTGGTCCATGAACTGCGACAGCTGCGAGGAGCCGAAGAACTCGCGCACCGCGGCGGCCGCGGGCTTGGCGTTGATCAGATCCTGCGGCATCACCGTGTCGATATCGACCGAGCTCATGCGCTCCTTGATGGCGCGCTCCATGCGCAACAGGCCGACGCGATACTGATTCTCCATCAGCTCGCCGACCGAGCGCACCCGGCGGTTGCCGAGATGGTCGATGTCGTCGATCTCGCCCTTGCCGTCGCGCAAGCCGACCAGCGTCTTGATCACGGCGAGGATGTCCTCTTTGCGCAGCGTGCGCATCGTGTCGGGCGCGTCGAGATCGAGCCGCATGTTCATCTTCACCCGGCCGACGGCCGAGAGATCGTAGCGCTCGGAATCGAAGAAGATGCCCTTGAACAGCGTGGCGGCGGCTTCCGGCGTCGGCGGCTCGCCCGGCCGCATCACGCGGTAGATGTCGAGCAGCGCCTCCTCGGGATTGGAGTTCTTGTCGACATTCAGCGTGTTGCGAATGAACGCGCCGACATTGACGTGATCGATGTCGAGGATCGGGATCTCCTTGAGACCCAGATCCTTCAGCGTGGCCAGCAGCTTGGCGTCGAGCTCCTCGCCCGCCTCGCCATAGATCTCGCCCGTCTCCATGTTGATGATGTCTTGCGCGAGATAGCGGCCGTGCAGATCCTCGTCGCTGACCAGCAGCTCCTTCAGGCCCTCGTCGGCGAGCTTCTTGGCCAGCCGCGCGGTGACCTTGCGGCCGGCCTCGATGGCGACCTTGCCGGTCTTGGCGTCGATCAGGTCGCTGGTCGGCTTGATGCCGCGCAAGCGATCGGGACGGAACGGCATGCGCCATCCCTCCTTGGTCGACTTGAGCGGGATGCGGTCGTAGAAGGTCGCGAGGATCTCCTCGTCCTCGAGGCCCAGCGCATAGAGCAGCGTCGTCACCGGCAGCTTGCGGCGCCGGTCGATGCGCACATAGACGATGTCCTTGGCGTCGAACTCGAAATCGAGCCAGGAGCCGCGATAGGGAATGATGCGCGCGGCGAACAGCAGCTTGCCGGAGGAATGCGTCTTGCCGCGGTCGTGGTCGAAGAACACGCCCGGCGAGCGATGCATCTGCGAGACGATGACGCGCTCGGTGCCGTTGATGACGAAGGTGCCGTTCATCGTCATGAGCGGCATGTCGCCCATATAGACGTCCTGCTCCTTGATGTCCTTGACCGAGCGGGCGCCGGTCTCCTCGTTGACATCGAACACGATCAGACGGAGCGTCACCTTGAGCGGCGCGGCATAGGTCATGCCCCGCTGCTGGCACTCCTCGACGTCGTATTTCGGCAGCTCGAAAGCGTAGCGCACGAACTCGAGCTGGGCGCGGTCGCCGAAATCCTTGATCGGGAAGACGGAACGGAAGACGGCCTGCAAACCCTCGTCGAGGCGCCCGCCCTCGGGCTCCTCGACCATCAGGAACTGATCGTAGGATTGCTTCTGAACCTCGATGAGGTTCGGCATCTCGGCCACTTCGTGGATCCGGCCGAACATCTTCCGCAAACGCTTATGCCCATTCGAAGTCGAAGTCTGCTGCGCCATTCTCTACCTCTTAGGCTCGTCGCGACGGCTCGCCGGAAACTCCGCTGTCGAAGCGGAGACTCTGGAGAAACGTCACGTCTCATTTTTGATGGGTTTTGGCCCGGGCGAACCTCCCTATATGGGTGTCGCCCGGGCGCAATTCAACCCACCTGACTACTTCAACTCGACGGTCGCTCCGGCGGCCTCGAGCTGCTTCTTGATCTTCTCGGCCTCGTCCTTGGTCACGCCTTCCTTCACGGGCTTGGGCGCGCCTTCGACCAGGTCCTTGGCCTCTTTCAGGCCCAGGCTGGTGATGACCCGGACTTCTTTGATAACGTTGATCTTTTGGGCTCCAGCGCCGGTCAGAACGACGGTGAATTCCGTCTTCTCCTCGACCGGTGCTGCGGCGGCGGCTCCAGCGGCCATCATGGCCACGGGGGCAGCAGCCGAAACGCCCCATTTCTCTTCGAGCATTTTCGCCAGCTCGGCGGCCTCAAGCACGGTCAGGCCTGAAAGCGTGTCCACAATTTTCTGCAAATCTGCCATCGACTTATCCTCGTAGGTTTGACTCTCGTATTGCGGTTTCAGCCGGCCGTCACGCCGCTTCCTTGTTGCCGTAGGCGCCGAAGACTCGCGCAAGCTGGGCGCCGGGCTCGTTCAGCGTCCGGGCGATCTTGCTCGCCGGCGCCTGCAGGAGACCGATCAGCTTGCCTCTGAGCTCATCGAGCGAAGGCAAGTCGGCAAGCGAGTTCACGCCCTTGGCATCGAGCACCGTGCTGCCCATCGAACCGCCGAGGATCACGAACTTCTCGTTCGCCTTGGCGAATTTGACGGCAATTTTCGGTGCCGCTATCGGGTCGGCGGAAAATGCGAGGCAGGTCGGCCCCTTCAGCAAATCCGCGATGCCCTTAGCGTCGGTGCCTTCGAGCGCGAGCTTGACGAGCCTGTTCTTCGCCACTTTGACCTGGCCGCCAGCGCTTCTCATCTCGCTGCGCAGTTTGGTCATCTGGGCGACGGTCAGGCCCGCATAGTGAGCGACGACGACCACGCCGGTCTTGGCGAAGACATCGTGAAGCGCCGTCACGACTTCGCGCTTCTCTGCTCTTTCCAATGCTCACTCCGTCTGTTCGAGGGCGAAGAGCGAAAGCTCCGTCGTCCTCTGGCTACACCTTGCCGCAAGACGCGAGGGGCAAGGCACGAAGCCGCCCCGCTCGTCCAAGCGGCGCTCCGTTGCCTGTCCCGCCCGCGCGCGAAGTTGCGCAAGAGCCAGTTACGAGGTTCAAACCGATCTCCCGGTTGCGGCGGAAAGCCCGCACCCATCGAACCGTTCGTCTCCCGTCTCATGCAGGCCCGAAGGGCTTAAGCGGTTATCCCGCACCTGCAGTCTCGGACAGGTTCGGATCGCTTGCATGCAAGCGATCCTCCGGGACTGATCGCTCAGCCCCGAAACTCTTCATCAGCCCGCGGCGGCCCCGTCAGGAGGCTCGTGGGCTCGATCTTCACGCCAGGTCCCATCGTCGAGGTCACCGCGACACGCTTCAGGAACGTGCCCTTGGCGCCCGACGGCTTCGCCTTCATCACCGCATCGGCAAAGGCGCGGATATTCTCGACCAGCGCCTGCTCGCTGAAGCTCGCCTTGCCGACGCCGGCATGGATGAGGCCGGCCTTCTCGACGCGGAACTCGACCGCGCCGCCTTTGGCCGCGCGCACGGCCGGGACCGATATCGGCGGTGACCGTGCCCACTTTCGGGTTCGGCATCAGTCCGCGCGGCCCGAGCACCTTACCCAGGCGTCCGACCAGCGGCATCATGTCGGGCGTGGCGATGCAGCGGTCGAAATCGATCACGCCCTTCTGCACCTGCTCGACCAGATCCTCGGCGCCGACCACATCGGCGCCGGCCTTCTTGGCCTCCTCGGCCTTGGCGCCCTTGGCGAACACGGCGACGCGGAGCTTGCGGCCCGAGCCGTGCGGCAGCGCGCAGACGCCGCGCACCATCTGATCGGCGTGGCGCGGATCGACGCCGAGATTCATCGCGACCTCGATGGTCTCGTCGAACTTCGCCTTGGCGCCGCTCTTGACCAGCTTCACCGCCTCTTCGATCGTGTAGAGCTTCTCGCGGTCGATCGGCGCGATCGCTGCCTTGAATCTTTTGCCTGGCTTGCTCATGACTTAGTCCTGCACCTGGAGGCCCATCGAGCGGGCTGAGCCGGCGATGATCTTCATCGCCTGCTCGACGGAATTGGCGTTGAGGTCCTTCATCTTGACCTCGGCGATCTCGCGAAGCTGCGCCTGCGTCACCGTTCCGGCGACGCCGCGGCCCGGCTCCTTCGATCCCTTGCCGATCTTGGCCGCCTTCTTCAGCAGATACGACGCCGGCGGCGTGCGCATCTCGAAGGTGAAGGAGCGATCGGCATAGACGGTGATGACGGTCGGAATCGGCGAGCCGGCTTCGAGCTTCTGCGTCGCCGCGTTGAACTGCTTGCAGAACTCCGGGATGTTGACGCCGCGCTGTCCGAGCGCAGGGCCGATCGGCGGCGATGGATTCGCCTGCCCTGCCGGCACCTGCAGCTTGATGTAACCTTCGATCTTCTTCGCCATCGCTCTAACTCTTCCCGCGCCTTCCCGCTTGACCGCTTAAAGCTTCTCGACCTGTGCGTATTCGAGCTCGACCGGCGTCGCCCGGCCGAAGATCGACACCGCCACTTTGAGCCGCGCCCGCTCCTCGTCGACTTCCTCGACGAGACCGTTGAACGAGGCGAACGGCCCGTCGGCGACGCGCACCTGCTCGCCGATCTCGAACGTGACCGACGGCTTCGGCCGCTCGACGCCTTCCTGCACCTGCTGGAGGATGCGCCCGGCCTCCTCTTCGGTGATCGGAATGGGCTTGTTCTCGGTGCCGAGGAAACCGGTGACCTTCGGCGTCGCCTTGATGAGGTGATAGGTCTGGTCGTTCAGATCCATCTTCACCAGCACATAGCCCGGAAAGAACTTCCGCTCGGAGCTGACTTTGCGGCCGCGGCGCATCTCCACGACCTCTTCCATCGGCACCAGCACCTCTTCGAACATGTCGGCAAGCCCCGCGCCGGCGGCGCGCTCCTTGATGGACTCGGCGACCTTCCGCTCGAAGTTCGAATAGGCGTGGACGATGTACCAGCGCTTTGCCATTGACCCTAAGTTCCGCCTCCTAGCGGCCCAAACCCAAAACGAGCGTGACCAGCTCGCTCAGGATCCAGTCGGCGGCGAGGAAGAACAGCGCGGCCGCAATCGACAAGGCGACCACCATGATGGTGGTGATCACCGTCTCGCGGCGCGTCGGCCAGGTGACCTTGGCCACCTCGGTCCGCACCTGCTGCAGAAATTCGAAGGGATTCGTCCTCGCCATCTTCAGTCCTTGCCGCGGAAACCCGCACTAATCTCAATTCTCCGGCTCTCACGTCTCAGTCTTGGCAGGAGTGGAGGGACTCGAACCCCCAACCCCCGGTTTTGGAGACCGGTGCTCTAGCCAGTTGAGCTACACTCCTATCGCCTGCTCCAACTTCTCGCCTCTCGCCGCCATTTTCCTTGCCATATCAACGTGCTTAGGCGACCTAACCTCTTGGAGCGGGTGAAGGGAATCGAACCCTCGTCCTCAGCTTGGAAGGCTGCTGCTCTACCATTGAGCTACACCCGCACCATCCCGCTCATCATTAGAGAGTGGTTGGTGGAGGGGGTAGGATTCGAACCTACGTAGGCATAGCCAACGGGTTTACAGCCCGTCCCCTTTAGCCACTCGGGCACCCCTCCTTGAGCGAAGATGGATTGACTGGTGATTTGTGACCAAGCAAAAACGCCCCGCCGTCGGCCGGCAGGGTCCGCCATGGCTGGTTTTATGGGTAGCGCGTTAAGCTCTGTCAACTGTAAATCAGGGGGTTAGCAGCGAAAATCCCTGATCTTTCCGACGCCTCTTCCACTCTCTGTGCCCTTCCAAGCGAGTTGTCATCCGCATGCGGCGTCGCAACTCAAAGGCCGAATAAGCCCGGAAAACCGAGCTGGCGCGGCAAGCCCAGGCACACGCCGGCCGGAAAGCCGCCGATCGGGTCACGCTGTTCGGCCTGCACGCCGTCGAAGCCGCGCTCGCCAATCCGCGGCGGGAAGTGGTGAAGGTGCTTGCCACCGAGAATGCGGCGCAGCGGCTCGGCCCTCTCCTCGCCAAGCGCGGACTCAAGCCTGAGCCCGTGACGCCCAAGGATCTCGACCGGCTGCTTGGCGCCGACGCGGTGCATCAGGGCGTGCTGCTCGAGGCCGAGCCCCTGCCCCCCGTCACGCTGGACGATGTCGACGAGAACGGCATCCTGCTCGTGCTCGATCAGGTCACCGATCCGCAAAATGTCGGCGCGGCGCTTACGCTCAGCCGCGGCCTTCGGCGCATCGGGACTGGTCATGACCGAGCGGCACAGCCCGCCTCTGCACGGCGTCCTGGCCAAGGCCGCGAGCGGCGCGCTCGACATTGTGCCGGTCATCCTCGTCAAGAATCTCGCGCAGACCTTGGCCGAGCTCGGCGAGCGCGGCGTGCTGCGCGTGGGACTCGCCGAGGAGGCGAGCGAGCCGCTGGAGAGCGCCGCCCTCACCCGTCCGCTCGCTCTCGTGCTCGGCGCCGAGGGCAAAGGTTTGCGCCAGCTCACGCGCGAGCATTGCGATCGGCTCTGCCGCATCTCGACGCAAAGCGCGCTGGCGAGCCTCAACGTCTCGAATGCCGCCGCCGTCGCGCTGCACTGGGCGAGCCGCTCAAGCGCGCTAGCGAAGCGAGCCTAGTTGCAGAAGCGGCGGCCGAACGAATTGTACCAGCAGTCCCTGCGCCAATAGCAATTGCCGGGACCGGGATAGCAGGCGGTGTAACCCGGCTGCTTCCAATAGGCGTAGACGCGCTTCGGGAAATAGACGAAGGCCGTGCCGCCGCAGCCGCCCTGGCCGCAAGGCGGCGGAGCCGCATAGGCCGCCGCGCCATTGACGCAGCCGGCCGCCCGCATGGCGCCACCGCGACCGGCCCGGGGCGGACGACCAGACGGCGTAGCGGAATCGGATTGGGCGCGGGCACGAGCACGGCGCCGCACGGCGCGCCACACTGGGCGCTGGCAGGCTCGACCGCCGTAAGGTTGAAGCCGGCCGCCAGGAGAAGCAGGGCGGCGAAAGCGAACACGAATTTCATCTGACAACTCCACTTGAGGGGCGATCTCTCCCGACGTGAGTCGCCGGGAAGCGCGGCTCGGAAGCTACGCCTCGCAAGTATCAGTAGGGTTAACGCGGAGTTGTCGCGGGGCCGTGCCGCGCGCGGCGCGACTTATTTGATGTAGCGGCCGGACCTGGCGCGCCGTTCTTGGCTCGCGGATAATGGAAATACGGCATGCAGCGCGCATGGCCGTCCTGGCCCGTGGTGTAGGGCCGGTAGAACCACCAATAGTTCCGCGGATAGCAGTAATAAGACTGGACGCGCCGCGAATGGTGGAAGGCCCCCACCGGAAGCGCGAGCACTGGCCTCATGGCAGCGTCGGCTTGCAGCGCGACGAGCGCCCCGGCGCTTCCGGCCCTCGCGGGCTCGGACTTGGCGGCGACAAGGAGAGTCAAGGCAGCGATGACAGCCAGGCCAAGCCTGCAAGCGCCCATGCTCATGCCCCCCTCGAGCAGTCGGTTCGCCGAAACCAAAGTCTAGAAGGCCGCCATGTCCGAGGCAAGCCTCCGGCAACCATGCATGCGCATCGACTGTGTCTTCCGCGACACGCCCCTTGACAGCGACGACGCGCCGCCGCTCAAGTTGAGTCGCCCTGGAGCCGTTCACTGGCAAGCGCGCCATGGAACGAAGCGCGCTTGCGTCGAGTTGCTTAGGTCCTCGCT
The DNA here is from genome assembly GCA_963817175.1 of uncultured Alphaproteobacteria bacterium. Lineage (GTDB taxonomy): Bacteria > Pseudomonadota > Alphaproteobacteria > Rhizobiales > Methyloligellaceae > Methyloceanibacter. The sequence goes on from CAWFNK010000019.1 coordinate 27,723, forward strand.
ACCCCCAAACGATCTTCCACGGAAGGAAACCCCCCGATGTCATCCACCGATAGCGATATTCGCTCAGGCGCCAAGCGCGCCGGGGCCAGCGCCCGCGATGCCGACGATCTCGCCAATCAGATCGACGCGATCCGCGCCGACCTGCAAAATCTGTCCGGCACCGTGACCCGCATCGCCAAGGGCCAGGTCAACCGCGCCCAGGACAAGGCCATGGAGACCGCCTATGAGGCCGAGGAGGCCATCAGGCGCAATCCGCTGCAAGCCGTCGCCATCGCCGCAGGATTGGGATTCCTGTTTGGTGTGTTCACGCGTCGCTAGGCGAAGCGTCCATGCTCCGCTCGGCGCTCGCGCTGCTCTCATCGCTGCAGATCGGCCTGCGCATCAAGGAATCGATCGAGCGCTCGCTCAGACAGGCGGTCGTTGTCGCCGTCGCCGCGGTGGTGTTGATCGCCGCCGCGGCGTTCGGCCTGCTCGCCGCCTATCAGGCGCTGATCGCCCACGGCTTCACGCCGGCCGAGGCGGCGGGCATCGTCGCCGCCTCGCTTGCGCTGCTCGGCGTGCTGATCCTCGCGACCCTCCCCCTGTTCGCGCGGAAGCGAAAGCCGCAGGCGCCGAGCATGCTGGCGACGGGGAGCGAAGGCGTCGGCATGCTCGATCAAGGCGTCGGCAAGGCGATGCAGAGCGTCGGCCCCGTGAGACTGCTCGCCATCGCCTTCATCGCCGGCCTGCTCGCAAGCCGCCGCAAATAGCCGGCGCGAGCTCTTCCTGACCCGCTTGCCTTCCGCTCGGCACGCGCTTAATTCGTTGAGCTCAAGAGATGCCGGGTTAGCTCAGCAGGTAGAGCGGCTGATTTGTAATCAGTAGGTCAGGGGTTCGAACTCCTCTACCCGGCACCATAAAATCAATGACTTAGTTTAAAAAATTGCCAGCCTGAACGCCTTGAATGGCCATAGGGTAACATTACGGGTAACAGCTTGCCGAAGAATCAGTCCAAAATACCGCGCCACGAAATTGTCGATGCTCTGCGAGAAACCAGTTAGTTCAAGCCTTGGAGTCAACTGAGGCCATTGCGAGGCTGCAACGCTTCTAGGGCTGTTGGCCTTTCTTGGGCGGCGCCGGTTTGGGTGTCGTCGCAGGTTTTGCGGCCGGGGACACCACGGTCGGGGCCGCTGGCCCGGTCTCCTGAGCCATCGCCGCCGGTGCCGTGGAAGGAGACACAACATCGACTGCTATGCCGAACAACCGCCATCGGTCGTTGACGGGCTGAAAGAGCATCTGGAATTTGATTTGCAACGGTTGGGTTGGGAAAAACCCAACGAGCCGCAGCATATTTTGTGGCGTAATTGTAGGTGGTTCGCTGACCTCCGGCGCCACAATGGCGGCGGGAGAGAGGTCGATGTTCCTGTTGCGCAGATCGGCAAAAATGATTCCAAGCTGTGCGGCCGAGTTGGCCACTTGTAAATCGGGCGACCCAAGATCGCGCAGTACGGTGAAGTTTCCTGTTTGGACTGCTTGGTTCAAGGCGAGGACCGTCGTGCGGATCAGCACGAGAAGCACCTCCGGCGGCGGAACTGTAAGCACGGGAGATGCTGCGGCTGATTGCACTTGAGGAGCCGGTTGCGGCTTCGCTGCGTCGGCCGGGGGCGCGGCTTCCTTGTCAGGCGCCTGGCCGACTGCGGTGGAGCCGAGAGAAAGTACTGCTACGGCGATGCAAAGGCTTGCGACGACAGCGATGCCAAGGCTCGCGACGAGTCCCTTCGTCATTCGGACATCCCTCCACAAATGCAGCGAGCGGTCCGAGTGTCCGTCCGCTGTTATCGGCCACCACAAGCAAATTACCACGCTGCCATGATGCCGACACGTCCGCCCACTTTGCCTTCCCCGAAACCGACGCCGACACCACCCGTCAGGGCGAAAGTCCCATTAAGGCGCATTGCAGCCTGGGCGGAAAGAGCCTGCTTGTCGTCATAAAACCCCATGGTGGCGGACATGGCAAACGCCTTGCTGTCCGGTAGAGCAAGGCCGCTCATTGCCATCGCAACCGCAATTCCCTCCGTGTTCCCATCGATTTTCTTGAAGGCTTCGTTGACGCGATCATTCAAAGTAGCAAACTCACTAGATGTAGTGCCCATAAAGGTATCCACGTAGCCTTTGGTTGCTGCGTCGGTGGGGTCTACAGGGGCGCCGACATTTTGAACCCTATTGCCCCCCATATCCACGTTCGTCGCCGCGGCGACGGTAAGATGGTTCTTCACACTGGCCCCGCCATTGAGGTTGGCCTGTCCGCTGACGCCCAGCGTGCCGCCAACAGTGGCATTGTTGGTCACGCTCACCGAATTCAGGGTCGCTAATCCGGTGGTGCTCAACGTATCGGTGCCGACATTGCCGGTATTGGTGATGCCGTTGGTGGTGGTGGCGCCAGTCACGCCCAGCGTGCCGCCGACGGTGGCGTTGTTATTCACCGTGAGGCTGTCGGTAGTGGTGTTGCCGGTGACCACGGCGCCCCCATTGAGGCTCGCCAGACCAGTCACGCCCAGCGTGCCGCCGACAGTGGCATTGTTGGTCACGCTCACCGAATTCAGGGTCGCTAATCCGGTGGTGCTCAACGTATCGGTGCCGACATTGCCGGTATTGGTGATGCCGTTGGTGGTGGTGGCGCCAGTCACGCCCAGCGTGCCGCCGACGGTGGCGTTGTTATTCACCGTGAGGCTGTCGGTAGTGGTGTTGCCGGTGACCACGGCGCCCCCATTGAGGCTCGCCAGACCAGTCACGCCCAGCGTGCCGCCGACAGTGGCATTGTTGGTCACGCTCACCGAATTCAGGGTCGCTAATCCGGTGGTGCTCAACGTATCGGTGCCGACATTGCCGGTATTGGTGATGCCGTTGGTGGTGGTGGCGCCAGTCACGCCCAGCGTGCCGCCGACGGTGGCGTTGTTATTCACCGTGAGGCTGTCGGTAGTGGTGTTGCCGGTGACCACGGCGCCCCCATTGAGGCTCGCCAGACCAGTCACGCCCAGCGTGCCGCCAACAGTGGCATTGTTGGTCACGCTCGCCGAATTCAGGGTCGCCGCGCCGCTCGTGCTGAGCGTGCTCAAGGTGGTGTTGCCGGTGACGCCAAGCGTGCCGCCGACCGTGGCGTTGTTGGTCACGGTCGCCGAATTCAGGGTCGCCGCGCCGCTCGTGCTGAGGGTACCGGTGCCGATATTGCCGGTATTGGTGATGCCGTTGGTGGTGGTCGCGCCAGTCACGCCCAGCGTGGTGCTGACAGTCGCCGAGTTGAGCGTCGCCAAGCCGGTGGTGCTGAGGGTGCCGGTGCCGACATTGCCGGTATTGGTGATGCCGTTGGTGGTGGTGGCGCCGGACACGCCCAGCGTGCCAGAGATGGTCTGATTGCCGGTGACAGCAAGAGTGCCCGTGAGGTCAACGTTGTCGCCTATGGTGAGATTGCCGGTGGAGTCGAAGAGCGTGCCGCGCAAGTCGGTATTGCCGACGAGAATTTGTGGACCAGAGAGCGTCGTCGTCCCGGTCACTCCGAGCGTGCCGCCAACAGTGGCATTGTTGGTCACGCTCACCGAATTCAGGGTCGCCGCGCCGCTCGTGCTGAGCGTGCTCAAGGTGGTGTTGCCGGTGACGCCAAGCGTGCCGCCGACCGTGGCGTTGTTGGTCACGGTCGCCGAATTCAGGGTCGCCGCGCCGCTCGTGCTGAGGGTACCGGTGCCGATATTGCCGGTATTGGTGATGCCGTTGGTGGTGGTCGCGCCGGATAAGGTGGTAGTGCCTCCCACTGTGAGGTTGGCCCCGGTACCCATGGTTATACCGGTGCCAAGAATCGTCACGTTCTGTGTCGCAGGGACTGCCCCATTCACCGTGAAACCGGTGATGTTGGTCTGCGCGCCTGCGCAGGTGCTCGTACTGTTGTTATCAAAAGAAAGCGTGCCGGTGGTACCACTGCCAGTGACACACAAGGTCCTCAGAACGCCAGCAGCAGGGCCGGTTGGGGTCGTCACGGATTGTGCGCTGGTCTCAGTGAGCACGAACTGAGCACCCAGGATCACGAACGGAAATAGCCACATGGCGCTGGCGCGCCATGCAGCCGCAAAACCGCCAACGAATTTCTGGATATGAACCCTCAGCCACACGGCCTACCCCCCAGGTCGTGGCGCGCAACAAGGCTACTTAGTGTCGCTGAGTGAGACTTACCAGTGGTTTGTGGTGTCGCGCTCCCCACGGAAGACATGTGCGTGGCGAAAGAGCCACGGCGTTAAAACTGGCCTGATCTTGCGAAACCCCGACGTTACCCCTCCCCGCGACCACACGGATGCCAGGCGTGGCGAAATCGATAAATCAGCCAATCAGAGCCAACCGGCTTCCTGATTGGAGGTCAGTCGCTCCGTAAAAACCAGATTGATGAGCCCATAATAACCGTAAGTAATACTATAGTATTCTTCACAGACTTGGTACATAAAGGTTAAAAAGCGAAAGTATCTTTCTAATGTCATAAAGCAATGTTATCTTCCGAGCATGCCGATTGAAGGTGAGATCAGGCCCTATCCCCAGACTGAACGCGGCTACGCTATGGACCGCGCGGGGGCGACCATTTTGATACCTGCGCGTGAGGTGATGCGCCGGTACTGGATAACAGCCCGTACCCTCAGTCGGCGCAATTCTCCAAATAGTTCAATGGATTTGGGTTAACCGATTGTCGGCCAGTGGCCCGGTATGTCTGCTCCCGGCATACTTTTTGTAATCAGTAGGTCAGGGGTTCGAACTCCTCTACCCGGCACCAGTAACATCAATAACTTAGCCAAAAGTCAAAATCGCGGCAATTTAACCGGGCAACACCTGGGGCAACATTCTGCACGTTTCGTTAGCCCCTCATACCAACACTCGGCGATTTCCTTCCTCAGGCTTTATCTATCCTTTCCGTGGGCCCATGATATTCACGGGGCTATGCTGGTGGCAGCCATCGAAGCGCGTCTTTCCCTTCTGACGCTTCTCCTCACGTGTCTCGTGAGCTGGACCGCGCTGGCCGAAACCGACGAGCGCCAGAGCGCGCTCGTGGACGGCGGCCAGCTCACTTTCCGGACGATGGACGACAACACCCAGCAGGTGAACCCCGACGAGATCTGGCGGATACGCGGCGCCGCCACCAGTGATGAGCCGCGCGGCGCCATCGTGGTCGACTACGCTTATGAGCGTCTCTACGTCAAAGACAGCCTCGCCAATGTCGTCGAGAAGGTGAGCGGCATGCGCACGCTAAAGAAATTCACCCTGCCGGGCGGGGCGCCGGTCTATATCGTCACCAGCAAGGTGATTGGCATCACCCGGGCGCTTGCGCATCAGCATCACCCGAATGCGCATGCCATCATTGTCGCCCGCGAAGGCCAGACCCAGGTGCAGGAATCGCGGGAGGCAATCAGCGACGCGCTGGTGAAATAGCGGGGGCACGTCGGCCAATCCTATGACTACGTCTATTCACGAGAGACACTCCCGTGACGCGCGCTGACAGCATGCTCTCTGTTGGCAGCAGTACTATTAGTATTCCAACCGACGATGGGGATAGCCGCTAAGGCTGAAGTGGGATTTGTTGAGCGCGTTAATGGGCGACGACGCTATTACCGCAGCTACGGGTATCCGTATGCTTACTATCCGTCTGCATGGGGCTCCTACTGCCCACCACGAGCTTACGCGCCTGTGATTCCCGAATACCCGCGCGGTGTACCGTTTCGGTGTTGCCGACCTTATTACGCGCCCTATTATTGATTAGCTTGGGGCCTACTTACTCTTCCTAATCACACGCGCCTCCTGCCGAAGCGTGATCAGCTTGCTCGGCCGCCGCTTCAAGCATCCCCGGCGGCTATGTACGAAGCGATCTGATATGCTTCGGTGAATGGAACCGTTGCCGGTTAGGTTGACTGCAGCTGTCATCGCCGCCTGCTCGGCGGGTTGTAGCGCCGCCCCAAGGGTAACACAGCCGTTTCCTGTTGGTCCTGACACTTACACGGTGTCGGCCCGAATGCCGCATGGCGGCACGGCATCCGCGAGAGAGGCTGCCCTTTCCGCAGCGAACCAACATTGCGCGCATGTTTCTAAGCAGCTGCTGGTTCTGAAGAGCGGCACCAATGTCGAATTCGATGAAAACGAGGACGTTGCAGCTGCAGAAAAAAAAGATGTTGTAGTTGTAGATGTGACATTCCGTTGTCTCGCAACGGGCACCGCTCGACGGAATTGATATAGTCGCCCGCCGTTGCTGCTATGCTTCGGCCCATGGACCCGCTGTATGCCGCCATCGAAGAGTTTGCCGCCGAGGGCTTCACTGACATTGAGTGCCATTGTCCGCGTTGTCGCGTGACGAGGCTGCGCCCGATAAGCTGGCTCCCGCGCATCTCGATGGGGCTTACCATCGCGCAGCTATCAGCACAGCTCCGCTGTGCGGAGTGCGGTGGTCAGTTGGGCTCGGTCAAGCCGTGGCGGATGGAAGACGTAATATGCAAGCCGCTTGGGCGAAGAGGCTGAGGCTCTAATCCCAGCGGTCCCATCGCCGATTAACTCGCCGGGCCACACGTCGGCTTTGGCCCCAATAGGTGCCGACATACGGACTGCCATAGCCGTACCCATAGCCGTAGCTCGGATACGAGTAGCTGTAACTCGGATACTCGTCGTAGGCGGGATAGCCGCCATCGTAGGGGGGATACGCCGCGTAGCCTGGATAGCCGGGACCAATGTAGATGGTGACGCCCTGGGCGGAGGCTTCGAGAGGCGCAAACATTGCCGCTCCTAGCGCAATAGCGCCCACACAAATGACAGATGGTGTTTTCATCGCCGTAACTCCGTTGAGTGTTGCTGCCACGCAAATAGATAGTGGGCCTTTGACAGCATTTGCAGCCCTGAGTGGGGACTATTCGTGACGGCGCGCTCTCGTGGAGGCGACTCGGAGCATTTTGGCTTGGCCGCTATGCGAGCTAACAACCTGAACCACTCAGCCTTCCGCGCAAAGGCCTTTCTAAGCTGTGGCGGAACAGTGTAATCCGTCGCTGCCTTCTCGTATGAAGCAGCTATCTGCAGATGCTGTTCGGGAGTGAAGGCCATCTTTGCAGAATGCTCCGCAAATTGATGGGCTTCTAAGCAAACCATTTCGTATGGTTAATGGAGGAGTGCTGGATGCGCCACCTCGCCTATGAACGCTTCCTAGAACGATTTGGTGCTGCGCGGCCCATAGGATTTGCTTCTGCCGCTCGCGTCTCTTCGTTGCACTCGTTGCATAATCCATCATCAACAGCGGGATGAGGACATTTCCCTGGCCGGTGGCCGTGCGCCGCAGATTGGCACGGACATTCTCGTTGCTCTGACATGGCGTTGTAACCTCGTGCTGCCTGGCTATTGCTCCGACCACTCTCTGATCAGCTTCCACCGGCATTCCTCAGCGGTCAGGCGGCCGCCTGGAACAGTTCTCCAGCCACTATCGTTTTGCAGCTAGCATCCGAAATCCTTCGCAGGACTTCACATTTCTCCCAAAGTGAGTTTGGCCAAAACTGGATGGGTATATGGCTTTTCGTTCCTTCGGGTCTTTTAATTCCGAACAACTTCTCATTTTGCAGAATGTCCTCGACGAGGTATGCGGCGAGCTAAAGCTGAATGATGATCTCTCTCGCGCCGTGAAAGAATTGGATTGGCGTCAGGAGAGGCTTGCGCTGGAAATCATCCAGACCGCTGCGCAGGGAGAGTGGGAGCCGGACCAAATCAAGTTGACCGCCTTCAAAAGGTTGGTGGCTGAAGCCGTCACCCGTAAACTCCAGGCCATCACGAAGTCGTCGTTCGTCGAGCCCGGGGATTCTGGATTTTAAACTTCACCTTCGGCCCGATAGTTACGGCGCTCGCGCTTGCTTCAGTCAACGCACCACCAGCAAGCTTTACTAAGTGCTATGATGGCTGGAGAGATTTTGCTCCTCCTTTTCAACCTCCCTGGCACTTTTGGAGTTTATGTCTATGGACATAAAACCTGAAATCCTCACCAGCCCCTCGTTCTTTCTGAAGACACCCATGTCCGACATCGAACAGAGGAGACGCTTACGCGCTCTTGTTGAGGCTATGACTCCCGAGCAGCAGAAGGCGCTTTTGACTATCCTCACGCAATCCCGTGAAACGGAAGAATCAGCTTCCGATTAAATCCCTCGCTTGCCGCTGACGGCTACACGCACGTCGTGCCCTCGCTGTCGCATGACGCGACTGAGCCCGATGAACTGGCTTCCTCGCATCTCGATGGGCCTCACCATCGCGCAGCTATCTGAGCGGTTGCGCTGCGCTGAGTGCGGCGGGCCAGTTCAATCGGTCAAGCCGTGGCGAATGGAGACGTACTGGGCAAGCCGCTCGGGCGGCGCGGGTAGTCTGGTCACCGTAAGTCATCTGGCCGCCGCGCCCTCAAGGCGGCTCCTCTTAATCACCCTGGACTTCTGCCGAAGCGTGATGACCTGTCCAGCGGCATTACAGTGCATTAATGCTAAAGAGGCGGATCGCTAGGTAGAGCCACGAAGGTTCAGTAAAACAAACGGATGAGTGGAAGCGCGAAACTCGTGCTTATTATCGCCGCCATCGTTGCGGGCGTTCTGTGCCTGGGCTCAACGAACGCGAAGGCCCTATTCCAACCAGCGATGGGGATAGCCGCTAAGGCTGAAGTGGGATTTGTTGAGCGCGCTAATGGCCGACGACGCTATTACCGCAGCTACGGGTATCCGTATGCTTACTATCCGTCGGCATGGGGCTCCTACCTGCCCACCACGAGCTTACGCGCCTGTGATTCCCGAATACCCGCGCGGTGTACCGTTTCGGTGTTGCCGACCTTATTACGCGCCCTATTATTGATTGCCCCCGGCCGGGGCTTCACCGCTTCTTCGTAAGCTAAGCACCGCATGCGCTCGTGGAGCCGCTGCGGTCAAAGCCCCTCAAAATTGAAATGAAGCTGCGGTCCCGACCTAATCCATAATTGAGGCGGAGGCGCTACATCATGGCTTTGTAAGGAACCGCTACGATGCCCGACGTGTCTGGGCTTGAATGTTTGCCTTCGAGGGGGCCGCTGCTTATCACCTTCGTCGTGCGACCGGAGGAGATTGAGCTTGCGCTCGCCTCCAACGGAAATTCGCTCCGGCAGCGACTGCTGTTGTCCCTCGTCGCCGCATTGACAACCATCGAGACGTTCGACCGCTCGCTCTAAGGTGACGAACCACCTTGGCTGCAGGAACACTGCCGCTCGCTGCTCGTTGTGACTTTGGCCAGCGCCGAGTCCTGCAATCCTCGGCGCTGGCTGGGCCCGGCGCTGCTGCCTTGCGGACGGTGGCGTCGGGCCGTTGGGGAACCCAAGGCACTCCTTCTTCGTTTTTTAGACACGATGGAGTTTGAAATGTCTGAACTCGTCAGAGGCGACGGTAGGGGGTTCGTGACAGGAAGCTTGATGGCTTTCGTGATCTTTGCGTTCATCTGCCTCCTCACGATTTCTCTTTAGTCACTAGGAACGCCTTGGCCGTTTCGCTTGTTGGGGCAGCAGCCGACCGCACAGGGTTCACCCGCAGCGGAGGGCTAGGGCTCTCCCCGTAAGCATGGATTTACCGTCTCCCGTGACGGTTCAAACTTCGCCAGCTTCCTTGCGCATTGTTTCGACAGCCAGCCTCTGGGCTGGTTTGGCCCGGCCTACGGGACATTTGCGTAGGGCACCGGCCCGCTGTTCCAGCCCCAGCGGGTAGCGGCGAGAGCTTTCTTCTTAGCGGAGCCAAACGATCCGCTGAAGCGTTTAGCTCTCATGGAATACGACATCAGACCGCATGAAACCTATGACCTGGCTATTTCGCTATCTTCATCGTGCTCATGCTCGTTGTGACCGTGCTCGTCTTCGCGCTAGCCTGACATGGAAGAGCATCACGACGAGGTGCAGGCCTCGAGACTGGGCTAGTGGTGGGCGTCCTATCCATGTTGTTTGTCTGCATTGCCATCCTGGTTGGCCTCACACTTTGGCCTGTCATTCAGTCGGCGGCTCCGTCCCTGTCGCTGCCGGAAGTAAGCGGCGACCGCCCGTGAGACCAACGTACCTCTCGTTGCGTTGGATGCAGGGATGACAAGGCTCAGGAGGTAAGCATGAATTTCCTGAAATCGATCTGCTGTCTTTTCGGTAGTCGGTGCGAGCCTGAACAAGTTAAGTCGGCCGCCGACACCATGCGGGCTGAAGCCGACCTCGGCCAAACGGAAGCGGATTAAGACTGGCAAAGAAAGAATGAGCCACTTGGAGGGGCCAGAGACTCGCAAAGTGAGTTCGGGCCGGACCATCCTGCATCCCGGTTTCTCGAGCTCCTGAAACAACTGGTAACGACGAGGTTCAGCGCGAGCCATCACGAGCAACTTTGCGGAGCCTACTGACTTCTAACCAGGGCGAGCCATCCCGGCGAGCATTTTCAGTGGAGGATTTTCAGTGGGAGCCATCGAAGCCTTGACCAAGTGGTACTGTGCCTGCGCATTCCACGCTAATGGGGGGTCCAATGGGAACGATCTCGGTAATTATGTCAGTGCCGCCGAGCCCCAGACCTCCTTGGTAGCTGACGACCTGCATCCAGCCGATGTCATCGCCCATGATGAAGAGGATGTTCGGCTTCTTATCTTGGGCCGCCGCAGGCGTCGCTGTTCCGAGCGCTGTCAGGCCAACGCTGACACCCACGACTAAGGCCGCAATTGCGCCCGCATGACAGAGTTTCGTTCGACTCTGGACTATACGCATTGGTACCCTCCTGACTTTGATGTAAGTCAGTTTCGACGGAAACATTGTTACAAATCAAGCAGCTTCGTGGCGACACGACCTCCCGAGGATCGTTTGCTTAAACCTGTGAGAGTTCTGATCGTCTTGAGTTCTACGCTTGTGGCTGCGCCGTCCGGTGCAACACCGCTAAAAACCGCGGATCAGCTCAACTGCGTTGCCTCGGATGGTAAGACAGGAATGGTGTTCATTCCGGGTGGCAGCTTCACGATGGGCTCGAACCGGGAACGGCCCGAAGAGCGCTTCACCCACTCCGTTCAGGTCGACGGCTTTTGGATCCATCAGCACGAGGTTACGAACGCTGAGTTCGATAAATTCGTAAACGCGACCGGCTACATCACCCTTGCCGAGCGGGGCGTCGACCCTAAGACCCACCCCGGAATGAGCCAGGACATGCTTGCTCCGGGCTCCGTGATATTTGTCCCGCCGACCGAGATCAGTCGCGGCGGCGACCTCACCCAATGGTGGCAATACGTCAAAGGTGCGGACTGGCGCCATCCCGATGGGCCTGGCTCCTCGATTGAAGGCAAGCAGAATTATCCGGTTGTGAATGTTGCCTATGAAGACGCACTTGCCTATGCGCACTGGCTCGGGCGCGAGCTTCCCACCGAGGCGCAATGGGAATTTGCTGCGCGCGGCGGTCATAATGGCGATGAAGATTGGAGCGATGCCTTCGACAAAGATGGCAAGCCAATCGCTAATAGCTGGCAGGGTATCTTTCCAGTCTACAACACCGAGGAGGATGGTTATGCCCGCACCGCGCCGGTCGGCTGCTTCAAGCCAATTGGACATGGCCTCTACGACATGATCGGCAATGTCTGGGAATGGACCAGCGACTGGTACGTGCCGGGCCATCCGCGCGAGCCTGCCAGCAATCCAAGCGGCCCAAGTTTGTTGCAGGTCAAGGCAGCGGCGGGACAATCGCCAAGCAAGGTCATAAAGGGCGGCTCGTATCTTTGCGCATCCAACTTTTGCTCGCGCTATCGGGCGACCGCGCGCCAGCCACAGGAAGTTGATTTGAGCGCGGGTCATCTCGGCTTTCGCACCGTGCGAAAACCTTAGCCGAAACGGCTGGATCCGGTCTTTGGCTGTGCCGAGAATGTCTGCTTATGGCACGAAGCGGACTAGCGCGACTCTCGCGACTAGGTCGGCTTCTGATCATAAGCGGCTATGTTATCAGCCCACAGCTGTCCAATTGGCTAGGGTTGGCCGAGTTGCTCCAAAGCAATTCGAAGCGGCGCGCTGGAGATTTTTATAGGGCCGCTGTAGGGCTGGTCCATTGCGAGGATCAGATAGATCGAGCCGGCAACCGATAACGCGGCGACAAACAACGCTGCTGCCACGAGGGCATTACGCGGAGCGAAAAGTCCGAAGCTCACGAAAATTACCGCGAGCCAAAACACCAAGATCGCCATAAACGGCCATTGGATAGAACTGCCGATTTCCTGAAGTACCACCCAGCGCGATGTTCAAATTGGCGATGAGATATCGCCATAAATGCCCCAACGCCCGTTTCGGGCTTCCACGTAACCCATCAACGCGGCAAGCGAGTCCAATTGAGCACCCGAGCTGCCAGAGTTGAACAGGTCCCAAAACGACATGTCTATGTCTGCAGTCTGACCGCGCACAGTGACGTCACCGTTGACGCTCGGCGCCCAGGCATAGGGCGTGACGCGCTACTCCCATCCAGTTTGTGCTACGGGCGCCACATAGGCGTAACCGTCGCCGGGGGGTAGATCGGCGGCGCGCGCCAGCTATAACCAGCGAGGCCGCCGCGTGCAGCGTAACCTTCGCCAAATCGGCGCTGCGGAAAGACAATGGAAGCGTCTCTGGGAGTTGGATTATCGGCTCATGCCGGCGATCGCGGGATGGCAGCCCTCAAGCAAATCGGACCAGAGCACGATTTCGGCCACAAAACTAAGGCGGCGGCGTTTGCTGTGCCCCTCCACCCCGCGAAATTCCCATCGAGTTGCGAAAATATCACAAGACTGGAGCAGCAAGTCCCTTGACGTCCGACATTGGCACTTAGCGGACATCACAACAGGTGTCCTAAGCCAGCTTCTGACCCAAAGCGGACGTGGATCCCGATTGATCTCGCTCAAGGCACCGGGTCGAAGAGCAGCCTACAGGTTGGCGCAATCCCTCCATCTCCCCCAACCCTGTGTTCCTAGGAATATCGGTTCGAAAGCGTACCGATTCTGCGCTTGACGATTAACTGTGCTTTTGGAATCGATTCGGTAGATGCGGGGGTGTGACTAGAGGAGCGTCACATGCCTGGAAATCCGAAAGAGTGCCGAGAGCACGCTAAGTGCTGCTTAGAGCACGCAGCGGCTGCGACATCGCCGCTCGTCAGGGATAATTTCCTGAACTTGGCGCAAACCTGGAGCCGTCTTGCGCGAGAGCTAGAAGCAAGCAAGAGATTTCTTGACGCCTTGGGGGAAGAGTTTCCTGTCGAGAAGCCTTCGCCGCCGCGCGGGCGAGTAGCTTAAGCTGGCGCCGTCACCATTGCTGACCAACCGCCCCGCCAGCAGTGCTGGCAGCAGTCTATTTCGGGCAGACCACGGCCGAAATCTTGCACTTGTAGCCATCGGCAACGGGCCCGCAATTCGTCGTAGCCTGCGTGACCCTGCCTTTCAGGCTCTTCGCTGTCTGCTTCAGATCGTCCTGCGCATAGCTCGTGGCTTGGGCGATGTTCTTGCCTACTCCCTTCGCCTTTACCGGCTGACAGGTTCCGGCTTGTGCCGGCTCGGCGAAACTGACACCGCAGGCGATGATGGCAATCAGGGCAGCGATCAGCTTGATGTTGTACGTCATGTCCTCACCTTCAGCGCTTACTGACGGGCGCGAGCATAGGCCATGCAGATTGCAGCGGGTCAAGCGCCGACGCATCCATCAATAATTGTCCTGGCCATCGGTGCCGGCGCCGAGCACGCGGTCGAAATCCCGCCGCTTCTGCTCTTGCACCGCGCCTTGCCTGGCCCTCGCCTGGGCGAGGCCTTTGCGGCAGTCGTCATAGGCCTTGCTGTCCTCGGGGCTCTTCTGCCGGCATGTGGCGTCGTCCTCGCTCTCGGCCGCGGCGTGCTCGGCTGCCCGCGTTGCTTGGTCTTGGCTGGCGCAGCCGAGGCCTGCCAAGGCAGGGGCAAGCAACAAGAGCGCAATGAGCTGCGATCGCATTGGACGGTTTCCCCTTGAGAGGTGGGGAACCTTGCGCGGCTTTTTGGCCATTTGGTGATGGCGCCGAGCAACGCGGTCAAGTTGGGCTTGACGGCCTCCCTCATCTGGAGGGACGGTACCCGACGTCCGGGGCGAGCGGCGATCGGGGGGCTCAGTCCGCATGACCAAATATCTGCTCTTGGTTCTTGGCTTATTGCTGGCTTTCCCAAGCGGCGATCTGCGAGCACAGCAGGGTTCGACCGGCAATCAGGGCGCGGTAACCGAGCAAGGCCAGGGCGCTACGACGCCTCCCGCTGGGCCGCGTCAATCGCTGAGCCCGCCGAGATCGCCATGCGGCCCCGGCAGCCAAAGTGTGCGCGTCTGTAACGACGACTTTCGCTCCTGCAGCAGCGTCTGCACCGCCACGGCCCTGGACCCTTCGGCCGAGACCGCCGGCTGCGGCTTGCGATGCTGCACGCAGTTCAAGGCATGCCTCAGCATCAGGGGCTGCGCCTCGCCGTCGCTTCAGTGCTTTTAGCCGTGTCTTGCAGGGATTGATTGAGCGGCTCTCATAAGGGGGAGCTATTTGTCAGACGCGTTGCGCTCGCGGCCATCGGTTGCCCTCCGCAAGTTTGCTTCCGTCTCGCTGTCGTCCCGGCGGTCCTCGTCTTGAACCACCAATGCAGCGACCGCCGGTAACATGTCGCCTCTCAGCAAACGTGCACCGCGTTTCAATCGCTGCGTGTCAGGATCCTCAGGCCGGCTCGGCCGGCCCCGGTCCTCGTTCGTATCGCCATCGGTCTTTGATTTGGTCATGTCAATCGAAGCCCTTTCTGAGGACTCCAACGCCCGACTGTTCTTGCTGTTCCCGGATTTGACCCCGACCCAGTCCGCGCGAGCCGGAATGAGACTACGACCCCTTGGCCTCGGCCGCGATCTCCGCGAGTTGCTCCTCGAGCAAAGCCGGCGGCAGATATTGGATGAAGGATCGCTGCTTGCCGTCCACTTCATAGTGGACCTTGAGCATGAGCCCGCCATAGGCAGCGAGCACGTCATGCGGCGTCATTCCGCCATTGGCCGCCGACGGGAACAGAAACACGAGCCTGAACGGTGCTTGCGATGGGATCGTGCCCTCGGGCACTGCGGCCGCGGCCCCCGCGGGTTCAGCACCGCCCGCTTGTTCGCCAGGCATCTCGACGCTCAGCGCGAGCTTAAGGTCTTTAGCCTGGAGGTCCGGCTTGAGGATGCCGCCGAGCGCGCCCACGGGTTGCTCCGAGAGATTGACCCCGCCGATGGCGAAGCCCTTGATGCGCACGCCCTCCGGCGTCGCAGCGTAGGCGAAGACCGAACGCTCGTCGATCGGCAGCGTCTTGTGCTCGAACAGCCAGGCGATCGGCTCCGAGTCCGAGGCAGTGGCGAGAGAGGACGACGAGGAGCCCGCGCCGGCGCGCATCAACAGCCCGCTGCCCAGCATCAGGCCGCCGCACACCAATAAGAGAGCTCCCGCGATAATGAGCATCTGGCTCAGCTCAAATCCCCCTATGCGCCGAGGCAAGGATACAGCGTTTTCAGCCTCAATCGGAGAGGCCTTGGCCGGCAGAAATCTTTGCGCCCGGAGCGCCCCTTCCTTGGCGTAGGCCCCGGCGGCACGGCCGGCCTTGCCGACGGTCTCGAACAGCGCGGGCGCAACATTGTGGGCTTTGGCCGCGACGGCGCTTAGAGTCGGAGCGACCCCTTCCACGATCCTATGCATCAACACGCCGGCCTTGGCGGCAAGCCACGCGAGTCGCGCGCCAAGCCAGCTTGCTAGCGAGCGCGACGCGTCGCGCGCCCGTGCCGCAATCCCGCCGAAGCTGACCGACAAGAAATGCCCCGCCGACGGCGCCACCTCATGGAGCTTGGCCGAGACGCGCGAGGCTCCAGTCCCAACCAATCCTCCGAGCGACGCCAAAGCCGCGACACACACTCTGCCAAGCGACGCAAGGCTCGCGGTCAAGACCGCCCAGACTGACAGCGCGAGAGAACGCGCCGTCGTTCCGGCAAGCGCAATGGCGCGCCAGATGGCTTCGGCCACATAAAGCGCGAAGGTCGCGGAGCTTGCCGCCGACGAAGCGCAAGCCGCGCGCGGCGCTCGCATCGATATAATTGAGACCGGCGATCGTCCTTGCGATCACAGACCAGATCGCTGACCGCACCGCGAATACTGCCGCGGCGATCGCGCCCGTGACCGCCTGCATGGCAGCGTGGCGCATTTGCCGGCGCCGCGTACGCTTCTGCTCGCGCCGTTCATGCGCCTCTTGGCGCTCGCGCTGGCGTTGCAGCCAGCGATCGTGCCGTTCGCGGTCGGCCTCGACCTGCGCGGTTTGAACCTTGAGCCAGCGCTGATGGTCGTTGAGATCTTCCTTCGCCGAGACGAGGACCTCGCCCGACCTGACCACGGTCTCCTTGACCACGGCAACGGTCTTCTCGAACGCGGCGACGGCTTCCGCGTCGGCATCCTTCTCGCGCGGCGGCCATGCGCGCTTCTCACGCATCGGACTGACCATGCGGAGCGGCTCCCCTAGAACCCGGGACCATGGCGAGCCTCATGTGGCACAAGACTCATGAACGGCGCCTCCGAGGGAGTGTATACGCTGACCAGACGAGACTTCCGCTCCCCCGTCGTGGAAGCCTCAAGGTCCGCACAGGCTGCTGAAATCCTTGCCGCCATTAAGGGGCGCAACGCAGATACCGCTCCCGGCGAGGACGCTGAGACGGGGAAACGCCGGAATCCAAGCAGTACCGCGTGGCTAGCAGCTCTGCGCCAAGCGTCACATTAACGGCCAAAGCCATATCGGCCTACCATTTTTACGCTCCCTCGCCCGAAGCGCGAGCAGCGTGGCGCCTTTACCACGGCTCTCTAAGCGAGGCGGCAGGCCGCAAGCACGGGCGAAAGTGCGGGAAATCCGGCAGCCAGGGCCCTGACCCCATCTCCTCTGGTTTCTCGGACGCCTCGCTCCCACCTTTGTTGCGACATATTCCCTTCGCCACATCCTCTACGTTCGGATCGGATCGGAGCCAGACATTTGACGACGGAGCCTTTGCACCGCCTTTGGCGCGCGCTCAGCATCGGCGCGCTCTTGGCGTTTCTCATCGTTCCTGGAGCCGCATTCGCCCAAGAGGCCGGCGAAGCGCGGCACATGGGCGCCCCGAAGCACCATGCCACCCCGGCCCCAAGCGAGCAGACCGGCGAGCAAGCGAAGCCTGACGGCGAAAGCGCAGGCCCGAGCGAGAAGGCCAAGGCAGGCGACGACGCTCCCCCCAGCTTCATTCTGCCGCCGCCGGTCATTACCCATCACGCCATCAACCTCGAGGGCGCCGAGCTCCCCTACGGCGCGAAGGCCGGCCTGCTGCCGCTGCGCGACGCCCAAGACAAAACCGTCGCCAACATCTTCTACGTGGCCTATTGGCGGGAGCCGCAAGACACCAAGCGGCCGATCACCTTCGTCTTCAATGGCGGCCCGGGAGCGGCGTCGGCCTATCTGCATCTCGGCGCCATCGGTCCCAAGACTGTCGAGGTGAGCGCCAAGGGAGAGTTGCTCGGTCCCCCTCCCCGCCTCGCCGAGAACGACGCGAGCTGGCTCGAATTCACCGATCTCGTCTTCGTCGATCCGGTCGGCACCGGTTATAGCCGCGTGAGCGAGGGCAAGAGCGAGAGCGATTTCTTCGGGGTCGAGCAGGACACCGAGTTGCTCGCCGATTTCATCAGGCTTTACCTTACCGACGCCGCGCGCATGACCTCGCCCGTGTTCTTGGCGGGAGAAAGCTATGGCGGCTTCCGTGCCGTGACGATCGCCCGCAAACTCCAGAAGACCGGCGGCATCTCCCCGAGTGGGCTCGTGCTGATTTCGCCCGCGCTCGAATTTTCGCTGCTGAGCGGCGATGATTTCGACGTGCTGCCCTGGGCCCTGAGCCTGCCGTCTTTTGCGGCGGTCAACCTCGAGAGCAAGGGCGTCGCGGGCCGCGAGGCTCTCGCCAGCGCGCTGCAAGAGGCGGAGCGTTACGCGCTGTCGGATTATCTCGTGGCGCTTGCCTCGGGCGCGGCGCAAGGCTCCGACGCGGCGACCGCCAAGGTGGCGGAGCTCACCGGGCTGCCGTCCGACATCGTGCGCCGCAACTTCGCGCGGATCCCGCCCAGCATCTTCATCAAGGAATTCGACCGCACCAACGGCCAGGTGTTGAGCCGCTACGATGGCAGCGTCAGCGGACCGGACCCAAGTCCGTCGAGCACATGGCCGCGCGGGCCGGACCCCGTGCTCAATTCGACGGTCCCGCTTTGGACCAGCGCCTTCGTGCAATATGCGCAAGACGAACTCGGCTACAAGACCGAGGCGACCTATCGCCTGCTCAATCGCGAGGTGCGGCCGAAATGGGATTTCGGCACCAGCCCGACGCGGCAAGGCTATGCCGGCGTGCTCGATGACATTCAGGACGCCCGCGCCACCAATCGCGCGCTCGAAGTCTTCATCGGCACCGGCTACACCGACCTGATCACGCCTTATCTCGCGCCGAGCTATCTCGTGAAGCAGTTGACCCCGCTGGAGGGCGCGAGCCCCATCACCATCGAGGACTATGCGGGCGGCCATATGCTCTATCTCCGCCCGGATTCGCGCCGCGCGCTGAAGCAAGACGTCGAGGCGATGTACGAACGCGCGCTGAAATCCTCGCCGCAGGGCTAGGCGGAGGGCGACAGCCCGGGTGAACCCCGAGGCCTTATCGGCTAAGATGCCAATTCGGCGGACAAGCGATGAGGAGGGCCCGGGACATGTCGATCCGAAGCGCAGCGCTAGGCTTGGGCATGCTCGCCGCGATGGCGCTGCCCGCTTTCGCCGAAGACAAGCCCGAGGCGCAACCGGCGCCGCCAGAGCCGCAATGGACCGAATTCCAGTCGGCCGAGCGCAGGCTTCGCCGTGTCCTTCCCCGGCGCTCCCAAGACGACGAGCGCGCCGGTCGAAGGCCAGAACCCCCTGGTCCAATACGATTTCCAGGTGAGCGTCGGCGAGGACACCGTCTACAGCGTCGTCGTGTTCGAATATCCGGCCGGCAAAGGGCCGAGCCCCGACACCGACGCCTTTCTCAAGCTGGTCAACGCCTATTCCAAGGGCAGCGAGTCGCGGCTGCGCAAGCGAGGCCCGGCCACCATCGACGGCCGCTCCGGTTTCGAGGCGATCGCCGACGACAACAAAAGCAAGCTCAGCCATTTGATCGACGTCGTGCCCGCCGGCGACCGCGTCTACATGCTCGTCACCGCCGGCCCTAAGAGCCACGCCACGAGCGGCGACGCCGAGCGCTTCCGCAATTCCTTCCGCGTGCTGGACGGCGGGTCTGATGCGGAATCGCAAGCGGCGTCCAACCGGCCGGCTCAGTAGCGCTGCCGCTAGGCGGCCTGCGGCTTGCGCAGATCCTCGACGAAGCTCTGCACCTCGCGCGATGGGGCCGGCGTGAACAGGCTCACCCCGATCATCACCAGGAAGCCGACCGGCACGGCGAACAGAGCGGCAAACTCGCTTTTGACGCCGCCCCAATTGGCGACCCCACGCGCTGACGCCTGCCACGCCGCCAAAGCCGCCGCCCGCACCGTTTCATCTGCAAGGTAATAGCCCTGCCTGAGCGCAACATAGCGCGCCGCCTCATCCGGCGTGGCGTTTGAGAGGAGGCTCGAGGTCTCGTAGAAGGCGAACGGAATGTAGCGCGGCGCAAGCATGTAATAGAGACAGACCGCGAGGCCTACGAGCATGCCGGCGAGCGCGCCCTCGCCAGTCGCCCGCTTCCACCAAACACCGAGCAGGAGCGCGGGAAGCAACGCGCTCGCCGCAAGCGAGAAGGACGCTCCCGTCATGGCGGGAAGTGCATCCGGCGCGGCGAAGGCAGCCCAGGCGGCAAGCGCCGCGACCAGCAGAATCGCCGCCCGCGCGATGAGGATGCGTCGCTCGGTCGAGGCGCTCAGATGCAGGCTGCGGTAATAGAGGTCGTAGGACAGCGCGTTGGCGATGGCGAGCACGAGCCCGCTGCCGACGGCTAGCAGGGCGGCAATCGCGCCGATAGCGATCAGCCCGAAAAACAGGATCGCACTCGCCTCGGATGACGCGGCCGGCGGACTTTCGAACAGTGCGAGATAAGGCGCCGTGACCAGCGAGAGCACCCCGGTAAACGGCAGCGCCCAGAGAAAGGACGTCCGCGCCTCCTCGATCGTCGGCGTGACCAGACCCCGCATTAAGATATGCGGCAGCGAGGCAATCCCCGCGCCGAGACAGAACAGCAGCGCGAAGCGGTTGAGGCTGTCCTCGGCGGCAAAGCCATCCAGCTTGAAGATCGCGAGCGCCGCTTTGAGACCCGCGGGCTCGGCTCCGGAAAACACTGCTCCCTGCTGCCACACCAGCAGAGCCAGCGCGACAACCGAAACCGCGAGCAGCACGGCATATTGGACGATCTGCGTGAGGCTCGCCGAGCGCATGCCGGCGGCGAAGCTGCATAACAGGAGCATCGCCACGCCAAGGCCGATGCCCGTGCCGGTATCGACGCCGAAGATCTGCGCGGCAATGACGCCCAAGCCCAACAGCGCCAAGGCGAGCGCGGGAAACGAGCACAGGATCACGGCGAGCACGGCAAGCGGCCTCACCCCCGTGCCGCCGAACCTCTCGCCGAGGAAATCGGGAATCGTGTAGCCGCCGAATTTGCGAAGATAAGGCGCCAGAAAAAACGCGACGACGAGGATGCCGCCTCCGCCCCCAAGCACCAGCAGCGACGCCCCGTCCCATCCCTGGCTCAGCACGCCGGCGAACTCGGCAAAGGCGAGCACGGGGATCAGCGAAACGGCGATCGCCATGCCGTTGAACAGGCCGGGCACGAGCCGCCCGGCGACGTAGAAATCGGAGATTGGCCGCCGCAGCGCGACAGCGCCCGCCCTGGCATAGATCGCCAAGACCGCCAGCAGGAGAAACTTGACCGCAAGCGTCACCCCGTCTCCTCTCTCGCTTAGGCGCTACCGCGCCGCGCGCCGCTTCAGCGCTTGTTTGCCTGGCTTTGGCGCCACCTTGCGCAACAGCTCAGCGAGCTGAATGAAATCCCTCTTGCGCGGCGAGGTCTTGCGCCAGGCAAGTCCGATCTCCCGCTTCGGCTCAGGCGCATCGAAGCGCAACAGGCGGATGCCGCCGCCATGCACCTCGCCGGCGATCGCCATCTCCGGCAACAGCGTGATGCCATAGCCGTTGGCGACCATCTGCACGATGGTGGCGAGGCTTGACGCGCCGAAGCTGTCGCGCGCTTCGGGCGTCAGCATATGGCAATAAGACAGCGCTTGGTCCCGCAAGCAATGGCCCTCCTCGAGCAGAAGCAGCCGATCGTGCGACAGCATATCGGCGTTAGCGTGACGCAAGCGCTGATTGGCCTTGGTGGCCTTGGTGGCGAGGATGAAGCGATCGTCGAACAGATAAAGCGTCTCGACCTCGGGGTCCTCGATCGGCAGCGCGACGAGGATGAGATCGAGGTCCCCGGTCACCAGCTCGCGCACCAGATTCGAGGTCACGGTCTCGCGCAATTGCAGCTGCAGCGCCGGAAACCGCCGCTGCAGCTCCGGCAGCGCGGTCGGCAGGAGATAAGGCGCGATCGATGGGATCGCCCCGAGCTTCAGCACGCCTGACAGCACCCCTTCTTGATGCTTGGCGTAATCGAGCAGATCACGCACCGAGGCGAGAATGGTGCGCGCCCGGCGCGCGATCTCCTCGCCTTGCTCGGTGAGCTCGATGCCAGATTTCCGGCGCTCGACCAGGCTCACCTTGAGCTCGTCCTCGAGTTCCTTGATCTGCATGGAGAGCGCGGGCTGGCTGACGGCGCAGGCTTCCGCCGCATGGCCGAAATGACGCGTTTCCGCCAGTGACTCCAGATAACGCAACTGCCTGAGCGAGACCACGCGATAAGTGCCGCTTATGCCGACTATAAGGAAATACGATTGGAAATTATCATGGCCCGAAAGCATATTCAAATCGCAGAGCCGGGGCGGCCATTTCCGGGTTCGCAAAACTAAAGTGGCTGCTCCGGCCGACGCTCGGCCTTAACTCGCGGAAGGAGAGCTGCAATGCGTGAGTGGCACAAGCCGACGATCGACGAGACTGAGTCCGGCATGGAAGTCACGAGCTACCTGCCGGCAGAGCTGGATCGCGCTTAATCCGGTCTCTCATCTCGGAACGAGTACGAACGGCGATCCGGCGATAAGCCTGGGTCGCCGTTTCGTTTTGAGCGCATGCCCCCTCGCCTGGCCGTGGCGCGCGCCGGCCGCTTCGATTATCCTCAGCAGGCGCATTGCCAAACATTCCGTTCAGGTTTTCTTAATGTGGTATGCAGCTAGCGTTCATGCGGAGATCATGCAGCGCTCACCAAGGCTTCCTATATTCAGTCTGTGGAACTACGCCCCGAGCTTGACGTGCCGTTCGGCTAGCCGTTGAGGTGTATCAAGGCGGCGAATTCTAGGGAGGACTATCCGATCTCTCATCAAGATTGGGTAGCAAGAGGTAAACACCGTGACCAAGATTATGAGCCCCGAGGAACTGGAGCAGGAGCTTCGCGCCATCGGCGCCGAGCGCTATCACGACAAGCATCCGTTTCATAAGCTGCTGCACGGCGGCAAGCTCAACAAGGGCCAGGTGCAGGCCTGGGCCCTGAACCGCTACTGCTATCAGTCGGCGGTGCCGCGCAAGGACGCGGCCCTGATGAGCCGCTGCCACGACCGCCAGCTCCGCCGCGACTGGATCCATCGCATCATGGATCATGACGGCTTTGGCGAGGAGGAAGGCGGCATCGAGCGTTGGCTGGTGCTGACCGACGGCCTCGGCCTCGATCGCGATTATGTGGTCTCGCGCAAAGGCGCCCTGCCCGAGACCGTGTTCGCCGTCGAGGCCTATGTCAATTTCGTGCGGGAGAAGACGCTGGTCGAGGCGGTGGCCTCCTCGCTCACCGAGCTGTTCGCGCCGAAGATCCACAAGGAGCGCATCTCCGGCATGCTCGAGAATTACGACTTCATCAGCGACGGGGTGATGCAATATTTCAAGCGCCGGCTGACGCAGGCGCCCGACGATGCCGCCTTCGCGCTCGACTATGTAAAGCGCAATGCGCGCACGCCCGAGGCGCAGAACGCCGTGCTCGATGCGCTCAGATTCAAATGTAGCGTGCTGTGGGCGCAGCTCGATGCGCTGCACTACGCCTATGTCGAGCCGGGACTGATACCGCCCGGCGCTTTCGTGCCGGCCAAAGCATGACGGATAAACCTGCGTCTCCGGAACGCCTCATTATCGGTCCGGAGACGCGGCCTTATTTGCCGGCCTATTTGAAGCTCCGCCACGACGCGGGGCGAGGCCGTTGGATCTTGTTGGCGCCCGAGCGGGTGCTGACACCTGACGATACCGCCGTCGCAGTGCTCAAGCTCTGCGGCAGCCAAAAGACCGTGGAGGAAATTGTCGAGGCCCTCGCCAAGGAGTATTCCGCGCCCGCCGACGTGATCCGCGCCGACGTGCTCGATCTGCTCCAAGGCTTGGCAGACAAGGGATACATAAAGGGATGAGCGAGGAGCTGGAGCTTAAGGGCAACGGACATTGTGCAACGCTGGTCGTCGACGACGAGCCGACCGAGGGCGCGAGCGGCAATGCGCAAGCTGCGCTGTGCGAGCGCGCGCCTGTCGGCCTTCTCGCCGAGCTGACCCATCGTTGCCCCTTGCAATGCTCATATTGCTCGAACCCGATCGAGCTGGAGCGCGTCAATAAAGAGCTCTCCACCGAGATGTGGTGCTCGGTGATGAAGCAGGCCGGCGCGATGGGCATCCTGCAGGTGCATCTCTCCGGCGGCGAGCCCACCGCGCGCAAGGACCTCGAGGACATCGTCTCGGCCGCCTCAGAGGCCGGCCTCTACTCGAATCTGATCACCGCCGCCGTCACGCTCAATCGCACCCGGCTCGAGGACCTCGTCAAGCGCGGGCTGGATCACGTCCAGATCTCGTTCCAGGACGTCGACGCCGAGAACGCCGAGCGGATCGGCGCCTATCCCGGCGCCACCGCGAAGAAGCTCGACGTCGCCCGCTGGGTCACCGAGCTCGGCCTGCCGCTCACGGTCAACGCGCCGATCCACCGCCAGAACATCCACAATGTCGGCCGCTATATCGAGCTTGCCGTCAAGCTTGGGGCGCAGCGGCTCGAAGTGGCGCATGTGCAATATTACGGCTGGGCCTATCTCAACCGCGCCGCCCTGATCCCGACCTACGATCAGACCTTGGAGTCGATCGAGTTCGTCGAGCGCGAGCGCGAGCGGCTGAAAGGCGTGCTCACCATCGACATGGTCGTGCCCGACTATTACGCCAAGCGCCCGAAGCCCTGCATGGGCGGCTGGGGCAAGGGCTTTATGAACATCACCCCGGCCGGCAAGGTGCTCCCCTGCCATGCCGCCGAGACGATCAAGACGCTGACCTTCGACAATGTGCAGGAGCGTCCGCTGCTCGACATCTGGCTCAACTCCGACGCCTTCAACGCTTTCCGCGGCACCTCCTGGATGAAGGAGCCTTGCCGCTCCTGTGCCTTCAAGGAGATCGATTTCGGCGGCTGCCGCTGCCAGGCCATGGCGATCACCGGCGACGCCCGCAACACCGATCCTGCATGCGCGCTGTCGCCTTATCACGGCGAGATGGTGCGGCTTGCGCGCGAGGAGGCGGCGAAGCCGCCGACCCCGTTCGTCTACCGCAATCCGCGCAACGCGGCCGAAGCCCTAAAGGCCGAACGCCCGCTCGTCCCAGCGGAATAGACGGCGGCCCACTCCTTCGCTCTGTTGGAAATTTGGCGCTTCGCTCTCGGCGTTAAGCGACGCCGAGCGCCGCATCGGCTGGCCGCATCTCCGGCTTGCCGCCCAACACGCGATAGGCATGCACGAAGGCAAGCGTCGAGACGGGGATCGACACCAGCAGTCCCACCACGAGCGCCATCAGGCCGAGCAGATTGATCAGCACGAGCAGCAGCACCAAGCCGAGCAGCTGCCATTTATGCCCGCGCGTGAGTTGGTTGCTCGCGTTCATCGCATCGATCGGACCAAGCTCGCGCTCGATCACGATGAAGGTCGCGAACATGAACATCAGCCCGAAGATGACCCCCGGCACGATCAGCAGAACCAAGCCGATGGCGACGGCGAGCGAAAGCAGCAGCGACGCTCCGAGATATTTCCAGAACGGCCGCGGATGCCACAGCAAGGATAGATCGGCAGTATCGGGATTGTCGTGCGCGGCGAGATAGAAGGCCGTCGCCCCCATGCTGATCAGCGTACCGAGCGCGAGATTGATCACCGTGCCGATGATCGAGGGGTTCTCGGCTGAGCCGGTCAGGGCGGCATCGATGCCGCTGGTGAAGCCGTCGCAAAGGGCCGAGGCGAGCAGGATCAGGAAGGTCGATCCGACAAAGAACCACGGCCGCCGCTTGAACGTCTCCCAACCGAAGCGTATGGCCGCGCCCGCCGAAAATTCCATGGCCGCACGATAGCACGTGGCCTGATTCTGCGAGGTCCACTGACGGGATTTCCACAATTGTTCAGCCGCACCTCGGGGCGGCTTGAAATGGCCGCCCCAACCGCAGCAAGAGAACGCGTCTGAAGGGCCCTACCGCGACTTGGTACCAAATCTTCCCGGCTCGGGTTTCCACCTTGCAATGCCCATTTCTTTGTCGCTACCATGGGCCGAAATCGCTTGTGCGGCCCTCAGCGAACCCCCGCCGGCAAGCGCCATGTTCGGGTTCGAGCCACTGATAACCGGCGCATTTGCCCGCCCCAATCGGTCTCGCCATCATGTCCCTGCTCGCCAGCTCCCCCTGCCGTTTTTTCAGGCATTCGCTCGCGGTCCTCGGTCTGTGCGGATCGCTGTCCCTGCTCGGAAGCGCCTCGGTCTCGGCGGCCGAAGAGCCTGCCGCCGCCCCGAGCACGCCGCCCGCGGCGGACGCGCCCGCCTCGGAACGAAAGCCGGGCGGCTTCACCGTCGAGGTGCCGCAATCGCCGACGCCGAGGAACCCGGTGCCGATCGGCTATATCCGCCAGATGGGAGACCATCCGCGCCCCGCATCGCGCCTGGACGTCGAGCCCGCCGACGCCGGCATCGCCGGCGCCAAACTGGCCAATGACGAGAACAATGCCGGCGGCCAGTTCACCGGCGAGTTCTACAGCCTCGACGTCGCAACCGTAGCCTCAGCCGACCAGGCCGTGGCCGAGGCGAAGAAGCTGCTCGATAGCGGCCATCACTTCATGCTCGTCGACGCTCCGGCCGAGACTCTCCTCAAGCTGTCCGACTGGGCCAAGGACAGGGACGTTCTGTTCTTCAACATCCGCGCCACCGACGTGTCGCTGCGGCAGGAAAATTGCCGCGCCAACGTCATGCATGTGGTGCCCGACCGCTACATGCTGGCCGACGCGCTCGCCCAATATCTCGTGGTGAAGAAGTGGACCAACTGGCTGCTGGTCTACGGCTCGACGCCCGGCGACTTGGCTTACACCGATGCCATCAAGCGCGCGGCCTCGCGGTTCGGCGCCAATATCGTCGATGCGCGCGAATACAAGGATATCTCCGGCGGGCGCCGCGACGATGTCGGCACCATTCCGCCCGGCAAGCAGGCGAGCAACGACCCGGCGTTCGCCGCCAATCCGGCCTACGACATCATCGTCGTCGCCGACGAGGATCAGTTGTTCGGGCCGTATATGCCCTATCGCGGCGGCGCCGATCCGCGCCCGGTTGCCGGCACCACGGGTCTCATCGCCACGACCTGGAGCCCCGGCCACGAGAAATGGGGCGCCACCCAGATGAACAATCACTTCTACAAGGATTACAACCGCGTGATCCTGCCGATCGACTATCAGGCCTATGTCGCAGCGCGCACCATCGGCGAGGCCGTCACCCGCAATGATGGCGAGAGTTTCGCCACCATCGCCGCCTTCATCCATGGTCCTGAGCTGCAGCTTGCGCCCTTCAAGGGGATCAAGCAGCAATACCGTCCCTGGGACGGTCAGTTCCGCCAGCCGATCCTCATCGCGACCGACAAGGTGCCGGTGTCGATCTCGCCGCAGCGCGGCTTCCCACATGCGAGCCATCCCGAGATCGAGGTGGACACGCTCGGCATCGACGAGCCTGAGAGCCTCTGCAAGATGTAAGGCGCGAGAACCCGCGAGCGCTCAGCGCTCGGCGGCAGCGGCCGTGATCAAATTGCCCTTCTCATCCAGCAAGGGCACGTTATAGCCCTCCAGGATCACATTGATCTCGGCCTGGTTCTCGGCGATCAGCTTGTTGATCGTATGCTTCCATTGCGGCTCGTTCGGGCGGAGCCCCATGGTGATGCCGTAGATCGTGCTCGGTCCGGCACTCTCCTTGACCAGCGGCACGAGCTTGAGCGGCACGGCGGCGCGCTCGGCGTAATAGCCGCCGACCGGACCCCAGAGCAGCGCTGCATCGAGATCGCCCGAGGCAAGCTCGCCGATGATGGCCATGGTCGCCTTTGCGGCGCTCTCCTCCGCATTGACCTCGAACGGCTTCGCGTTCGCCACCAGCCCATGCATGGCGAGGATGCTCGCCGGCGGCGTGCGGGCGAACAGGCCGATGCGCTTTCCCTTGAGTCGCGGGTCCGACAAATTGTCGATGCCGGCGAGGCTCGCGTCGTTCTCGCGGTAAATCAGCACATAGGACGTGTAGTAATAGGGGTTGGTGTCCTCGATCAGCCCGGTGCCTTGGGCATAGCCCATGACCAGATCGCAGGCTTCCCGTCCGACCGTGTTGGGCACATAGCCGGTCGCTTCGGCGAACCAGCTATAGTCGAGCGTGGCGTCGAGCTTCTGCGCGATCAGCTCGGCGAGCTTGTTCTCGAACCCCTCACCCTTCTCGTTGGAGAACGGCATGTTGTCGGGGTCGGCGCAGACGCGCAAAGAGGCGGCGCTGGCCGGAGCGGCGCCGAGCATGGCGGCGACGCTCATCCACGCCGCGGCCACCGCCGCTCGCCGCACAGTGTTTATAGCCGCCCGGTCGCTCAAACCCGCTCCTCGTGGCCTGGGAAACGCTCAAATCATAGCACAGGCTTGGGCACCGCCGCCTGGGCAGCAAATGCCTAACCGCATGAAAATATGGAGATCGAGGGAAAACCGCGCCAGCCTGCCGCAACATTAAACTTCGCTGACAAAACCCGCAGCGGAACCAGCAGGCTCAGTCTTGCGCCTCGCATTTGGCGATATTGGCGGCACGCTCGGTGCCGGTCGGATAATAGGCGCCGGTCGGGTTCGTGCCGAACGACATCATCGCCTCGCGGCCCGCCTCAACGCCGTCGAGCTGGTGCTTCGATCTCAGCATCTTCACCGCGCAGCAATCGGCCTCGAGCTCCATCTGCTTCAGCGCCGGCGCGATATAGAAGAACGGCTGCGGCCCCACATGGCCGAACCCTTCGCGATAGCGGCCGACATGGCCGAGCGTGTGGTGGCAGCATTCATGCGCCATCAGGAAGCGGCCGTAGGAGGGCTGGTCGTTGAGCGTCATGGCGCTCACCACGATCACCGGCTTGCCGTTGGAGTCGAGCATGGACATCGCCTGCTCGGGCACGTCGCGCAGTGTGTAGGTGGTGACGTCGCAATAGGGATTGTCAGCCTTGGGCATCCACATTCTGGCCGCTTCCGCTCTGCCGCAAAGCAGCGCGAGACTGGCTAAAGCCACCATGCAGACCGGAAGACGCATTTGCCCTCCGCCAAGAGCCGCTTTCCTCGGAAAGATTATCCTCAATAACCGTTGCGCCCAAAGGCTTTTGTCGATCTGAACCATCGTTCTCATATTATGCCACAGCGCCGCGAGCGGGGACTAACTCTGCGGCGATTGGGCCAATCGCTTAGCTGGCCAAGCCTCCCGCCGGGGATAGCGGGAGGCAAGACACATGGATGTGAAGAGCCATACCGGCAGCCCCTTGCCGCCACCGATGGCCGCCGTCTGGGCCCCCCAACTTGTCACTGGAGCGGCAAAGCGCCTTTGGCTAGGGTCTGGCACCTTGCGCCGCTCCGGCGCGCTTTCCAGAAGGCTTGGCAAGCAACGGGATGGGTCCGCGTCTCCTCTATGTCCTCATCGTGGGGACGGTCATCTTGGGTGCACTAGCGTTGCGCGTCTGGGACCCGACCCCGGTCGCGAGGCTGCGGTCGCTCGTCTTCGACGCCTATCAGCGGCTCGACCCGCGCGCCTTCGACCCCGCTTTGCCGGTGCGCATCGTCGATATCGACGAGGAATCGTTGAGCAAGGTCGGCCAATGGCCCTGGCCGCGCACGGTGCTCGCCGAGCTCGTCGACAAGCTTGCCGGGGGCGGCGCGGCGGCGATCGGCTTCGACATGGTGTTCCCCGAGCCTGACCGCATGTCGCCGGCCAACACGCTGCGCTACTGGCCGAAATCCGACGCCCTCGCGGGCTTGCGGGAAGAAGTCGAGAAGCTTCCCACCAATGATCAGGTTTTCGCCGAAGCGATCGGCAAGGGCCCATTGGTACTCGGCTTCATCGCTTCGCCGGCAGCGACGACGCTGCCCGAGACCAAGGCCGGCTTCGCCCATGCCGGGGACGACCCGAAGCTGTTCGCCCCGTTTTACCCGGGCGCCGCGGCGAGCCTCAAGGAACTGCAGGCCAAGGCGCAAGGCGCGGGCTCGCTCAACTGGATTCCCGAGCACGACCAGATCATCCGCCGCATGCCCATGCTGGTCCGCGTCGGCGACACGCTGTATCCCTCGTTCACCGCCGACATGCTGAGGCTGGCGCAAGGCGCCTCCACCTATGTGGTGAAGTCGTCGGGCGCGAGCGGCGAGAAGGCGTTCGGCGAGAAGACCGGCATCGTGGCGGTGAAGGTCGGCGATTTCGAGGTGCCGACCGAGGCCAACGGCCAGATGTGGATCAGGTTCACCCCGGAATCGAAAGAGCGCTATCTGCCGGCCTGGAAAATCCTGAACGGCGAGATCGGCGCCGACGCGCTCGAGGGCCGCATCCTGATCATCGGCACGAGCGCCGCCGGTCTGCTCGATCTCAGGGCGACCCCGCTCGATGCCTCGGTGCCGGGCGTCTCCCTCCACGCTCAGGCTATCGAGCAGATCCTGCAAGGCAGCTTCCTGCAACGTCCCGACTTCGCCACGCCCGCCGAGCTGCTCTACATCCTCGTGCTCGGCACGCTGATCGCCTTCCTCATCTATCGTTTGGGCGCGGCCGGCAGCGCCGTGCTCGGCGGCCTCGCCGTCGCCGGCGTGATCGGCGTCTCCTGGTATGCCTTCCATGTCCTCGGCTGGCTGGTCGATCCGATCTATCCGGCCATCTCGCTGACCGCGATCTACCTCGCCGGCTCGCTGTTCGTCTTTCTACGGACCGAGCGCGAGCGGAACCGGGTGCGTCACGCCTTCTCCCATTACATGGCGCCGGCCCTGGTCGAGCGCCTCGCCGACGACCCGTCGCGGCTGAAGCTTGGCGGCGAGACGCGCGACATGACGCTTCTGTTCAGCGACGTGCGGGGCTTCACCACCATCTCCGAGGGACTTTCCGCCGAGGAGCTCACCCATTTCCTCAATTCGCTGTTCACCCCCTTGAGCAACATCATCCTCGAGGAGCAGGGCACCATCGACAAATTCATGGGTGACGCGGTGATGGCGTTCTGGAACGCGCCGCTCGACGACGAGGCGCATCCGAGCCATGCCTGTAGCGCCGCGTTGCGCATGATGGCCGAGATGGAGCAGCTTGAATGCGCGCTGGCGCGAGGAGGCCGAGGCCAAAGGCCGCAAGTTCAAGCCGGTGCGGCTCGGTATCGGCCTCAACACCGGCATCTGCTGCGTCGGCAATCTCGGCTCGGAGACGCGCTTCGACTATTCGGTGATCGGCGACAACGTCAATGTCGCCTCGCGGCTCGAAGGCCAGTCCAAGACCTATGACGTCGGCGCGGTGGTCGGCGAATCCACCACGGCGCGGGCGTCCGACTTCGCCTTTCTCGAGCTCGATCTGCTCAAGGTGAAGGGCAAGACCGAGGCGACGCGCATCTTCACGCTGCTCGGCGACAATGCGCTCAAGCAGTCGAGCGATTTCATTGCGCTGTCGGGACGGCATGAGGAATTCCTGGCCCGATATCGCGCCAAGGACTGGGACTCGGCGGAAGACCTGAGCCGCATTTGCGAGACGATGAACGGCGCGCGCCTCCAC
This sequence comes from uncultured Alphaproteobacteria bacterium, assembly GCA_963817175.1. Taxonomy (GTDB): domain Bacteria; phylum Pseudomonadota; class Alphaproteobacteria; order Rhizobiales; family Methyloligellaceae; genus Methyloceanibacter. Next base: position 58,892 of record CAWFNK010000019.1, read on the forward strand.
AATTTCTATGCGCTGTATCGCGAGCGCATCGCCTATTTCCGGATCAACCCTCCCCCGTCCGACTGGGACGGCACCGCCGAGGCCATGTCGAAATAACCAGATGCCAAAGCTCGTTCTTCTCGCCCTGGCCGCCGTCGCCGTCCTCATGTTCAAGCATGCGGTCGCCGACTTCTATTTGCAGACGCCGTATCAATATTTGAACAAGGGTAAGTACGGCCATCCTGGCGGCTTCATCCACGCCGGCATCCACACCGCGCTCACGCCGCTGGTCTATCTCGTGCTGCTGCCGGGCTCGCTGCTGATCGCCGTAGGCCTCGCGCTCGGCGAGTTCGTGCTGCATTATCACATCGATTGGCTGAAGGAGCAGGTCACCCACCGCAACGGCTGGACGACAAGCGACCGCGGCTTCTGGTTTGCGCTCGGCACCGATCAGCTGGTGCACGGGCTCACTTATCTGCTGATTGTCGCGGCGCTGGTGATGGTCGCGGTCTAACGGCGTGTTTTACAACAACGCAGAGATCTCGCGATTGGCGAATTCCAGGCGATCCGACAGCAATCTGATGATGAGCTTGTGCAGCGCCGCCGCCGCGGTCGGATTCTCGGCCTGCATCCGGTCGAACGCCTCGCGCGTCAGCCGGTAGATCACCGTCGGCCCTTCGGCGACCACGCTCGCCGTGCGCGGCACGCCGCGATAGAAGCCCATCTCCCCCACCACCGTATGCCCGATCATGCGCCGCAAACGGATCGGCCGGCCGTGCTCGTCGATGATGGTGATGGCGACCGATCCGGAAGCCTGCAGCACCACGGAATCCGACGGCTCGCCCTGGCGGAACAGGAACTCGCCGCTGGTCAGCTCCTGGCACTGCATGTAGGGGACGATCTTCTCGAAATCGACCTTCTCGCCGAACTCCGATTGCAGCCAGCTCTCGAAGCTGTGCGTCGAGGCGGCGCCCACCTCGTGATACATCAGCAGCATATCCTCGCACCACTCGATCGCCTCGTTGCGGCTGCCGAACACCTGATGCGGCCGCTCGCTGCCGAAGAAATCCGCCTTCTCGAAGCTTGCCCGCATGATGTCGCTCAAGCCCGAGAAGCCGAGCGTGACGTCGTTCTCCTCGCAATAATTGCGCAGCTTGACCAGGCTCAGCACTGCCGAAGTGTCGAGCCCGGGCACGGCGCTGAAATCGAGCACCACATAGCCGACGGGCTTCTCCCGCTGCGATTCGATGGCGCGCTTGATGCGCTCGAACAGGCCGTTCGACGAGCCGAAGAAGATGAAGCCTGACAGCCAGAACACATGGACGCGCTTGCCCTCCTCGCGCAGCAGCCGCGTCTGCTCGGGCGAGCGCTCGACATTGCTGGAGAACTCCTGCCGCGTCAGGTGGCGCCTGATCACGCCGATGCGGCTATAGCTCAGCGCGAACATCAGGCAGGCGCCGATCACGCCGATCACCACGCCCATGAAATATCCGAAATTGATGATGACCAGCGTCATCACGCCGGTCAGCGCCCATTCCATCCATGAGCTTTGCGCGGGCGCTTCCCACAGCTCGATGAGAATGATGGCGCCGAGATAGACCAGCATTCCGGCGAGAATGGCCTTCGGCACCACGGCGCCCACATCGGCGCCCGAGAACAGGATGATGGCGCAGACGATACCGACAATGGCGCCGGCCCAGCGCGTGGTGGCGCCGGATTCGTCGAGCAGCAGGCAGGCGTTCATCGACAGCGATCCGCCGAAGCCACCGAGCACCGACGCCAGCAGATTGGCAAGGCCGTTGGAGCGGAATTCCTGGTCGAGGTCGCTGGTCTTCTGCCGCGCGACTTCGAGGCTCGACACGTCGAGCAACAGCGCGATCGCCATGACGCCGCAGAACGACCCGATCTCGGCGCTGCTCTGGGCGATCACGCCCCAATCGACCTGCTCGCCGATCATGGCGTTGATCGGCCACCACAAGGTCAGCTGGCCGAGGCTCGGCAGAAACCAGGCGCTGCGCAACTGTTCGTCGCCGACGAAGCCGAACAGGGCCACATCGAGAATAATGAGAAAGCCGAAAAAGGCGATCGGCAGTGCGAGGTAGCTCGGCACAAACCGCCCGAGCAGCGGGATGGCGATGGCAAACAATATCCCGATGAGGATCTGCGGCCCGTAAAGCTGCGAGTAGAGCAGTGTCCAGCTCGACGGCGAGAGCGTGAGATCGGTCTGAGTTACGACTTCCAGGCCGCCGGTGATGAGCAGAATGCCGGAAGCCGCTAGGAAGCCGCCAATCACCGGGTACGGAATGAAGCGCAGCCATTGCCCCATTCTCAGCGCGCCGACGCCGTACAGCAGGACACCGGTGAGCAGCGTGCTGACCGACAGCGCCACCAGCACATTGATGACGATCGTCGGCGTGCTCGCGCCCTTGGCGGAGAGCGCCGTGGCGATCGAGGCGGCGAGCACGCTCATCACCGCGACGGCCGGGGAGTCGGGGCCGCCGATCACCGGCGAGAAGGTCGAGGTCATGGCGATCACCACGCAGGTGACCACCGTGCCCATGATGAGCCCCGCCAGGCCGAGTGGGAAGCCGCTGGCGAGATCGCCGGTGAAGATCAGCGCGGCAAAGGAGATGCAATAGGCGATCTGCACCACGGCCGAGATGGCGCCGGCCATAGCATCGCGCCCGAGCGTAGACGCGTCGATATTGCGCGGGCGGCGCAGCGCGAGATTCGCTAGCAGTGACAAGGGCCTAATGCGCAGGCTTGGGGTTTAGTCGCGCCCGATCATGGCTGGCGCACGTCACAATGGCAAGCCGGGAGGCCCAAAGCGAGGCGGAAACGCCTCTGTTTTATGGGGCGGATCGCCGCAAACGATCGGCGAGCGAGCGCATCACCGCGATGGCGAAGAACGGCGTCTCATGCACCAGGAACAGAAAGGTCTTCTCGGTGATGGGAGCGACCTCGCAAGCCGTCTTGGCTCGCGCGGTTGCCGCCCGCGGCGATCCGTCGATCAGGGCCATCTCGCCGAAAATGCCGCCGCCCGACAAGGTCTCGACGATCTTGCCGTCGCGCTCGACCTCGACCTCGCCCGAGCGGATCACATACATCTTGTCGCCCTTGTCGCCTGCCGAGAAGATCACCTGGCCCGGCTCAAACTTGGCGGGCGGGAAGCCTGCATTGGCGAGAAGTTGGAAATCCGTTGCTGCCAGCGTCATGTATGTCCTCCTTGCCCAGGCGTGCCCGGACGGCAATCTATGACGGTCCTGTGACGGTACTATAAAGGCACCCAAGCCTTACACCCCTTGCGATCTGACCCTTGTGACGGCTTCGAGCCATCCGCCATAGCGCGCTTCCCGCTCGGTTTCGCTCATTTTCGGCTCGAACACCCGCGCCGGCATCCAGGCTTTGCCGAGTTGTTCCGCATCGCCGTAGAAGCCCGCCGCCTGGCCGGCATGATAGGCGGCGCCCAGCGCCGTGGTCTCGGGGTTGGCGGCGACTTCGACGCTTTGCCCGAGGATGTCGGCGAGCCGCTGCATGAGCCAAGCATTCGCCGTCATGCCGCCGTCGACCCGCAAGGCTGACGGCGACGCGATGCCGCTCACCGCCATGTCGCGGCCCATGGCGGTCAACAGATCGCGGGTCTGAAACGCAACGGCCTCAAGCCCCGCCGCGACGAGATCTGCCTTCGATGCGGCCCGCGTCATGCCGAGGATCGCCGCGCGCGCGCCAGGATCCCAGAACGGCGCGCCGAGCCCCTGAAAGGCGGGAACGAGATAGACGCCCGAGTTCGGGTCCGCCTCTTTGGCCAATTCCTCGCTCTCGGCCGCGGTGGCGATCAGCCCTAGACTGTCTCTGAGCCATTGCACGGTAGCGCCCGCCATGAAGATCGCGCCTTCGAGCGCGTAAGCGCGCTTCCCCTCCAGCTGATGGAAGACGGTCGAGAGCATGCGCGTGGACGACGCCACTTTCTTCTCTCCGGTATTGGCCAGCACGAAGCAGCCCGTGCCGTAGGTCGCCTTGAGCATGCCCGGCCTGAAGCAAGCCTGTCCGTAGGCGGCCGCCTGTTGATCGCCGGCGACGCCCCTGATCGGAATCTCCGCGCCGAAATGCTCATGCTGCGTCAGGCCGAAATCGCTCTGGCTGTCGCGCACTTCCGGCAGCATGGCGCGCGGCACGGAGAGCCGCTCGATCAGCCGATCGTCCCATCGGCCTGAGCGGATGTCGTAGAGCTTGGTGCGCGCGGCATTGGTGGCGTCGGTCGCGTGCAGCCTGCCGCCGGTGAGCCTGAACAACAGGAAGCTGTCGATCGTGCCGAAGCACACCTCCCCTGCCCGCGCGCGTTCCGCGAGCCCGGGTATGGTGCTGAGCAGCCAGGCGAGTTTGGTTGCCGAGAAATAAGGATCGATGACGAGCCCGGTCGTTTCCGCGACATGCGCGTCCCAGCCTTCTTGGGCAAGCTCGGCACAGAGTGGAGCGGTGCGGCGGTCCTGCCAGACAATCGCATTGGCGAGCGGCTTGCCGCTCGCCCTGTCCCACACGACCGTGGTCTCGCGCTGATTGGTGATGCCGATGGCGGCAATAGACTTCGCGCCGGCGCCGCTCAGCACCTCGCGGCCGACCTGCAGCACATGCCGCCAAATCTCTTCCGCGTCGTGCTCGACCTGTCCGGGCGCGGGATAAATCTGCGTGAGCGGGATTTGCGCGGACCTACGCGCCCGCCCCTCGCTGTCGAACAGAATGGCGCGCGTGCTGGTCGTCCCCTGATCGATGGCCAGCACGAAGCGCTGTTCGCTCATTTTCGTTCGGGGCTTTGCGTCTGACTGGCGATCCAGGCGCAATATTCGACGCTGCCGCCCTCGGTCGGCAGCACGAGCAGCGCCGGCAGCTCGTAAGGATGCAGCCGCTTGGTCTCTGCCAGCACCGCCTCGGTGAGCGAACTCCGCGTCTTGATGATCATGGCGACCTCGCTCGCCTCCTCGCGCGCGCCCTTCCACTCGAAGATCGAGATCATGCCGGGAAACATGTTGACGCAGGCCGCGAGCCGGCCGGCGACCAGCGCCTCGCCGACCCGCTTGGCGTCGGCAAGCGAGGGCAAGGTCGTATAGATCAGCACCGGGGTGTCGTCGTTCCCCATAAATTCACCATTCCGCGCGTAACTGGAAGGACTTGCATTTGCGGTCCACCGCCGCATTTATAGTGCCCGCTTCTTAAGCAAGCTCAAAGCGCCTCGATAGGACCATGCCCCGCTTCGACAAAATCGCCTTCATTGCCAGCGAGACCAAGGAGGCCGAGGAGGCGCTGGCCAAGCTCACCGAGCGCTACGGCAATGCCGCCTTTGCCGAGGCCGATGCCATCGTGGCGCTGGGCGGCGACGGGCTGATGCTGCAGACCATGCACGGCCATCTCAATAGCCGCATCCCGATTTACGGCATGAATCGCGGCTCGGTCGGCTTCCTGCTCAACGACTACCATGAGGACAGCCTCAAAGAGCGGCTGAAGGCGGCCGAGATCACCGTCATCCATCCGTTGCGCATGACGGCGCATGACAAGCACGGCGCAAGGCACGAGGCTCTCGCCATCAACGAGGCGTCATTGTTCCGGCAGATCTATCAGGCCGCCAAGCTCAAGATCGCGGTCGACGGCAAGGTGCGCATGGACGAGCTCATCTGCGACGGCATCCTGGTTTCGACCCCCGCCGGCTCGACCGCCTATAACCTCTCGGCGCATGGGCCGATCCTGCCGATCAACGCGCCGCTTCTGGCGCTGACGCCGATCAGCCCCTTCCGCCCGCGACGCTGGCGCGGCGCGCTGTTGCCGAACGATGCCAAGGTCGTGATCGAGGTGCTCGAGCCCGACAAGCGCCCGGTGAGCGCCGTGGCCGATCACACCGAGTTCCGCGACGTGATCAAGGTCGAGGTGATGGAGGAAAGCGGCATCGACATTCTGATGCTGTTCGATCCGGGCCACACCCTGGCCGAGCGCATCCTCGCCGAGCAATTCGGCTATTGAGACGCGCCGCGATCGCCCGCTCCCGGTCGGGGTAGCGTGAACACCTTGTCGATCACCGCATAGTCGCCGTAGCCGAGCCGGGCGATCGGTTTCAGCAGCGTCACGTCGACCTTGCCGTCGACGATCGCCTCGTCGGCGATATGCACGCCGACGACCTGGCCGAGCACGATCGCATGCCCGCTCGGCGCGCCGTCACGGCCCGGCAGCTCGATCGTGCGCCAATAGCGGCATTCGAACGCGACCGGAGATTCCGCGACGCGCGGCGGCTTGACCAGACGCGACGGCGCCGGCGTAAGGCCCGCGAGCCGCATCTCGTCGACGTCGGGGCCGACCGCCGCCGAGGTCTTGGTCATCGCCTCGCGCAGATCGTAGGTCGCCAGCGAGCAGACGAACTCGCCCGTCTCCTCGGCATTGCGCTGACTGTCCTTCCGGCCGCCTGACGCGAACATCACGAAATGCGGATCCTCGGACACGGCATTGAAGAAGCTGTACGGCGCGAGATTGACCACGCCATTCTTGCCGAGCGTCGAGATCCAGCCGATCGGCCGCGGCGCGACCAGCGCCTTGAACGGGTCGAGCGCGAGACCATGCGTGTTGGCGACGGCGTCGTAGAACATGGCTCTCTCGCGGGCCTTAAGAAGGGCGCCACGCCGTGACAATGTCGGCGAGCACCGGCCGCTCGCGCTCGTCCGGCTTCTCCTTGGGCGTGCCAATATAGACGAAACCGGCGACCCGCTCGTTCTCGGCAAGCCGGAGCGCCTGGCGCACCCCCTGGCTATAGGCGCACCATTCGGTGATCCATTGCGCGCCGTAGCCGAGCGCGGTGGCGGCGACGATGAGGTTCTGGCAGGCGGCGCCGGCCGAGAGGATTTGCTCCCATTCGGGCGCCGCCGGGTTCTTCACAATGCGCGAGACCACGGCAATGACAATCGGCGCGCGCAAGAAGCGCTTCGCCTCGTTCTCGAGCCGGAACGCGCCTGGGTCCTTTTCCTCGACGCGGCATGTCTCGGCCAGGATCTTGCCGAATTCGCCCCTAGCCTCGCCCTCGAACAGGATAAAGCGCCAGGGCACGAGCTTCTTGTGGTCCGGCACGCGCGAGGCCGCGCGCAAGATCAGCTCAAGCTCGGCTGCATTCGGGCCGGGCTCGGCGAGGCTGTTGGCCGACACCGAGCGACGGGTGAGCAGGAGGTCTATCGTCGGATTGGTCATTCTCTGACAGCGAGGGGCGGGAAAGGTCGCGTTCCCTATCCTGAAATGCGGCCCCGAACAATGCCGGAATCCGACCTCCGCGAAAGGCGAAGGGGATGCCAACACACCGCAAATCGGCCTTATTCGCAAAGGAATTTCAGCCGATTGTTGCGCACCGGAAACGGGTATAACAGCTTGCGGCCGGCTTATCGGAGCTATCGCCATGCGGGGGAAACGCTGCGCGGGGCTTAGCCCCCTGCTCTTGTCCGCCGCTCTTCTCGGGGCGGGGCCCGCCGCCGCCGAAAACGCGCCCTCCCCCACCCAGCCCGCCACCATCGTCGTGCTCGATGCGTCGAGCAGCATGAACACCAAGATCGGCAGCGCGAGCAAGATCACCTCAGCCAAGACGGAGCTTGGCGCGGCCCTCGGCACTTACGCCGGAAGGCTGTCGTTCGGGCTCGTCGCATTGGGCCATCGCAAGGCATCGAACTGCGCCGACAGCGAGATCCTGGCCAAACCCGGCGAGTTGACCTTCGCGGCGAAGGACAAGTTTTTCGACAAGATCAAGCCGAAGGGACAGGCGCCGATCGCTGCCGCCCTGAGCGATGCCGCCAAGGCGCAAGTGAAGGATCAGAGCCTCGACATCGTGCTCATCGCCGACGGCGGCGACACTTGCGATGCCGATATCTGCTCGACGGCCGCGGCGATGAAGGAGAAATCGCAGGCGCTGCGTATCCATGTTGTCGGCTATAGCGCCAAGGCTGACGAGCTGAAGCCACTCGCCTGCCTTTCCGGCGTCACCGGCGGCACCTTCGTCGCCGCCACCAATGCGGACGAACTGAAGCAGGGCTTCGCCACCGTGCTCGATGCCGTTGCCAATCCCGCGAGTGCGGCGGCTCCACAGGCGGTGGCTGCCGTGGAAAGTCCGGCGCCGCCCGCGCTTGGCGCTCTGCCGCCGGGCGTGGCGAGCGCCGTGCCGATGATCATTGAAGCCGACGCCCGAACCGCCTGCCGCGCCGCAACCGCAAGCCGAACCGACGCCCCAAGCCGCGGCACCGCAAGCTTCTGAAGCGGCTGGCGAGACCGCCGTGCTCAAATCGGCGGCGCCGCCTCCCGGCGAGACGCCTTCGCAAGTGTCCGACGCACCGCCCGTGCGGAAGGTGCAGTCCGTTGCCATCGCTCCCCCGCCACCGCCGCCACAAGCCGCCTTGCCGACGCCACCTCCAACAGCCGAATTGACTCCGCCTGTCCCGACGCCCGCCCCCAAACCGGCGCAAACCGTGGCGGCGCAGGTTCAGCTTCCCGTCCCCGTCACCTTCAAGGCGCTGGTCACCGAGCAAGGCCCGAAGCTGCAAGCCGGGCTCACCTGGCGCGTGTTTGCCTCGAAGACCTCGCCCGATGGACATGGATACCAGCTGCTCAGCACGCATCGCGAGGCAATGCCCACCGCGGCGCTGCTGCCCGGCGAGTATTTGGTCAATGCCGCTTACGGACTGTCCAACCTCACCAAGAAGATCAAGGTCGAGAGCGGCCGCTCGCTCGAGGAGACCTTCGTGCTCAATACCGGCGGCCTGAAGCTGAGCGCCGCGCTCGCCAGTGGCGAGGCCGCGCCGGAGGGCGCCGTCAAATTCGACATCCTCTCCGACGATGAGGATCAGCGGGGAAACCGCCACATGATCCTGGACAACGCCAAGCCCGGGCTGGTCGTCAGGCTCAATGCCGGCGCCTATCGCATCGAGAGCCTCTACGGCGATGCCAACGCCGTCGTGCGCGCCGACGTGACGGTCGAGCCCGGCAAGATCACCGAGGCGACCATCAAGCAGACCGGCAGCAAGACCACCTTCAAGCTGGTGCAGACGCTGGGCGGCGAGGCGCTCGCCGACACCAAATGGACCATCCTCACCTCTGCCGGCGACGTGGTGAAGGAGAACGCGGGCGCGCTGCCGACGCATATCCTGTCGCCGGGCAGCTATGCCGTGGTCGCCGACCATGGCGGCCTGAGCTATACGCGGAAATTCAGCATCGAGCCGGGCGATACCAAGCAGATCGAGGTCGTGGTCGACGACGGCCCGACCTCTGCCGAGGACCTGAAAGCCCTGACCGATCCGCCCGAGCCGCCGCCCGTACCCGCCGGTGCTGGCGGCATGGTCGCCGGCGACGGTCAGGCGCCCTCGCCTGGCGCGGGTGTCGGCTTCGACGGCTTCTCCGCGAGCGCGCCCGCCGACCCCAACGCGCCGCTGATCAATCCGGGGATTCTGCTTCGCCCCTCGCGCTAGGGATAGCAGCTTCGAAGTATCTGCCGCTAACTCCATCCCTCCCCTTGATGGGGAGGCGGCGCGCTCCTTAGCGCGCCGGGTGGGGTGAGACATCCCAGGCGCTACGCTTCGCTGAGCCGAGCCCCACCCCAGCGTGCAAGAGCGACGCCGGACCTCCCCACGGGGGAGGTATGGAGTTTGTTGCTGCGTCACAGAAGACAAGCGAACTCCTCTCCGCGGCGCATTTCAGCGTCCGGAGTGTGAGGGGGATGGCGCGCCGAGAAGCGCAAAATCCTTATGGCTCGTGCCTTGCGGCACGCGGGCGCCTCGCGGCGCGCCAATCGCGGACGTTTCCGGCAACGGGCCCCGCTTTCGCTCGAGGGTCGGAAACGACTTCCGCCTCGATACATCAGCCAGCTCCTGGCAGGGACTCCTAGTGGTCCCGGGGGGAGCCCCGATGCCGCCCGAGTGCCTTGTTGCGACAAGGCCCGCAGGCGCCGCACCTCGTCCCGCTTCACGACGCCTCATGATCGCGCCCCTCAGTGGACGAGGTGAGCCAATGATAAGCGAGGTTTGGAGGGCGGGGATTGTTTGGGGATAACTCACCCAGTCTCGTCATCCCGGCGCAAGCCGGGATCCAGGGGCAACCGGCACTGAGCCAGCGGCTCTGGATACCGGCTTTCGCCGGTATGACGGCGTTTGTTCGATCGCCTCTAAGCTTTGCGCGGCATGGCATAGGCGACCTTGCGGGCGCGGGCGCGATAGGCCTCGGCCAAACGATCGTCGCGCGAGGAGAGCAGCAAGCCCGCTTCAGCGAGATCGGCAAGCTGGAGCAACCGGTCCTCGGCCTCCGCATGCGGCATGATCGTGCCGGAGGCGAGAATGTGACCGATGTCGACGCCGGCGCCGCCCAGAGCGCGCGCGACCAGCAGGCAGCGATGGCAATCCAGCGGATCGGCTTCCGAGCACATCACCGCGACGCGGCCCCGCTCGGCCTCTTGCATGAGGCGCGCGATGCCGCGCTGGAAGTCCGGCGACGCGGCCATCTTCGCGTAATCGGCGACGCCTTGCGTATACATCGCCGGCTGCTCGGGCCGTCCGCCAAGCTCCTTCCCAAGAAACACATAGTCGATTTTGTGCGCGGCGAGCGATGCAGCGAGCGCGGCCTTGTTGAAATGCGGCGAGAAGCGCGAGACGGGTGCGGAGCGGACATCGGCAACCGAAGTCGCCGCCGCGCCTTCCAGCAGCGCCATGAAGCGCTCGAGCGGGTGCCGCGAATGCCCAATGGTGAGAATGGTCGGTGCTGAGCGCATCAAACACTTACTCTTGTCATCGCCCGGCCTGACCGGGCGATCCAGTAACCACCGCGTCCGGTTGGCTCGCAAGCGCCGGGGTTACTGGATGCCCGCTTTCGCGGGCATGACAACGCGTGCGGAAAGCACGTCCTTTGAGTCTTAGGCTGCTGCCTGGGAGGCCTCGCGCAGATCGGGCGGCACCGCCTCGCCGACCAGCAGCTTGATCGCCGCGTCGAGCTTCATCACCTGCTGCTCCTGTGAGCCGAGCCGCCGCACCGAGACGGTGCGCTCCTCCGCCTCGCGCTTGCCCACCACCAACAGCACCGGCACCTTGGCCAGCGAATGCTCGCGCACTTTGTAGTTGATCTTCTCGTTGCGGAGATCGGCCTCGGCGCGCAGTCCCGCCTTGACCAGCGCGTCGAGCACCTCCTCGGCATAATCATCGGCGTCGGAGACGATGGTCGCGACCACCGCCTGAACCGGCGCGAGCCAGAGCGGCAGATGCCCCGCATAATGCTCGATCAAGATGCCGGTGAAGCGCTCCAGCGAGCCGAACATCGCCCGGTGGATCATCACCGGCACGGTCTTGTCCCCGTCCGGCGCGATGTAGAACGCGCCGAGCCGCCCAGGGAGGTTGAGGTCGACCTGGATCGTGCCGCATTGCCAATCGCGGCCGATCGCGTCGCGCAAGACATATTCGAGCTTGGGTCCGTAGAACGCGCCCTCGCCCGGGTTCAGCTCATAGGCAAGACCGGCAACCTCGACCGCGCGCTTCAGCGCGGCCTCCGCCTTGTCCCAGTGGCGTCTGCCCCGACCCGCTTGTCCGGTCGGTCCGAGAATTTGATGCGCACATCGGTGAAGCCGAAATCGCGATAGATCGACAGCATCTGCTCGTTCAGCTTGACGCATTCCTCGGTAATCTGGTCCTCGGTGACGAAGATATGCGCGTCGTCTTGCGTGAAATGCCGCACGCGCAGCAGCCCATGCAGCGCGCCCGACGGCTCGTAGCGATGCACCTTGCCGAACTCGGCGATCTTGAGCGGCAGATCGCGATAGCTCTTCAAGCCATGCTTGAAGATCTGTACGTGGCCCGGACAGTTCATCGGCTTGCAGGCATAGATGCGCTCGTCGGGCGTCTCGGTGACGTACATGTGGTCGCCGAACTTCTCCCAATGCCCCGACTGCTCCCAGAGCGCCCGATCCAGCATGTCCGGAGAGTTGACCTCCCAGTAGCCCCAAGCCTGTCTGTCGGCGGCGCATATAGCCGATCAACGTCCGAAACAGCGCCCAGCCTTTGGGATGCCAGAACACCGCGCCCGGCGCTTCTTCCTGGAAATGGAACAGATCCATCTCGCGGCCCAAGCGGCGATGGTCGCGCTTCTCGGCCTCTTCGAGCTGATGCAGATAGGCCTTGAGATCGTCCTCGCTGGCCCACGCCGTGCCGTAGATGCGCTGGAGCATGGGATTGTTCGAATCCCCACGCCAATAGGCGCCGGCGATCTTCAGCAGCTTGAAGCCTTTGCCGACCTTGCCCGTCGAGGTCATATGCGGCCCGCGGCAAAGATCGAGCCACTCACGCTGCGAGTAGATCTTGATCTCGTCGCCTTCCGGAATCGCGTCGATCAGCTCGAGCTTGAAGGTCTCGCCCTTGTCGGCGAACAGCTTCTTCGCTTGCTTGCGGTCTATCACCTCGCAGGTGAACGGCGCATCCCGCGCGATGATCTCGCGCATCTTGGCTTCGATCTTGGGAAGATCGTCGGGCGTGAAGGGCTCGTCGCGCGCGAAATCGTAATAGAAGCCGTTCTCGATCACCGGACCGATCGTGACTTGCGTGCCGGGATAGAGCTCCTGCACGGCTTGCGCCATCACATGCGCCGCGTCGTGGCGGATCAATTCGAGCGCTGCTTGATCTTCGCGCGTCAGGAATTTGATCGCGGCGTCGGCCTTGATGGGCGCCGCGAGGTCGGCAAGCTTGCCGTCGAGGCTCATCGCCACGGTGCGCTTGGCCAGCGACGGCGAGATCGACTTGGCGACATCGAGGCCGGACGTGCCGGCGGCCACCGCGCGCTTTGCGCCATCGGGAAATGTCAGGGAGATCTGCGACATGTCTGTTGCTCCTCTCACTCCTGCGTACCAGCGCAGGTAAGAGATCGTTGGGGTGTCAGGCGCGCCTTTTACCGAGAATCGGAGGCCGCGTCACGAGGGTTTAGATGCCATCGTCCATAGCGCCAGGGCGTTAACGGGTGGCGCTCATCTCTCAGGTCAGGCACCGGGTCGAGCCCGTGGCTGCCCCAGGGATGGCAGCGGCAGATCCGCGACAGCGCGAGCCAGCTCCCCTTCCAGGCGCCGTTGATCTCGATGGCCTCGCGCGCATAATCCGAACAGCCGGGCAGATGCCGGCAATTGACCCCGAGCAGCGGCGAGATGGCGAAGCGGTAAACGCCGATCGGCGCAAGCAGCAGCGCCTTGGCGATGCGCGCGCCGACCGGCACACTCGCCCGCCCGGGCTCGCGGATGGTCTTAGACATGCTCTGCCGACTGCGACGCCTGGGCGGCGCGCTTGGCCTCGATCTGGCGGATCGCGTCCTCCACCGCGTCGAACACCAGCAGCGTCGAGGCATGACGGGCCTTGTAGTCGCGCACCGGCTCGAGCACGGCGAGATCGCCCCATTTGCCGTCAGGCGGCGGTCCGCCCTCTTTCAGCATCTTGCGCATCGCCGCGCCCACTGCGCGCAGCTCCGCGGCGCTTGCACCGACCACCTCCCGCCCCATCACCGAGGCCGCCGACTGGCCGAGCAGGCAAGCCTTCACGCTTTGCCCATAGTCGCTCACCACGTCGCCATCCATGGCGAGGTCGATGGTGACCGTGCTGCCGCAAAGCTTGGAATGGGCCGTTGCCGTGGCCTGCGGCGTGGCGAGCCGCGCCGTCCGCGGCAAGGCGGCGGCAAGCTCGAGGATGCGTTGGCTATAGATGTCTTCGGGAAGCGTCATGTCGATCTTGACTCAGGCTCGCCTTGCAGGCCGAAATTACGCATTATATATGCAGCCGGGCCTGAGGATGGAACGGCGCCGGGGAGACGCCCCCGACACCGGTTGTTGACGAGAAGACTATACTATCCCAAGTGAAGGCGGCTGAACGGCTTTGAGCCGTTACGCGTTAAGCCAGACAAGGAAAGTTTCGTATCCCATGGACGCCACGGTGAAGAAATTGCGGACCAAGCCGCAAGGCGAGATCGGCCGTGGGCCTGCCATCGTGCGGCCCTCGCGCGAGGAGGCCGAGGAGGCCGTCCGCACGATGATCGCCTATGCGGGCGACGATCCCGACCGCGAGGGCCTGCGCGAGACGCCGCGCCGCGTCACGGCGGCCTATGACGAGTTCTTTTCGGGCTACACGGAAGACCCGCTCGAGGTGCTGTCGCGCACCTTCGACGAGGTGGCCGGCTATGACGACATCGTCATGCTGCGCGACATCGAGCTGCACTCCCATTGCGAGCACCACATGATCCCCTTCATCGGCAAGGCGCATGTCGCCTATTTCCCGACCGACCGGGTGGTGGGCATTTCCAAGCTCGCCCGCGTGGTCGAGGTGTTCGCCCGCCGCTTGCAGACGCAAGAGACCATGACCGCGCAGATCGCCGAGACCATCGACAAGGCGCTGAAGCCGAAAGGCGTCGCGGTGATGATCGAGGCCGTGCATCAATGCATGTCGATCCGCGGCGTGCGGAAGCCCGACGTCGCCACCATCACCACGCAGTTCACCGGCATCTTCAAAGAGGATCCGGCGCAGCAGGCGCGCTTCATGATGCTCGCGACCGAGCGCGGCCGCGGCTGACGCCCGCGCTCGCGGGAGGACAACGTGGTGAGCAAGGCTAGCGTCTTCCCTGCCCCTGCCAGCGAGACCGAGAGCGAGGAAGGAACCGTCTTCGCGCCGCGCTTCGACGCGCACGGTCTCCTGCCCGTGGTCGCCACCTCGGCCAGCACCGGCGAGGTGCTGATGTTCGCCTATATGAACGAAGAGGCGCTCGCCCGCACCATCGAGACGGGCGAAGCGCATTATTGGTCGCGCTCGCGCGAGCGGCTGTGGCGCAAGGGCGAAGAAAGCGGCAACACGCAGCGCGTGGTGGAGATGCGCACCGACTGCGACCAGGACGCCATCTGGCTGAAGGTCGAGCAGCAAGGCGCCGACGCCGCCTGCCATACCGGAAGGAAGAGCTGCTTCTACCGGGCCGTGCCGCTCGGGGTCGCCCCAGGCGGCGGCGTGTCGCTGCGCTTCGTCGACGCGGAGCGTCAGTTCGACCCGGGCGAGGTCTACCGTCACGCTGGTGCCGCAAAGGGAACCTTAAAGAGTCCGGAGTAATATGATCCGCGGCGAGATCGTCGCATTCGGCCACGCCGGTATAAAAAGGATGGTCGCGTGCGGCCTGGAGCGGCCGGACCCTCTCCGGCTTGGGCCTAGACTATGGTGAGTAGACCGACAATCGGCATTGCCCTTGGCGGCGGTGCGGCCCGTGGATGGGCCCATATCGGCGTGCTGAAAAGCCTGGTCGCCGCTGGGCTCGAGCCGGACATCGTCGCCGGCACCTCGATCGGCGCCGTGGCCGGCGCCTGCTTCGTCACCTCGAGGCTCGACGCGCTCGAGGAGTTCGCCTGCGGGCTCACCCGCCGCCGCATCTTCGGCTTTCTCGACATCAACTTCGCCGGCTCCGGCCTGATCACCGGGCAGCGCCTGAGCGCCCGGCTCGAGCAGCACCTCCAGCAATTCCATATCGAGCAGCTCGACCGGCGATTCGTGGCGGTCGCCACCGAGCTCGGCACCGGCCATGAGGTGTGGCTCAACAAAGGCAGCCTGGTGAACGCGCTGAAAGCCTCGTTCGCGCTGCCGGGCATCTTCAAACCCGTGCAGATCAACGGCCGCTGGCTGATCGACGGCGCGCTGGTCAATCCAATTCCAGTGTCGGTGTGCCGCGCGCTCGGCGCCCGCATCGTCATCGCCGTCAATCTGAGCAACGACGTGTTCAGCAAGGGCGCCGTGATCCACGACCAGGAGGCTTACGCCGAGCCGTCGCTCCCGATTGAAGGCGCGGAGCTGCTCGGCTCGAACGGACGCGCGGCGGTGCATCTCTTGCACCGGCAGATTTTCGGAAGGAGCGACGCGCCCGGCATGTCGGCGGTGATGATGGACGCCATCAACATCACCCAGGACCGCATCGCGCGCTCGCGGCTCGCCGGCGATCCGCCCGACATTCTCATCGCGCCCAAGACGGGCAGCATCGGCCTGTTCGATTTCCACCGCGCCTGCGAGGCGATCGAACTCGGCGCGCGTGCGACCGAGAAGGTGATCGAGGAAATCAAGCTCGCAGTGCGCGCGCTCGCGGCCTAAACCCCGCTCAACCCGTGGCGATGTAGTCGCGCATCGCCGCGGCTTCCATCTCCGCTTCGGCGATCCGCAGCCGCACCACGTCGCCGATCGACACGAGTCCGCACAGGCGTCCCCGCTCGACCACGGGCATGTGCCGGAAGCGGTGCGCGGTCATCTCCGCCATCAGCCGGTCGATCGTGTCCGACTCCCGGCAGGTGACCACGGTCTTGGTCATGCAGATCGAAACCGGCTCCTTCAACACTTTCGGGCCGGCCCGTCCGATCTCGCGCACGATATCGCGCTCAGAGACGATGCCGGCGACCTTGCCGTCGACGCCGGTGATGACGATGCAACCGATCCCACGGGTGCCAAGCTGCTCGGCGATATCGAGCAGTGGGGTGTTGGGGGCAGAGGTCACCACCTCCCTGCCCTTCATCTTCAGAATTGTGGCGACGTTCATGCCTGTTTCCTCCAGCCCGGGAACTCAGCCCCGTTGACTGCGACATTCTGTCCCGGACTTGGAAGACGCGCAAGAGAGGAGGAAAGTTGCAGGGAGATTCCGGCTTCTAGGCGAGGCGCGGCGCGTCCTTTGCGGGCTGCTCGCGGTCGAAGGCGCCGAACAGCAGCAAGCCGCAGAGAAAGCCGCCAATATGGGCCTCCCAGGCGATCCCGCCCTGCTCGCCGGCAATCTTCACCGAACTCAGTCCGAAATAGGCGTTGAGCGCGACCCAGAACACCAGGAACGCGATCATCCGCTTGTCGGTGAGCGTTTCGCCAAGGCTCATACGCGGCGCGCTGATGAAATCCGGCGCCCGCTGGCCGGGTTGCCGCTCCGCGCTGAAGATGAATCTGAGCGCGCCGGCCATCTGGCCTGAGATCGCCGCCGAGGCGCCCACCACCGGCGCCATGTCACCATAGTGGAACAGCAGATGCGTGAGCGCGCCGGCGATGCCGCACAGCACCGAGAAGCCAAGGAATTTAAGGTCGCCCATGCGCCGGGCCACGGCGCTGCCGAAAGCGAGCATCCACGCCAGATTCACCAGAAGATGCACCCAACCGGCATGCACCACCATGTAGGTCACGAACGAGGTGACGGCGGTGACGTAGCCGCCGGGAAGCTCGAGCGCCGCGCCGCTATAGCGCGCCGGTATGAACGCAAGCGTGAGCAGCAGGGTGAGATCGAGATCGTCCGGCAGCAGGCCTCTGATGATCTGCACCAAGATCAGCAGCGCCGCGACGCCGGCCACGCTGCGCGGCACGTTAAGGATCGGCTCACGCGCGGCCATGACCGGAGGGCCCTCCAAAACCGTGCTGATCCGCCCCCGGCAACCATAACCGCCCATAAGCGCCCGCTCCCGGCGCCACATTGCCGCCCCTGGCATACTCCCTGCTTATTCGGTCCATGAGCAATGTGCGGCTCAGCCTTTGTGCCAAAGAGGGATGGTTACCTTGGCGGCGCGGAAGGATTGGGCGGCCTTTTGGGTACGGTGTAGCGTTTCGCGTCGGGTGGGTTATGCAGCAGCCAACGAGCAGGCAGCTTTACGCGTATTGGGATCGCATACGCAATGGCCGCGTCGCGCCCCGGCGCTACGAGATCGAGCCGTCGATGATCGCCCCGCTGCTGCCCGAGACTTTCATCGTCGAAGGCACGCAAGCGCTCGGCTACCGCTTCCGGCTTGCCGGCACGCGCATTTGCGAGCAGTTCGGGCGCGAGCTCCGCGGCGCCGACTTGCTGAATCTGTTCGAGGACGCCGATCGCGATGCTGTCGCCTCCCTGCTGCGCACCGTGTTCGCCGATGCCGCGGTGGGTCACGGGCGCTTCCGCGCCTTTAGCTGTTCCAACCGGCAGGCGAGCTTCGAGCTCGTGCTGTTGCCGCTGATCCACAGCGGCGAGACCATCAATCGCGTTCTCGGTGCGATCACCGCGATCGAGCCTCCCTTCTGGCTCGGGGCGGAACCGCTGCTCCGCCAGGAGATCCTCGAGCTCAATCTGCATTGGCCCGATGGGAGCCCGGCCTTCCTGCAAGACAGCGAGATGGTCAACCTCGGCAGCCGCCGCTTCCGCGTGCTCGAGGGCGGTCTTGGCCACGAGCCCCGGAACTAGTTGCAATAGGCAGTCCACGGATAATACCGTTTTGGGGCGGCCACTTAGACCTTCCTTAACCTAGAACCGCCTAGGCTCGAGCTGTGAAACTGACTTTCAGTCAGTACACGACATAAGAGACAGCACTTACAACCAGTGCGGGCTTCGGCGACAGATGAGCGTCCCCACAGTTGAGGATGGAACGCCCGCGGCGTCCCAAAGGGATCGCGCGGAGCGGCGACTAGAGCGCAGCATGAACCGGCCGAAGATCGTGCCGGAGCGCCGCAGGCATCGCCGCGTCGCGGTGAACCTCTTCGGTCGCTTCATGCGCGAGGACAAGCAGGAATATCCTTGCCAGGTGGTCAATATGTCCGCCGGCGGCATGGCGATGGTCGCGCCGGTAAAGTGCGGGGACGGCGAGCGCATCGTCGCCTATCTCGACAATCTCGGGCGCATCGAGGGCGTCGTGGTGCGCTCTTTCGAGGGCGGCTTCGCGGTTCGTATTCTGGCGAGTCTCTATAAGCGGGAGCGCATCGCCAATCTTCTGACCTGGCTCATCAATCAAAATGCCCTCGGCCTCGGCGAGGAGCGCAAGCACGACCGCATCGTGCCTCGGATCAACGCCTCGAAGCTGATCATGCCGAATGGCGACGTGCACAATTGCCGGGTGATCGACGTGTCGCTGAGCGGCGCCTCGGTGGCCTGCACCATCAAGCCGCCGCTAGGCACCATGGTCATTCTCGGCCGCATGCGGGGCCGCGTGGTGCGCCATCACGAGCAGGGCATCGCCATCCAATTCGTCGAGCTCCAGGATCCCGATAGCCTCGCCCGCACCTTCGGCTAAGTTCTTCTTAACCCCATTTCCGCCAGACAACCGGCCGCGCGGGAGCGGGCGGCCCTTCATATCCGCCAAAAAACACATTTTGTTCTCGGATTAATTAAAATTTTAGGCAATGCCGGAACGTTCAGGTTTGAGTAGTTCTCACTAAAAAACCCCTACCAATACTACTTCAAACCGATCTCTTCTTTTATCGGGATCTCAAAATCTTTCTGAGACACTGCACTCAACAATACGGGGGGTGCAATGAAACATTTTGTCGTAGGCTCTGCCTTCTTGATGTTTATTTCGTCTATGCCGGCCGATGCCACCAATGATCATGCGATCAGCTTGGCGCCGCCGGCCCAGATCCAGAAGGTCTCCTTCATGACGTCCTTTGGCGATACCTTGCCGCCGATCGGCTATGTGACCTTTTGCCGTGAGCATCAGGTCGAGTGCCGTCCCGGCCGCCGCTTCGCCGACCGGATCCAGCTGACGGCCGCCAAATTCCACGAGATCGAGGAAGTGAACACCGCCGTCAACACGGCCGTGGCTCCGATCACCGATCTCGAGCTTTACGGCAAGCCTGAGGTCTGGACCTATCCGGGCGCCAACAAGGGCGATTGCGAGGATTACGTGCTGCTCAAGCGCCGCACGCTGATCGAGCGCGGCTACCCTGAGAGCACGCTGCTGATCACCGTCGTCCGCGACGAGAACAACGAGGGCCACGCGGTCTTGACCGTCCGCACCGACCAGGGCGACTTCGTTCTCGACAATAAGCGGCGCGAGGTCATGCGCTGGGCCGATACGCCCTACACCTACGTAAAACGGCAGTCCGAGAAGAACCCGCTGGTTTGGATCTCGCTGTTGCCGCCCGACAGCGTCCCGCAAACCGCGGTGTCAGCCTCCAACCGCAACTAGCAGGAGTTTCGACACCCCCAGCGATGGGAAAGTTTTGAGGCCCGGTGATCATCCCCCACCCATCCCCGACCCCACCGGGCCTTTACTCGAGCCGGCCTCCCCAAGAGGCCGGCTCTTTTTTTCCGACGGAGGGGATGGCTACAGGCTGAGCAGCAAATCGAGCAGGACGGCGCCTGAGAACAGGCTCCAGACGGCGGCGATCATCGCCGAAAGGCCGAACCAGATCTTCGGCCGGGACTGAATCCGCAAGCCCCGCCACGCGTTGCGCATGAGAATGGCAGGACCGGCCCAGACGCGCAGCAACACGCCGCCAAGCGAAGCGAGAATGCTATTCGGCTCGATGCCGAAGCGCATCGGTTGCCCTGAGAGGAGCTGGACGAAGCTTGCCAGCACGCCCGCCGATACGAAACCGACGGCGATGACGTAGAGGTAGATCGCCAGGAACTGCATTGGGGACCCCGGCCGCCACGCGTTTACCCACGCGCAGTCTAGCCAGGGCGGGAGGCCCTTCGTCGGTATTCTTAAGGATTAGTTAACGACGGTGCCCGATCGGCACTAACCGCGGGCTACCCGCTCCGCGCCGCTTGAGCCGCCCTAGTCTTTCAGGTCGTAATCGAGGATCGCCATCTGAAATTGATAGGCGACTTCGCCTTCGTCGTCGTCGCGGAACAGGATGCCGATGAACTCCTCATCGACATAGACCTCGGCGGAATCCTCCTTGCGCGGGCGCTGGCGTACTTGCAGCGCCGGCAGGCGGAAGATCTTCTTCAGATAATGCTCGAGCTTGACGATCTCTTCGCGTGTCACCGCCGCCTCCCCGAGGCCCGCATCGCGTGGCCTCCCAATTGTTTCCAGGTCCTAGCGGCGGTCTTGATCGTCATCGCCCACGAACATCTGATCCATGGCGAGCGCCGGCTCCTCGCAGCCGGCGAAGCCGACTTCTCTCGCCGGCACTCCCGCCACCGTGCGCCGCGGGGGCACATCGTTGAGCACGACACTGCCGGCGGCCACGCGCACGCAATCGCCGATCTTGATATTGCCGAGGATCTTGGCCCCAGCCCCGATCATCACGCCACGCCCGATCTTCGGATGCCGGTCGCCCCGGTCGTTGCCGCTGCCGCCAAGGGTCACCCCGTGCAGCATCGAGCAATTGTCGCCGATCACCGCCGTCTCGCCGATGACGATGCCGGTGGCATGGTCGAACATGATGCCTCTGCCGATCACCGCGGCCGGATGAATATCGACTTGCAGGAAGCGCGAGGTCAGGCTCTGCAGATAAAGCGCGAAGTCCTTGCGGCCGGCCTTCCATAGCGCGTGCGCGATGCGATAGGTCTCGAGCGCGTGAAAGCCTTTGAAATAGAGCAGAGGCTCGATCAGGCGGCTCGAGGCCGGGTCGCGCTTGACGGTGGCCATCAGGTCGGCGCGGAACACCTCGCCGAGCGAGGGATCCAAGGCCAGCACCTCGTGAAACGTCTTATGCAGCAGCCCTGAATCGAGCGCCGAATGCTGGAGCCGGCGCGCCAGCCGATGGCACACGGCGTCCTCGAGCCGCGAATGATCGAGCACGGTCGCATAGATGAAGCCGCCAAGCGCGGGCTCTGCCGCGCTGATCTCCTCGGCCTCGCGCCGTACCTGGCTCCAGATCGGATCGTAGCTCTTGATCTGCGGCTCTGCCGCCGCGAAGGTCTTTTGCATGGGAACCTCAACCTGCCCCCGCATGCAGGGCATTTGGGGGCGCATCGACTTACCTGACCACTGAACTAAGGCCGCTCGGTTAAAAAGTCGAGCACACCTTGCTTAAAACGGGCATCTCCCACCGCCCGCATATGGTCGCGGCCTATGATTTCAAGGAGTTGGGCGCCAGGGATCAGCTTTGCAAGCTCGGCGCCGGAGCCCGCGATCACGTCCTCGCTGCCGGCGGCGATCAGGATGGGGATGCGAATGCTGGCAAGCGCCTCCGGCGTGATCTTCTCGCGCGGGCCGCGCATGCAGGCGGCGAGCGCCTTGAGGTCGCTGCCCGTCCTTTCCGCAAACGCCCTGAAGCTCCGCGCCGTGTCGTTGCTCACGTCCTCGATGCGGGGAGCTTCCAGCGCTTTGGCGATCGGCCCCGTGCCGACCATGCCGCGCACCAGATTGATGCCGACGCCGGCGAGGATCGCGCTGCGCACCCGCTCCGGATGCGCAAGCAGCAGAAACGTGGCGATGCGGGCCCCCATCGAATAGCCCATCACGTCGGCGCGGGCGATGCCGAGATGGTCGAGCAGCCGGCGCGCGTCCTCCGCCATCGCCGGCGCGCCATAGCGGCTCGGATCGTAAAGCTTCTCGCTGTGCCCATGCCCGCGATTGTCCAAGGCGATGACGCGGCGCCCGGCCTCGGTCAGCGTGCGGATCCAGCCGGCATCGCGCCAATTCGCCGCGATATTGGAGGCAAAGCCGTGGATCAGGAGGATGGGCTCGCCCTCCCCCTCCTCGACATAGGCGAGTTCGACGCCGTCTGAATTGAAGCTTTGCATTCTAGCGCTACCGCTTTGCCCCAAGGCTCACTATGCTCGCGGCGATTTGCGAAGGCGAGAGGCGAAGAACGACGTCCATGGCTCAAACGCTCGTGCCGCATATGGTGAACGATCAGGGCGTCGACCGCATCGCGATCGGCGTCAAGGAATTCCAATGCATGGGGGCGAGCCCGCCGCACGACCACCCGCATGTCTATCTCGACATGGGGCACGAGGCGCAGATCGTCTGCCCCTATTGCTCGACGCTGTTCGTGCATGACGGCGCGCTCGAAGCGACCGAGAGCGACCCGCCCGCCTGCATCTATATCGCCACTGCCCCGCCAGGCGCACCGGCGGCTTGACGCCGGCTTCTTCCATGGCCAAGCCGGGAGAGCGCGTGCTCATTGCCGGAGGCGGCATCGGCGGCCTCGCCACCGCCATCGGGCTCGGACGTCGCGGGATCGAGACGGAGGTGCTGGAGCGCTCCCGCTTCACCGAGGAGACCGGCGCCGGCATCCAGCTCGGTCCCAATGCCACGCGCGTGCTTGCCGCGCTCGGCGTGCTCGAATTGATCGAGCCTCACGCCTTCGCCCCCGAGCAGATCGTCATCCGCGACGGGCTGACCGGCCGCAAGCTCGCCTCGTTGCCGCTCGGGAGACGCGTCGAGGACCGCTATGGCGCTCCCTATCTCACGCTGCACCGCGCCGATCTGCATGCCGGACTTCGCCTCGCCGCCGAAAGCCTGACCCAAGTCACGCTGCGGCCGGACTTCACGGTCTTGACGGCCGACATGCGAGGCGACGATGTCCTGGTCCGCGGCACCGACGGCAGCGAAGCCAAAGGCACGAGCCTGATCGGCGCCGACGGCTTGTGGTCGACGCTTCGCCCGCTCGTCAGCCCCGCGGCAAGCCTGCATTTCACCGGAGCGACCGCCTGGCGCTCGCTCCTGCCGCGCGACGGCCTTGCCGCCCCCTTCGACGCGCCCGCGGTCGGGCTGTGGCTCGGGCCGCGCGCGCATCTCGTGCATTACCCCGTCCGCGGCGGGCGCGAGCTCAATGTCGTCGCCGTCACCGAAGGCGGCGCCGCGTCGCAAGGCTGGAACCAGCCAGCCAGCGTCGAAACTTTGCTCGCCGGTTTCACCCGCTGGTGTAAGGATTCGAAATCGTTGCTGGAACGCGCGACGGCCTGGCGGAGCTGGTCGCTCTATCGCCTCGATCGCTTGCGCCGTTTCAGCGAAGGCCGCATCGTCCTTCTCGGCGACGCCGCGCATCCGGTGCTGCCCTATCTCGCGCAAGGCGCGGCTTTGGCCATCGAGGATGCGGCCACGCTCGCAGCCGCGATCGGCGCTTCCCCTAGCGATCCGGCTCAAGCCTTTCGCCGCTACGACGCGCTTCGCCGGCCGCGCGCGTCCCGCGTCCAGCGCCTCTCCCGCCGCATGGGGCGGATCTATCATCTCGGCGGAGCGTTGCGGCTCGCCCGCAACCTTGTGCTCGAACGGCGGAGCGGAGAAGCGGCCCTCTCCGATTTCGACTGGCTCTACGGCACGTCAGCGTCGACGCTCGGCGGCAGCTGACTGGCTATGGCTTGAGCTTCTCTGCCTCTTCGAGATGCTGCTTGATCGCCGGCAGCGTGTTGGCCGCGAATTGCTTCAAGGCCGCGTTCTCGCCGCGCTCGGCGTAAGCGTCGAACAGCTCCGACGCCTTGCTGTGCGCCTTGACCTGCTGCTTGATGTAGAGCTGGTCGAAATCCTCCGGCTTCGCCGCGGTCAACGCGTCGAGCATCTTCTTATGCTTCCCGCTGACCTCGGTCGGCAGCTTCACGTCGAGCTTCTCGGCCTGGACGATGCCCTTCAGCTCCTCGGTCGTCTTGCTGTGCGCCTCGATCATATGCGCGCCGAATTTCTTGACCGCCTCCGACTGCCCCTTCTCGCTGGCGATCTTGCCCGCGGCGACCTCGTACAGGTCGCTAGCGGCGGCCTTCCTGACGAAGTCCGGCGTGCTTGGCGCACCACAGGAAACCAGGGCCAGCGTCGCCAGGACGGCGAGCACGGCCAGGAAAGGATTGCGCATGGCTGCTGCTCCGATTTAACGGCGGTCTGCGGCGGGGTACTGCCGCAACATCAAGATAAGAAAGCCAAAAGGGCGAAGCAAGGTTCCACGCGAGTCTCAATGGCCCGGGTCGCCTCTGCGGCTCGCTTCGTAGAGGAACCAGACGCGCCGTTCGGCCTGGTCGATCCACGTCTCGATCAGGCTCGTGGTCGCCACGTCGTTCTCCTCGTCGCACAGCTCATGCGTCTCGCGCAGGCTCGCGATCAGCGCCTGATTGTCAGACCTGAGCTCGGCCAGCATGTCGAGCGGATCGACATAATCGGCGTCATTGTCGGGAATGCGCTGGAGCCGGGAAATATTGCCGATCGAACGCAGCGTCGTGCCGCCCACTTTGCGCACCCGCTCGGCGATGTCGTCGGTGATGGCGAAGATCTGATCGGCCTGCTCGTCGAACAGCAGATGGTAATCGCGGAAATGCGGCCCGCTCACATGCCAATGGAAGTTCTTGGTCTTGAGATAGAGCGCGAACACATCGGCAAGCAGGGCATTGAGCGCACCGGTGATATCGCGGCGGGCATTGTCGCCGAGATCGGTCGGCGTGGTCAGCGGCGCCTTGCGGCGCTCCTTAACGTCCTTGTTCATGGGGGTCTCCTAGGCGGGGGGCTCGACTACCAACGTGGGTATATAGGAACAGGTTGCCGGCCGGTTTATTGACGGCGATCAATTGTCGCTGGCCGGCAGGAAGCTTGGAACTGCAAATGCCCTGGAAATCCGGGCTTTCTCGGCTATCCTGCGCGCCGCAACGAAGGGACGCAACCATGTTCATTGCTATGAATCGCTTCAAAGTGCGCAAAGGCGCCGAGCAGGACTTCGAGCAAGTCTGGCTGAAGCGCGACAGCCATCTCGACGGCGTGCCTGGCTTCATCGCCTTCCATCTGCTCAAAGGTCCCGAGCGCGACGATCATGTGCTCTATTCCTCGCACACGCTGTGGGGATCGGAAGCGGCGTTTCTCGATTGGACGCGGTCGGAGGCCTTCCGCAAGGCGCATGCCGGAGCCGGCGGCAACAAGCCGCTTTATCTCGACCATCCCGAGTTCGAAGGCTTCACCGTCATCCAAGAGGTGAAACCGAACGGCGCGGCTCGAGCGGCCGCCGAATAGAGCCCGGCTACCTCAGTTGACGCGGCTCACCTCGACCAGATTGTCGGAGAAGGTCGGCGCCCGGCCGAGCCCGCAATGCGCGTCCGAGGAGATCGAATTCACCGATCCGTCCGAGCGGTTGAGGCTCCGCCAATAGCCGAGCGTCGCCACGACGATGCCGGGATTGACGTCGTCGGTGACCTTGGCCACGCCCTCGAAATCGCCGCGGTCGTTATAGACGCGCACCGGATCGCCCTCGCGAATGTTCCGCTTCAGGGCATCCGCCGGCGAGATCAGCACGAACTGCTCGCCCTGGCCTTTGATCTTGTGCTTCTCATTGGCGTAGCACGAATTCAAAAAGCCGTGGCTCTTCGGCGAGATGATGTTGAGCGCGTAGAGCTTGGCCCGCTCCGGGTTGGTCTCCGGCGCTTCGCGGTTCGGCACGTAGCCCGGCAGAGGATCGACCGGCGAACCGTCCTGGTCCCCCTCATGCATGGCGCGGAACGGGCCGGCGACGAAATTCTTGGCATCGTGCAGCAGGAACTCGACCTTGCCTGACGGCGTGGGAAATTTGCCGTCTCTTGTGCGGCGTGCGCGTGTCCGCCGCGCCGACATCGATCTTGTAATAACCGTGCGTCTTGAAGTGCTCCATGCCGATGCCGCGCATCTTCGGGATCGTCCCAGTTGATGTAATGGGCGGCGAGCTCGCTGTCGGTCATTTGGAAGACCGGATCGTCGAAGCCCATCTCCTTGGCCAACATGCGCCACATGTCGCTGGTCGGCTTGCACTCGCCGGGCGGGTCGATCGCCTTCTGATTATAGGTGAAATAGAAATGCCCCCAGGACCACATCATGTCCTCGGCCTCGCCGGCCATGGCCGCCGGGAGAACGATGTCGGCATATTTCGCCGTGTCGGTGAGAAAATGCTCGGCGACGACGGTGAACAGATCCTCGCGCTGTAATCCCTTGACGATCTTATTGGTCTCGGGCGCCTGGCTGACCGGGTTGGTGCAGAACACGAACAGGCTCTTCAGCGGCGGATCGAGCTTCATCTCGCCGGTCAACGCCGCGCCGAGCTTGAGATTGTTGATCGCCCGCGTCCCTGGCTTGATCCAATCGCCGCGCGACACCTTCATCCAATCCACCGGAAAGTCCCACAACGGCATTTGCAACAGCCCGCCGCCGACATGCTTCCAGGATCCGACGAGCGCGGGCAGCGCGCAGACCGCGCGGATCGCTTGCCCGCCGCCGGCGTGCCGCTCCAGCGCCACACCGAGGCGAATGACCGAGGGCTGAGTGGTGGCGAACTCCTTGGCGAATGTCCGTATGTCGGCCGCTTTGACGCCGGTGATCTTCTCAACGTATTCAGGCGTGAAGTCGGCGGCGCGCGCTTTCAGCTCCTCGAAACCGTAAGTGTGCTGCTCGACATAGTCCCGATCGACCAGCCCCTGCTCGATGATCGCGTTGATGATGCCCATCGCCAACGCGCCGTCGGTGCCCGGCCGCGGGCAGATATGCCAGTCGCCGGCCTTGGCGGTGCGCGATCGGTAGCTGTCGATGACCACCACCTTGGCGCCGCGCTTCTGCGCCTCGAGCACGAACGGCCAATGATGCAGATTGGTCGAGATCGAGTTGCACGCCCAGATGACGATGAATTTGGAATGCACGAAGCTTTCCGGGTCGACCCCGCCGGTCGGACCGACGGTCAAGAGCCATGCGGTGGAAGAGCCCGACGCGCAGAAGGTCTTCTCGTTCACCGTCGTGCCGAGGCGGTTGAAGAACGGATCGCCCGAGTTGATGCCCTGCACGAGGCCCATATTGCCGAGATAGGAATAGGGCATGATCGCTTGGCTGCCATAGGTGGCGATGATCTCGCGCCAGCGCTTGCCGATCTCGGCGATCGCCTCGTCCCAGGAGATGCGCTCGAATTGCTTGGAGCCTTTCGGCCCCGTGCGGCGCAGCGGATAGAGCAGCCGGTCGGGATTGGCGTGATGATCGTGGAAGTCCTTCAGCTTCACGCACAGCGTGCCGCGCGTCATCGGGTGATCCTTGTTGCCCCTCACCTCGACCAGCTTGCCCTGCTCGACCTCGTAGACCATGGCGCACGTGTCCGGGCAGTCATGCGGACAGGCGCCGAAAAAGGTCTCGCGTTGAGGCTGTTCGTTCATGGATCGGACCCTCCCCAGCTTGTCGCCCCCTTGAGGAGGCTGATTTAGATCAGCCTACGAAGCGGCAGCCGCCTTGTCGATTGGGTTTTCCGATCCGGCGATAGGTCAGGTCGCGGCGGGCGCTTGAGTGAGCGGCACGGCGACATAGAGCATGTAGGCGATGCCGATCAGATAAACGGCAAGCTCGGGCCCGCTCAGTCTCGACCACCGCAAGACCGCTCTTGCGAGGAGGAGAACCAAAGCCGAAACAATGACCACGCCGGCGAGCATGATGCCGGCCGTCCGATAACCAAAGACATCGTTGAAATAGGACCAAGCCGCCGCGGGCCCCAGCCCGACATCGGCCGCGAGCGGTAGAATCCCCCAATACAGGATCAAGGCGACGCCAAACCAGTAGACAGCGAACTCGAGCCCGCCAATAGCCTTACGCCGGACGGCAATGAGCGTGGCTGCCACCAAAACGGGAAGCGCCGACGTCAGAAGTCCTGCATAAGTCGTCCCAAAAAGATCGAGCCAAGTGACGATCGAAACGGCGGCGATTGCGTAGAGCGTGGCCGCGGCGAACCAATAGAGCGCGAGCTCGGCCCCGCCAAGCGTCCTTCGCCGCAGAAAGAGAACGGCGCCAATCGCAAGCGAGACCCACAACAGCGTAGAGCAGCGACCACAGGCCCCACCCCAAGCCGCCATTCAACATGAACATCCGCCCCGACAACACCCATCCCACAAGGAGGATGGCCACCACCGCGATCGGGCACATGCCAGGAAATCTCGGACGGCAGTCCCGCAATCCAGCTCACCAGGCCGCTGCGCTCGCCACGCGGCTTCGCCTTGCTCCGGCTTGCGGGCTTCGAGCCGTTCCTTTTGCAGCCGCTCGGCCTCCGCCTTCTCTTTCGCCTTCGCTTCGCGCCGAGCCGTTTCGCCTTCCGCGCGCCGCGCCGTTTCGGTCTCGGCCAGCACCTGCTCGAGCGCCTTGATCAGGCTCTGCGTGTCGGCGCGAAAGCGCTCATGCGTGAGCCGCACCGCGTTGCATCTGGCGAACGGCTTCAGGCCGTCGGGCAGCTCCGTCGAACGCGGCATCTTTGCATCGTTGACGAGCACCGGAATCACGCGCTTCTTCTGCGCGAGCGCCAATTCGATCTCGATGCGGACGAAATCCTCCGGATTGTCGAGACGCCGTTCACCGAACTCGTCGGCGGTGCCGAGCCAGTTCTTGCCGATCACCGCGATCAGCACGTCGCAACGCGCGACCTGCTCGTTCAGCACCTGCACGAAGTCGAGCCCCGGCGCGATATTGTCGACGTCCATGAACAGCCGCTCGGGCGGAAACGCCTGTTCGAGTCGGCTGATACAGGGCCTGGGTGAAGCCGGGATCGTCGCCCCTGCGATAGTTGATGAAGATGTTGCCGGCCATTCCCCGCACCCAAGGCGAGTTGCGCAGCCGCAAAATAGCGCAAATTAGGGATTGTCGTCATGCTGACGAATTGAGGCCTTGAGCCGAATGCAGGCGCCAATCGCGACAATTTGCGGCAATGCCCATCACCAAAGCTTCACCCCTGTTTGGCACCATGGGCAACGCTCAGCCCGAGCCGATTTGACCTGAAGCAAGGCGCGGCCCCTGGCTTTGGGCAAGACACGAGACCATGGATCAAAGCCCTCCCTTCGCCCCTGCCCGCCCGGCAACGGGCCTTTATCCCGCGGCCGCCCAGCCGCGCGACGATAAAACTTCGCCGCCGCCGGAAGGTCCGTCCTTCGAGACGATGGACCGGCTGGCGCATGCGACCCTCGCGCGCTTCACCCAAGGCATTTCGCCGCATGCCGAGCTCGCCGCCTGGTTCGCCTGGGCCTCGCATCTCGCCCGCGCGCCGGGGCGGCAGATGGAGCTTGCGCTGCTCGCCCTGAACGAGTCGGCTCGGCTTGCCCGCTTCCTGCTCAACTCCGCCACCAAAGGCGCGGCTGACGAGAAACCCTTCACCCCAGCCCCGGGTGACCGGCGCTTCGAGGACAAGGCTTGGAACAGCTTCCCCTTCGTGCTCTGGCAACAGGCGTTCCTCGCGCAAGAGGAATGGTGGCGAAACGCGACCAGGCCGATCCGCGGCATGACGCCGGAGAGCGCCGCGCGCGTCGCCTTCATGGGGCGCCAAGCGCTCGACGCCGTCTCGCCGTCCAACATCCCCTGGCTCAACCCGGTGATCATCGAGCACACGGCGCGCGAAGGCGGCGCCAATCTCTGGCGCGGCATGCTCAATCTCCAGCAGGACGCGTTAAGCGCCCTCCTGTTTGAGCCGCCGCCGCTCGACGACCGCTTCAGCGTGGGACAGGAAGTCGCCGTCACGCCGGGCGAGGTGGTGTTCCGCAACGAGCTGATGGAGCTGATCCAGTACAAGCCGGCCACCGAAACGGTGTTCGCCGAGCCGCTGCTGATCGTGCCCGCCTGGATCATGAAATATTACGTGCTCGATCTCAGCCCGCACAATTCGCTGGTGCGCTATCTGGTCAGCCAGGGCTTCACCGTGTTCATGATCTCCTGGCGCAATCCCACGCCCGCCGACCGCGACATCACCTTCGATGCCTACCGCACCTCAGGCGTGATGGCGGCGCTGAACGCGATCAACGCCATCCTGCCGGAGCGCAAGGTGCATGCTTGCGGCTATTGCATCGGCGGCACCTTGCTCGCCATCGCCGCCGCCACCATGGCCCGCGACAACGACAAGCGGCTCGCCACGCTCTCCTTCCTCGCCGCGCAGACCGATTTCAGCGAGGCCGGCGACCTCATGCTGTTCGTCGACGAGAGCCAGATCGCCTTCCTCGAGGACATGATGTGGGACCAGGGCGTGCTCGACACCAAGCAGATGGCGAGCGCCTTCAAGGCGCTACGGCCGAACGAGCTGATCTGGTCGAAGACGATGCGCGAATATCTGCTGGGCGAGCGCGACGGCGCGACCGACCTCACCACCTGGAACGCCGACCAGACCCGCCTGCCCTACCGCATGCACTCGCAATATCTGCGCGGGCTGTTTCTCGAGAACCGGCTCACCGCCGGGCGCTATGCGGTTGACGGCAGGGTGATCGCTCTGTCGGACATCCGCGCGCCGATGTTCGTCGTCGGCACCGAGACCGATCACATCGCGCCCTGGCGCTCGGTCTATAAGCTGCATCTGTTCACCCACTGCGAGCTCACCTTCGCGCTGACCAATGGCGGCCACAACGCCGGCATCGTGTCCGAGCCCGGTCATCGCGGGCGCCGCTATCACATCGCGACGCGGCGGCCCGGCGACCGCTATGTCGACTCCGACGCCTGGCTGTCGACGGCCACGCCGGAAGAAGGCTCGTGGTGGCCGGCTTTGGCGGAATGGCTCGAGAAGCGCAGCACGGAAGAACGAGTGGCGCCACCTCCGATGGGCGCGCCGGAACGCGGCCTCGCGCCGCTCTGTGCCCGCGCCCGGGGTTTATGTGCTTCAGCGCTGATTCAAGTGCTGGTGCGGACGGAGGGAGTCGAACCCTCACGGGGGTTTCCCCCCTCAGGATTTTAAGTCCTGTGTGTCTACCAGTTCCACCACGTCCGCTTGCAGGCCAGTCTAGCCTAAGGAACGTGGAGCGTTCCCTAAGCCGGGAAGAGCACCTTGGGCTCGGGCTTGTCCTCGGGCTCGGCGGCCTCGTCTTCCTTTGCCGCCTCTTCGCCCGCCGACGCAACCCTTTCGGCTAACGGCTTGGGTGGGGCCAGGCCCTCGGCCAAGGTCGCTTCGACAGGCGTCGCGGGCCTCAGATCGCCGGCGTCGTCTAATGGCGGTTCGACGTCCGCTTCGGCTCCCTCGAGCGCAGGCTCTGTCCTCGGCGCGCGAACGAGATCGGGGACGCCTTCGAGGCTCGCGCGCAGCAGCAGGAACAGCGCCAGGCCGTTCAGGATATGCCAGGCGAAATGGGTGCCGACCTTGCGCCCGTCAATCAAGACCCGGTCGCATAGCGCGAAATCGAGCGAGCGGAGCGTGATGGAGACGGTGAGGATCGCCGCGGCCCACAATAGATAAGGCGCCGCCCGGTGCCGCCGCTCCTCGGCGAGCAGGCCGACGACGATCAGCGCGAGCAGCGCCGGCAAATAGAAGATGCTGCCGTTGAGGCAAGGCTTCGCGCCTTGGATCTCCGGCCCGGGCACGCCCACCCCGCCGTCCCAGCACTGCACCTGCCCGGTCATGGCCATGATCGCGGTGAAGCCGATCACCAGCAGCACCGTGAGCCCGACCGGCACGCCGATAAAGCGGTTCAGCGCGAAGCCGAGATAGACGAGGATGAACAGGCCGATGGGGACGACATCGAGCAGCTCGGTTCCCTGCGTCGCGAATAGATGGAAGGCAAAGCTGCCAAGCCCGATGGCGAGCACGAGGAAGACCAGGAGATAATGATCGGCGCTGCGCTGCTCGCGCGGGCGCCACAGCAAGAGCTGGAGCCCGATCAGCGCGGCGAACAGAAACGCAAGATTGCTGAGGGCATTGATCGGCTCGGCCAGCAGCGCGTCG
This sequence comes from uncultured Alphaproteobacteria bacterium, assembly GCA_963817175.1. Lineage (GTDB taxonomy): Bacteria > Pseudomonadota > Alphaproteobacteria > Rhizobiales > Methyloligellaceae > Methyloceanibacter. The sequence goes on from CAWFNK010000019.1 coordinate 91,156, forward strand.
CTGCTGCCGCGCTCGCAATAGCGGAAGACATGCTCGCTGAAGTTCATGGTCCCCATCCTTTCGACCCGTCACTCCAGGAAAGAGGCCTCCCGCGCCGGCGGTTCCACCGCCGGACCTTCAGGATTGATTTTTCGCAGGCGTCCTATCCTCAAGCACCACGCCTCTATGTTTAGCGCGAAACCTGGGCGCTGATGAGAGCTGTCATGAAAATGCTGGGGACGCCCGCACCCGCCAATCGCCGCTGGCGCGCAGGCTCAACGCGGCCCTTACCGGCTGGCAGTCGACCGGAGCGGCTCCCGAGCTAAGCACCGACGCGGCCTATTCCGGCGGGGAGCCGTCATCCTCCGCCGGAGCTTCGCCCTCGTCCGGCACCGCATCCTCGCCTTCCGGCATTTCCTCGATATCGGTGCCCTCGTCGGTCGGCATGCCGAGACTCGTCCGGCAGGCATCCTCGTAGCCTTCGTTGGCATTCATCAGGTCTTCCAGCGTCGGATAGCTCTCGGCATCGGCGTCGCTGATGTCGTCCTTATGCATCTTGGTCAGCATATCGACATCGGCCTGGCTGAGCTTGTTCTTGACGATCTCGGCCGCGACGCATTCGCAATAGGCCTTCGGCGTGACCTTGCCGTCCTCGAAGCCGGGGTCCTCGGTGACGTTCTCGTCGGCGCCGCACGCCGCGACGAAATTCGCGGTGTTGAGCGCGGCCGCGAACGCTTCATCCTGTGCGGCGCACAGGCAGAAGGCGGCAACGGCGCCGAGCGCGACGACGCGCATGAAGATGATTACTGTGCATGCCTGCCCCTCCCATCGCTATTTTACTTATCGGCCCAGTTTAAGCGATCGCCACCAAGCGTAAGGAATGACTCGACATTTGGGCAACAGTTGGAGTGCGGCACACCCCGCGCCTTAAGGCCGCTGTCACAATCAGCCCTTGGCCGGCGGGACGACCCGAATATGAAGTTCCTTCAATTGCTTAGGCGAAACTTCCGACGGCGCGCCCATCAGCAGGTCCTCCGCCTGCTGGTTCATCGGGAACATGACGACCTGCCGCAGATTGTCCTCGCCGCAAAGCAGCATGACGATGCGGTCGATGCCGGGCGCGATGCCGCCATGCGGCGGCGCGCCATATTGCAGGGCCCTCAGCATGCCGCCGAAGCGCTTCTCCAGCTCCTCTCGCGGATAGCCGGCGATGGCGAAAGCCTTCTCCATGATCTCCGGCTTGTGGTTCCGGATCGCGCCCGAGGAGAGCTCAACCCCGTTGCAGACCACGTCATATTGATAGGCGAGGATGTCTTCCGGCTCCTTGGTCTCGAGCGCCTCGAGGCCGCCTTGCGGCATGGAGAACGGATTGTGCGAGAAGTCGATCTTCCCCTCCTCCTCGTTCCACTCAAACATCGGGAAATCGACGATCCAGCAAAAGGCGAACTGCTCCTTCGCCGTGAGCCCAAGCTCATCGCCGATCTTGACTCGCGCCTGTCCGGCGAAGGCGGCGAACTCCGTCGGCAGGCCGGCGACGAAGAACACGGCATCGCCATTGGCGAGCTTCAGCTGCGACTTGATGGCTTCGGTGCGCTCTTCTCCGATATTCTTGGCGACGGGCCCGGCCCCCTCGCCCTCGCGGAAGAAGATGTAACCCAAGCCAGGCTGGCCTTCGGCCTGCGCCCAGCCATTCATGCGGTCGCAGAAGGCGCGTGAGCCGCCGCTCTTCGCCGGGATCGCCCAAATCCGCGTGTTCACATCCATCTCGATCATGCCGGCGAACACCTTGAAGCCCGAGCCCCGGAAATGCTCGGTCACGTCTTCCATCTCGATCGGATTGCGCAGGTCAGGCTTGTCGGTGCCGTATTTCCGCATCGCCTCGGCATAAGGGATGCGCGGAAATTTCTGCGTCACGGGCTTGCCGCCGCCGAACTCCTCGAACAGCCCGCGCAGGATCGGCTCGACCGTGTTGAACACATCCTCTTGCGTGACGAAGCTCATCTCCAGGTCGAGCTGGTAGAACTCTCCCGGCGAGCGGTCGGCGCGCGCATCCTCGTCGCGGAAACACGGCGCGATCTGGAAATAGCGGTCGAAGCCCGCGATCATGATCAGCTGCTTGAATTGCTGCGGCGCCTGCGGCAGCGCGTAGAACTTGCCCGGATGCACGCGCGACGGCACGAGATAATCGCGCGCGCCTTCAGGGCTCGACGCGGTCAGGATCGGCGTCTGGAACTCGAAGAAGCCGGCATCGCGCATGCGATGGCGCAGCGACCAGATGATCGCCTGCCGCTTCATGATGTTGGCGTGCAGGGTCTCGCGCCGAAGGTCCAGGAAGCGATATCTGAGCCGCGTGTCTTCCGGATAATCGGGCTCGCCGAACACCGGCAGCGGCAGCTCTTTCGCCTCGGACAGGACCTCGAGACTCTTGACCTTCACCTCGACCTCGCCGGTCGGCAGGTTCGGATTGATCGTCTCGGGCGTGCGGGCGACCACCTCGCCGTCGATGCGCACCACCCATTCCGGCTTCAGCCGCTCGGCCTCCTTGAAGGCCGGCGAATGCGGGTCTGCGACAACTTGGGTCAGGCCGTAATGGTCGCGCAGGTCGATGAACAGCAGCCCGCCGTGATCGCGCAGGCGATGCACCCACCCCGACAGGCGGACGGTCTTGCCGACGTCCTCCTTGCGCAGCGCGCCGCAAGTGTGGGTGCGATATTCGTGCATGGCTGCGTCGATCGGCCTTGGCGGTGGCGGGTGTCCGAAATCGCGCGGAACAGCGCATGGCAAGCCCGCTCTTGTCAAGCAAGCCGGCGCGTTAACAGGGAACGATGCCCTCTCCCCGCCTGTTACTCCAAAGAGGCAGGTTAATCGGAAGGAGTATCGTCCCATGTCGCAGCCGCTTATGCGCATGATGCTGTTGGCGGTCCTGGCGCTGCTGGCCCCCTCGCTGCATGTTGGATACGCCCTTGCCGCGCCGCCCGAGCAGGCCGCGCCGCAAGGCGAGGATCCGCCAGGCGCCGACGACGAAGCGTCGCAGACGCCTCCGCCCGTCGAGCACAATGGTGTGATCACGCCGCCCCCGACCGGGGACGAAGGCATCCACACCGACGCGCCGAACCCCAATGCCGGCCACGACGAGGAGGTGATTCCGCCTCCCGGCACCCCGGGCGGCGATCCTGACGTCGTCCCGCGTTAACACTTAGCCGGGAACGAAGCCGGGAATCCCCGCGTTGGAATGCCAAACGCTAATGAGGGAATTGAACCATGCTGAACATCCCCCGTACCATCCCCGTGCGTTCCCGCGTCCCGCTTGCGGCGTGGGCCGTCGCCGCCGCCGTCACACTTGCCTCGCTGACGTCGTCTTTGCTGCATGCCTATGCTCCTTCGCATCATGGCATGCCGAGCGCCGAGCAGCGATTGCAGCCGAAAATCGTGGCGCATCAGGCAAAAGTCTGAGCCGCCGGATAGCGTTAGGAGCGCCCGGCCGAGCGGCCGGCGCTTCCCCGCGGCGCTGCGCTGAGCAAAATAAGTCGGCATTGCCGAATATTTGCTCGCCTGCGCCCCTTGGCCTCGCGCGCGCGCTTGGGCTATACCCGCCCCCCATGAACCTCATCACGCGCAACGACGAGCTGGCCGAAGCCTGCGCGCGGCTAGGCGGCGCCCCTTTCGTCGCGGTCGACACCGAATTCATGCGCGAGCAGACCTTCTGGCCAAGGCTCTGTCTGATCCAGATCGCCGCCGAAGGCACCGAGGTGCTGATCGATAGTCTGGCGCCCGGCCTCGACCTCACGCCGTTCTTCGAGCTGATGGTCAATGAGCGCGTGCTGAAGGTGTTTCATTCGGCGCGGCAGGACGTTGAAATCGTTCATCACCTCGCGCGCGTCATCCCGCACCCGATCTTCGATACGCAGGTCGCCGCCATGGTCTGCGGCTTCGGCGAGGCGGTGAGCTATTCGATGCTGGTCAAGCGGCTGTTGAACCGCAATCTGGACAAGACCTCGCGCTTCACCGATTGGAGCCGACGCCCCCTTTCCGACCGCCAGCTCACTTATGCGATCGGCGATGTGCAGCATCTCCGCGACCTTTATCCCAAGCTCCGCGCGCAGCTCGACAAATCCGAGCGGGCGAGTTGGCTCAACGAGGAGATGGGGGTGCTCACCGATCCCGCCACCTATGAGCTGCATCCCGAGCAGGCCTGGCGGCGGCTCAAGATGCGCATCAAGACGCCGAAGGCGCTTGCCGTGCTGATGGAGCTTGCCGCCTGGCGCGAGCGCGAGGCGCAGGCACAGGACGTGCCGCGCGCCCGCATCCTCAAGGACGAGGCGCTTTATGACATCGCCAGCCAAGCGCCGCGGACGGTCGAGGATCTCGGCTCGTTGCGCACGCTGCATAACGGCTTCGCCCGCTCCGTGCGCGGCCGCGCCGTGCTCGAGGCGGTCGGCAAGGGGCTCGAGCGCGATCCGAGCAGCGTTCCGCCGATCGAGCGCGGCGAGCCGATGCCGCCGGAGGCGCAAGCCGTGGTCGATCTGTTGCGCGTGCTGCTGAAGGCCACCGCCGGCCGCCACGGCGTGGCGCCGAAGCTGATCGCCACCAGCCGACGAGCTCGAGGAGATCGCCCGTTCCGATGAGATGGATGTGCCGGTGCTGCGTGGCTGGCGCAAGAAGCTGTTCGGCGACGATGCGTTGGCGCTGAAGCGCGGCGAGCTTGCTCTCGCCATCAAGAAAGGCGAGGTAACGGTGATCGGGCCAGAGCCGTCAGCGGCGGAAAAGCCAAAGGACCAGGCTTAGCAGCACGCTGACGATGATGGCGGTGGTGATCGGCGCATAGATCACGACCCCGCCCCGATCGATGACGAGATCGCCGGGGAGCCGGCCGAGCCCGAAGCGCAGGCTCAAGAACGTCAAAGCCGCTACGGCAAGCAAAAACAAGATTGCGCCGCCAATTCCCTGCATCACCGCTCTCCGCCTTCCCTGCGGCTGGTGATGCGCATCTTCACCGTGGCGCGGATGTCGGGCGGCAGCTCTTCCAGCGCGTCGAGAATCCCCACCAGCTCGGAACGGAGCCCGTGGATCTGATCGATCAGATTGAGCAGGACCGGCACGTCCTCCTCGGCAAAACCGAGCTCGTCTTCCAGATTGCAGATCAGCGCCGCCCGCGCGATGTCGGCCTCCGAGTAGCTCTGCGCCGCGTGGTCGGCGGGCTTGATCCAGCCTTGCGCGACCCACACCCGAAGCCGCGTGATGGTCAAGTGTTGCACGCGCTGAACGACGTCCCGCTCGGTCGGCATCAGGCCTGCTCCTTCAGCTTGCGCCTGCGGATCGTAGCGATGGCTCTCGCGCCATTTCTCGGCGAAGGCCTTGAGATCGTCGTCGATGCGCTCGGGCATGACCACGCTCAGCCTGACGAGCTGATCTCCCGCCGACGCGCCTCGCTTCACGCCCCGACCTTTCAGCCTGAGCGTCTGGCCCGTATTGGCGCCCGGCGGCACCGTTGCCGACACGCGGCCAGTGATGGTCGGGACCTCGATCTTGCCGCCGAGCACTGCCTCGTCGAGCGTGATCGGCACCTCGACAAGGATATCGTCGCCCTCGCGCTTGAACACCGGATGCGGCCGGACCGCGATCTCGATCAAGGCATCGCCGGGCTCCCCCTCGCCCATGCCGGGATTGCCCTTGCCTTTCAGCCGGAGCACCTGGCCGTCGGTGACGCCGGGCGGAATGGTGACGTCGAGTGTGCCGCCGTCAGGCAGCGTGATGCGCGTCTTGGTGCCGTTCACCGCATCGAGGAAGGCCACATCGAGCCGATATTGCGCGTCGTGCCCGCGCATCGAGAAGCGCCGTCCGCCCGCAGCTCCGCGCATGCCGCCCCTCTCGCCGAACAAATCGCCAAACAGATCGCTGAACGCGCCGATATCCTCATAGCCGGCGGTCGAGCGATAGCGCGCGCCCTCCTCGCCTCCGGCATATTCGCGGTAATAGCGCTGCTGCGGCCGCTCCTGTCCCGACGCGTCGATCTCGCCACGGTCGTAGCGCCCGCGCTTCTCCTCGTCGCCGATGATGCCGTAGGCCGCGGCGATCTGCTTGAACTTCTCCTCGGCCGCCTTGTCCCCCGGATTGAGGTCGGGGTGCAGCTTCTTGGCGAGCTTGCGATAGGCCTTGGTGATGTCCTCAGGCTTCGCGGTCTTCGCCACGCCGAGTACGGAATAGAGGTCTTCTGCCATTTACGGTCGGAGGTCAGCGGTGAGGAGTAGGTCCAGCGTTCCATTGGCATTGCCCGGCTTGACCGGGCAATCCAGGTACCCCGGTCTTCGTAAACAAAGACATTCAGTGGTTACTGGATTCCCGCTTGCGCGGGAATGACAAATTGCCCGGTTGATTTGGGAAGGCGCGTCCCGTCAAGCAAGGCGAAGCGACCTTGGCCCTCGGGATCACGACAACTATATGCGGAGAGGAAAAGACAAAGAGAGGCGCCCAATGCAACGACTGAAATGCGTCAGAACCGCTCTCGCGACGCTCGGCCTTCTCAGTCTCGCCGCCGGCTCGACCCCGCTCGAAGCTGTCGAATCCAGCATGCGCACCAAGCCAGATGCCAACCAGGTCGGCATCTGGAAGTCCTATGTCCCGCGCGGCGTGAAGGGTGAGTTCAACAATTACGACCCGGTCGGCCTCATGGCCGGTACCATGATCCATGCCGATTGCTCGATCAATTGGCGCGATCCCGACACCGGCAAGCTGTTCTGCTTCAGCACGGGAACCTCGCTCAATTACTTCCAGGACTTTCCCAAGGCCAACACCAAGCGGGCGAGCGAGCAGTTTGAGCGAATGACGCGGGAACGCCCTGGCTCCTGAGCCTCGAGTCGATCAGCTCGCGGCGAGCTGGAAGGCGGAGCCCACCCTGATCTCGCCCTCGCGGTCCAGCAGATTGGCAAGCTCCTTGAACCGGCGCTCGACCCGCTCGCCTTCGAGATTGGAATAGGGATCGGGCAAGGTCCAGACCAGCCGGTTGCCTTCGTAACTCATCGGCGTGTTGGTCAAGACACCGGGCATCGCCGCCGACACCATATGCGCGGTGCGGAACGCTGCGCCGAGGATGCGCGCGCGTTTCAGCATGTCCTTGTCGACCAGCTCGATCAGCCTCTGGCTCAGCTCGTCCTTCACGATGCCCTCGTTGCGGTAATAGACCGTGAGCGCGAGGAAGGCGCGGCCGGGATGATCCACGCCGACGAACGTGCCGTGGGCGACGAGATTGAGGCTCTGGATGCCGCGATAGTCGGGATGCGCCCGCCAGCCAATATCCGACAGGAGACACGCCGCATGCCGCAGCCGCCTCTGCTCGGGCGTCTCGATCGGACCCGGCGCCCTGAACAGCGCATCGGTCCAGAAGCACAGCTCGTAGGCGCTGTCGATCGAACGCGACCATCGCCGCGCGATGTCGTCGCAGGCGGCGATCAGCGGGTCTTTCCGCTTCTCCTCCTCGCTGAGCAGGCTGTAGAGCAGGCCCTCGCGGATACCGAAAACCGATACCACGATGGAACGCGGCTTCATCTGCTTGATCAGCCGTTCCAGCACCAGCGCGCCATAGGGGATGGTCTCGCGCCGCGCGCTGGAGATGTCGCGGATGCCGGCGAGCGAGCTTTGCGATTGGTGGTCGAGCAGCGACGCGAATCTGAGCGCATCGTCGGCGGGGATCCGGTAATTGTGCATGACGCTCAACGGGTAATTGGTCTGCGTCATATGCAGCCGGGCGAGCGCGCGCCACGTGCCGCCGATGGAATAAAAGTCGCGACCCCTGCCCTTCTCCAACCAATCGACCTTGCCGAGCTCGGCATCGACGATGTCGCGCGCCTTCTTCAGGCTGCCGCCTGATGCATCGATCAGCCGCAAGCCGCCGAGCGGCAGCGTCGCGGCATCTGACAGCCTGCCGCCCCTGACATCGATCAGTTCCAGGCTGCCGCCGCCGAGATCGCCGGCAAAACCGTCAGCCGCATGAATGCCCGACACCACGCCGAGCGCGGCAAGCTCGGCCTCCCTGGTGCCCGACAGCACGGTGATCTCCTGGCCGAGGATGCGCTCGGCTTGGGCGATGAAATCGGCACCGTTCTCGGCTTCGCGCGCCGCCGCCGTGGCGATCGCCTCGACATGCGGCACGCTCAGCTGATCGATCAGCGCGCGGAAGCGCCGGAGCGCCCTGAGCGCACGCTTCACCGCGTCCGGCGCGAGCTTGCCGGTGGTGGCAAGCGAGCGTCCGAGCCCGCATAGCACCTTCTCGTTGAACAGCGGCGCCGGCGCCCGCCCGGCATCCTCGTAGACGATCAGCCGGACCGAGTTCGAGCCGATATCGACGACCGCAACGGGGGTTCGATCGTTTTTCAAGATCATGGGCCTTTGCTTAGGCGCTTAGCCCGTCTCGACCAGGCGCGTGAAGCGCGGCGGCATGTTCTCGGGCAGAGACGTGCCGCGGCCGGAGAGGCTTGGATTGGTCATGAAATAGTCCTGGGCGCTGAACGGTTCCTGCTCCTTTCCGGGATAGATCCGTTCCGAGCTGCCATCGGGGCGCACGCGCCAGCTTTGCAGATTGTCCCGCATATTCGCGACCATGATCTGGTCGAGTATCTGCTCGTGCACCGTCGGGTTCTTGATCGGCACCATGGCCTCCACGCGGCGATCGAGGTTGCGCGGCATCATGTCGGCAGAGCTGATATAGACCACCGCCTTCCGATTCGGAAGGCCATGGCCGGCGCCGAAGCAATAGATGCGCGAATGCTCGAGGAAGCGGCCGACAATGCTCTTCACGTGGATATTCTCCGACAGCTCCGGCACCCCGGGTCTGAGGCAGCAGATGCCGCGCACCACGAGGTCGATCTCGACTCCGGCGCGGCCCGCCTCGTAAAGCGCATCGATGATCTCGCCGTCGACCAGCGAGTTCATCTTCATCCAGATGGCGGCGGGGCGCCCGGCCTTGGCGTGATACATCTCCTCGCGGATATGGTCGAGGATGCGCGCCCTGATGCCGTGCGGCGACACCGCCATGGACTCGAGCTCGGCAGGCTCGGCATAGCCCGTCACGTAGTTGAAGATGCGCGACAGGTCGTGGCCGATGGAGCGGTCGGCGGTGAAGAACGACAGGTCGGTGTAAATCTTGGCGGTGACCGGGTGGTAGTTGCCGGTGCCGACATGGCAATAGGTGACCAGCTCGCCCCGCTCGCGCCGCACGATCTGGCTGAGCTTGGCGTGCGTCTTGAGCTCGAAGAAGCCGTAGACCACCTGGACGCCCGCGCTTTCAAGGTCGCGGGCCCATTTGATATTGGCCTCCTCGTCGAAGCGGGCCTTGAGCTCGACCACGACGGTCACCGACTTGCCCGCCTCGGCCGCGTCCTTCAGCGCCTCGATGATCGGCGAGCTCTTCGATGTGCGGTAAAGCGTCCATTTGATCGCCACCACCTCCGGATCGGCCGCGGCCTGTTTCAGGAATTGCAGCACCACGTCGAACGACTCGTAAGGGTGATGGACGACGATGTCCTTCTTGCGGATGGCGGCGAAGCAATCGCCCTGATGCTCGCGGATGCGTTCGGGAAAGCGGCTGACGAAGGGCTGGAATTTGAGGTCCGGCCGGTCGGCGACGATCAGCTGGTTGGTCGCCTCGAGCCCGATCAGGCCCTTCTGCACGAAGCTCTCGCGCTCGGTGACCTTGAGCTCCTGCATGACGAAGCGCTGCAGCCGTGACGGCATCGACGCCTCGATCTCCAGCCTGATGACCGATCCGCGCCGGCGCCGCTTCAACGCGGATTCGAACAGCCGCACCAGATCCTCGGCCTCTTCCTGGACCTCAAGGTCACTGTCGCGCAGCACGCGGAACGCGCCTTGGCTCCTGACACGGTAACCATGGAACAGGCGCGAGACGAAGATCGCCACCACCGTTTCGAGCTTGATGAAGCGGATCGGCTCCTTGGCCTCGCCCTTGCTCGGCAGGCGGATGAAGCGGTCGAGCTGCGGCGGGATCGGCATCAGCGCGTGCATGGCCTTGAGCGAGCCTTCGCGCACCAGTTCGAGCCCGAGGGTGAAGCCGAAATTCGGAATGAACGGAAAAGGATGCGCGGGATCGACGGCGATCGGCGTCAACACCGGGAAGATATGGTCGAGGAAATGCGCCTCGAGCCATTCGCGCTCCGCATCCAAAAGCTGATCGGCGCTCAACACGTGAATGCCGGATTCGGCGAGCAGCGCCTCGAGCGTGACCCAGCACTCCTGTTGCTGCGCGGTCAGCTCGGCGACGGAGCGGTTGATGCGGTCGAGTTGCTCGCCTGGCGTGAGGCCGTCCTCGCTCGGCGTCTCGATGCCGGCCACGACCTGGCCGCGCAGGCCCGCCACGCGCACCATGTAGAATTCGTCGAGGTTCGAGGCTGAGATCGACAGGAAGCGCAGGCGCTCGAGCAGCGGATGGCGCTCGTTCTCGGCCTCCTCCAGCACTCTTTGATTGAATTGAAGCCAGGAGAGCTCGCGATTGAAAAAGCGGCTCGGCCCAAAGGCGGCGATCCCCGGACTGGGTTCCAGCCGGTCGATCTTCTCTGGCAAACTCATCGGTAACCTCTTATGAACTAAGTGTTTTTTGACGTCTCCAGGCGGCAGGCCGCGCTCCGGCTTGGATGTTACTCCAAGAATTGTATCACTTGCGTTACGGCGCGGGCCAACCGCCGGCTTCGGTCGGGTCGAGCGCTTCATTCAGGCGCCTTTGCGCCCGCGAGCGCCTCGATGACGAGCTGGCGGCTGATCTTCCGGCCCGAGGCGAGCGCCACGCGGTCGACCGCGGCCACGGCAGCGGCCGCGGCGGCAAGCGAGCGGTCCACATGCAGCGCCAAATATGTAAGCACTTTCGGATCGATATCGAGCTGACGGTCGGTGAAGTGCTTCAGGAGCACCGTGCGGATCAGCGCCTCGTCGGGGGCGCCGATCTCGACGGTCGGGACCGCATTCAGCCGCGACTTGAGGTCGGGCAGCGCGACGCCCCACCGGCTCGGCGCGGTCTCCGCCGTGATCAGAACGTAGAGCCCCTTCTCCCGCGCCAGGTTCAACAGGTGGAACAGCGCCTTCTCGTCGTAAGCAACCTTGTCGGCGTCCTCGACCACGAGCGCGGTCCCCTCGCCCATGGCGTCGAGCAAATTCATGGCGAGGGTCTCAGGCGCCAGCGCTTGCGCGCCGGAGAGCGCCTGCCACACGCGGGCGAGATGCGTCTTGCCGCTCGCTTCAGGGCCGATCAGCAGCTGGACATGGTTTTGCCAGTTGGGCCACGCGTCGATCAGCTTGACCGCGGCGAGATTGCAGTCGCTGACGAGAAAATCCTCTGCGCCGAGCGCCGCACGATGAGGCAGGTCGAGCGTGAGCTGAGCGACCGTCACGAAGCCCTGGCCCGCGGACGTTGCGGTTGGTCGACGCCCGGCGCCGGTCTGTGGCGGGGTGGCAGCGGCTTCGGTGCCGGCTCGTAGCTCGCCATGTGCCTGAGCCATTGCCAGAAATAGGCGGCCGCCGAAATGATGGTCAGCGCGCCGGTCACCCAGACCAGCAGGTTCACCAGCTCATGCAGTCCGAGCCCGAGCCCGAGCTCGGCAAGCACCAGTCCCGCGAGCACGATCTGCGAGAAGGTGTTGGCCTTGCTGATGAGCAGCGGCTGCATGCTGAGCGGCCGCGACAGCATCCACGACAACACCACGGCGCCGACGATCAGAATGTCGCGGCTCACCACGGCGATCACCAGCCACGCCGGCAAATGCCCGGCGAAGCCGAGCGTGACATAGATGCTGACCAAGAGCGCCTTGTCGGCGATCGGGTCGAGATAGGCGCCAAGCTCGCTGTTCCAGCCATAGCGCTTGGCCAGATAGCCGTCGGCCGCGTCGGACAGTCCGGCCAGCAGGAACACGCAGGAAGGCCGCCTGCATCTCATGGGTGATGATCAGCCACACGATCAGCGGGACGAGCACGAGCCGCCCGAGCGTGAGGCTATTGGGGATATTCACGTCCGCTCCTCCCGGAGGCCGTCGCGAGCTTGAGCCGCTTGCACCTCCAAGGCCGCATTTTAGCAGATTCGAGGACAAGGGTGTGACGCCTAGCGCCGATAGCAACCCTAGCGCGAGCGCAGCACAAAGGTCCCCTCTTTCTCGCCGAACTCGAACCCGCTCTCGCCCAGCACCTTCTGCAGATGCCCGAGCGATCCGGCATAGTCGAAGGTGACCGAGGCGCCTCGCGCCGACAGCGAATTGACCTCGAGCGCCTGGAGTCCGGCGACATTCATCAGCCGGCCGCGAATATCCTGCCAGTCCTTGAGGCTGGAAAACTCGACCTGCGCCATGACATTGCGGGGCACCTCGCCCGGGGGCCGGGCATCTTCCCGGGCCGCTGGTTGCGGCTCGGCCCCCTCCTCATATTTGACCTCGGTCGGCGGCGCCGCCGGCGCTTGCGAGACCTTCCAGCGATTCTCGATGATGCCGAAGGCGGTTGCGGCGGCCTCGCGCGCGATAGCCTGAGCGTCGGCGGAGAGCTTGTCGCTCCGGCCGAAATTGATCGCGCCAACGCTGTCGGCCCCGGCGAGCCGCGTCACGAATTCGCCATTCGCCGCTTCGCCCACGGCGAGAACCAGCGGCCCATAGCCGTAATCCGCCTGCATTGCCGCCAGCGCCTGGGCGTCGCCGGCAAGCACCGCCTTGACGGTGTCGAGGCCGAGCCCCGGCCGCGGCCTTAAGATCGTGGCGGGCGTCGAGCTATGCGCGAGATCGAGCTGCTCCCAAGCCTGCCGCCAGCCTTCGGCGCCTTCGCTCTTCACGCTGCCGCCGGCGATGACCAGCGGCAGGATCGAGATCGAGGGCGCGCGCGCCTCGTCATAGGGGATGGCCTGATCGTTGAGCAGCTTCTTGATCCCCCGCTCATTGACGCTGACATCGAGCACCGCGATGTAGCGGGTCGTCGAGTTCTGCTCCGAGCGGATCGACACGCCGTTGACCAGACCCTCGATGTCCTCTTGGCTGAATTCGGGGATCTGGTCCTGCGCGCTCAACGGCAGCAGGCGTTGCAGCACGATCTTCACCGCGCGCATCTGCGCCTCGGCCATGCCTTCCGCCCGCGCGGCGACGGCATCCTTGGCGGTGGTGTCGACCGAGATCTTGGCGACTTCGTAGAGGCTGTCTGCGGCCTGGGCACCGCCACCAAAGAGACCGGCAACCGCAAGGAGCGGCAGCGTGATGCCCGCGATCCTTGCCCAATGCCTCAACCGCAAAAACGCCATGTCCACGCTACCGCAATGGTCGGATCACGAAGGTGCCCAAGCTTCGCCTTCGGGTAAACCCTTGGAATGTGGCGGCCCCACGGCCTTTTGCGCCTTGACGGGCCTCGCTCGGCACGATTGTTATGCCAAATCGCCTGCCTCTGCGCCCCGAGTGGTCCGGTGCCCGCCACCTCCAAGCACAAATCTAGACTGACCTATCGCGATGCGGGCGTCGATATCGACGCAGGCAATGCGCTGGTCGAGGCGATCGGGCCTCTTGCCGCGAAGACGAAGCGCAAAGGTCTGCTGGGCGGCATTGGCGGCTTCGGCGGCCTGTTCGACCTCAAGGCATGCGGTTTCAAGGACCCCGTGCTGGTCGCCGCCACCGACGGCGTCGGCACCAAGCTCAAGCTCGCCATCGACACCGGCATCCATGACGGGATCGGCATCGACCTCGTCGCCATGAACGTCAACGACATCGTCGTGCAGGGCGCCGAGCCGCTGTTCTTTCTCGACTATTTCGCGACCGGCAAGCTCGAGCTCGGGGTGGCCAAGGCGGTGATCGGCAGCGTCGCCAAAGGCTGCAAGGAAGCCGGCGCGGCGCTGATCGGCGGCGAGACCGCCGAGATGCCCGGGGTCTATGCGCCGGGCGATTACGATGTCGCGGGATTCGCCGTCGGCGCGGTCGAGCGGAACGCGCTGCTGCCGCGAAAAGACATCGTGGCTGGGGACGTCATCCTCGCGCTCCCCTCATCCGGCGTGCATGCCAACGGCTTCTCTCTCGTGCGCCGCGTCGTCAAGGAAACCGGGCTCGACTGGAGCGATCCCGCGCCGTTCGCGCCGGGCATGCCGCTCGGCGCAGCTTTGCTCACACCGACCCGCATCTATGTCCGGCAGCTGCTTGAAACAATTCGCGGAACGCGAGCCGTCAAGGCGCTGGCTCACATCACCGGCGGCGGCCTCACCGACAACATCCCGCGCGTGCTGCCCAAGGGTCTTGCCGCTGAGATCGACCTCGGCGCTTTCACTCTGCCAGCGGTCTTCGCCTGGCTCATGCTCGAAGCAAGATTGGACCAAGCCGAGATGCTGCGCACCTTCAACTGCGGCATCGGCATGGTCGTCGTCGTCAGTCCGGGCGACGTCAAGCGCGTACAGAAACATCTCGGCAGGGAGGCGAAACCAATCGGCGCGATCGTCGCACGCAAGCGCGGTGAGCCCGTCCGCTACAAAGGCACGCTGACCGGGGGCGCATGGTGACCAGGAAGCGCGTCGGCGTGCTGATCTCGGGCCGCGGCTCGAACCTCCAGGCCCTGATCGACGCCGCCAGGGACCCTTCCTATCCCGCCAAGATCGTCGCCGTGATTTCCAACGTGCCGAGCGCGCAAGGCTTGCTGCGCGCCGAGGCCGATTTCATTGCCGGCGTGACCATCAATCATAAGGACTTCACCTCCCGCGAAGCCTTCGACAAGGCGCTCAACGACGCCCTGCAGGACGCAGGCGTCGAGCTTCTCTGCAATGCGGGCTTCATGCGGCTGCATAGCGAAGGCTTCGTGCGCAGCTGGTGGAATCGCCATCTCAATATCCACCCTTCCCTGTTGCCCGCGTTCAGAGGCTTGCACACCCATGCTCGCGTTCTGGATGAAGGGGTAAAGATCACCGGTTGCACTGTGCATTTCGTGCGGACCGAGATGGATACCGGGCCGATCGTGGCGCAGGCAGCCGTGCCGGTGCTTCCGGGCGATTCGGCCGACGATCTCGCCGCCCGCGTGCTTCAGGCCGAGCACCGGCTATACCCGCTTGCGCTCCGGCTCGTCGCCTCCGGCGAGGCCCGCGTCGAAGGCGAGCATGTGGTGGGAATGACACAGGTCAGGGAGCAAGCTCCGCTGTTTTCGCCACCTTTTGACGAAGCGCTTTGATTGAAATCGTTAACGGCCGTAAGATTGGAGCCTAGACGGGGCGGCATGTCGCACCGCAAGATGTGCGCGTGCCAATGATGGACAATGCCGACGGCCGGATGCTAGAGACTGGCCTAAATCGAAGCAAATCTGGGCCTGCTTGCCGGTACCGACGATCGTGCGGACGGCGCGGATGGCCTGTTTGGTGCCCCAGATCAAAGACGGGGACAAGGGGCAAGGCGTAAATGGCGGATATGACAGTCGCCTACTCTCCATCGCACGGGCTCGGCGACGAGCAAAGCATCTGGTTCAAGCTCACGCCCTTGCTGAACCAGGAGAACCCTATGCAGGTTCTCATGGCGCTCAGCGAGAAATATGGCGGCGTGATCCCCATCAATCTCAAGAACCAGCGCATCATGCTGCTGTCTGAGCCGGCGCATGCCGAGCGCGTGCTGGTGACCAACGCCGACAACTACGTCAAATATTTCGACGGGCTGCGTCCGATCTTCGGCAAGAGCATGATCACCGTCGACGGCGCGCTCTGGCAGAAGATCCGCGCGCCGCAGCAGCCCGCCTTCCACCCGCATATGTTCGAGGACTATTTCCCCTATCTGATGTCGGCCATCGATTCGAAGATGGCGCGCTGGGCGAAATTCGCCTCGACCGGCGAGACCATCGAGATGGTTGAGGAGACCTGGACGCTCGCCGCCGAGATGGTGTGCAAGGCGCTGTTCGACCGCGAGATGCCGTTCAATCCGCATTTCATCTTCAGCCAGGTGAAGACCTATACCGACGTGATGAACCACAAATCGCTGCGCTTGAAGACCGTGCGCGGCGAGCTGGCGGAAATCACCGAGGAGGACGCGGCCAAGGCCATGGAGGTCTGGGGCTCGATCCCCGAGATGGTGATCGGCGCCGGCATTCTCGAGCATCGCGAGAAGACGCTGCTCAAGATGCTGGAGAACGCCGAGGCCGATCCCAACTTCCCCGAATTCGATCGCCAGCAGGTGATCGACGAGATGAAGCAATATCTCTGGGCCGGCACCGAGACGACGGCGCTCACGCTTGCCTGGTCGCTTTATCTGCTGTCGCAGCACCCCGAGGCGCTGGAGCGCATCAGGGCCGAGGCCCGCGCGGTGTGCGGCGAGCGCGACCCCGTGTGGAACGAGGTGCAGCAGCTGTCTTATACGCGCATGGTGATCCAGGAGACGATGCGGCTGTTCCCGCCGATCTGGGCCTTGATCCGCATCGCCGCCGGCGACGACGAGATCGGTGGCCACAAGATCAAGGCCGGCGACAAGGTCGTGATCCTCGCTTACGTCATGCATCACAGCCCGAAATATTGGGAGGCGCCGGAGAAGTTCGATCCGGAGCGCTTCGCGCCGGAGCGCGCCAAGAAGCGCGCCAAATATACCTACCTGCCCTTTGCTGCCGGCAAGCGCGCCTGCATCGGCGGGGCGCTATCGCAGATCGAGAACACGCTGGCCTTGGTGCAGCTGTTGCGCCGCTTCACGCCCGACTATGTGGGGCCGAAGCCGGCGAAGATCCACGCGACCGTCACGCTTTGCCCCAAAGGCGGGCTCCCCTTCCGCATCCGCGAATTGAGCTGAGCATCGCCGGCTGCTTTGTGAGCAGCCGCAGGTTGTGGCACGCTCGCTTCGCAAGCTAGAGCGGGCAAAAGCCGAAACGAATTCAATAAGATAGATGGATACTATAGGCCTCGGATCAGAGGCGATTTGATTTCATGACGGGATGATTTGAGCTTCCTGACGGGATAATGAACGTACCCTCCGCGTCAACGACAAAGCCTTGGCAGCCCCAAGCCACGAAGGCACAGCGACCCTTCAGCTGGGTGACGTTTGCCGTCGCAAGCCTGGCAGCGGCTGCGATTTTGCTGCCGCTGGTGCTCGTCCCCCAATGGCTTTCCAAGCAGGCTCGTTGGGACGCACTCCGATCGCACGTTGCCGAGATTGGTCAGTTGGCGGCGACCGTCGTCGACGGCGACCTGCACCGGCAATTGCTCGACCCGGCGAATTACAGCGACGACCTCTATGCCCGCGCGCTCGCTCCCCTGGTACGCGTCCACTCGGCGGATCCAAACATCTTCTATCTGTATACGATGGTGGATCGCGACGGCGTGCCCTACTTCGTGCTCGATACGGCGAAGTCACCCGACTTGCGCACCGGCCACAAGCTCCGCGCCTCCGACTACATGGAGCGTTTCGATATTCGCGAGGAATATCAGGACGATTGGCTGAAGGAGATCGCCTCCGGCAAAGCCTACGTCACGCCCGATTACGAGGAGGACGACTACGGGAATTTCCTGACGGCGCATGCGCCCATTTACGACAGCCAGGGCCGCTACAGCGGATTTGTCGGCGTGGATTTCGACTTGCAGTACTACTTCGCTCAGGAAGCTCGCTTCCGCGCGATCGCCATCGACAGTATGGTGGCCGGGCTGATCTTGGCATTGATGATCGGATTTCTGGCTGAGCGCTACCACTCGGTGATGCGTCATCGCATCCAGGAGTATTACCACACCTCGATACGCGACAGCCTGACCGGACTGCTCAACCGCCGTGGCGCCGTGGCCGCCATCAACGAGGCCCTCGAGCGACATACCGGTAGCAATGCGACGTTGCTCGTCGACGTCGACAATCTGAAGATGATCAACGACCTTCGTGGCCATGTTGCCGGCGACGCCGTCATTGCCCGCACCGCGGAAACCATTCGCCAAAGCATCCGCGACAGCGACGTGTGCGCGCGCCTCGGCGGGGATGAGTTCATCATCTTTGCTCCGGATTGCGACCTGGACGGCGCCAAGGCGATTGCGCGGCAAATTCTCGATCGCCTCTCCAAACATGAAATGCCGCTGGCAGGCGTCAAGTTCAGTGTTTCGATCGGCATCGCTCTGCACGAAGGGGCCGACAACGATTTTGCCAAACTGTACCACGATGCAGATGAAGCGATGTATCAGGCGAGGGCTGACGGCAAGAGTCGCATCGGCCTCTTCACGCCATCCGCGAGCGCGGCCTGACGCATTGGATCGCTCCAGATCGCCGCGCAATCCACCCATCAATAGAACGCCGCTGACAGGTCGAGCTTGAAGGTGACGTCGGAGGTCGCCTCCGAGAGGCCGAACAGCACGCCGGTCGCGACCCGTATCGAGCCGGACTGGCGCGGTTCGGCTTCGGCGTCGAAGTTGGTCTCCTTGGCATCGCGCCCGCGAAGGTCGAGATAGAGCATCGGCCCCAGCCTGTGCAGCTGGTCCTCGAAGGAGCCCGCATGGGCGAGGTCCTTGATATCGGAATAGCCCTCGACCCCGAGCCCGACGCTCCGCCCGAGCTCGCGCCGCATCTGCCAATTGACCCGCAAAGCCACGCTGCCCGGATCGGCGTCGGGACCGACCTGGCTGACGAAGAAGGTGTTGATCGTGGCTGAGTTCTTGCCGAGCACGAGGCGCGCCAGCGGACCGTAAATGAGGTCGTCCGGCACCCCGCTCTCGGCAGAGAATCCGTAGAGCGTGCGGAACGCGAGCGCGAGGCCCTCACCGTGCCGCTGCACCAGCTCGTAATGCAGACCGAGCTGGTAGTTCTTGGCCTCCAACGGCTCGCCGATCGGCTCCAGAAACAGCCCCTTGGCGACCAGCTCCCAGCGATCGGTGAAATCGTAGATCGCCTCGACCTCATGCCCCTGGCGGAGCTTCTCCTCGGTGCCGTGGTCGGAATAGATGGCCGCGTGGTCGCCGACCACTGCCTCGCCTTTCACCACATCGGGCTGGGCGACATGGAATTGCGCTTCAGCCGGAAGCGAGGTGCCGAACAGCAAAACGAGGAAAGCGGCAAGCGCGACGGCGTGCCAAGCCGCTTGGCTCGGCGCCTTGCCTCCAATGTGTGGATTCATGAGCCGAGCCCCCCGCTCCAGCCCAAACGCAATCTCGTGTGGCCCGAGCCTATAGGCGGGGCCCACGCCGACGAAGGGAAAACCCTCCGCAATCCCCTATTTTGAGGCTTGTGCCCAGAGGATGATCCAAGCGGCGCTAGCGCATTTTCGACTTCAGCCGCAGCGTTTTCCCATCCACGGCAAACTTGCCGTAGCCGCGATGATGGATGGTCTTGGCGTCCTTCTGCTTGGGATCGACCCAAGCCTTCAGCACTTCGAGGATGAACAGGCCATAGGCGTCGACCATGCGCGTATCCTTCACCTTGCATTCGAGATTGATGAAGCACTCGGCGATCAACGGCGCTCCCACGCGCTCGGCCGGAACCGGCGTCAGCCCGAATTTGGCGAATTTGTCGATGTCGCGGCCCGAACTATTGCCGATCTTGATCACCTTGGGCGCGAGCTTCACCGCCGGAATGGCGATCACGCACTCCCCGGTCGCGCGCAAAGCGGCAAAGCTGAAATCCGCATTGCTGACGATGCAGGCGATGAGCGGCGGCTCGAAGTCGACCATCATGTGCCACGACATCGTCATGACATTGGCGCGGCCCTTGTCGGCGGTGGTGAGCAGGACGACGGGTCCCGGCTCGATCGTCTGGTAGACCTTGGAAAGCGGAAAATTTCGCATCGGAGGCAGCCTGCTCGCTCAGAGACTCGTCTCGAAGGCCTCGAAACGCCGCTCGAGTTCCCATTGCTCTTGCGCCTTCTCGCTCGCGCGCAAGAACGCCGCGCATGAAGCCGACGGCTCGCCGGGGCCGGGCAGATCGGCCTGGCAAGCGGGCGCCACGCGCGCATAGCCGCCACTGTCGTCCCACAGGCTCGCACCCGGCAGGAAGCTGTATTCGAGGCTGTTGCGCACCAGCTCCTTGAGCTCCGCGTAGCTCAGGCCGAACGCCTCGACCGCGCGCACATATTCATGCGTGAGATCGATCCGCGACACGCCCTCGTCGTCGGTGGAAAGCGCCACCGGCACGCCGAACTTGCGATAGGTGGCGAACGGGTGCTGCTTGCCCTCGATGCCGAGAATGACCGCGTTGCTGGTGAGGTTGGTCTCGACCAGCACGCCCTTGTCGGCCATGTTCTTCAACAGGTCGTAAGGCCGGTCCTCATACATGATGTCCACGCCGTGGCCGATGCGGTCGGCCAGCGCCTGCTCGACGGCAAGCCTGATATGGCAGCAGAGTCCCTCGGGCGGCACCAGCCCCGGCGCAAGCTCACCCGCATGCAGGCTGACATGGACCTTCGGGTATAGCGCCTTCAGGAAGCCCACCATGCGCATATGCTCCGCGTAGTCGGCCATGGCGATGACGTCGTCCTCGCCGCCGACGAAATTGACGGCGACAATGCGGGGGTCGGCCGAGGCGAGTTCGAACGCGAACAGCGTTTGCGCGAAGACGAGCTCCTTCGGCGTGTTGCGGAACACCTGGTAGATGTAACGCGTCTTCACCTTGCAGCCGGGCGCCGCATCGGCCGCATCGCAACGCTGGCGCCGATTGCGGGTCGCTTCCGCCTGGTCCCAGAACGCGCGCGCCAGCGGAATATCCTCCGCCAGACCCTTGGCGAGCAGCTCGTCGCGCAAGCCGGCCAAATCCTCGCGCCACGGCAAATCCTTGGTGATGGTGTTCAGCCGGTTCCAGGTCGGCGTCTCCATCAGCTCGAGATATTGCTCGTTCTGCGCGGCGGCCCGCGCCGAGACCTCGTCGAGGAACTCGCCGGTGTGGCGCGGGTCGGAGCCGCCGAACTTGGCGAACGTACCGAAGAAATGATCGTGCCCGGTCTCGCCCTCCGAGGGCACGAAGCCGCGCATTGAAAAAGAATCCACGAGCTCATCGTAGAGACGCTGGTTCTTCGGCACGTCGGCGGCGCGAACGTCGCCGGCCTCGCACACCGGCTCGGGCTCGGCGCCGGATTTGATCGGCTGCGATTTGGTGAAGGACTTGGCGACCGGGTCGACGCAGAGCCCGTCCTCGCCGCCGACGCGGATGAAGGTCTCGGCATAGACCGCGCCGTCGAGATGATTGTGCAGATCGGCGCCCTTCGGCATGCGCTTGAGGAAGACGCGCAGCGCGAGCGGATCGTCGCGAATGGCATCGAGCGCCTTAGCCGCGCTGAGCTCGGCATCGGTTTGCTTGGCGTGAAGCTTGCCCGCTGCCTCCTGGCCGACGGCAGGCATTGAAGCGAGCGTCGCGAGAAATACGGCGATGGATAGAACGCGCATCCGCATGATGTCCGCTCCCGTCTAGTCCGCCCCGAGCACGCTGTGGATTTGCGCCACGACGGCGGCCCCCTCGCCCACGGCCGCCGCGACACGCTTGGTCGAGCCTGCGCGCACATCGCCGATGGCGAACACGCCCGGGCGGCTGGTCTCGAGCGGCAAAACCGGGCGCCCTTGCTTGCCGCTGCACTTCGCCCCCGTCAACACGAAGCCCTTGTCGTCGAGGGCGACGCAGCCATCCAGCCACGCGGCATTCGGGTCGGCGCCACAAAACAGAAAAAGATGGCGCATCGAGCACGTGTGCTCGACCCCGGTGCGCTTGTCGCGAAACCTCGCGCCGGAGAGTCCGGTGTCCGCACCACCCTCCAGGCCGACGATTTCCGTGTGCGTGTGCAGCTCGACATTGGGCAACGCGTTGATGCGCTCGATGAGATAGCGCGACATCGTGGCTTCCAATCCGTCGCGCCGAACGACCAAATGCAGTTTCCGCACCTTCGGCGCGAGGAACACCACGGCCTGTCCGGCCGAGTTGCCGCCGCCGACCAGCGCCACCTCCTCGCCCGCACAGAGCTTCGCCTCGACCGGCGTGGCCCAATAGGATACGCCCGCACCCTCGAACATTTCGAGGTTCTCGATCGGCGGGCGCCGGTAAGCGGCGCCGGAGGCGACCACCACGGCCTTGGCGCGGACCGCGCCGCCATCGATCAGCTCAAGCTTGAACGGATCGCTGTCACGCACCTGGCCATCGGCGCAATCGAGATGGGAGACTTGCAGCGGGATGGCGATCTCGACGCCGAATTTCAGCGCCTGATTGAAGGCGCGCCCGGCCAGCGCCATGCCGGAGATGCCGGTCGGGAAGCCGAGATAATTCTCGATGCGCGCCGACGCGCCGGCCTGTCCGCCAAACGCCCTCGAATCGAGCACGATGACCGACAGGCCCTCAGACCCCGCATAGACCGCCGCCGCGAGCCCGGCAGGCCCCGCGCCAACAATCGCCACGTCATAGACAAGGTCGGGATCGAGCTCAGGCGTGATGCCGAGACAGGCGCCGGCCTCGACATTGGTCGGCCGTCGCAGCACGGTGCCGTTCGGGCAGAGCATCAAAGGCAGGTCGGTGGGCGGCACGCCGAGGCGCTCCACCATGGCGCGCCCCTCCGCATCGTTGGCGGCGTCGAGCACGCTGTGTGGATGGCCGTTGCGGCGGAGAAAATCCTGAAGGCGCGTCAGGTCCGCCGTGCCGGGAATTCCCACCAGCACCGATCCCGCGCCGCCATCCTCGATCAGCCCGACGCGGCGCAGGATGAAGGCGCGCATCACGATCTCGCCCAGCTCCGCCGAGCCGATCATGAGCGCACGGATATGCACCGCATCGAACGGCAGCGCCGTGCAGCCGTCGACGCCGGCCCTGCCGCAAGCGAGCGTCTCACGTCCCGCGAGCTGGCTCACCTCGCCGGAGATCTGGCCGACATGATGCGTCGTGATCGGCGACTCGCGATTGAGCCCATCGCGGCGCACCACATCGATCGAGCCCGCGAGCACGAGCCAGGCGGGAGCGTTGCGCTCGCCCACGTCGAACACCACCTCGCCCGGCTTGAAGTCGCGCGCGGGTCCACTGGCGAAGCGCTTAGCGGTCTCGATCTGCGCGGCGTCGAGCACCGGAAACATCTGCTCGTGACGCTTTTCGATGATGCTCATGCGGGCCTCCTAGCACGTTTCCGCCGTCTAGGCTGGCACAGGATGTCGCCCCCGACATTCTAGGTCCAGAGCACATGCACAACGAGGCGTTAGCCGACGATCTCGCTTTTCTTGAAGCAAAGGGCGATCTCGCGCTTGGCGGTCTCGGGGCCGTCGGAGCCATGCACCGAGTTCCGCTGCAAATTGACGCCGAAATCCTTGCGGATCGAGCCGGGCGCGGCATCGACGGGATTGGTCGCGCCCATGACCTCGCGGTTCTTGGCGATGGCATCCTCGCCCTCGAGCACTTGCACCACGATCGGACCCGAGGTCATGAAGGCGACCAGTTCCTTGAAGAAGGGCTGGTCCTTGTGAATGTCATAGAACTTCCGGGCGTCCTTCTTCTTCCACCACACGCGCTTCTGCGCGATCACGCGAAGGCCCGCGCCTTCGAGCCGCGCGACGATCAGCCCGGTAATGTTTCGCTCGGTAGCGTCGGGCTTGATGATCGAAAGCGTGCGTTCACTGGCCATTACAAAGCAGTCCCTCTAATGCAAATGAATCTGCGGCTTATAGCGACCGCGCATGACACTCACAAGGCGAATGGCGTGAACTTGGGATTAATATGAAGCGCGGGAAACGGCGCTTTTTGCGGGTCAGTTTCCGACATAGATCAGCGGTTTGTGACAGTCGCGCTTTACGCCTTCTGCTGCCAGCGCCCCTCCGCGTCCTGCTGCCAATAGCTGACCGCGTCGCCGCGGGCCTTCGCCGCCTGCCATTCCGCCCGCGCCCGGGAGACCGCTTCGGCATCGCGCCCGTCGAACACATACGCGACCCGGGTATAAGCCGATGCGTCCGCAAGCCTCGCGCCGTCGACCAGGAAGCGGACCTGCGCCGCGTTGGGATTGTCGTCGCTCGCGGTGAGATAGATCGGATGCGCCGCAGCGTGTCCATCGCGCGCGGTGCCGTGCGGCAGGAAGCTTTCGTCGTCATAGGTCCAGAGCAGCGTGTTCAGCGCTTCCACCCGCTCCTCGCTCGCGGCTTGCACCACGGCGCGCCAGCCGCGCTTGAGCGACAGCTGGAGCAGAGTCGGCAGCGTCTGTTCCAGCGAGCGCCGCTCCAGATGATAGAAATAGACTTCGGTGCCGCCCCCGCCGCTCGTCACGACTTGCCCCGCGCGTAAGGATTGTCGCCCTTGCGCAGATTGAGCCTGATCGGCACGCCGGGCATGTCGAAGCTCTCGCGCAGCGCGTTTACCAGATAGCGCGAATACGAGTCCGGCAGCGCCTTGGGCCGCGAGCAGAACAGCACGAAGGTCGGCGGCCGCGCATTCGCCTGCGTCATATATCTGAGCTTGATGCGCCGTCCCGACACGGCCGGAGGCGGATGCGCGCCGACCGCGTCCTGCAGCCAGCGATTGAGCGCATGCGTCGGCAGCCTGCGGTTCCACAAGGCGTCGGCCGCGAGCACCGCCTGCATCAGCCTGTCGAGGCCCTGCCCGGTCATCGCCGAGACCGGCACCAGCGCCACGCCCTTGATCTGCGGCAGGAGGCGGGTGCATTTCTCGCGCAGTTCGGCGAGGCGCTTGTCGCGCTCGCGCACGAGGTCCCATTTGTTGACGGCGATGACCAGCGCGCGCCCCTCCTGCTCGATCAGATCGGCGATTTGCAGATCCTGCTTCTCGAACGGCTGCTCGGCGTCGAGCGTCAGCACCACGACCTCGGCAAAGCGGATCGCCTTCAGCGCATCGCCGACCGACAGCTCCTCCGCGTGTCCCTCAACCCGCATCTTGCGCCGGAGCCCCGCGGTGTCGAACAGCAGCAGCGACCTGCCCTGCCATTCGAGCGCGGAGGCGATCGCATCGCGCGTGATGCCGGCCTCGGGCCCGGTGATCATGCGCTCCTCGCCGAGAATCGCGTTGACCAGAGTCGATTTGCCGACATTCGGCCGCCCGACAATGGCGATGCGCAAAGGATGCGGCGTCTCCGCCTCGACCGCATCGCCCTCCGCAATCTCAGCGATTCCATCACGCGCGCGGCACGCCTGCTCGATGATCTCGGTCACCTCGCCGATGCCGATGGCATGCTCCGCCGAGATCGGCATCGGCTCGCCGAGACCGAGCGAATACGCCTCGTAGAGGCCGGGCTCGGCGGCACGGCCCTCGCATTTATTGGCCGCGAGGATCACCTGCTTGCCGGAGCCGCGCACCAGCTCGGCGAAAATCTCATCTGCCGCCGTCACGCCGGCCCGCGCATCGATCAGGAACAGCACGAGATCGGACTGGGCGATGGCCGCTTCGGTCTGCTGGCGCATGCGCGGCGTAAGCCCGCTATCGCCTGGCTCGAGGCCCGCGGTATCGATGAAGGAGACGGCGCAAGGCCCGAGTTCCGTCTCCGCCTCGCGCCGGTCGCGCGTCAGCCCCGGCTGGTCGTCGACAAGCGCAAGCTTCTTGCCGATCAGCCGGTTGAACAGGGTGGACTTGCCGACATTCGGCCGTCCGACGATGGCGACGGTGAAGGACATTGGCCCTTGATGCAGCGGAACGCGCCGGACTTATCCGAACGCTCCCTCCCCTCTAGCGGGGGCTTCAGTTGAGAGCAATCAGTTCGGCGTTATCGGCCAAGATATACATGCGTCCGCCGGCCACAACGGGCGAAACGAACACCCTGGTATCGAGATCGACCTGTGACGCGATCTGGCCCGTCCTTGCATCGGCCCCGACCAACAGCCCATCCCCGGAGACGAGCCACACTCTGCCGCCGGCGAGCACCGGGCCGTTCCAGCGGCCGCTGCTGGGAAGCTCGGATGTCCAGCGTATCTTGCCGTCGGCGCGGGACAGCGCGATCAGCTTGCCGCCGAGATCGACGACATAGACGGTGTCGCCGGCGATCCAGGGCATTTGCGTGCTGCCGAGATTGCGCGTCCACAGCCGCTCCCCTGTCGACTCCGAAGCGGCGATCATCTTGCCGCCATGACTGACCGCGAACACCATGCCCTTGTCGATCACCGGCCGGGCCGGATCGCCGAGGATGCCGGCGGCCGTGGTGTCGCTCGAGCGCGTCAAGGAATCCGACCACGCCGCCTTGCCGCTGCCGATCTCGTAAGCGGCGACGTCGCCCGCCGGGAAGGGCGCGACGACGATGCTGCCGCTGACCGCCGGGCTCACATTGCTGAGCAGCGTGGCGGGCTGCGGCAGGCCGCGCGCCGTCCACAATTGCTGCCCATCGGCCTCGCCCAGCGCATAGAGGATATTGTCGGTCGAGACGAAATAGATTTTGCCGCCCGCGGCGGTCGGCGAGCTGCGGATCGGCTTGCCGACCCGCTTGGTCCAGACGATGGCGCCGTTATTCGGATCGAGGCTGACCACCGTGCCGTAGCCGGTGGCGGCATATAGGTGGCCGCCATCCATGGCCAGGCCGCCGCCGAAGCCCTCCCGCGACTTCTCGTTTTCGGGGGTGACGCTCGCCGTCCAAAGCTTGGCGCCGCTGGCCGAGGAGAAGGCCGACACCCTGCCGCCGGCGTCGAGCGTAAAGACTTTGCCGTCGGCGACCAGCGGCACCGCGCTGAGCCGCCCGCTCGACGAGGAGCCGGTCCCGGCGTCGGCCGACCAGACTTTGCGCAACTGGTCGCTGAGAGCGAGATGGCCAAGGCTGTTGGATGGAGAGCCGCCCGGTTGCGACCACGAGGCGTTGGCCTGCGGCGACGGGATCTGGACCGGTCTGCCGACCTCGGCCGGATCGATCGCGATGGTGTTGGGATCGGTGATGACGGCGATGCGCTCGCCCGGCAGCTTCTGCTCGTCCTTGGCGAACGGATTCTCGAGCGTTCGCTTGAGCGAGCTCAGCGTATCGCTGCCGCCACAGCCGGCAACGCTGAGGGCCAGGGCTGCCAGGAGCCCCGCGCCGATCAGGCCGATGCCGTTTCCCCGTGTTCGACCCGAGCGCAACTTCGAGCCACCCTTCATGCGCGCTATTGCGACGTGGTGCTCAGCGCCTGTGGCTGTCCCACGATCAGCGCGAGCATCATGTCGGCGCGCTCCCGCAAATTCGGCGGGGTTCCTTGATCGCCGACCAGCGCGCTGAATTGCCGCTCGGCCTCTTTCATGTTGTTCAGCCGATAGGCGGTGAGCCCGAGCAGCTCGCGCGCGGAGAACTGCCAGGCACTTCCGGAATCGATGAGAGGTTTGAGGCGCCGCTCCATCTCGGCATAGTCGGCCTTGTCGAGCCGGAGCGCCGCCGCTTGCAGCGTGGCATTGCCTTGCAGAATCGGATCGACGCGCGGGTCGACGGCGAGCGCGTCGTAATCGGCGACCGCCTTGTCGGTCTCGCCGGCCTTGGCTTCCGCGGCGGCAAGCTGGAAGCGCGCCAGCACGCGATAACCCTCAGGCCCGGACTGCGCCAAGCCGGTCAGGATCTCGCGCGCCTTGGTGGCGTCGGCGCCCTCTTCCAGCGCCAGCGAGAATTTCGAGCCGGCGTCCTGCGCCTGCTTCTCCTGCCAATAGGTCCAGCCTTTGTAGCCCGCGACGCCGGCGACGACGAGCACGGCGCCGACCAGCGCATAAATGCCGTATCTGTCCCAGAGCTGCCGATATTTGTCCTGGCGGACGGCCTCGTCCACCTCGCGCAGAAATGTGTCACGGTCGGTCATCTTCAGCGGACTCTTATGACTTTGCGGTTATGACGATCGGGCGTACGGCCCGAAGACCTTACGCCGTTCCTCCCTGCCCGCCGTATAGTGAAGGCGTCTTGCGCGCGCAAGGTAAAGAGACCTGACTTCGGCTAACTGCCTGTCATTTTGGTCTTTTTCGTGACTTCCGCGCCCTCCTCGAACATCGGATAGGTATAGTCCGACGACGGGAAGGTCCGCGCGCGGACCTCGTTGGCGAAGGCCTTGACCGCGCCCTCGATACCGGCGCCGATCTGCGCGTATTCCTTGACGAATTTCGGCACGCGCGGCGACAGCCCGAGCATGTCCTCAAGCACGAGGATCTGCCCGTCGCATTCGGCGGAAGCGCCGATGCCGATGGTCGGGATGTCGATCTGCTTGGTGATGCGCGCGGCGAGCAGCTCGGCCAGCGCTTCGAGCACGACGGCGAACGCGCCGAACTCGGCGACCGCTTTGGCGTCGGCCTCGAATGCCGCCCATTCGGAGCGATGCCGTCCGCGGGGACTGAAGCTGCCGATCGTGTTGATGGCCTGCGGCGTCATGCCGATATGGCTCATTACCGGGATGCCGCGCTCCGACAGATAGCGGATGGTCTCCGCCATATGCACGCCGCCTTCGAGCTTGATGGCGCCGCAGCCCGTTTCCTTCAGCACGCGCGCGGCGTTGCGGAAGGCGATCGCCGGGCTCTCCTCATAGGAGCCGAACGGCATGTCGACCACGACCAGCGCACGCGTCGAGCCGCGCACCACGGCCTGCGCATGCATGATCATCAGCTCGAGCGGAACCGGCACGGTCGTCTCGTAGCCATGCATCACCATGCCGAGCGAGTCGCCCACCAGCAGCATGTCGACATGCGGGTCGATGATGCGCGCGGTATGCGCGTGATAGGCGGTGAGCGCCACGATCGGCGCGCCGCCTTTGCGGTTGCGGATATCGGGCGCCGTGACCCGCTTCAGGGCAAATTCCTTCGACACGTCTTCCTAGCTCCAAAACAAAGGCAAGGCCTAAAGCCTTATGGCAGAAATATAAGACATTTTGCAGTGCAAAAAATGGCCCGCGATCCACGATTTTCAATGCGGCAGCGGCGCCGTTCCGATCAACAGTGGATGCAGCCAGACCAGGAACAGGACATAGAGCACGACGCCGAGCACGATGGCGATCAGGTCGTTGCGCGGTCCCCCCGTCCCCGGCACGCCGAACAGGCTGGTCGGTTGCCGCCGCTTCAGCGTGATGCGGTCATAGACGGCGTAAGCCAGGAATGAGCCGAACAAGATGATCGAGGCGAGATCGCCATTGGCGATCAAATGGGCGAGCGCCCAGGTCTTGATGGCGACGAGGAAGGGATGCTTCAGCTTCGCCTTGATCTGCCCCGGAACATAGGCCGCCACGAGAAAGATGAAGGCCGGCAGCATCAGCACGATCGCCACCCAGCGCGTCCATGCCGGCGGCGTCCAGACCTGGATGACGGGCGCCTTGGCAAAGCCGTAGACGAGCAGGACGAAGCCGGCGATCGACAGCAGCGAGAACAAGACCTTGTAGCCGTTTTCGCCTATCCGGCCGATCAGCCGGTCGCGCAAGCCGGGAATCGTCGGCAATGTGTGGATGCCGAGAAAGACGATGATGCCGATGATGAGGAGTGTCATGCGTGTTCGAGCCTTGTTCCGATCCCTGATGATAGCGCCTCACCGCTCGGGTTGGGAGGGAGACTCCTTCGCCGCCCCACGCGGAGGTTCGGCGTCGCACTTGCCGAGAAAGCACTTGATCCCCTCATCTACGACCGCGGGACGTTTTGCTTCGTCCCAAAGCGGGACATTCGAAGCGTCCGCAGATCGTCTGGTATTGGCGCCGACGAATGCACGGAACTACATGCGCAGCTCCGCGTTGGAACTCGCGTGGCGTAGTAACGGGGGTTTGGGGCCATGTTTCCAAAGTGGCAGCCGATCAGTACCGCTCCGAAGGACGGTACCAGCATTCTGATATTCGAAGCAGACCAAGGGACGACCGGGACCGTGCGTGTCGCGCGGTGGCGGGACGACACGATTCCAATGGGCTGGACCGGAAGCGAGCAGGCGCCAAGCCATTGGCTCCCTCTTCCGCAACCGCCGAGCCAAGCAATGTCTGTTTCGAGCAACACCGTGGCTGCTGCGATGGAGGTTTGACATCGCTCGGGCGGTTCGCCTGTAACCGGGCGCGGGGCAGTAAAGCGTGAGGGAGTAGCGTGATGACCACTCTCATTTCGGAAATGGCAAACATTAAGCCGCGGCGCGAAGCTGACGCTCTGAATGCAAAGAGCCGTATGATGATGCCGCGGGTGGAACAGAGCGAAAGCCTGACGGCGAAGCTTCTCGTCACCCAGCAAGGCGATGCCGAGGACGCCGTGCGCGGCACGACCGATCTCATGATCGAGGGACTTGTCGACCGGCTGCCGAAGCCGAACGGCGTCTGGTCGCTCGACGATCGCGCGAAATGGCTCCGCACGGCGGCCAGCGTCTTCGACCTTGTCTATAAGGCAGGCGACGGCGAGCTGAGGGAGATCGGCGTGGTCCTCGCCAAGCCGGACGCCGAGCGCACCGCCGGGTGAGCGTAGGAATTCCGTGACCACAGGCCGACCGTGCCCGTCATCCCGGCGAAAGCCGGGATCCAGGGGCAACGATCGCTGAGCCCGCCGCACTGGATACCGGCTTTCGCCGGTATGACGGAATGCGGGTCAGGTCTCGGCTCTGGTTTAGATCGCGCGGCGAAGCCTGATCGTGTCCAGCAAGGTGGGCGGCGCGAATTTCCCGTTGGGCAGCTCGCGCGCGTAACCGGCCTGCATGACATGCACGAGGGTTGCTTGCAGCTGAGCATCGGCGTTGTCGGCCTCGGCGAAATAGCCCTCCTGCACCGCCAGTCCGCGCAGCTCGTCTCTCGACAGAGCCCCACCCTCGCGTAGCCTACGGATCAGGAAATCGCCGAGTTGCTGCTGCGGTTGTTGGGGCGGCGTGGGCGAGGGCTTTGGCGCCGGTTGCGGGCTTTGCGCCTGGGGCGGCTGCGCCGGCCGCGCCGGCTCAGGCTTTGGCTGCGGGGGTTGCGCTTGCACCGGGGGCTTCGGAGCGGCCGCACCATTGGCGAGCCGCCGGTCCTCGACGCTCAAGAGGGTGCGCACGGCGTCGAACTCCGCCTTCGCGTTCTTCAGCCTGGTTTCATATTCCGCCTTAAGCTGCTCAACCAGCTTGTCAAACTGAGCTTCCGCGGAAGTGATCTGGTTTTTGAGTAACGCCGCACGCTCTTCCAGGTCGGTACGGATGTCGCGCATAGAATCCCCCTCGTTCATGGCTAGCGTCCTGCTGAACCGCCAACTCGGCCGGTGGTTCCGCATGCCGCGCTCGCGAACCGCGTGGCCCGCACGAATTGAAATCTCGTTGTGACTTTCCGGTGACTACAGGGCGCCGCTCGCCCGGGCGCACTCTCCCCCGGTCAGGGTCAGCACCTCCTCGCCCAGGCAGTCCGACTGTGCCTGTGCGCGTGTCGCCATCAGCGCCTCGGCCAGGGCCGCGTAGAATTTCGGAATATCGATACCGCGGCGATACTGGCCGATATGCGTCTGGATCAAACGGTGCGCGATGGCACGCGCCTCCGCTTCCCGATGCATTTCCAGCTCTTCCCGATCGCGAATCAGTCGCTGAAGCGCTTCGACTTGGCCGTTCCCCATGGCCTTGCTCCCTCGATTATCGTCCCTCCCCCCTTTTCCCCAGTCCTAGAGTTCCAGAAGAAAACGGCGGCCCGGAGGCGAAGCGCCTGCACTAAGCGCGGAAGCGTCTGGCGGAACCTTTGCGCGCCATTGGCCATTCGAAGGAACAGCCGACCTTTTCACGGAGGAACACGAGATGCGCGCAGTCCGTCTTCTGCTGTTTGCCACATTGCTCGCGGGGATGACCTTGCCGGTGCAGGCCGAGACCGCGCCGGTCAAAGGCGCCGTCAAAGGCACCGCCACGGTCGGCAAGGGCGTGGTCAAAGGCACCGCGCAGGCCGGGGCCGGCGTCGCCCGAGGCGCCGGCACGGCGGCCAGGTCGACCGGCCGCGGCCTGTGGTGCATCCTGACGCTCGGCAATCGCTGCCGATAATTGGCTTGAGCCCGATCCACTTCCCCCATGCGGTTGATGCTCGCGCACCTCGTTAGATGATGCGCCGCGCGGCGTGAACCGGGAAGCAAGTGTCATGTCAAAGAGCCGTGCGTAATCGTTGCCGCGATGCGAACGCATCCGGGCTTTGCTGAATTCCCTCATCCGCGATTGAGGGGATGGCGCGCCGAAAAGCGCAAACCTAAGGCTCCGCATCCGTTGCCGGACGCGGCGGGCGCCTCTCGGCGCGCCAATCCCGCGTCTTTTCAGCACCGGGCCTCGCTTTCTCCGCAGGTCTAAACGTTGCCTGCGAGCGTCAGCTGGCTCCCAGCAGGGACTCATAGTGGTCCCGGGAGGAGCTCCGGCACCGCCCGAGTGCTCTTGCTGCGTGCATGAGCCCGCGGGCGCCGCGCCTCGTCCCGCGATCAAGACGCCTCATGAGCGCGCCCCTCAAGTGGACGAGGTGGAGCGGAGTGTAAGGGAGGTTTGGGAGGCGGGGATAACTAAGGAATGTCGAAGTCAACTAAGTGCCAGAATCGCTTTAGCTAACCACGCCATCCTGGCGGCTCATCGTGAAGGCTACGGAGGCGCCTCCCGCCAGGCTGAGCAATAGCATCATCCAACGCGTCAGCGCGGGTACCGTGGATCCCGTCACCGGAACAAACAACAATCCGGCCACGAGGCTGGCTATCAGGCATGAAAGTGGCCCACTCGATCGAAACAGTCCAGCACACGCGATTGCCGCAAGTACGCCAAGCGTCGCTGCCGCGCCAGCGATTTTCGCATCATCGGGATCGGCGGACCCGGAGCACGCTTCCTTTCGGTCCTCCGGACGTGATGGCGAGCGTCCATAATCGCCGCCTGCAGCCCGTTGTGGTGCGGAGCGATGCACGGAACCATGCATGTCCGCCGCGATTTCAGCCTTCGTCAGCGGCAGCGAGTAAATGCGCACGTCGTCAATCTCGCCGGCGAAGCCGAACTGATCAGAGTCACTTCGCCTCCCAGTGTAGACATTCTTTCGGGAGCTCTTTTGAATGCCTTCCACCGGGCCCAGGAGGAACCCGTTATCCAATTCGCCGTTCAGGTACACGTCCATCGTCTTCGCTTCGGCATTGTACACTCCGGCCACGTAATACCAGGTGTTGAGGGACAAAGGGGACGTTCCGTAGCGCGCCATCGTCGTCCCGCAGGAAGTCCCAAGTTTGAAACCGATCGTGCGTGGACCTTTGTCAATCGTCGTGTCCAATTGAAAGCCGACACCTTTGTATCGGCTCGAGACGATCGTGGCATCGTCGCGAGGAAACGAGGTGGATTTGATCCATGCGCTGATCGTCACGCTGCTGGTCAATCGCAGTGCCGTGGGATGGCCGAAGTCGACATAGTCCGCCGTCCCGTCGAACTTCACGGCGCTGCCGACCGGGCCAGCCACGCGCTTCGGTTCGTTATGGTACACGCCGTTCAGGCCGTGCCCGGATGAGTCCAGGGCAACTCGGCCGCCGCTCTCGTCAAATGTCCAGTGGGCCTCTAGGTTTCCGCTTCCGGGAGTTGTCGTTCCTCGATCGATGGGCCAGCTGCCGGACATCGTCCAAACGCCGAGAATCAGCGAAAAGGCCAGGGCAGCGGCAACTGTTCCAATCCGCCTGGTGGCCTTGAATTGGGCTTTTACGTTGTAGCGAGCAACTATAATCAATCCCAGGATTGCCCCCAGGACGTTGGTCGCAACATCGGTCAGGGACGGGAACCGGTACAGCATCACAACCTGGCTGGTTTCGGCGAATACGGAGAGCAAGGCCGCCGCCATCACCGCCCGCACGGGACCGAGAGATCCGAGCACAATCC
Organism: uncultured Alphaproteobacteria bacterium; assembly: GCA_963817175.1. Taxonomy (GTDB): domain Bacteria; phylum Pseudomonadota; class Alphaproteobacteria; order Rhizobiales; family Methyloligellaceae; genus Methyloceanibacter. Next base: position 124,711 of record CAWFNK010000019.1, read on the forward strand.
CTACCGGCACGAACCCCGCGATGTTCGCCACGATGTCGTATGCGTCAATGCTGAAGAGGCGCAACTCGGCCTGCTCCAGCGGACGGAACGCAACGGGAAACGCCGTTGCGGCCACGACCATGGTCAGCACTGGAACTCGAAGCCTGACAATGGACATAGTCGGCCCGTCCCAAATTCCAGGACAGTTTGCTACTCTGGCCGGTCGAAGGATTGTGTCGCGGAAGCCCCGCCAAGCCCGGTCGCATTGGGCGTAACCCCTAAGCGATGTCTCGCCCAACCGATCAGGCGCTATAATCCGCTGCGATGTAAGTTGGGGTCAGGTAATGAGTGAGACCTTGGAGCGCATGCAACACAGCGCACGCGAACTCGCCCGTTCAGGCAGGTTCAGCGGCTGGCGTTCAGTCGCATTTGAATTGGCGTTCGATCCGAGCTTGGAGGAGGCATTTCAGTGGCTTCACAGTGCGTCCATTGAAGACGCATTTGAGTGGCTTCATAGTCCGGCCACTAAAGAAGAGATTGACCGCCTTTGTTATGAGGCTAGGAACCCCTCCACCCGGCGTGATCCCGAAGCTGCTTGAAATTTGCAATTCTGCGGAGACGCAGGATATGGACCGGGAAATTCTCCTTCGTCGACTAGTCCAAGCCGAACAGAACGTCGCTGAGGGCAAAGCGTTTATCGCCAAACAGCAACGGCTGATCGTAGAGTCGGAACGAGACGGCTACGATACTGCCGAGACGATGCGCCTCCTGGAAACGTTCCTACTACTGCAGCAATCACGGGAACTGGATCGCGCTAGAATTCTCGACGAGCTTTCTGAGTAATAGGATGCCCGACCGACGCCAACGCCCTACTCACTTCACCCCGGAAAGAAAAAAGTCCCGGCGCTAGAACGGGTCTTTAGCCGCCAGGGAATTGAGCGAGTTAGACAAGCTCACACAACCAGTAGCGTGTATCAAAGCAGGCACCTCCACGAAGGGCTGCTGTGAGGCGAGCTTTGCGTGAGCAGATGCGGCCCTGTCTCCTTTCATTAGCCGATCAGGGCGCACAATCGTTCCGCTTGGCGGACGTTTATGCGGAGGAGCTCGAGCTCAACTTCCGCTTGGTGCCACCAGCTGAACCGGAGGGGGGAGCGATGGCGGCCCGAATACCGACCGGGCCTGAAGCCGGTTTAATTCAGACTGCAGCTGGTCCCGGAGTTGTAGGAGTTCGTCAATTCGTGACCTATCCGTTGGCCCGAGCTCGGAGGAGCCCCCATAGCTTCCTTTCTGCGGACATTGGGAAGTTAAGACTTTGAACCCGTTATCGATGTAGCCGCAAATCACACCTAGAGCCTTAGGCCACGTCCCCTGAGGGAGGGTGCGAAAACGCGAATACCGTAAACGAGGCAGGTCTGGCCTTGTCGGAATTACACGAAGGAGCATGCACTCGCCTTCCTTCGCTCCTTCTATGCGATATCCTCGGTAGAGAGCCTCCTGCCTTACCGACACGAGTCTCATTGACTGCACTCATCAGCTAAAGAAGGACGCTACTCCGTAGTCGGCAAAAAATCTATGAAGTTTGTCTCGGCGTTCTGTCTTCGAGAGCGCTGAGTTCGACCTGCTGAACGAGGTCTTCTACGTGGGCGGCCAGCCTTTCCTCGCCCGCAGCGGTAAGCAGCACCACAGCCTCTGTTAGCTTGCTTGCGGCTTCCGTGAGCAGTTCGGTGCGGTCCACAGCGGCGCCCTTTCCGCAGTCGGCAAGCGTTACCGTCTAACCAACCGAAATAGCATGGGGGCATTAGTATTAACCCGAGAAAGCCAGTCGGCCCCCCCCGCAACCAAATTGGGTGTTGACCTGAACGATCCCAACAATCGCAATCGACTCAAGCGCTTTGTTAAAGGAAGCCGATGAACATCCGCTTTGGGTCAAACACTGGCGCCCCTACTCCCACTCGATCGTGCCCGGCGGCTTGGAGGTGATGTCCTAGACCACGCGGTTGATGCCGCGCACCTCATTGATGATGCGCCGCGCGGCGTGAACCGGGAAGCAAGTGTCATGTCAAAGAGCCGTGCGCAATCGTTGCCGCGATGCGAACGCATCCGGGCTTTGCTGAATTCCCTCATCCGCGATGAGGGGATGGCGCGCCGAAAAGCACAAACCTAAGGCTCCGCATCCGTTGCCGGACGCGGCGGGCGCCTCTCGGCGCGCCAATCCCGTCGTCTTTTCAGCACCGGGCCTCGCTTTCTCCGCAGGTCTAAACTTGCCTGCGAGCGTCAGCTGGCTCCCAGCAGGAACTCATAGTGGTCCCGGGAGGAGCTCCGATGCCGCCCGAGTGCTCGTGCTGCGTGCATCAGCCCGCGGGCGCCGCACCTCGTCCCGCGATCAAGACGCCTCTAGAGCGCGCCCCTCAAAGGACGAGGTAATTGCAGTCTACGCGAGGTTCGGAACGCGGGGATTGTTTGGGGAGAGACTGAACCACAGACTCGTCATCCCGGCGAAAGCCGGATCCAGGACAACCGGCTGAGAGCGAGCGACTCTGGATACCGGCTTGCGCCGGTATGACGGAGTCTGAGTTTCCGCATGCCGGTGAACATCAGCGGCGGGCCCTATTCCGCGGCCTCGATCTTAGATGTGGTCCCGACGGCAACTTATTCATTGCGTGAGATCCGAATCCCAAACCTTCATCGGGGCAATTCTCGATTTTGCGATTGCTTGTTCCGGTGGCGGCAGACTGTCGAATGCGGCCGGTAGCGGGAGCGCATCGCCGCCCTTGGCCAACAATTCAGCGCGGACCTCCTCCGGTGTGCTCGAAAGGTATTGGAGCTTATCGCCCAGTATCATGCCCGAGCGCACGCCGTTCCGTAGCCTTTCCGGAGGCAGGGGCATGGGGCCCTGCGCCGCCCCAGCGTTGAACCAGACTGGCGAGCCATCCGGCAAAACCAATTTGGCGAGTGAAGCGAGACTTCCTTCCACGCGCGCCGCGACCTCGGCGGGGGGCTCACGAACCAGCATCATCTGCAACCAGTCAATTCTCGCTTTTGCACCGTTCTTATTTTCCGTTGAAATGGTCTTTCGTATCCGGATCACCGTGTTTGGCGGCAGTCTTCCCTCGGATCCATCTGGCAAGGTCAACTTTACGAATGAACGCGGCGTCGTCTCACTCGTGGCCTGGCCCGAGGCTGCTGGCGAAGTTGCCGCAAGATATAGGCCCAACGGTAAAACCCAGCCACAGACGGCGAATAAACGGTTCATGAATATGTACTCCCAGCTAACCCAAGATATGGGACAGTCCGAGCGTGCGGCTGCCATCATGCTCGTGCCGCGCGACGACGCCAAGCGCGAATACGCGCCTCACTCCCACTCAATGGTCCCCGGCGGCTTGGAGGTGATGTCGTAGACCACGCGGTTGATGCCGCGCACCTCGTTGATGATGCGCCGCGCCGCGTGGCCGAGAAAATCGTGGGAGAAGTCGTAATAGTCGGCGGTCATGCCGTCGGTCGAGGTGACGGCGCGCAGCGCGCAGACGAAATCGTAGGTGCGGGCGTCACCCATCACGCCCACCGTGCGCACCGGCAGCAGCACGGCGAAGGCCTGCCAGATCTTGTCGTACAGCCCGCGCTTTCTGATCTCGTCGAGATAGATGGCGTCGGCTTTGCGCAGGATGGCGAGCTTCTCCTCGGTGACCTCGCCGGGAATGCGGATGGCAAGCCCCGGCCCCGGGAAGGGATGGCGGTTGACGAAGGCGGGCGGCAGGCCGAGCTCGCGGCCAAGCGCCCTCACCTCGTCCTTGAACAATTCGCGCAACGGCTCGATCAGCTTGAGCTTCATGCGCTCGGGCAACCCGCCGACATTATGATGCGATTTGATGGTGGCCGACGGCCCGCCGGTCGGCGACACGCTCTCGATCACGTCGGGATAGAGCGTGCCTTGCGCGAGGAAATCGACCGCGCCGATCTTCTCGGCCTCGGCCTCGAACACATCGACGAACAGCTTGCCGATCATCTTGCGCTTGACTTCGGGGTCGGTCACGCCGGTGAGCGCGTCGAGGAAGCGCGAGGATGCATCGACCGCGACCAGCGGGATGTTGTAGTGGCCGCGAAACAGCTCGACGACCTCCTTGGCCTCGTTCTGCCGCAGCAGGCCATGATCGACGAAGATGCAGGTGAGCTGATCGCCGATCGCCTCGTGGATCAGGAGCGCGGCGACGGCTGAATCGACCCCGCCGGACAGCCCGCAGATCACCAAGCCGTCGCCCACTTGCGCGCGGATGCGGGCGACCTCGCTGTCGCGGAACTGCGCCATGGTCCAATCGCCGGCGCAACCGGCGATGCGATGGACGAAATTGGCGAGCAGCGCCGCGCCGGCCGGCGTATGCACCACCTCGGGATGGAACTGGAGGCCGTAGAGGCGGCGGGAATCGTCGGCGATCGCCGCGAACGGCGCGCCGGTCGAGATGCCGACCGCGCGGAAGCCCGGCGGCAGCCGCGTGACGCGATCGCCATGGCTCATCCACACGGGAGCCTTCTCGCCGATCTGGAACACGCCCTCGAACAAGGGCGTCTCGTCGATGATCTGCAATTCGGCGCGGCCGAACTCGCGCTCATGCCCGCCTTCGACCTGGCCGCCTAAGGCCGCCACCATGGCCTGCTCGCCATAGCAGATGCCGAGCACCGGCACGCCGGCATTGAAAACGGCTGGCGATGCCCGCGGCGTGCCCGTCTCATGCACGCTGGCCGGGCCGCCCGAGAGGATGATGGCGCGCGGCAGAGTTTCCGCCAGCGCCGCTTCCGCCTTGTCGTAAGGCACGATCTCGGAATAGACGCCGGCCTCGCGCACGCGCCGCGCGATCAGCTGCGTCACCTGGCTGCCGAAATCGACGATCAGCACGCGGTCGTCCTCGGGCTCGGGCCGCATCACCTCAACCGTCACGCCCGGCGCAGCGGCCGGGGGCGGCGGCTGCGGGGCTTCCGCCTCGGCTTGCGTCTCGTCTTGCGCCTGATCTGTGGTTTCGCTCGTCATGGCAGGTGGTTATAGCAGCGTGTTTGAGTCGGCAATGACTCTCCGCAGGCCGCCCACTGATACTGGTAGAGTAAGTCACCGTTACTAACACCAACGGCTCTCCCGATGACAGATCAAGCTTCCTTCGAGGACCGGCTGCGCAAGCAGATCGAGGCCTATCACGAGGCGGCTTTGGTCTATGCCGCCGTCAAGCTCGGCCTGCCCGACAGGCTCGCGGCGGGGCCGGCGACAGCCGAGCAACTGGCTTCCGCGCTCGGACTTTCGGCGCCTCACCTGCACCGCTTCTTGCGCGGGCTTTGCGGCATCGGCATTTGCGAGGAGCTGCCGGACGGTGCGTTCGCCTTGGCAGGCGGAGGCCAATGTCTTCGCTCCAGCTCGCCGTCTCGGCTGGCGGAAAAGGTCCAGATCGTGGTCGGGCAATATTGGTGGCCCTGGGCCAATGTCGTCTCCAACCTCAAGACCGGCAAGCCGGCCTTCGAGCAGAGTTTCGGCATGCGCGTGTCCGACTGGCGGGCCAAGCATGCGGAGCAAGGCGCTCTGTTCGATTCCTATCTGGCCAAGGAGACGCTCGCGCAAGCCGGTCCCATCGTCACGGCGTTGGATCTATCGGGCACGAAGTGCCTCGCCGATATCGGCGGCGGCTATGGCGGGCTGCTCGCCGCTCTGCTCAATGCCCACCCGGACATTGAAGCCATCTTGTTCGACCGGCCGCAAACCATCGAAGCCGCCAAGCCCTTCCTGCAATCGCTCGGCGTCGCGGCGCGCGTGACATTCGAGGCGGGCGATTTTCTCGCCGCGATCCCGGTTCAGGCCGATCTCTATCTGCTGAAGGGCGTGCTCCAGCAATGGGACGACGCCGAGGCGCTCACCATTCTGCGCAATTGCCGCGCGGCCATGCCGGATGGCGCGAAGCTCGCCATCATCGAGCGGCTGCTGCCCGCGCGCGCGACCGACGATCCCGCCGCCATCATGCTCGATCTGCATATGATGACGATCACCGGCGGCCGCGCGCGCAGCCTCGCCGAATTCGACCAAGCTTCTGTCCGAAACAGGCTTCGCGTTGTCGAAGGCCGCTCCCACGGGCGCCGGCCTTTCCATTCTTGAGGCTGCCCCTGAATGAGCTCCGTCATTCCGGCGTAAGCCGGAATCCAGGATAACTCACTCGGAGCCTTTGGCCCCTGGATCCCGGCTTTCGCCGGGATGACGCTGCGGCGCCGCCTCCCCACCAAGCGGCTTCACATAGACGATCTTGCCGTCGCCGGGTGCGTAGAAATCGGCGAGCCGCGCCTCCTCATGGAAGCCCATGCGCTGATAGAAGCCGCGCGTGCCGGCATAGCGGTCCGACGATGACGTATCGGCATAGATGTGCTTGGCGCCGACTTTGCGCATCGCGGCCTCGGCGCGGGCATAGACCTGGGCGCCCATCCCCCGCCTCTGCTCGTCGGGCGAGACCGCGATCCAATACAGCTCGAACGAGCCTTGCGTGCCGTGGATCGGGCCATAGCAGGCATAGCCGACCAGCGATGAGCCCCGCTCGGCCAGCACGAAATTGTAGCCCGAGCGGATGCCCTTGGTGAGGCGCTCGGTGACGAGATCGGCGGCGACCTCGACTTCGGCCTGATTGAAGAAACCGGTGCCCGCCACCAGCGAGCGCACGCGCCCGACATCGTCGGCCATCACCGCGCTGCGCCACTCGAGCCCGTTGCGATGCGCGCCCGCCCGCGCGAGGCCGGCGCTCCGGTTCAGCGAAGGCGCCATCTGCCGCGCCGAAGCATGGCCGGTGACGAGCCCGTTGAAGAAGCTCCGCGCATTGGCGCCGAGCGTCCGCACCCGATAGCCGCCTTCCTGCACCACCAGCGTCGAATAACCCTGCTCGCCGATCATGCGGCCGAGCTGCTCGAAATCCTTGGCGCGGTTGGGCCAGGTGCCGGTCGGATCGCCGCGCCCGGTGTCGAAGCCGAGCGACAGGACGAGGAAGGCCGGGCTGAATCGCCTGATGCGCCGCAGACCCTCGGCGACCGCATTGCGATGCTGCTCGGGCGTGATGTGCTCGGGCAGCGGGATGTTGAGATTGTAGCCGGCGCCCGCCCCCGTCCCGGTCTCGTCGCGGAAGCCGGAGAAATACGGATAGGCGAAGCTCGGATGGCCGTGGATCGACACGGTCAGCACGTCGGCGCGGTTATAGAAGATCTCCTGCTGGCCGTTGCCGTGGTGATAGTCGATATCGAGGATCGCCACGCGGCCGTAGCGCGAAAGCAAATTCGCCGCGATCGCGCCGTTGTTGAAATAGCAGAAGCCGCCGAACGTGCGCGTCTCGGCGTGATGGCCGGGAGGCCGCACCAGAGCATAAGCCAGCTCGCTTCCTTCCAGCACTTTCTCCGCCGCGGTCAGCGCGCAATCGACGGCAGAGCGCGCGGCGAGATAGGCGTTCTGATTGAGCGGCGTGAAGGTGTCGATGCAGTAATAGCCGGCGAGCACCGTCTCGTCCTTAGGCGGCCGCGCCGGATTCCGCGTCGGGAACACATAAGGGTAGATCGACTTCTTCGGCCCCGCCATCAGGCAGGCCTTGCGGATGTAATCGACCAGCCGCCCATCATGCACCGCGCGGATATGCCGGTCGGAGTAGCGCTTCGCCGGCAGCTTCTCGAACAGGCCAGAGGCGTCGAGCTCCGACAGGATCGAGCGGATGCGCACCGGCGCCTCGACATAGCCCCGCTCCTGCACGTGATGGATGGTGTGGTCGTCGTTGAGCACGAGGGCGATGCCGGGCTCGGTCGCCTCGCGCACCTCGCCCTTCAGCGCTCGTCTCGATTTGGTGTAGCGGAGTTCGCGCAGGCGAATGGGATCGTCTTTGATCGAGTCGACGACCATCTGCACATATTCCGGCGGGCAGCCGTATTTTCTCTCCAGGATGGCCCTGACGATCTTTTTCAGCTTGTCGCGGCTCGGCAGATCGTTGGAGCCGAGCGGATCGAGCATCAGGTAAGGCGGGTCGATGGTGCCTTCCCGCACGGGCGTTTCGTAGGCCGTGTTGATGATCGGCCGCGCACCGTAGCGCTCGTAGAATTTGAGACGGTTCGCGTTCTCCGCGCGGATGTCGGGCTTGGGGCTGAGCGCGGGATCGTCGGGGAGGCTTTCGAAATAGATCTGAGTGCCCAGCGCGCGCGCCTCCTCGCGCACCCGCTCGTAAAGCGCGGCGCCGATGCCCCTCCCCGTGCGGCCAAGCGCGGTGGAGATGAGCTCGAGATAGGAAAAGCCGATATCGGGCGCGTGCAGCAGCAGCGCCAGGCCGAGCGTCTGGTCGCGCGCGTTCTCCGCCACGAACAGCCGCGACACGAAGCGGTGCTTGAGCGGGTTGGCGAGCTGCTCCGGGAGTTTGGCGATGTCGTACTCGGGCATCGCCGAGAACTGCTCGCGCATGATCTTTTGCGCCGCCTCGATGGCCGAGCGGTTCACCGCCGTCGTGGCGTCGGCCACTTTACGGATACGGAGCATGGTCTAGATGCGAAGCACGTCAGGCGATGGCTTGCAAGCGTCCAAGCTTGTCATCGACGATGCGGGCGATCATCTCGTCGTAGGAGAGCCCGGCCTCTAGTGCCGAAGCCGCAAACCCCGCGTCGTCGCTGATACAGGGATTCATATTGACTTCAAGAATGAAGGGCGCGCCCGCATGGTCGACGCGGAAATCGACACGCGCATAGCCGTTGAGCCTGAACAGGTCCCAGCAGGCGAGAGCAAGCCGCGTCAGCTCGGCGGCAAGCTCCGGCTCCTCTCGTTCCAACCCGAAGCGGCGCGGCGTGCCGATGAAAGGCTGGCTGCCGGGAGTCCATTTGGCGTCGTAATCGGTGATCAGCGGCTCGCCTTCCTCGAAACCCTGGAACACGGTCTCGCGGATGGGCAGCAGATCGACCCCGTTCGGCCCTTCCATCATGGCCGAGGCGAATTCCCGTCCGTCAATATAGGCTTCGGCGAAATGCTCGGTGTTCCAGCGGAGCGTCCGCTCGGCGATGGCGCGGGCGGCATCGGCGCCAAACACGACCGAGTCGGGACCGATGCCGAGCGAGCCATGCTCCCACACCGGCTTGACGATGAAACGCGCGTCCGCGCCAAGCCCGGTCCCGTCCTCCGACCAGGAAGGTGTCGGCAAGCCGGCATGCTCCAGCTTAAGCTTGGTGCCAACCTTGGACAGGGTTTCCAGCCAGGCGCTGGTGCCCGCGCCCGTATACGGGAGACCGACGGCATCGAGCCGCGCCGGCACGGTTGGCGCCAACCGGCAGTCGCCGGCGACCGCATCGACGATATTGAAGACCAGTAGCGGGCGGCGCGGGATCAGCGCGTCGATCCCGGCAAGATCGTGGTCGAGGCCGATGACCTCGGTGGCATAGCCGAGCCGCGCCAGCGCGCCGGCGACCGACTCCGCCGCGGCGATGGTGTCGATCTCGTCAGGGCGGCTCATGGTCGCCGCATGCAGCACCGGAATGAAGCCTGCCGTGCCCGGCATCAGGCGCGTTTCCGCCTTGGCGCTTGCGCCTGCCGGGACAGACCGTAGCGGGCAAGCCCGGCATCGAGGATCATGCCGATCAGCGCGACGAATTCGATGCCGTTCTGCGCGGCGAGGATCGGCAGGTCGGAGTGCGAGGGATTGAGGCCGGCCAGCGGGTTGGCCTCGAGGAAATACGGCTCGCCCTTGGCGTCCGAGCGGAAATCGATCCGCCCCGTGTCGCGGCATTCGAGCGCGCGATAGGCTTGCAGCGCCCGCGTCCCGGCAAGCAGCGCCTCGGCGTCGGAGGCCGGCGCGTAGATCACCAGCTCCTCGCACAGCTCCTTGTTATGCAGCGAGTAGACATTGGCCTCCGCCTGCGGCTTGAGCAGGATCTCGCACACGCCGAGCACGCGCGCGCCATCGCCGTTGCCGACGATGCCGACGGTGAACTCGCGGCCGGGGAGATATTGCTCGACCAAGGCCGGTTGGCTGTAACGCTCGATCACTTTGGTCGCGGCGGCGAACAGCTCGGCTTGGGTGTGCACGAGGGACGCGGCCTCGCAGCCTTTGCCGGTGCCTTCGGCGAGCGGCTTGACGAAGGCCGGGAACTCGGCCCACCCGGCAAGCTCATCAGCGCTGCGCTCGGCGACCGCGAAGGCCGGCGTCTTCACCCCGGCATCGCGCACCAACCGCTTCGCTATCCCCTTGTCGAGCGAGGCGGCGAGGGTCAGCGGGTCGGACAACAGATAAGGCTGGTCGAACAGCTCGCACAGCGCCGCCACTTGCGCCTCGCGCGAGCGGCCCTTCAGCCCCTCCGCAATGGAGAAGACGAGGTCGTAGCGCTCGCCCGCGACGAAGCGCGCGGCAAGCGCTTGGCCGCGGCCCACGCGTACCGGCTCGCAGCCCAACGCTTCGAGCGCGCCGGCGAGATGGTCGATGGTCTCCACGCTGTCGAACTCGGCCACCTCCTCCTCGGAGTAGCCAAGCGCGCGATAGTCGTCGCGGAGATCGTAGACGAGAGCGATACGCATCAGACTTGCCCGGCGCGCAACGGTCGGTCGGCACCGACCGTGCCGTCTGGATCGGTGTAGCGGTAGGTGTTGCCCTCGAAATTCTTGAGGATCAGGTCGTCGCCCTCGCGGCCGACGACATAATCCGGGATCAGCGGGATCTTGCCGCCGCCACCCGGCGCGTCGATCACATAGGTCGGCACGGCGTAGCCGGTGGTATGCCCGCGCAGGCCCTGGATGATCTCCAGCCCCTTGTCGACGCTGGTGCGGAAATGCGACGAGCCCGAGATCGGGTCGCATTGATAGAGGTAATAGGGCCTGACCCGGCGCGTCAGCAGCCCATGGAACAGCGGCTTCAGCGTCTCGACCGAGTCGTTGATGCCCTTGAGCAGCACCGTCTGGCTGCCGAGCGGAATGCCGGCATCGGCCAGCCGGGTGCATGCCTCGGTCACCTCGGTGGTGAGCTCGGTCGGATGGGTGAAGTGGAGGCTCATCCACAATGGATGATGCTTCTTGAGCACGCGGATCAGCGCGCGCGTCACCCGCATCGGCAGCACCACAGGCACCTTGGTGCCAAGCCGCACGAACTCGACATGTTTGATGGCCCGAAGCCGCCCGAGCAGATAATCGAGCCGCTCGTCGGACAGCGTCAGCGGGTCGCCGCCTGAGATCAGCACGTCGCGGATCTCCGGATGGTCGGCGATATAATTGAGCGCCTCGTCCCATTGCGGCCGGCTGAACGTATAGTCGCCGCCAGCCTCGCCCACCATGCGCGAGCGGGTGCAATAGCGGCAATAGGTCGAGCAGAAGCCGGTGGCGAGGAACAGCACGCGGTCGGGATAACGGTGCACCAGGCCCGGCACGGCGCTATGACCGTCCTCGCCGAGCGGGTCGTCGGCCTCCCCGGGCGTCTTGAGATATTCGGTCCCGACCGGGATATGCGTGCGCCGGAGCGGCTCCAGCGCATCCTCGCGCGCCATCAGGCTCGCATAATAGGGCGTGATGCCGAGCGGCAGCGAGCCCTGATGCTGGATCACCGCGTCGCGCTCGTCGTCCGACAGCACGAAGATGCGCTCGAGCTCGGTCAGCGTGCGGATGCGCGAGCGGGCCTGCCAGCGCCAGTCGTTCCACTGGGCGGGTTCGATCTCGGGATAGAAGCGCTTGCGGAAGGCGCGCGTCTGCGCTCCCACCGGGAAGCGCTCCATGCGCACCACGACCTCATCGAGCCGCGGCTTGTGGGCCGGGACGAGCGTATTGATCAGGGAATGTGTTTTGGAGAAACGTTGGGATGTCGCCTGCGGGCGACTGGGCGGCTCTTCGGCCTCAACCTGAAGCAACTTCATGGGATGTGCGTCCCCTCCAGCTTTTCGATCGACCGGCCTTAGCGACAACCGCCGACTCTGGTCCATCAAAAGCGCGAGTCATTTCAGCGACATCGTTATTAATTTCAAGTCACAAGAGCGTCGCGGCACAACTTTTTTTCAACTGGCGTCGCAGCCGCCACAGACGCCCCTCGCGCGAGGCTCACCGCGAGCGCTCCAGCACGGCGACGAAGAAGCCGTCGGTGCCGTGGCTCAAGGGCGTCATCTGCAGGGTCTCGGCGGAACCATCGGCCGAGACTGGGGCGGACGATCCCGGCAAGGCCGTCTCCCAGAGGCCTGGCCAAGGCACCAGCTTGAACTCGGCATGGCGGCCGAGAAACGCGTCGACCTGGTCGCGGTTCTCCTTTGGCAGCACCGAGCAGGTGATATAGGCGAGCCGGCCGCCCGGCTTGACGAGGGCAGCCCCCTCATCGAGCACTGCCGTCTGCTCGGCGAGCCTCGCTTCGAGCATCTGCGGCGAGAGCCGCCATTTCGCGTCGGGGCGCCGCCGCCACACCCCTGACCCCGTGCAGGGCGCATCGATCAGCACCAGGTCCATGCGGCCGTCGAGCTTCTCCAGGGCCTCGCGGTCTCCCGCCGGCAGCACCTGGACGTTACGCACCCCTGCCCGCTTCAGCCGCTCGAAGATCGGCCGGAGCCGCATGCGGTCTGCATCATAGGCATAGAGCTGGCCCGAATTCTCCATCAGCGCCGCCAGCGCCAAGGTCTTGCCGCCGGCGCCGGCGCAGAGGTCGATGATCTGCTGGCGCGGCCGCGCGCCGGAGAGCAGGGTCGCGAGCTGCGAGCCTTCGTCCTGCACCTCGTACCAGCCTTTGCCGTGGCCGGGCTCGGCCTCGACATGCGGGCTCTTGCCGGGGCCCGGCGCCTGCTCGATGCGCACCCCGAGCGGCGAATGCGGGGTCGGCTGCGGCTCGAAGCGGCGCAGAGCCTTCAGCACCTTGTCGCGATCGGCCTTCAGCGTGTTCGCCCTGAGATCGACGGGAGCGCGGCGGGCAAGCGCCGCCCCCTCCTCAGCCGCCCGGGCTCCGAATGCGCGCTCGAACTCGGGCGCGAGCCATTCCGGATAATCGCCCCGGATATAGGCTGGGGCATCGGCGCCGAGCTCGCGCCGCAAGCCGGCGAGCTCGGCTTCGGCGAGCGGCTCCGGCGCGTGGCGGCCACCATCGGCGAGTGCTGCCACCTCCTCGGGCGTCATGCCCCAGCTCGCGACCAGGGTGCGCAGCACGAGCGCGCGCGGGGTCCCCTCGCCCATGGCATAGGCCGTCGAGGCGCGGGTGCGCAGGCAATCGAACACGAGATTGCCGATCGCCGCCCGGTCGCCAGATCCGGCGAAGCGATGCGAGACCCCCCAATCCTTTAGCGCCTCGGACGCGGGGCGCTTGCGCGCCTCGAGATCGGCGAGGATCTCGATCGCAGCACTGGCGCGGGCCGCAGGGGTCATCAGGCCGAGGTGAACAGCAGGATGCGGGCGATGACGATCACCCACATCAGCAGCAGCGCGATCGCGCCGATGCCGAACACGCCGGTGCGGCGGTCGAGCCGGTTCGAGGTCACATGGATATAAGCGTGCAGATAGCGGGCGAACACGAACATCCAGGACAGCACATAGAGCGTGACATCGAGCGTCTCGGTGATGAGCGAAAGCAGGGTCACGACGTAGAACAGGATCGGCAGCTCGAGCTGGTTATGGAAGGCGTTGGCGATCTGGATCACGCGCGGCGGCCAGTTGGGCTCGCGCAGCGCGATCTGCTGCGCCTGCACCGCGCCGGAGCGGACCGCGCGCAGCCTGAGCACGCTCATCCAGAACAGCAGCACGAAGGTCAGCGCGACCTGCGCGAACATCGGCATCAGAATGGCCTCGATCGACATGGCGCCTCCTTTGATCCCCCGAAAGCCGAGCCGCAGGCGACAAATAGCCGGGGCGTCGTATAGTCTGCTTTAAGCGTGTCCAGGAGCCAAGGGAAGCGATGTCGTTCGGCCGGCGTCTCGTCACTTACGGTCTTGCGGCTCTTGGCGGGCTGATCGGCGCGACCCTGCTCTGGCTTGCAACCGGCTTCGTCGCCGATTTCCTGCTCGGGCTTTCCGGCATGTCGGCGCGCGAGGGCGGCCGGGCCATGGTCGCCTTCTTCGCCATCGGGCCCTTCGGCGCGCTGCTGGGCCTCGGCCTCGGTGTCTGGCTCGTGCTGCATCAGCGCGGCGCCCATCGCAGCGTCGCCGCGTTCGCCGGCGCCGTCCTCACCGCCGTTCTGTTGGTCGGCGCGATCTACGGCGCCGTCATCGGCTATTTCGAGCTGACCGACGACGTGCTGGTGCGGAACGGCCCTCCGCCGCAACTCGAGTTCGAGCTTCGCTTGCCCGCTGGCACCGTGCTGCCCGACCGGCTCGAAGGCGTGAAAGTCGACCTCGACACCGACAAGAACCAGATGTTCTCGACACTCACGGGGACGACGACCGACGACGGCAGGCCGGTGATCCAGGGCGTCGTCGATCTCTATTTCCGCACCTCTAGCCGCATTCTCGTGCTGCGCATCAAGGGCGAGCCGGACCGGCTGTTCGTCCTCAAGCTCAAAGCCGACCCTCCGGCCACGCCCGAGTTCGGGCCCTGGCAGCGCGTCGACTATATTGACGACAAGCCCGACCAGGAGCCGCGGCAGGCCGGCGAAGCCGACGCGTACGAGGCGAGATACCGGGTGAAGCGGGCCGATTGATTGCCAAACCCGCCCGGCCATCATTCCGGGTAATCATGGACGGAAGTTCAATTGACGGCGGCCCAACAGCCCCTCTACACCTACCCCCAAACAGGACAAATGCCCGCGTTCCCAAGGAGGTTTTCCATGCGCTTTCGCGCTTTCCCCACCCTTAGCCGCGCCGCCCTTGCCGGCGCGCTGATTTTTACCGCCCTCGGCAGCCAGGCGCGCGCCGAAGAAACCAATCCCTGCTTCACCGGCGACGGCTCGATCAAGGAGGTGCTCGAGGCCTGCGCGGCCTATATCGGCTCCGGCTCGACCGACAAGGACAAGCTGGTCACCGCGCATAGCATCCGCGCCATGGCCTTCTCCGCCACCCGCAATCTCGACGCCGCCATCGCCGAGATGGACGCGGCGGTGAAGATCGATGCGACCAAGCCCAACTCTTATTTCATGCGGGCCGCGGCCTACGAGGCGAAGAAGGATTACGACAAGGCCATCGCCGATCTCGACGAGGCCATCAAGCTCGACGCCAAGCACGGCGACTATTTCCTGCTGCGCGGCATCGTCTATCGCGACAAGGGCGATCTCGACCGGGCGCTGGTCGAGTTCAACGAGAAGGTCAAGCTCGATCCCGACGTGACGAGCGGCTTCTCCAAGCGCGGCGATCTCTACCGCCAGCGCAAGGAATTCGATCTCTCGGTCACCGACTTCGATCAGGTGATCAAGCTCGAGCCCGAGAACGCCAAGGGCTATATCGATCGCGGCTGGACGTTCGTGCTGAAGAACGACCTCGACAAGGCTGAAGCCGATTTCGACAAGGCGCTCGAGCTGCACCAGAACGACCCCTCGGCCCTGGTCGGCCGCGGCGTGGTGAAGAGCCGCAAAGGCAAGCCCACCGACGGCAACGCCGATCTCGCGCTCGCCAAGCAACTCGAGCCCGGCATCTTCGACGAGATCAGGAAGCTCGGCGTCCAGTAGCCGGAGCCTAGCTCTCGCGCGGGTAGTTGGGCGACTCGCGGGTGATGGTCACGTCGTGGACGTGGCTCTCGCGGAAGCTCGCCGCCGAGATGCGGATGAACTGCGCGCGCTCGTGGAACTCGGCCAGCGTACGCGCGCCGGTATAACCCATCGAAGCGCGCAAGCCCCCGATCAGCTGGTGCAGCACGCTGCCCGCCGGTCCCTTGTAGGGTACCTGCCCCTCGATGCCCTCGGGCACGAGCTTCAGCGCGTCCTTGATCTCCTGCTGGAAATAGCGGTCGGCCGAGCCGCGCGCCATGGCGCCGATCGAGCCCATGCCGCGATAGGCCTTGTAGGAGCGCCCTTGATACAGAAACACCTCTCCCGGGCTCTCGTCGGTGCCGGCGAGCAGCGAGCCGAGCATCACGCAATCGGCGCCGACGGCGAGTGCCTTGGCGAGATCGCCCGAATATCTGATGCCGCCGTCGGAGATCACCGGGATGTCGCTCTTGCGCGCCACCTCGACCGCTTCGAGCAGCGCGGTGAATTGCGGCACGCCGACGCCGGCCACCACGCGCGTGGTGCAGATCGAGCCCGGGCCGATGCCGACCTTGACCGCGTCCGCGCCCGCATCGATCAGAGCCTTGGTGCCGTCGCCGGTCGCCACGTTGCCGGCAACCACTTGCACCGCGTTCGATTGCAGCTTGATGCGGCGGACCTGATCGAGCACGAGTTGGGAATGGCCATGCGCGGTATCGACCACGATCAGATCGGCGCCGGCATCGATCAGCCGCTCGGCCCGCTCGAGACCCGAATCGCCGACGCTGGTCGCCGCCGCCACGCGCAAGCGCCCCTGCTCGTCCTTGCAGGCGTGAGGATGTAGGCGCGCCTTCTCGATATCCTTCACCGTGATCAGTCCGACGCAGCGATAGTCGCTGTCCACCACCACCAGCTTCTCGATGCGGTGGCTGTGCAGCAGGCGCTTCGCCTCCTCCAGCCCGACGCTCTCGGTGACGGTGATGAGATTGTCCTTGGTCATCAGCTCGGCGACGCGCTGGCTCGGATTGGTGGCGAAGCGCACGTCGCGATTGGTGAGAATGCCGACCAGCCGGCCCGCGCGGCCGCCATTAGCGCCGGGCTCGACCACGGGAATGCCTGAGATCTGATAATCGGCCATCAGCTTCAGCGCATCGGCCAAGCTCGCATCGGGGTTGATGGTGACCGGGTTCACCACCATGCCGGATTCGAATTTCTTCACCTGCGCCACCTGGGCGGCTTGCACCTCTGGATCGAGATTGCGGTGGATCACGCCGATGCCGCCGGCCTGCGCCATGGCGATGGCAAGCCTTGCCTCGGTGACCGTGTCCATGGCCGAGGACATCACCGGGATATGCAGGGAAATCGACCGGGTCACGCGCGAGGAGACATCGACCTCGTTCGGCAGCACGTTGGAGGCGCCCGGCCTTATCAGGACGTCGTCGAAGGTGAGCGCAATCGCGCTCTCGGAGAATTGCTGTCTGTTATCAGGGGTCTGCCCTTCGGGCATCGGCCAACCTCATGCTCGTGACGGCCCTGATGTTCGCGGCTGCAACATGGGGCCACCGGTTGGCGGCCTCCTTTAGCAGTTTGCGCGCTTCTTGGGAAGCTTCGAGCCGCGCGCTTGCTTACGAGCCCGTAACCTCCTCCTCGCAGCGCTGCGGCAAATGCGCCGCGCCCAGGAACGGCCGGGCGAGCTCCGCGCTTAGCCGGGCAGGTCCGACGGGTGGGCCTATCTAACGTAAGGAGATTGCCATGAACAAAGTCATGGCCATGACGGCCCTGGCGGCCAGCCTCTTGGTTTCATCGGCGGCCCTCGCCGCCCCATCCAATCTCGCGGACGCGCTACAGCCCGCGAGCGGCCTGACGCTCGTCAAGGGCGGAGGGGGTGGTGGTGGCGGCGGCGGCGGCGGCGGCCACATGGGCGGCGGCGGTGGCAGCTTCGGCGGCGGCGGCCACATCGCCGGCGGCGGGGGCCATTTCGGCGGCAATGCCGGGCCGCATTTCAGCGGCGGCGACCATATTGGCGGCACCGGCGGTGGCCCGAGAAACGGCGGGCTCGGACCGCGCTACGGCGCCAACGACCATGTCGGCAACGGCAACGGGCATTACGATCACGATCATTTCAATCATGATCACGGCCGGCACGTCCGCTACTTTCCCGGCGACGCCTTTTTCTACGGCGGCGACTATGCCGATTACGGCTCTTACGGCGGCGATTGCAGCTGGCTCGCGCGTCAAGCCCGCGCCACCGGCAGCGCCTATTGGTGGCACCGCTATCAGGCGTGCACCTATTAAGGCCTGGGAAGGGTCCCGCCGCGCGGCGGGACCCTTCTAGTCTTGGCTCGGAGCGAACAGCCAGCCGAACAAAACGGCTGCGGCAAACGCGCCAAGCAACTCGGCGACGATAAAGCCCGGCGCATCGGCCGGCGCGATGCCGGCGAAGGTGTCGCTAAGCGAGCGCGCAATCGTCACTGCCGGGTTGGCGAAGGATGTCGATGCGGTGAACCAATAGGCCGAGGTGATGTAAAGCCCGACCGCCGTCGCCACCGCCTCGGGCTTGAAGCGCACGCAGCCGAGGATGGTGGCGATCAGTCCGAACGTGGCAATGAACTCCCCCGCCCATTGCCCGATTCCGGTTCGCGCCGTCGAGCCGAACTGGATCAGGTCGAGCCCGAACATCAAATGCGCGAGAACCGCGCCGATGCAGCCGCCGACGATCTGCACAACGATGTAAGCGACCGCGGTGCGGAGATCGAGCTCGCCGCGATACAGCATCACCAGGCTCACCGCGGGATTGAAATGCGCGCCGGAGATGGGAGCGAAGATGGTGATGATGACGAACAGCACCGCGCCGGTCGCAATCGTGTTGCAGAGCAGCGCGACCGCCTGGTTACCGCCGGCGAGCGTCTCGGCCATGATGCCTGAGCCGATCACCGCCATCACCAGGATCAGCGTGCCGAGCGCTTCCGCCGCGAGCCGCCGCGTCAGATCGAATTGCATTCCCCCTCCCCCGCACCTACTCCTTGTCATTGCCCGGCTTGACCGGGCAATCCAGTAACCCCGGGCGCGAATTGACAACCGACATCGGTGATGACTGGCATTCCCGCTCGCGCGGGCATGACACCCGGAAAGTAGACCGTCAGCAACAACCTCCACCTGCTTTCGCCGCCGGCGCGGACGCGCTCGTGGCGAACGGAATCGACGTGCCGCAGCCGGGGAAGATCCCGTAATGCGTGGCGAAATCGCCGATGAACTCGAAATGCGGGGCGAAGCGCGTATCGGCCAGCATGCGCCAGCTATTGCCGCAGACCGTGAACACCTTGCCGCGCTCGATGAGATGATGCCCGTCGAGGGCGAACGCGTCGGCCTGCCCGGGAATGGTCCCTTTATAGATCACCGCCTGGCCGTAATCCTCGCAAGCCGGCTCGAGCCCGTCGAGCTTGAACAGCCGGTAGGTCGCCGAGAAGAACTTGGCCTGGCCGAGCTTGGCGCGCATCGCCTCGTTCTCGACCTCGATCGGCCGGCTGGTCACCAGCCGCGGATCGAGGAAGCCGGCTTGTTTCGCCATCGGCAGGAAGTCGTTCCAATAGAGCGCGCCGCCGAGGCACTCGCCATAGAGCAAGGGATCGGCGCGCACGTCGTCGGGGAGCCGCCGGTCGCAATAGACATCGGCGAAATAAAGCTCGCCGCCGGGCTTCAAGAGATCGTAGGCGCCCCGCAGCACGGCGAGCTTGTCGACCGAGAGATTGATCACGCAATTCGACACGATCGCATCGAAGCTCGCGGGTGCGAGCCCGAGCTCGCCGAGCTTCTCGATATAGCCTTTGAGGAATTTCACGTTGCGCCGCGCATAGCCGAAGCCGCGCATGTGCCAGTCGGCATGCGCTTCCGCGGTGGCGAGCTGTTCGTCGGTCATGTCGACACCGACCACCTCGCCCTCCGGCCCGACCAGCTGGGAGATCAGATAGACATCGCGGCCCGAGCCCGAGCCGAGATCGAGCACGCGCGCGCCATGCAGCGCCTGCGGCACGACGATGCCGCAGCCATAATATTTGGCGCGCACCTCCTCATGCACATTGGCGAGCAGCGCCTCGAGCTCGGCGGGCACGCCGCCGCCGTCGCAGCAGGCCGAGGTCTTCAGGTCCTTCGAGCTTTTCAGGACCTTGCCGTAATAGTCCTTCACCACTTCGAGATTCATGACGCGGCTCCAGCGCTTTCAGGACGGAATTCACGCGAAGCTTAGCAGCACGGCTTCGGCCGCGCAGCACGAGCAAGCTGCACAGTTGCGTGAACGTCTCATGTCGGTGTGTCGGAGCCACCGCGAAACCCGGTGGCCAGCACATACATCTCGGCGGAATCGGCGCGGCTCGCCTTCGGCTTCACATGCCGCACCTTGGCGAAGGATCGGTTGAGCCGCGCCACCAGCTCCTTGCCGGCGCCGCCTTGCAGCACTTTGCAGAGAAAGGATCCGCCCGGCGCGAGAATGTCCTCGGCAAGATCGAGCGCGGCCTCGACCAGACTCATAATGCGCAATTGGTCCGTCGATCTGTGCCCCATCGCCGGCGCGTGCATGTCCGACAGCACGAGATCGGCCTGCTTGCCGCCCAGCGCCTCGCGGATGCGGTCGGCGGTCTCGGGATCGGTCATGTCGAGGTGCAGCTGCGTCACGCCGGAGATCGGCTCCATCTCGATGAGGTCCAGCGCGACGACCTGCCCCTTGCCCGCCATCAGCTTCACCCGCTGCGCGGCGATCTGGCTCCAGCCGCCAGGCGCCGCGCCGAGATCGACCACGGTCAGGCCCGGTCGCAGCAGATGATATTTGTCGTCGATCTCGGCGAGCTTGAAGGCGGCGCGGCTGCGATAGCCCCGGCGCTTGGCCTCCTCGACATAAGGATCGTTCAGCTGGCGCTGCAGCCAGCGGGTGGAGGCGATCTTCCGCCCCTTGGCGGTGCGCACCCTCACCGCGAGCTTGCGGCTACCGCCCTGCCCCGGTCCGCCGCCGCCTTTGCTCGACCTTACCATATGGTAATGCGCCTTTTCCGCGCCCGCCCTTGACGCTTGCTGCCGCTTCGCCCCATCTGCGTCATACACCCCCTCTAACACCTGCCACATGCCGCGCTATTTCGTCACTCTCATCGTCGCCGTCGCCCTGTTCATGGAGACGATGGATTCGACGGTGATCGCGACGTCTTTGCCGGCCATCGCCGCCGATCTCGGCGAAGACCCGATCGCGCTCAAGCTCGCGCTCACCTCTTATCTGTTGTCGCTTGCCGTGTTTATTCCGTTAAGCGGCTGGATGGCCGACCGCTTCGGCGCGCGCACCGTGTTCCGCGCGGCCATCGTCGTGTTTACCCTGGGCTCCGCGGCGTGCGGCTTCGCGCAAGGTCTCGGCGATTTCGTGCTGTACCGCATCATCCAGGGCATGGGCGGCGCCATGATGGTGCCGGTCGGGCGCCTCGTCATCCTGCGCACCGTGCCGAAAGCGGAGCTGATCTCGGCGCTCGCCTGGCTCACCATCCCGGCGCTGATGGGTCCGGTGATCGGCCCGCCGCTCGGCGGCTTCATCACCACGTATATTTCCTGGCGCTGGATCTTCTGGATCAACATTCCGGTCGGGTTGATCGGCGTCATTCTCGCCACGCGTTATGTCGCCGACATTCGCGAGGAAGGCCTGCCGCCGCTCGATCTGAAGGGCTTCATTCTGTCCGGCATCGGCCTCGCCGGGCTCGCCTTCGGCTTCACCACCATGGGCCAGGGATTGTTTCCGCCGGCCGTGGTGGTCGGCCTGTTTGCGGCGGGCGTAATCGGCTGCGTTCTCTATGTCCGCCACGCGCGCACCGCGCCGGCGCCGCTGCTCGATCTCGACCTGCTCAAGGTCGATACGTTCTTTGCCAGCGTCGTCGGCGGCTTCCTCTATCGCATCGGCGTCGGCGCCATGCCCTTCCTGCTGCCGCTGATGTTGCAGCTCGGCTTCGGGCTGAACGCGATGCAATCGGGGCTGCTGACCTTCGCCTCCGCCGTGGGCGCGGTCGCCATGAAGACCACCGCCGCGCCGATCCTGCGCCGCTTCGGCTTCAAGCGCGTGCTGGTGACGAATGCGGTGGTGAGCAGTCTGTTCATCGCCGCGATCGCCCTGTTCACCGCCGGCACGCCGCACTGGGTCGTGCTCTCCGTCTTGCTGGTGGGCGGCTTCCTGAAGTCGCTCGAGTTCACCAGCATCAACTCGATCGCCTATGCCGATATCGATGTGAAGGCGATGAGCCGGGCGACGAGCTTCGCCAGCGTCGCGCAGCAGCTGTCGCTGTCGGCCGGGGTCGCCATCGGCGCGCTGGTGCTCGAGGCGCAGCGCATGGGGCGTGGCGGCACGGATGTCGTGGCAAGCGATTTCCCGCTCGCCTTCGTGCTGGTGGCGGCCGCGGCGGCGAGCTCCGCGCTGATCTTCGCGATGTTGCCGAAAGGCGCCGGCGCCAGCCTCTCGGCCCGCGCCCGCCCGATCGCGGCGGACGCCCCAGCTCCCGCCTCGCAAAGCTAGCGCCGCGGGCTGTTCTGCCGCTGGCCGCGCCGCTCGTGACCGTCCTCCGCCATCAGCGTGGCGAGGATGCCTTCGCGCAGGCCGCGATCGGCGACGCGCAGGCGCTGGCAGGGCCAAATCCTGAGCAGCGCCTCGAGAATGGCGCAGCCGGCCAGCACCAGATCGGCGCGCTCCTGCCCGATGCAGGGCTGCGCCACGCGCTCGGCGTAAGACATGGCGATCAGATCGCCGGACACGCTGCGCACGTCGCGCGCCGAGAGCCAGCAGCCGTCGACGCGCGAGCGCTCATAGGCCGGAAGCTTGAGGTGGATGCCGGAGATGGTGGTGACCGTGCCGGAGGTGCCGAGGAAATGCGCGCGCCTGCCGGCGATCCTGTCGCCGAAGCGGTGCTGCGTCTCGAACGGCGCGACGGCAGCCATCACGTCGCTCACCATCGCCTCGTAGCTTTCCGGCGTGACCTCGCGGCCGCCATGCCGCTCGGCGAGATTGACCACGCCGATGGGCAGCGAGGTCCAGGCGGCGATGCAGCTCTGCACGTCGATGCGGTCGTGCAGCGTGCGGCGCCAGGGACGCCCGAGCCGCGCCAGGTCGAGCCAGATCAGCTCGGAGCTGCCGCCGCCGATGTCGAACACCAGCGCCCAATCGCAATTGCGGTCGATCAGCGAGGCGCAGCCCGAGACGGCGAGCTTGGCCTCGGTCTCCTGCGTCACGATCTCGATGTTGCAGGCCGGTCTGGCGCTGCACGGCGTCGATGAACTCGCCGCTATTGGCGGCGATGCGGCAGGCTTCGGTGGCGATCAGCCGCGAGCGCGTCACCGCGCGCCGCCTCATCTTGTCGGCGCAGACCTTGAGCGCTTCCAGCGTGCGGTTCATCGCCGCTGGCGACAGCTCGCCCGAGCTCAGCACGCCTTCGCCGAGCCGGATGATGCGGGAGAACGCGTCGATGACGAGAAAGCCGCGCCGCGAGGGCTTGGCGATCAGCAGCCGGCAATTATTGGTGCCGAGATCGAGAGCGCCATAAATAGACGGCGCCTGCGCCCGCGTTGACGCGCCCGTGTCTTCCTTGCTCTCGGCTGCCGCCGGGAGGCCATGGGCCGGCGCGTTCGAACGCGCCCGGGCTGCGACTTGCGCTGGGCCACCTCCCCCGCAGTCGCCGGTCTCGTTTCGCTTGCCCTTACGGTCTAGCGAAACCACGGCAGCCGAGGGCGCATCGCCGCTCGGCCCATTCACGGTGTTCAACCTCTAACCCCCGGAACCGTCGACGACTCATCTGCTTGCCGCGCGACCGGGGCGTTGGTCCTATGTCGCTAATGTATCAAGCTCTTGCATGAGGTAAAGCGGCATTTACCGAAGGGCCGAGACGGCCGCTTTTCGGCGGCAAACTGAAGAATGTTCGCCGCGATGCTTGCGCTGCCTTTATATACGGCGGCAGCGCGCCCGTAGCTCAACGGATAGAGCACCAGACTTCGAATCTGGGGGTTGCACGTTCGAGCCGTGCCGGGCGCACCAACGACCCTTTGGGCAGCGGAAAATGCGTTGCGCGCGGCTGGGGCACTTAGGGCAGAGTCATCGCGACTACCCGCGTTAACCCCCCCGACATTCACCAGTGACATAAATGTTTTTCGCTAGTGCGATTGGCTCGGGGGGCCGTTAAGTCCTGTCACAACCTATCTGTGTTTGGCTGGGTCGATCCTAACCGAAGTCATCGCCACAATCGCGCTGGCAGCGTCCGAGAGCTTTTCAAAGCCGCTCGCCAGCTTCATATCCGTCTTGTGTTTCGCAGCCGCATTCTGGCTACTCTCCTTCCCGCTCCGAACAATGCCAACCGGCATCGTCTACGCCGTCTGGTCAGGGTTGAGCATCGTCCTGGTGACGGCTGGCTGCCTGGGTCTGGAGCAAGCAGGTGCCGGATCTGCCAGCCCTTTCTGGAATGGCTTTGATAACGGCAGGCGTCGTCGTGATTAATGCGTTTTCAAACTCAGCCATGACCGAAGAGGGCGTTTCCCAAGGCGTAATTGGTTCTCGCCAATCTCAGTTGTCGAAATCGCCTCCTCCAGGTCCAATGCCGGCGCTCGCGGCAACCCCGACGCGTCATGTCATTCAAGAAGGCAAATTCGATTGGGGCTGGTTTAAAGCCTATTCAGACAGTTCGATCGAATTGGAAGCAAACGGCGAAAAGCGATGGTATCGCAATTTTGCCGAACTTGAGCGCGAGCGGAAGCGACAGCGCTCGACCACCCATTAGCACCAGCGGCGGCGTCGGCCGGCCAGCGCGCTTTCACCTCAATTGGACCGCTCTTTGGAGTTAAGCCTAATCTCCCAATGAGTTCGCGAGGATTTCGGGTGCCGAGCTATCGTTTGCTTGGGGCAGGTCCGCATTTCCTGCCCTAGGTTTCCGGCGGAAACTGGGAACCGGAGAAGCCCTGCGGCCCCCCATGGAAGCGGGGCTTCTTTCCCTTGTTGCCGGCGCGCCCTATTTGTGTCCGCCATGCCGCAACTGGTGCAGCGCGCGCAGATCTTCTTCAGAGAGCCGTGTCCAGCCCTCGCCTTCCCCAGCCCACAGATTGCAGGTCAAGCATCCGGTCAGGCGCTTGCCGCGATTGTCGACCTCGATTAGCTCGGCGATGGCGCGTCAAGCACCTTGCCTCCTGGCCCCACTATTTGCCAGCATGGTCGCGCGGAGGGAATCACAGTTGAGGGAGTATCCCCAATGCGAGACCAAGCAGAGGAAGTGATCGCGATTGTAGAAGCAGAAGCGGATTTTCAAGAACGCATGAAAACCGACGCCTCCGAGATGGCAACGGCTCTAATCCAGAGCTATCTCGGCCCCGACCATAAAGTGCTCGACATGCCGACGTTCCATTCGGCGCTATCGCAGGCGCTACGGCAGGCTCGAGAGCAAGGTCAAGTCGATCGATCAGGCGACGTGCTCAGCTTCTAAGCTTGGGGCGTCGGCCTTTCGATCCAGTCGCCGAGGACGCAAAGCATCCAAGCCCGCGACCAGTTCTGCGTCTCGGGCGCGGCGAGATAGGCGTTCCACACCAGCTCGACACCGGCGGGATCGCACAGCCCGGATTGTTTCAGCCGGTCGACGGCGTTTGCGCAAAGCTCGCGCAGCGGACCGCGCATCCAGCGCGCAAGGGGCAACACAAATCCCCGTTTCCCCTGACGGGCCAGGTCGGGGCCGATCTCGGCCGCGAACGCCCGACGCAGCAGCGTCTTGGTTTCGCCGTGGCGCGGCAGCCGGATGTTGCCGGGGATCGCGCAGATCGCATTGAGCACCGAGGTGTCGAGCATGGGGACGCGGATTTCGAGCGAGTTCGCCATCCCCGCGGCATCGCCCACATGCAGGAGCGTGCTGCCGAGATAATGGGTGAGCTCGAGCCGGCTGATGCTGGCGACGGCATCGTCGACGACGAGGGATCGAAGCGCGGTCTGCGGATCGAGATAGCCGAACGCGTAGTCCGACGCCGGATAGCCGAGCATGGTCATAGCCTTGTCGCTCATGAGCCGCCGGCGCGTGAGATAAAGCTCGAGCAGCGTGTCCCCGCCGGAAAGACTGTCGGCGAGCTTGTCCCGCAATGTCGATGTGCCTCGCCCGGCAATCGCCTGTGCGAGCCGCGCTCGCCAGCTTGCCGGCACCGTTCCGGCAAGCCGCGCCAGGCTCCGCATCAGCCTGACATCGCGGAAGCTCGAATAGCCGCCGAACAGCTCATCGCCCCCCTGCCCCGACAGCGCCACCACGATCCCTTCCTGGCGAACGGCTTTCGAGACGACGAACGTGTTGAGCCCATCGAGCGTTGGCTGTTGCAGGGTCGCGAGCCAGGACCGGGTTTCCGCGAGCCCCCGCGTTTCCGTGATGTCGATTTGCGTATGCTCGATGCCGAGACGCCGCGCGGTGCCGCGCGCAAGTTCGATCTCGCTATAGTCCGCGTGATCGCCGAACGCCACGGTGAACGCGCTCAACCCGGCGGCGTGACTTGCCGCGCGGGCGGTCACTACGGTGCTGTCGATGCCAGAGGACAAGAACGACCCGACCGGAACATCGCTCATCAGATGCGACTGGACGGCGCGGGTGAGCACCTCTTGCGTGCTTGCCACGGCCTCGTCCGCCGTGATGGAGCGCAGCGGCGGAAACTGCCAATGGCGGCGGGGCGCCGATATCGTGTGAGCCCGGCGGTCGCCCGGTGCTATTTCGGCCCAGCTGCCGGCGGGGAAGGCTCTGACATCGCGGTAGATCGTCAGCGGCTCTTGCAACGCGCCATAAGCGAGAAGGCTGGCCATGCCGGCAGCGTCGATGCTGTGCGGGACCACGCCGCTCGCCATGATGCCGCCAACCTCGCTGGCAAACACAAAGCTGGTGAGGTCCGGCGTCCAATAGAGCGGCTTGATGCCGAGCGGATCGCGCGCCAGTAGCAGGCGCTGTGCGGGCCTGTCGAAGAAGGCGAAGGCGAACATGCCTTCCAGCTTGGCGAGGCAATCGGATCCCCATGCGCAAAGCGCGGCGAGGAGAACTTCGGTGTCGCCGTGACCTTCGAACCGACGCCCATCGTCTTCCAGCATCCGGCGCAGCGGGCGATGGTTATAGATCTCGCCATTATAGATGAGGATGCTCCCCGTCTCCTTGTCCACCATCGGCTGGCGCGCCGCTGGACCAAGATCGAGGATCGCCAGGCGTTGATGGCAGAGACCGAGGAACGCCCCACCGAAGGCGACGATGGCATCGCCCTTCCCGTCGGGGCCGCGATGCTTCTGCGCCTGATGCATGCGCGGCAGCGCCGCCGCGATCAGCGCCCGATCCTCGGCAATAACCCCGGCTACGCCGCACACGTCACGCGTTCCTCGATGAGCGACCGATAAAACTCCAAGAAATGCCCGCCAATCTCCATGCCGCGAAGGCCCTATCCGAGTCCTCGGATCCGCTGCAACGCGCCATCTGGTTTTTGTTCATCAGCCAAGGCCTCGACAAACCAGGCGTAGGTGCGGGAAAGCCCATCGGCGAGCCCGATGCGCGGCCGCCAGCCGAGGCTCAGGAGCTTGCTCGAATCGAGCAACTTGCGCGGCGTTCCGTCGGGCTTCGAGGTGTCGGGCACGACCGCGCCCGTGAACCCCGCCACGTCCGCGATCAGCTTCGCCAGTTCGAAGATGCTGATGTCGCTGCCTGAACCCACATTCACGTGCGGCTCGTCGGAATAATGCGTCATCAGCCGAACCAGGGCGTCAGCGCTGTCATCGACATGCAGGAATTCACGTCGCGGCGTCCCGGATCCCCAGATGACCAATTCGCGTTGACCCGCATGCCTGGCTTCATGCGCCTTGCGCATCAGACCCGGGATGACATGACCGCTCTCGATGTCGAAATTATCGCCGGGCCCATACAGATTGGTCGGCATGGCCGAGATGAAGTCGCAGCCGAATTGCCGCCGATAGGCCTGGCAAAGCTTGAGCCCGGCAATCTTGGCGATCGCGTACCACTGGTTGGTGGGTTCGAGCGCTCCGGTCAACAGCGCGCTCTCGGCGATGGGCTGGGGCGCGAATTTCGGATAGATGCAGGACGAGCCGAGATACAGCAATTTCTCCACCCGGTTGGCCGCCGCGGCATGGATCACGTTCGCGGCGATGGCCAGATTGTCGTAAAGGAACGGCACCGGATGCGTGTCGTTGGCGAGAATGCCACCGACCTTGGCGGCACTGATAAAGATCGCCTGCGGTCGCGTCTTGCCCATCCATTGCTCGACCTCCCCTTGCCGCGTGAGGTCGACCGCTTCGCGCTCGACCGTCAGCACCTCGCAGTCCTCACGGGCAAGCCGGCGCAACAGCGCGCTGCCAACCATGCCGCGATGGCCCGCGACCCAGACTTTCTTGCCCCTCAGGGAATACGGGCTGGCACTCGGCACTCATGTCACCTTTCCCTCTGCGACCATTGTCTCGAAATAACCGATCGTCCTACGCAGTCCCTCCGGAAAAGGAATGCTGGGTTTCCAACCAAGGATCCGCTCCGCGGCGCTGATATCGGGCCGGCGCTGCTTCGGGTCGTCCTCGGGCAACGGCAGGTGGACGATTTTCGAGCGGGAACCGGTCAGCTCAATGATCGTCTGGGCGATCTCGAGGATGCTCAGCTCCGCCGGGTTCCCGAGATTGAGCGGCCCCGTCACATCCTGCGCGCTGTCCATCATCCGGACCAAACCCGCGATCAAATCGTCGACATAGCAGAACGATCTCGTCTGCGAACCGTCGCCGAACACGGTGATGTCTCGATCGAGCAGGGCTTGGACGATGAAGCTCGAGACCACGCGGCCATCGTTAGGCTGGGTTCTTGGGCCATAGGTGTTGAAGACGCGCACCACCTTGATCGGCAGATGGTGTTGCCGCCAATAGTCGAAGAACAGGGTCTCGGCGCAACGCTTGCCCTCGTCGTAGCAGGAGCGCGGGCCGATCGGATTGACGTTGCCCCAATAGGATTCGGGCTGCGGATGAACCGCCGGGTCGCCGTAAACCTCGCTGGTCGAAGTCTGCAGGATCTTGATCTTGAGGCGCTTGGCGAGTCCAAGCATGTTGATCGCACCGATGACGCTGGTCTTGGTCGTTTGGACGGGATCCCTCTTGTAATGGATGGGGGAAGCCGGGCAGGCGAGGTTGAAAATCTCATCGACCTCGACGAAAAGCGGGTGGGTGATGTCGTGACGCAACAACTCGAAGCTCTTGTGATCGAGCAGATGCTCGATATTGCGTCGCGTGCCTGTGAAGAAATTGTCGACGCACAGACTTGATGCCACGCGCCAGCAGGTTCTCGCAAAGATGCGAGCCTAGAAATCCCGCTCCTCCGGACACCAAAACGCGCCGCTCAAGCTGCATGTTGCCTACCGCTCATCGTCCCGCAAGCGGTCGCACATGGAGACCCTCCTTAAGCGTCGAAAGAGCGCAGCACTCCTGGAACCCGCGGCGATTCAACTCCCCCGCCAAGCGTATCGAAGGATGCAACCGTCATACCACGACATAACGGCACAAGACCATACTCAGCGCGCAGAAGCCGTCACCGCCCGTTCCCCCAAGCCACTGCCTCTCAAGGCTTTTTCTCACACGCATTCCGCACGCCTGAAGAGTGTTATGATCCTCAGACGCGGTTTGTCGCCTGAGGGGGGAACGCCATGACAGATGAGGCCTACACGGATCAGCCTCGTGGATTCGGGGCGAAAGCGAAGGACTTGACCGCCGGAGCGCGGGAGGTTGGACGCTCGGCCTTGAAAGAGGCGATGACCTGGAGCGCCTATCAATGGACTGTGCTCGCGCTGCTGACCGCCACCTTTCTGCTGGTCGCCTTGTCTTACGGTGGCATCAGGGCAGAGCTTGCCGCGCTGAAACAGAGTCAGAGTGGCAGCTCCGCGCAGGATTTCGCCGCGATCCGCACCGAGTTGAACACCAAGCTCACGGATATGCAGTCGAACCTCACCCAATCCATGACCGATATGAAGACTGGGCTCACCGAGAGCATGACGAAGCTCGGCGCCAAGCTTGACGCGCGCAGCCAGCCTAAGCCGCCGGCGCCGAAACCGGCCGCCCGCCCGCGGCCGCAATAAAACGGCCATTGTGCTTCGCGCTATCGGGCTTTCCGCCTGCGGTCCCAGACCCGCCAGTCGAGCACGCGTTGCACGCGCTCAGCTGGAGGAATCGCTTCGATCTCGCGCGTGAAGTCGAGATATTCCTGCCGCGCGGCGTCGGAGACGAGCCCGTTGCCGAGGTCGGTGCGCCATTCCAGCAACCGCTTCCAACCCCTGGCATCGCCGCCCTTTTTCGGCGGCGGAATGCCGGCGCGCATGAGCCTGCGCATGACGAGCTGCGCCGCCTCGGCCTCCTTGGAGCCGCCCTTGATCAAGAGATCGATCAAGGCGCAAGTGCGGGCGAGCAACGCCTCGCTCGGCGCCCGGCGCTTGCGCCGATTGGGCGCGGTCTCTTGCCCGGGCGCGAGCATCTGCCGCAGCCGCGCCTCGAGATCGATGAGCGGCTGCAGATCCTTCTTGGGAAGCCCCTCTTCCGCGAGCTGGGCCGTGACGGCGTGCAGGCATTTGACCCCAAGCGAGAGCTCGTCCTCTGGGTGCAAGTCATGCGCATGCGTCTGCCGAAGCGCCTTCAACGCGGCACCGATGCGGTCGACGGATGGAGAACGTGGATGCATGCTGCCATTCCAATTGGGTGAGGCCGACCCTGTTTCGCAGGGCGCCCCGCCGGAATCTTGGAGCAATAGGGTAAAGAACTCGCTAGGGGCGCGGACCGAAGCGCGGGCTGACGGGTGGCCTTCGGGGAGTCTTGCCAGCCCCGACCGCTGCGGTTAGAAGGGCAAGAGTCCCGGTCGGTCAGCCTTGCAAGGCCGAAACTTTAGCTCCACATTCCGCCCTGGTGGGGGATCGTCTAACGGTAGGACAGCGAACTCTGACTCCGCCAGTCTTGGTTCGAATCCAAGTCCCCCAGCCATCTGATTGCATTGCACTTTTCTCGGCTTCTACTCTGCACAGTCAGCATAGTTGGGAGCCCGTTTGGGAGATTTTGTTCTCGCTTCGAGCTTCCGAATGGCGGCTTCGGCCAGCGCCGGGTCGCGATGTAAATAGTGAGCGTCAAGGATCGACCGCACGTCTCGCAAGGTGTGTCCGGTGATGGCGGTAATCTCAGCCTCGGTACAGCCCGCGATCGCGAGCCGCGTGACTGCCGTGCCGCGAAGATCGTTGAAGGTTACACCGACAACGCCGGCTTTTTTGCAAGCCTTTCGCCACGAGGAGCGGAAACCGTTCTCGGTCCATGGCCTGTTATCAGTGCTCAACAAGACGACCGGGCTCCGCCGCGGCGTAGCTTCGAGCGTCGCCTTGAGCGGAGATCCCACCGGGATCGAGACACGAACGCCGGTCTTGGATTGCGGCAAGGTGATGTTGTTGCCGTCATAGGCCGTCCAAGTGAGGCGAAGGAGATCGCCCTCCGCTATTCGGTTTATAGACGCGACTGTGAGCGGCAAGTGCAGATGTTGGGGGGCCTTCTCAAGGAAGGCCAGCTCATCGTCTAGCGTCCAGATTTTGTCTCGACGGTTTCCGTCGTATAGCCGCCCTCCACGCTCGCATGGATTGGCGTCAACCCACCCACGATCGAGGGCCACGGCAAGGATGCGGGCGAGCACCACCCATGCGTAGTCTGCCTGTCGGCGCGACCTAAGAGCGAGACGATCGCGCCACTCCTTAAATTCGCCGCGGCAGGCTTTCTTCGATTCCGACAGGGCTGCGATCGGGAGATCGCCGAACGCCGGCTCGATTTTCTTGTCGATGATTTTTCGGTAGTCAGCCTGCGTGCGGGCCGCGAGCTTTCGGAACTCCTCGGTTTGTTGAAACTTGACCAGCACATTGAGGAACAGGCCACTCGGTGGCGATGCGATGCTCGCGACTGCTCGGTTGTAGGATGCAATGAACTCAGGAGCACCGGGTTCGCCGTCAAGGCGAGGACCACCCTTCCAAGCATACCAATAGGTGACGGTCGTGCCGTCCTTGAGTGTCTTGGTGACGGAGTTTATGCCCTTGAGCCTAATCCGCACGGTTGCGCTTCCATTTCTCGAATGGGGGGATGGTAGGCGAAGCGTCGGGAGGCGTCCCCAGTTCAATCTTTATGGGGTAACCGGCATCCGCGGCCGCCTTGAGAGCGCTCGCAATTTTCGTCGTAAAATGAGCTGTGCGCTTTTTCGCTGTGAGGGCTTGCGCCTTCGGGTGATTCGTACCTATGTCCCTTCTCCTTTACCCACTCAAGCCGCTCAACCCCTGCAACGGGTGGGCGGCTTTTTTGCCTGCCCCAGCGGCGTACCGGTTAGTGCTCGTTCAATCGATCTCCCGCTCGTCCGGCGGAGCTTAACATTGCAGCCGCCAATTCGCGGGAGGTTATCAACGCATGAGCTTTTTTTCGCCGCGGGCGAATCAGAGTGTTGCTCATGGGCCAACACTACTCCAGACGAGAGACGCGCATAGGCATGCAGTCTGTGGACACCATGGAGCTCTCGCGATTTCCGCTCATCCCAACATGCTGGCAACAGACTTCGCGGCGTAAGGCTTCCCTCGTTCGTTGAGGAAGCCACTGTCCGCTAGCTGTTTCGATACCTCGCGCAATGACAGTTGCCCACTCTTGGGCCGACGCCGGCGCAGCTTACGCGCCAGGGCAACAACCTCGGGCTTTGTCTCGCTGAGAGGTTTCCTTCCTTCGCACCGCCCTTCCCGCTCACGCTTACGCTTGCGAGCCGCTGCGAGTTTCGCCACCGCGCTCGCCTTCTCAAACTGGGAGATAGCCCCCAGAACCTGGCGCACCAAAACAGCCGTGGGTGTGTCCTCGGTGAAGAACTCGGGAGCCGATGCAGGAATGATAGATATGCCGAGTGACTTGAGCATGTCGTGACCAGCGAGCTGTACGGCGAGGTCGCGGGCGAACCTGTCGGGTGACTCCACAATGATAGTCTTGGCCCCGTTCGTCGCCAGCCGCTGTAGCATCTGCACAAAGCCGGGGCGCTGATCGATGTGGTCAGCACCGCTTACAGCTGCATCGTAATACTCGCTAATGATGGTGAACCCTGTACGCCTTGCGAACGCCTCGATTGCAGCACGCTGCCTCTTATCGCTGTCCTTATCGGCACCGACATTGGCCGCACTTGAGGTGCGGAGATAGGCTACCGCGGGCTCCAATCTCTTCGGCATATTGCACAATTGGTGACCTAATAGATTGCGGGAACGTGGGTTCTCGCGCCCCCGAGTGGTGCTTTGCCGCAACATGCCGAGTACAAATTCCTTCTCGCGGAACGTAACCGCCGCACTTGCGGTTCTCCGGTCAGCCATCTCAACTGTTTCGCGTACTGAGATGGTCAGGCCCGGTGGTGTCCAACACCAATCCGGGCAGCACCGGGCCGCCTTTCGTCAGGCTGCCTCCGCGAAGGTGTTAGTACGTCTGTCAAAACACGGAGAAGCTTGAGGGGAAGCATTCAACGTCACCCCCCCATGCACGTCGGGAGTGGAGGTTTGTGCTGTGTCCTCCACTTCAGGCTCAAGTGTGGACCTCCAACGTGAGTAAAATTGGCGAGCCCTGGTAAGGCAGACGCCAGGCGCTCAGGTAGTCGCATTCGCTAAGTTGTCATCCAGAGTTCGTGGCGGAATTGCCACTAGCCTGCAAAAACATTCCGAGATGTCTTGCGGGGACGCGCTCACTGCCTTCTTGGTAACGGTACTCGCACCGGCACAACGCCAGTTCCTTCGCGTTGGCGGGATTGCTGGGGTCGAGGTGCAGGGGGGCATTACGATGGAGGCGAAAGAACCGGCACGTCTGGAGGGCTGTATTCAACGTGACGGAGAAATCCAACCTGACGTCTTCGAAGTGTCGGGGACCGTCAAGTGGTTCGATCCGTCAAAGGGCTACGGCTTTATCACTCCGGATGAGGACTTGCCTGACGTTCTCCTGCACGTGACTTGCCTGCGACGCGCCGGCTTCCAGACCGCCTACGAAGGCGCACACGCTGTCTGCGAAGTTGTGAGGGGTCAGAAGGGGCTCCAGGCCGTCCGAATCTGCAGCATTGATGATTCGACGGCGATCCGTCCATCACAGTTGCCGCAGCGTACCCATGTCGTCGTCGCTCCAGAGAGCGATTGGGAAAGAGCGATGGTGAAGTGGTTCAATCGACTGCGCGGTTTTGGCTTTCTAACCCGCGGCCCAGAGACTCCCGATATTTTCGTGCATATGGAGACACTTCGCCGCTGCGGCTTCATCGAGCTTAGGCCTGGCCAGACCGTGCTGGTGCGTTATGGCAACGGACCAAACGGTCTCAGCGCGGCGGAGCTCAAACCTGACCATGCGTCGGGTCCATCCTCTCACTGATGCTCATACCGCCGCCGTCATGCACTCGCTCCGAGAGACGCAAAGCTACCAAGGCCCCGTGACGATTATTGGTCTGGCTGGCTCGGACCCGGGAGCACTGTGTTCACAGTGACAGCGCTGACTTCGCAATTTCGATGCATCGCGAGCGTCAATTCGGCAGCAGCGGAACGCCGGACCAGCAGGATATTACCAAGGGTCGCGTGACTCTCGCCGCCCATGCGACCGCTTCCGGCGCATAGAACGTGTGCCTGCCGATTGATAAGCCCCCGCCAGTAGCCCAGGACGGCAAAGAAGTTCCGCGCCTTTCGCGAACAACTGTTGGATTGAGGAAATGAGTTGCGCCAGTAGTTGGATCAGATATCTGGCCAGCGAGAACAGCGTCTGCAATCTGAGCCGCACTCCGATATCGATAATCCTCGACATCAAGGCTTTCCATCTCGGCGCGCTTCGTCATCCATGATTCGAACTGCCAAGGATGCGTCACCACTTCTTTGATAGTGTCACCCCACTTTCCGCTTCTCTTCCGCGTCAGGATGACATGTGCGACAGCAGCCTTTCCGTCGTCAGACTCACCCGAAGCTTCAAAGGCAATGGTCCTGATTAGGTAGTCACGATCTTCTGACGTGTAAGTCGGCGAGATGAAGCGGAGTGTCGAGATACCTGTCTTTTCTGCAGGAAGCGCCAGTTGGTGGAAGGCGGGCAGAAGACAACGAAATACGGCCTCGATGTTTTCCTGGCTGACAGGAATCAGGTTCGAGGGAATCAGTAGAACCGCTGCAAGAAGAATGAGTAGGAGGCAGCGTTTGAAGAGAGCGTCGACCTTTCCAATCGTTGAACTCCACCCAACAAGCGGCGACGCGGCCTGCCGTCGACCAATATATGCTGCGCGGCCTCGGCCTGAGTTCGCCAAGCATCACGATTTATACGAAGGTCATGGAGCTGTTCTCGCAGGAGGCAGCTAATTTCGTTCTGCGCGCTGATTTGAGCTTGCAGCGCTTCCAGCGAACGCAGGTGGGGTGAAACCGCTGCATTCATGTGCTAGGTCACCTGCGGAAGCGGCGCGTTGCATGGCCAAACGATCTATCCACTCAGACGGGGCCTAGAGCGTTCTACTTCCCCAGCCAAAGATACCCCGACGCTTGCGCGCGTCGATCAAAAGGCGTTGGTTGGATTCGGCCTGACCTCTCCAAGCGTCTCGATCTTTCCGCAAGTCTTCGAGCTGGTCGCGAAGGAGACCACTGATATCCTTCAATGCAGCAATTTGCGCTTCCTGCGCCGCCGTTCCAACGTGTTCGATCCCCGTTGCAACTTGTTTCGTTGGGTCGTTTTTCTGCACCGGTGGAAATACGCGGAACAATTCCGCTGCATCAACCTGGTAGCTTCCTATAACCGTTCTGCTTGCCGAAATGCGGCCAGACTTTATCGCCCGCCAGATTGTTGATTTGGCGACTCCGGCAGCGTTAGCAGCATCCGATAAAGTGAGCATGTTCTTATTTCCCCGTCGTTTTTCGTGCCAGGGCAAGGCTGCAATTCGGGCACTTAAGCTCGGCTTTGCACTCGCGCGATGCGCTACGCCAATTCGCGGAGCAAACCTTCGGGCAATCGACGTTGCTGACGAGTTCCCCGTGCTCAGCATGGCGTTCCCTCCTCGTTGCGCCCCATCTCAATGCAACGTTCACTGCAACTGGTTAAAGAGCAGTTACTACGGCGACCAAAGGGCACGGACGCCCACAATGTTATTATTGGGGTGCTCGCTGCTGCCTTCCCTTCCTGGAGGAGCGGTGCTGGGGAATGAGTCTTCTCCGGCGTGTCAGTCGCACGAGCAATCAACCGTTGGCGGAATGTCCGCTTTCCACCCAATAGCGGACGAGTAGCGAGCGTGCTCAAAGAGTCCGCTAAGTGTCAGAAACAGACATTCGCGGCCCAGATTACGGGATCGCGGTGCGCTTGCGTTCGGTCAGATACGTCAGACCCGTCAGAACGAAGCCGAAGCCGCATCGCCCGGTCCACAAGAGCCCGAACCGCCGGACTAGGACTGCGTTATTGTTTGGCCGTGATCGACCGAATGCCGCGTCGGATTGGACAGAGACCATGAGCGAGACTCACAGCGGCGGCTGCCTGTGCGGTGGCGTCCAATATGTCGTGAACGGACCCTTGCGCGATGTCGTCAATTGCCATTGCGGCCAATGCCGGCGAACGCACGGGCATTTTGCTGGATACACCGAGGCCGCCCTTTCAGATTTCAAGCTGAAACGCAGCGATAGCCTGAAATGGTACCAATCCTCTGCACAAGCACGCCGAGGTTTCTGCTCGATTTGCGGCGCGAGCCTTTTCTGGGTGCCCGAAGGCGATGACCATGTCGCGATCGCCGCCGGCACTCTCGACAAGCCAACCGGTTTGCGCACGGTAGCGCATATCTATGTCGCCGATGCGGGCGACTACTACACAATCGCCGACAGTTTGAAAAAATATCCTGGAACGTCCACCACGACGGTCGATGAGTAGGCTTCAGTTAGCCGCTCAAGATAGTCTGGACCGCCCTGCAAAGCGGCTCACGTCGGCACGGGCGCATTGGGCCAGAACATCCAGGACCACACGGACCCTGGCCAAGTCGGCAAGCTCGCGGTGGACCAGTAGCCAGACTTCCGGCCCGACGAGCTCCAGTTCCGGTAGCAGGCGCACAACACCAGGGTCTGTATCACCTACCAAGCAAGGACCAAGCGCGATGCCCATTCCCTCCCGCGCGGCAGTCAGCCGGTCGAAGGGCGAGTTTGCCCGAAAGATAACCCGCTTGATGTCTGTCGCCTTGGTGAACCATCGGATCGCTGGATAATCGGGACGTTCATCAGCCCAGTCGATCACGTCGCAATTCTTGAGGTCGCCCGACTCTCGCGGTGAACCGAACTGCTCGATCCAACCCGGAGACGCGTAAAGTCCAAAGTCAAGCCGCGCGATCCGTCGCAAGCGCAGATCGAGTTGGTACGGCCTCGCCAACCGCAGCGCAATATCCGCCTCGCGCATAGACAGACTGAGCGTCCGCTCGGTGCGACGCAGTTCGACGCGCAGTGCCGGGTACGCCGCTCTGAGCGCGGAAAGATGCCGCAAAACAAAATAGGTTGCGAGGGTCTCCGTCGCAGTGATCACCACCGGTCCTGCGACGGCCGTTTCGTCCGCGACGGTTTCTTGACACGCGAACATCTCTTGCTCCAGCGCCTCCGCGCGAGCCATCAGGCGCTCGCCTGCGGACGTGCGGACATATCCCGAAGGCTCGCGCAGAAACAATCTCGTCTCAAGCTCCTGCTCGAGTTGCTCTATGTGGCGCGACACCGTGGCGGGATTGACCCCCAGGCATCTTCCAGCCCCGGAGAGGCTACCGCTTCGAGCCACGGCGAGGAAGTGGCGCAGATTGTCCCAATGCATAGGCTGAATGCATAGGCTGAATTTTTGCAAACCCCTTTGGCAATACTGACTATGGCTCTTTGGATTCTCTGGGTCTACCAAAAATCGTCCTTGTCATCGACGATCAGAAAGGAGCGCCGACATGAAAACGTTACTAGCAATCGCGCTTACAGTAGCAGCGCTGACGATCGGCACGGCAACCGTGGCGCCAATTTCGAGCACCGCCATCGCGGGCGGAGGCGGACCCGTCAAGTGGTGCGGGGCGGCCGCGTGTGCCCACCGAATTCGGTCCCCAACCGTCAGGAACGCATCGTGGGCGGTAAGCCGCAATAGGCACGCAAGCCGGTCTCTCAATCGGAGAGGCCAGCTGGCGGTCCTTCGATTATGGAGGTCCGCTATGCGGCGACGGATGACGAATTGGGTGAACTATGACCCATGGGTTATTGGGGTCTTGGAACCCATTCTCCTGCTCCTGTGTATAGCGTTGATTGGAGCAGTTCTGGGACTGCTCTGACCCCTTCTCGGCAGCCAGGGTCACAACGCGCGAACCACCGTCCCAATGTCCGCTTTGGGTCATTAGCAGACATCAGCGAGCGGATCAGGGATGTCCGCTTTACCCCTGACAGCGGACATGCTGAGCGTCAGCATCGATGTCCGTTAAGTGCCAAAAGCGGACTTTCAAATTTAGAGCGGTTATGGCCGTAAATTTCTCGGCAAGTACAGGCACGAGCGCTTTCCTCAGCATCGCGCAGCGTCCCGCTCGCAATTCTTCGCCTTGATCCAGGCAATGATTTTCCAGATGTCATCCTCGCTCGTGATGATTTCGCCATAGGGGGGCATCGGCCCAACAACATTCTCGGAGCCTTTGCGCACGAAACCTTGCTTCTGGAACGCGTTTCCTGGGCTGAGACTTCCGGTGCCTAGTGTGATCAGGCGGAACAGGGTGTCATCGTCGCTGCCGTAGATCCAAACTTCGTTGGTAAGAGGTGCCGCCATTCCTCCCCCACCACCACCGCCATGACACCCGCCGCAGTCGTAGGCTTGAAATAATTTGCGTCCCCGCTCGGCGACACTCGCGAAGTCTTGGTAAGGGCTTTTCAGCTGACCTCTCGGCGTGTTCGTCGCGCGATCCATTGGGGTCGTGGTCTCAGCGACCGCAATATCACCCCCGATAAGGCCGGCTATGATCGCACCCATCAAAAGCCTATTGAGAGTCTTGGTCATCACGACCTCATGCGCGCTGCTTAAGTCTCAAAAGTACCCCTCAGGCCACGGACCTGAGGGGCTTTCCGAGGTAGCGTTCATGTCCAATAGCCCCGATTGATCACGGGCTTATTCGTCAGCCCCGGCTGTATACATTTTGCCAGTGTCGACGATCGCCAGCGTGTCGGCCGCGCTGCCGCACTGGAGGCCGAGCGTTCTATTCTGGGCGGTGTCGATGTGAACCACCTGGCGAGGATCGAGGGTGACCCGGAACCCGGCGGCCGAATCACCACTTTCGTCATCGCGATCCCACATCACGACATGCATGCCGCAATGGCTGCCATCTGCCTCGTAAAAGGCGAGGACACCTTTGCGGCCAACCGTCGTGATGATTGGGTCATTGGGACCGACCGGCCCAAGGACCTCTGTAAGGTCGTTGGCACACGCAGGGAGACCATACCCGCCAAGAACGACGAGGGTGCCCACTGCAGCGAACCCTAGTTTCTTGCTGAGAGCGAACATGTTGAATCTCCTTTTAATTGAGGGCTCAGATGCATTCTGAGCTTGAGGGAGATTCTGGATCATCAATCCGAAATACGCTGTGGCTATTGCCACAAGACTTCATTTTTTTCTCGCACTCATCCGCTTGCACGAGAGTCGCATGGGCAAACGAAATCGTCGTGCCCTAACCTTCTCAGGTCGCCCGCCCGCTCACAGCGTTGAAATAAGCGTGCCTTGCGTGGTGACTATACAGTATCTTGTTGAATTGAAGTAGCTCGGACAGCGGCGATGGCTGGGTCCCAAATCAAACAACCTCAATATTCGCTTGAGAGCGTCGCGATCTTCAGAGGTCTGTCATCATCCACTCTGGAGCGGATTAAGCGACGTTGCAGTTGCCGCAGCTACGAGCCACACGAGTTGATCGTTGGCCATTTGGATGCCTCGGATGAGGTGTGCTTCCTGCTCACGGGCAGGGCACGAGTTGCCGTCCGCTCCACCGACGGCAAGGCCGTCAACTTTCGCGACTTGAGTCCCGGCGGGATATTCGGTGAATATGCCGCTATCGATGGGCGCCCCCGATCGGCCAACGTGGAAGCCAGAACGAGTTGCCTCGTCGCCTCAATGCCAGCAGGCGCCTTCCGCGAGCTTTTAGAGGCAGAGCCGGAGATAGCGAAAACGCTACTGGAACATTTCGTAAGAGAGATCCGGGAACTTACGACACGCGTATTCGAATTCAGCACGCTCGCTGTACGGTATCGCATCCAAGCTGAGGTCTTGCGGCTTGCGCAGTTGTCAGCGTGCAAAGGCACGGTCGCATCGCATTGTTCCGGCGCCCACGCACGCGGAAATCGCGAGCCGCACGAGCACTCACCGTGAAGCCGTCACCCGCGAACTCAATCGCCTTGCCAAAATGGGCATCCTTGAACAGCGAAATAGAGAATTATGGATCACAGATGTCGATCGACTGGCTGCGTTTGTGCAGGATGCTGCCGGCGACTAGAACCCCAATCAGGTCATGCTCAGCGCAAAGGATCCGGACTGACTCGTCGCATCGATAGGAGGCTGTGTTCTTGTTTGTTCGATAGGTTTATAATTGGTCTAAAGGGAGCGGGGCCCGACCCATCGAACGTCAGACTCAATTTTAGATGTTAGCCCAAAGCAATGGGAGGTCAGCATGGCCGCATCACGGGACTTTCTCACGGATGAGAACAAGCTTCTCGCCACTCTAGAAAAAACGGCATCGGACAGTTCGGCGGGCCGAGATTGGGCCCGGTATTTTCGCGAGTGGCGCGAAGGAAATGAGGAACTCATTGGTAGGTCTGATTCAGCTTTTAACCAGGATTTGGCGGATGAGATTAAGCGCCTTGAGACAATGCGCAACTCTCTTGTCGGCGACAACAGCGACGGGGCGAAATTCTGGGTGAATATGCTCAACCTGGATATCGAGAACGCGAAGCAACTAAAAATCTAGCACACGTCGGCTTCGCTCGAGGCGTAAGAACGGAGCTTAGCGTCGGATCTCTCGGGCATTGAATGGGCTGCTCTAAGCCTGAGCTAGCTGTCGTTCCCATAGAAGGGAAAGGGCGCGGGGTTGTTGCAATCGGGCGGATTGCCGCTGGCACCGTGCTCGAAACGGCCCCGGTCGTGCCATACAGAACGGAGGGTCCGCATGACGTGATGCCTGAACCCGCGCTCCCTCCGGAGTTGGCCGATTTGCCGCACGACTGGGACGAGGAACGTGGGTGTTTGGTATTCGGGTCCATGCAGTTCGCCAACCATTCGGCTGACCCTAACGCAACATTTGTCTGCAACACCGAGGCGCTCACCATGACCTTCACGGCACTCCGCGACATCGAGGCTGGTGAAGAGATCACGATCGATTATGGAATTCCCATTTGGTGGGAATGAATT
The DNA here is from genome assembly GCA_963817175.1 of uncultured Alphaproteobacteria bacterium. GTDB lineage: Bacteria > Pseudomonadota > Alphaproteobacteria > Rhizobiales > Methyloligellaceae > Methyloceanibacter. The sequence goes on from CAWFNK010000019.1 coordinate 165,694, forward strand.
TTGGTCCGCGCCCCGCTTGGCCCGAGAGCAATCTTCGAAAATCATCGCTGGTTTCTCAGGGTCCGCCCAAGCCCTGACGTCCAATTTGTTGACCCCCTCCTTCATTTGGGGCGTCGCGACAATTCGCCTGATGGCGTTGTGCGCCCTCAGTCAGTTGCTTGATGGGCATGATCAGGCAGGAAAGCATCGCGCCCGACTTATAGAATTCGGACATGCAGAAGATGCGCAATGTGCGGCCGAACCGCGAGCAGATGCTCTCGAGGTGCTCGATCTTGGATTTCTCAATGGGGTATTTGGGGCTCTCTTTGCCGAGTTCCATGATAGCGGAGTCGCACAAAATCTCTCCGGGAAGCAGCAGGCAGTTTGTGATTCCCGCACGGGCATCCTCCAAGGAGACGTCGATGATCTCGCAATGTTGTTCGATTGCACGGATGCAGATTTGATCGGCGACCGAGGTGCACATCAGCACCGTCTGTTCAGTGATGCGAAGGATGCAACAGTCGAGGTGGTAGAGGTATGGATGGGTCGTGCGGAATGGAACGATCTCCATCTCGAAGCGCTCCGCGGCCCAGGTCAAGGCGTTGCGTGAGGTACGCAATCCATGCCCTCCGACATAGAAATTGCCGTGGATATGTTTGAGGTCCGCCTCACCCTCGAAGTAAACCGGCTCTGCTTCGAACGTCTCCGGAGGCCGCTCTACGGTGAAGTTCATTAACTCGAAGAAGTCCGCGCCAATCCTGTCCTCCCCAACGCGAGGCGCGGATCGGAACCGCGAAATAATGACCGTGTCCTCTTCGCGATGGGGCAAAACAGCTCCGAGGTTCGATACGTAGGGTTGGTCCTGAAGTCCCGGCGTGCTGGGCAGCAAATACACCAAGGCGTGTTGAGCGACGTGCTTGTACAGCCGAAGAAACTGTGCAATCGCCCGCTCAAGGCAGATCTCCCGCTCGTTCGGTCTCCGGTCCTCCATGGACGCGTTGTTCGGGATTTGCGCAGAAAGCGACAGCGGTAAGTTCATCAGCAAGACGGGAAAATTCACGTGCCCAAATTGGACACTCGAGGGGAACAATGGAAGCGGCCCGTCAACCCGGCGCGTTGCGAACCCGACGTCTTGCAGTTGACCTGCTCGCGTGTGGCTTCCCAGTCGAATCCCGAGGTCTCGTACATCACCAACTTGGTCCATGACGCACCACCAATTGTTCGGATCATGTCACTCCGGCAGCCCGGCGCGACGCAGCACATTCACATACCTGTCGGTGAGTTCCTTTGTCTTGTAGGGACCTCGAGACGCAACTTCTGCAGTCGAAAACTCTGGCTCGAGCGACAGTATCTCTTTGACGACCTTGTGCGCGTCGTCCAACCGCCCAACGGCGGGATAGGCATAGGCGGCCGCGAGAGTGGGCAAAAGCCAAAGCTGCTCCTTAATCGGAGGCTTATCTATTACCGGTTCGAGAGTCTGTATGGCCTCGCGCGGCATGCCGGCGTGTTCATAGGCCCACCCCAGATATTCAAAATACCAGCGCTCGTGATTTGGATTGAGCTGGATTGCCTCCTTCAGTTGGGCGATCGCTTGTTTCGGCTGACCGATGTAGACGAGGAAATTGGACATTTCCGCGAGAAGCTCCGCGTCGTTCGGATTCAGATCTCGAGCGCGCCGGTAACTGGCCGATGCCTTCTCGTGTTGCCCGGTGTACAGATATGCCCACCCGAGCGCCCAGTGAGCCTGATAGTCATTGGGATCGAGGCGCACTGCCGTGCTGGCATTATCGAGTGCGAGATGAACCGTCTTGTCGTAATCGTCCGTCCACTCGAGGTCGTAATGCCAACGCATGGGTCCAGGCGAGGCCAGCATAGGCGCGGGCATAGTTCGGATCGCTTTTCTTTGCTTGTTCAAAGAGATCTCGCGCGGCCAAATTGCTTGATTGGTCATACTTGTACAACTCGTGCAGGCCTCTCATCAGGTAATCGTAGGCAGTGAAACTATTCGGGCTCTTCCCAGCCAAGCGCTCGACCTCGGCTTGAGCCACTTTCCCTTGCAACCCCCCGAGTTGTCCGGCGATGGCCCGCGTGATTTCGTCACGAATGGCAAAGATGTTGTCTACCTGCCGGTCATACCGGTCAGCCCAGATATGGCGACCCGTGCCAGCATCAATCAGCTGCGCCGTCACGCGCACTTTCTGATCGGATCGTTGTATGCTGCCCTCGACGACGTAACGAACATTGAGATCCTTACCAATCTGCCGGATGTCGGTGGGCTTGTCCTTGTATTTGAAGGTGGAATTGCGAGCCATGACCACAAGCTCGGGAAACTTGGCCAAACCCGTGGTCAGTTCCTCGGTAATTCCATCTGCAAGATACTGTTGGTCGTGAGTGGCACTCATGTCGTCAAAAGGCAGAACCGCAATGGCCGGGTGCTCGGAGATCGCACCGCCATCGCCCAAAACGACATCCCACAATGCAGCGGGTTGACGCAGGTAGAACGCTCCAGCCGCAACTGCGAGCAGCAGAAAGACGCTGGCGGCAACGCCGAAGCGCCGGCCGCGGCGGCCCCGCGAGAACAACCTCCTGAGCCAAGGCAACGGTGAGGGAAGAATGCGATAGACGTGCACCGGGTCGGCGATGTTCTTCAACCGGCGCTCACCGATGTCCTGAAAGGGAATCTCGACGATCTTGCGAACCTGATCGTAGACGGTTTGCGAGATGCAGATGCCTCCAGGCTCGGCGAGTTGCTGGAGGCGAACCGCAACGTTCACGCCGGTTCCGTATAGGTTATTGTCTTCGGATATCACATCGCCCAGATTGACGCCGATGCGGAATTGCATCTGCCGGTTATCGGAGACCGAAGCGTTGCGCTCCGCAATCTCGTTCTGGATCTCGACGGCGCAGCGGATCGCCTCGACGATGCTAGGGAACTCGGCGACGACGCCGTCCCCCGCGCTGCTGAAGATATGCCCGCGATGCGCGGCGATCGCCTCCTCCACCACAGCGCGGTACATACGCAGGGTTGTCGTGGAAGCCTCTTCATCAAGTTCTGTATGGCGGCTGTATCCCTCCACATCGGCAGCGAGAATCGCGGCGAGCCGACGCTCCATGGGCTTGGCCTCCGTCACGCCAAATGGAGAAGACCCACATATGGTATATAAGGGGCCTCGGGGAAGCCAGATAAAACCAGGCCGCGCCTCTCCGGCGTAACGCGATCCTGAATCCGGCGCTAACGAAGGCATGGTGCGCCCGCGGGATGCCGATTGGCGCTAACCGAACCCGACTACTTTAGCGGAGTACGTCCATACCCTCATCGGGGCTGGGTGTCAGCAGGTCGGCGTACGCGAGGAGTCAGGCGACCGCCCGCAACGAGATGATGCCGCCGGCGATGAGCAACACGCCGGCAATTCGTGCCGGAGTGCAGCTCTCGCTGAATACCAGAACACCAAACAGGAACGCGAGGATCGACTCTAATCCCACCACCACTAGATACGTCACAGCCAACTCTTCCCGCTTCATCGCAAGCGTTTGCAGAGCCGCCCCCGTTACAAACAATGCGAAGACGATCATGGTCGGCCAAAATTTCGTGAGGCCCTCCGAAAGCTTCATGAAAATGCCCCCCACTGTAAAGAGAAGCGCCGCCATGAGCACCGATCCCGCGAATAGCAAATTCTCATACTGAGCAGGTCCTGGCCGCATTTTCTGCCTCATTCTGCTGCTCGGTTAGTCTCAATCAGCTGCACAAGGGAATATCCAGCTGCTTCGTGTACATGTTCGGCGCAATGCTCGAGCACCGGCGGTCCGTACGCCTTCACGCCGATTGTCTCGACGAGGGTCTCGACGAAGCGGCAAATGTGCCTCGCGCTTCGTACGCGTTCCTTGTCGCCCGCGAACATATCAATAATGATTCCCCACATCGCTTGTCGCTCCGGACACGATTGAAAACATCAATAGTTCGGCCGCCTTTGGATCAGCGATTCGCCCAAGATCACCGTTGAGGTGTGATCGAGAGTTTCGCTCATACCAGCAAAGAACGCTGTGGCATTAGCCACAATCCCGCTGAATTAGCAGGTGATCTCATTCCGCGTTTCAGCTGCGAGAACGCCGATGCAGATGCTGCCGGGCTGAGGCAATTGGTTCTTAGAGAGAATCCTTTCGGTTTCACTTTGCGCATGAAACCCATGACCGCGCAGGATGTCCCAGATCCTGCTCTCCGCTTTGACATGTCTGCTTTGGGTCAGAAGCGGACTTAGTGCCTCTCGTCGAGTACGTCCGCTTTGGCTGGTATAGCGGACATTGGGGGCGAGCGCGTTCGTTACCCTCATTCCGCCAGGATCTCCCGCAACCGCGCCCCCGCCTCCCGCCTCGATATCTTCCGTCGCGACCGTCCAACAGAACCTCCACACACGCGAACGCCGCCACATTGTCCCTGATCTCGACCGCTGATTCCATCCGTCCCGTCGCCGCCTGCCTCATATCCACCTGATGCGTAAACCAACTCGCGAGCATCCCGGGCCACCCAAGAAACCGGCACCCAATGTGAAAATACAAATGCCGGTAAAACTGCCCTGCCTGTCCATGCGCCACCAACCCCTCCTTGATCCCGTCGACCGGGAGTTCCCGCGTCGCCTCCCCCGACAAGTACCCTTCATATACCCGCCTCAACAAAAACATGCCCATGCCCACCCGGCTGCGAACCCCTTCCGGTTCCCCGTAACTCAACAGCTTCCGCACCAATCGATCACATGCCGTTGGTTCGCTCACCATCCGCTCTTTCCTACCACGACGACATCAAGTTCGTGGCGAGCAGCTTCCACCCCATACCTATCGCGTGGGGCCCCTTTCATGGTCCACCCCACCCCTCGCTTCAATGGGGTCGCATCCGGGATGAGTGAGAGGACAATTGCGTCGGCTGAGAGCGCCCGCGTCCGCTTTGGGTCATCAGCGGATATCAAAAGGTTGCCGACAGGCAACATCAGCTAGGGACGCTCGAATCGGTCGCATACATCAACGGGGCAGTCATCGATTTTTAGTTCGTAAGAGCACTGGCACTTGCCAGGGGAGAAAGAGCAGCTCTTGCAGTCATACCCCGGCCTAGGATGGTCCGCACACTCACAACTCAACTCCGCCAGCGGTCGAGTAAATGTGTCGATAGTCGCTGTTCTACGTGTGGAGTTCGCGGCAGCGGTTGAGGAGATGTGGATGAGCACAATGGTTATAGGGAGGAGCTTCGTCATGATGAGTAGTACCTGACGTTAAGCTAGCAATCCCTCATGGGGCCAATATAGAGGCGTCTGCTTCATTCCCTACAGCGGACACGCTCAGAGTCGGCAGTGATGTCAGCTAAGTGCCACAACCAGATCTTCAGCCTGCCAGGAGAAAACGCTCAATACCCACCTCCGGCGTCCCCATCCTGGCGCGGAACAGCTGATTGTCCGTCTCCCGGAGACGTCGGCTCACTTCCCGGCCCATGTTCATCTGGATCATCGCGAACTGCTTGAGATCGTGCTCGTAGACCAGATAGAGGCTAGCGGCCGAAAGACGGATTGCGGTGCAATCTTCGACTGCGCGGATGGAGGCGCTGCGCGGCAAGAGGTCCATCACCGCCATCTCCCCGAAGCAGTCGCCCTCATTCAGGATTCGGAGGAGGAACTCCTGTCCGCGCCAGGATTTCAGCACCGCGACTTTGCCTGCTTCGAGGACGAACATAGAATCGGCCTGGTCGTGTTCACGGAAAAAGAACTCGTTCGCCGGGACGGACACCACCGGGCACAAGTCGAGCAGGAACCGGAGGACGTCGGCCCGGATTCCGCCGAAGACCGGCATGCGCTGCAGGAGTTCGATCCGCGCTAGTTGCATGGCAACACTTCCGGAGCCGCCACTATGATCTGCGGCGGATTAGTCCGCAAGGGGGAGTTAGTCCGCTTCGTGCCAACAGCGGGACTGGTATGCGCTGGGTTGCATGCGGCGAGCGCAGCCACAGTGAGGCGATGGCGAGAAGAAATTGCCAATCTTGTGGCATCGGCCACATCGCAAATCCGAGAAATGATTCAGGGTGTCCTTCGGGGTCCGAGTGCTTCTGAGCTCACCCCTAAAAAGGATCGTCCTTGTCATTAACGATCAGAAAGGAGCGCCGACATGAAAACGACACTAGCAATCGTGCTCGCAGTTGCAGCGCTAACGCTCGGCACCGCAACCGTGGCCCCGATTTCGAGCACCGCCCTCGCGGGCGGGGGCGGACCCGACAAGTGGTGCGGTGCGGCCGTGTGCCCGCCGAAGCAAACACAGTCAGAAACTCATCGTGGGTCGTAAGCTTGCGATAGGCGCGCCAGCCGGTCTCTCAATCGGAGAGGTTGGCTGGCAGTCCTTCGATTATTGAGATCCCGCGATGCGGCGACCGATGACGAATTGGATGAGCGGCTGACCACTGGGCTATGACGGTCTTGGAACCCTTTCTCCTGCTCCTGTTTAGCGTTAATTGAAGCTATTGTGGGATGGCTCTAAAGCACAAATTCCTTTCTCAGCAGCCAACCTAGATGATGTGTAGTGTTGGGTCACACTGCAAGCCACCCATGTCCGATTAGGGTCAAAAGCAGACGTCATCGTTACGGAGCGATTAGTCCGCTTCGTGCCATAAGCGGACGTGCGGGAGCTGCTAGCCAAACGGGACGGCGTAGCGTTGGCTTTCTTTGCTAATCTTTATCTCGGTGAGAATTACGTCGTCATTGGTTGGCGTGAACATGCCAATGCGGCTTTTGCCGTCTTCCCTCCCCTGATACAGGGCTGCGTCCGCATCACGAAACATCTGGGAAAAGTCGGCGTGGGCACTGACAGCGATGCCGATGGACACACTGAACCTGGCACCAGCCAGCGGCATCGACTGCCCAGACACGCTGGCGAGAATTTGCTTTGCAATTTCCACGGCCTCGTCCGTGTTGCAATTGGGTGCAAAAACGAGGAACTCGTCTCCGCCAAATCGTCCACATTCGTCGCCATCGCGGATGCTTTCGCGAATAGCTTCCGCCGTGAGCGCAATGACCGCATCACCAGTGGCATGACCCCGCATATCATTGATCATTTTGAGGTTGTCGACATCAACGACCAGCATCGCATTACTCGCCCGATGCCGTGCTAACGACTTACCCATGGCGTCTATGGCCCCACGGCGGTTGAGCAGTCCCGTCAGGCTGTCGCGAATTGAATTGTCATAAAGCTGCTGCATACGCTGATGCAGGACGGAATAATACAGCGCCACTATGTAGCCAATCACCAAAGCCATGACCAGTGCAGCCACCAGGCTGCCAATTGCGATGGTGCGAAAACGTGCCTCCTCAGCCAAATAATACTGCACGTCGAAATCGACGCCGACAAAGCCGCTATAGCGGCCTTCGCTATCGTAGATGGGCGCATGCGCAGTGAGAAAATCGCCATAGTCGTCGTGCTCGAAAGTGCGATTTACATAGGTCTTACCAGCCGCAATTTGCAGAAGTCGGTCATCTTCGTATTCCTTGCGGAGATCAAATCGCTCCATGTACGCGGATGCACGCAGCTGGTGGCTGGTCCGCAAGGCAGGTGACGCGGCCGTGTCGAGAACGAAATACGCAACCCCACCCCGATCGACCATCGTGTAAAGGTAAAAAATATTGGGGTCTGCCGAGTGAAAGCGAACTAGCGGGCTCAGCGCGCGGGCGTAGAGCTCCTCGCTGTAGTTCACAGGGTCGAGCAATTTACGGTGCAGATCCCCATCGACGACACTGGCGGCGACCTGGCCGATCTCGCCCACGTGCGATCGAAGTGCTTCCCACCGCGCTTGCTTCGACAGCCACTGGGGTATGGCCACCACCGTCAACAGAACGAAGGCGGCGGCCAAGCTTGCAACGAGGAATGCTAACCAGTGGAACCGACGCGGGACGTTTGTAGCGCGCCGATCTAGCGATATGTCTTTTGGCAACGGTGCAAGCATCTCTGCAGACACACGTAGCGCATACCGTTTGATTTCGATTTAACGGGATATGATTAAATTGAATCTCTTATCCGCCAGAGCGTGCAGTGAAATCACCGCTTTGGGAAACTGAGGCCATAGCCTCACATTGAGATCGTACAAAGGTCCGCAATGGGTCATGAGCGGACATTGGAGCGCGGACCAGCGATATACGCTTCTCCCCCAAGAGCGGACATGCTCAGCATGGGCACTGATGTCCGCTAAGTGCCAATAGCGGACATTGCACCGGGCCCTACCGAGTGTCCGCTTTGTGCCAATAGCGGACATAGCTGAACTGCTTGATCCGACCCGAACCAACGGGCTGAAACACTAGCTGGACCGACTTGCTCTCTCGGCCTGCGCCGCGAGACGCTTGGGCAAGGGCAGCAGCGCAGCGCCACCCGAGTTGAAGCGTAAGGGCAATACAGTTCGGAAGCGTACAGGGGAACAGCCCGTTGGCTTTGGTCGGCGACCTATTCTCTACCCCAGATAAAGAGGAAGCCCGGGTTGGGCCGGGCTTCCCTTTACGCTTGTACTAGGCAATCGGTGCGGGCTGGGACCGGGGGGTCAAGGAACCCGCGCCGATGCGCCCCTCTAACTCCAGGAACTTATGCGGCGGCAGTTCGCTTACGCAGTGGGCTGCGCTTTCGCCGCTGCGCAATCAACCTGCGGTCGAGCCTTAAGTTCCAGGGGCGTCGGCTTCGGGAGGCGCCCTTTTGCTGCAACGGGACCCGACGTTTATTTCCTCGGGATGTGCACCCAAATGGCGAGGCCAATAATAGCTAGCAGCACCGCGATTACGAGGAAAGTGGCGACGTCGTGCATAGGCAAAGCTGATCGCACGAAAGAGGCAGACAAGGGGCGTCGGAGTCGCGACATCTTCCTTTTTTGATTTTACGTTAATCCGGCCGCTTCCAACTCCGAGCGGACTCTCGCTTACGCAATCCAACCTGCTGATGGTCGAGGGCAGCGGCATCGCGCCCCGCGAGTTCGAGAAGCTTGCTTAGGAGCCCGCCTACGCGAAGGCGCGAGAGGTCGCTGCATCGTGTGAGGCTCAGGCCGGGATTTTTTTCTTCCGGGCGGCTGTTCTAGTTCGCCGGCGGCGAAGTGCATCCAGATGGTCAACAATCAGCCTCCTCCATTCTTTCCCATCACGGGCCGTCCAAAAATTGCAGTTCAGGCACCCAGTTAATAGCGTGCCCTCGTTGTTGATCTCCCTCCAGGGCTGCCCGCAGATGTAGCATTTCTGCATGGCATTCGGTTTTAGGCGATTCGGCGCCTCCCGACAAAAACAGATAAGTTGCGAGACGTGTTTAAGAGGGCGATCAGCACTTAAGCTGATAGTCTCAATTTCCCGCCTTAGTGGTCCAGCAGACGCGCAAGTCGCTTTAGCTCTTTCTCGACATTGCGCATTTCGTTCGGACCAAGAATTGGGCGCCACTCCTCTTTCTTGATCTCGATGAAGCGTGGTGTGGTCCGTGCGGCTATCTCACGGGCAAGGGCTTTGCGGTCGCTCATAACAACGGCCCCACAGTCGCCCTTTTTCTGAAACAGATTTGATTCGCACAAAGAGAAGCCCCGACGGGGGTCTACACGCGGGGCTCCTCCCGGTCCTTTTCGGGGGACCTGTGCGACGAGGGAAATCTCGCCACATTTCGTGGCTTAACACCGTAAACGTTAGAGTCAACACTTAAGCATCGGAGCCTCGGCCAGTTCGCCGGGGCTCTTTTTAGTCGCGACTTTTCTTGATCATCCGCGCCTTCTGCCGAAGCGTCACCGATGCGCGCCCTATTGATGCGGATCCCCTTCAGTCATCAGAGGCAGCCACGTCTGTTTAGGGTCAAAAGCCGACGGCTATTCGAGTACCGGCAATTGGCAATCGAGCCGTTGCTCAATTTTTGGTTTTGGCAGCGCGGAGCGCGACTTGCGCAAAAATCCCATTGTCTTGCTTGCCATCTTCTTGGAACCAGACACAGCGAACAGTTCCATCACTTTGCACTGACACCACTGTCATCTTCGGTCCACCAGAGTTCAGTTGAACCACGTCACCTGGCTTGAAGCTTGTGTCCATTTGCATGCTTTCCTCGCAGGGGCTTTGCATGGATTGACGAGCCGGCACGGCGCAGCCGGTCATCGTTTCGGACGAACCCCACCGCTCGGTATAGGCGACCAGAGCGCTGTCACAGCACTAACCGTTGGCTCGCACGCGCGCGGAATGCTGTTGTTGGGCTGCGATTGGAGTTTCGTTCCTCGCCGCACGCAAGTAGCGCTTGAAAATACGAAGAAGCGAATTGCTAGGAGCTATCTTGCAGGTCTTCAAAAAGTCGAAGACTGCGGCGAGGGCTTGCGCTTCCGCCTTTGCATCGATCGCTTCTCGCAGATCCTCATTTTCAGAAAGTTCTGCGTGGCGCGACTCTTCGACCGAGCCCAGTTTGGCCTTCAAGATTTGCAGAGCTTCCAGTCTGTGCATCAAAGCCACCACGCACCCGCCCCGCGGCAACACTTTACTACTAAACTTACGTTGGCGGTGGGTCTGATTGTATGCCCTTCTAACGTCCGCTAACCCGGCATCACGGCGAGCTAGTGGGAACCGACGGATCGGCAGCTCACCATCCCCAGCCGATCTCCAACGCCCGCGGGGTCATACTGGACAGACATAGCGCCAACCTCGCAGGTTGGGGCGATGTTTTTTAGGTGAGCCTAGGCAGCGTTGGTCCGGGCGCCAAGGTTGCTAAACGCTCTGCTTATGACCAGGAATGCTTTCGTGCCACTCTAACCCCAAGGCCTCATAAGCCTCAGTTTGTGCCGCGAGCTGGGACCAAGTTTGAGAAATTTTGAGCAGCGCGTGTCGTGCTTTGACCGACCTCGCGAGCTGCGCGAGACGCGCGCATTTTTGAGCCTGTTTTCTGCAGTGTGCGGGGTCCGCCATGTGACCTCCCTCGTCAGGTCACTACACCAATCAGGCAATTCGATTCGAGGATGGCTTGAGAGTCAAGGCTATCACTGTGCGATGCAACTTAGCCTGCAATGCACTGCAACAACAGCTGATGTCCGCTGACACCAACCATCACCTGTTCAGCGCGGTAGCCTCGCGTGAAGGCATGCTATGTCTATGAACAAGCAATCTGGCTCATGGGACCCCTGCATAGCTCTGCCAGTCCGTACCAGGGGTAAGCAGGAGCAGGCATGAAAATAAGAACGTGTCCAGACTGTAATGGCGATGGTGTCGTTGACAAAGATACGGACAATGAACGTCAATGCCCGACGTGCGGCGGTCTTGGTTTCGTACCTGATGACGACGATGGCCATGAAGAAGTAATAAAAACAGCTACAATCGCCTGTAGGATTCCGCTGTGTCCTGCCAGGGGCGGGCCATAGCCCGAGGGCCGTGCCGGGGTGTTTATGCCTAGCGAGTCTGTAGCCTTCCTTTCGGGTAGCGGTGTAATGCGAAAAGCGATTGATACCCTCACGTCACCGCATCAGGGGGGCTCCTTCAGCTCGTTTTGCCAGCGGTGAAGGGCTGAACACTTTGGCGAAAGCTATGGAGGACCATATGCGGGGTACGAATAAGGCGAAGGAGACGAAGCGGCGAACCAGCCAGCGCAGAGCGACCCACAAGGCACGCCGGTCTGCGCTAGGACTAAGAGCTGAAACGCGGATGGCAGCGATCGAAGCCGAAAAGGGCAAGACGAAGGTCCGCTCCAAACGCCCCGTCAAATCGAGCAAGCCCGAGAAGAGATAACCCAAGTCTCGGTGTGGCTGCCGCCTGAGATATTCCGACGCTAGTGCCAAACGGTGATGTCCGCTTTGGGTCATTAGCGGACATACCGACAAGTCCGCGCCATGTCCGCTTTACCCCAATAACGGAAGTTGGGCGGCGCATCCAAGTTTGCATTTGGCTCTCGGTTTATGAGTACACGCCCTAGTGCGTTTTTAGCGTGAGGGTGTTCTTAGGGTAGCCACTGGGCTACGCGCTGCTTGGTCTGCATAATGCCCGAAGGCGAGCTGCGGGGAGACATGCTTGTAGCCCTTGAAATGCTCGGGCAGCTCCTTCTTGGTGTTGGCGCGTCCGGCGGCTGAGGCGGGAGCGGCGGGAGCTTTGGGGGTCTCGGTCATGCGCTTCCTCAATAGCCGCGCGCGAGCGCGACCGCGCGATGATCTGAATCTTGTCGAGCAGCGCCCTCACCGCGGTGCTCTCGCCGATAATGCCGTCGATGCGGATCTTCTTGCGCTCCCGCACCGGCTTCAGCTCCGACAATTCCTTTTGCAGCCGGTGGCTCTCGGCCATCAGCCGCTCGCGATCGCGCGAGACCACGCGATGCAGCTGCACCGTCTGGCCGATCAGATTGGCGATCATGGTCAGGAAGCGCACATCGGAATCGAGCCGGAACACCGCCCGGCTGTCCCCGATGCGGTCGATGGTCAGCGTGCCCACCACCCGCGTGCCGGCCCTGATCGGCACGCCGATGAACGAGACCTTGGTATCCTCGGCGACGCCCAGCGCCGCCACGTCGCCTGCGCTGAACAGCGGGTGCGTCGCCACGTTCTCGACCACGAGAGGCACCGCGGTGGTGACGATCTGGCCGATCGCCTTCTCGGGGAGCCTCGCGCGATAGCGGTCGTCGGTCCCCTCGTTCCAGCCGGCGCCGACGGTGATGTCCGGGATGCCGTCATCCTCCAGCAGCGAGATCACGCCGTGGCGCATCTGCATGAAGGATGACAACAGGTTGACCACGTTCGAAAGCGTGACCTCCAGCCGCGTCGGCGCGTTGAGGATCTTGGACACCTCATAGATGCCCGTGAGCGCGATCTCGCTCAGCGGGATAAGCGGTGTGTTGGCTTGTGCGGCCCGGCGGGCTAGAGCAGATCGTTCGGCTTGAGCCATAGTGCTACCTCCAACGCCTTGGAGTGTTCCTGCCCCTTCGATGCGTAGAATTGATTTTTTCTAGTTCGCACATTCTGCGCGATCTTGTTTTCAATGTCGTGCCTAACCTTCAGGCCTGACCTGCCGAAGATGTAGTCGATTGGCTGAGATTTATTCGTTTCGCTGTTCCGCTCGCCGATTCTCGCGCACCAAGGCAAGCGAGAGCCGCGCGCGCTGGCGCTGCATTTTGTCGCAACGGAGATCATGTATGATGCGAACCGCCAATTCCGGCGCGCGCGGTGGCGACCGATTCGCCTCCCTTGCGGCTTTTGGCGGGATGGTGGTTAGCCTGCCGCGACCGGCAGTCTCATCGTTTCAAGAAGATTAGGATCGGGAGGACACCATGCTGCGTTTCGGTCTTGCGCTCTTCCTCTGCTTGGCTTCGCTCGGGCTCGTCACCTGGCCCGCTGTCAACGCTCAAGCCGCCGACCTTGCGGCCTGCCTCGACCCCGCCACGGTGATCGGCGCCGGCGGCGATGTGAGCGACCAGGAGCTCGCGGCGGCACAAGGCGCCTGCGCCCAGCTGAAGCAAACCACCCAGGACCAGAAAGTCCTCATGCGGGTCAATGCGGCCGCCGCCACGCTTGCCGCGGAAGCGAAGCGCCGCGGCAAAGGTTAATCGACAGCGGCGTTATACCGACCAGGGTCCGAGCCGGTCGGCCCATTGGATCTCGTGTGTCGCCCGATGCGACATGCGCCACCGGCTTGGCAGCCAGTGCCGCAGCATCAACTCGATGCGCCTGCCCAACGTCGCGGCCTCGTGATGCCCCTCGCTCGGGACGACGATCGCGCCCGTCTGCCCTGCATGTTTTTCGAGCCATTTCGGCCCAGGCCCGCGCATGTAATGCAGCTCGGGCCGATAGCGGTCTGAAAAGTACCTCATCGTCAGTGCCCCCTCGATGGCTCGATACCGAGCCACTTTCGGGGTCGAGCGTCGCGCCGATCGGGTTGCCAAGGGTTTAAGCCCGCAACCGGCCGTCGGCTTTCCGTCGCCTAAGGTTAATCGCCTCTAGCGGGCCGAACGATTTCTGCACGGACTGCCTGGGTCAAAAGGCGTAGCCATGCAGCACGGCGTGGCCTTCCACCTTCAGGAACAGCCGCTCCGAGCCGAGATAGCGCGCGGCGTAGTTCTGCTCGGGCAGACGTTCGCAGTCATGCACGAACACGCACCCGCCGGGCGCCACCAGCTTCGAGGCCATATAAATGGCCTTCATGCGGCCGGGGGCCTCGTGCCCGGAATATTGCGCGTGGTTGTCGTGGCCCGCCGGCCCATCGATGACGATGACGTCCCATTTCCTGTCACGGACCGGCTGTGGCAGGTCGAGTTCGAGTTCATGCGCGGAATTGAGCAACGACACCCACTCCGACAGCCTGGTTCCATAATCGACCAAATGGATGTCGGCGGTTTTGAGTTGCGGCCTGATCTTCTCGGCCCAAGCCGCATCGTCTTCGACGAAAGCGGTCGGGCCATCGGGATTGGCGCGCTCCCAGAAGGGTGAGTCGTTTCCGCATCCGAACACGAGCAGCGAGCAGCCGGGCCGCGAGCGCACCGCCTGGACGATGGCGCCGAGCTCGGATGGCTGCATCTGAATGCCCTCGCTCCCCGCCAGCAAGCGTCCGATTTCGGCGTCGAGGCTGGGACCTCGCCTCGCCTCAAGCAGCTCCCGGCCCTCGGCGAACGCCTGAAGATGCTCCCGGTAATCCTTCCAAGTGACCATCGGGCTGATCGCACCGAACGGCCACACGCCGTCATCGTAGCGACGCTTGCCGCCAAGCCGCTCGCTGAGATCGTCGATGACAGACAGGAACCGCCGCCGCGCAGGCTCGAGCTTGGCGAGCGTGCGGGCGCGGATATAGTCGCGGGGAATGTTCCGCGCCTTGAGCGCCCTCACCGCATCGCGCACCGCGATGGGGTCCGGGTCGCAGATCGTGCAAAATTCGTGGTCGAAATAGATCTCGCGGCCGCCAACGCTCGGCGTGCTGACGACGGGAAGCCCGGCGAGCATATATTCCACCGAGGCGTAGTTCGATCCTTCTACGCTCGACAGGCACAGGCCAACCGCCGCGCGGTTCAGCGCCGCGTTCACGCTCTCCGGCGGAAGCCTGACGGGAAGTCCATGCTCGATCGGGTTGAGCAGAGCATGGCTGGGATGCCGGCGGAGCAGTCGGGCGGCAAGCTCACTTTGCTCTTCATAGGGTCCGGCCGAAAGGCAGGGATAGCCGAGATAGGCAACACGCTCGATGGCGGAAGCGAGATCGTGGCGCTTCCTCGGATCGAAGCGCGCATTGTAGACCGCATCGAATTCCACCTGGGCATCCGCAAGCGGTCGGAACACCGTGTCGGACACGGTGAAATTCTTGTTGAGCAGCTGCGCGTTCAGCCCACCGCTCGCAAGCGCCTCCGTTTCCGCGGCGCTATTGCAAAGAAACAGCAGCTCGTGTTCGGGGTGCTCATCCCGATGCGCTCTGGCGGCCGCGATGACCTCGGCGGAGCGATAGCGATCCTCGATGGTCCAGCAAGGATAGATGAGAAACGCTGCCGGCCGGGATCCGTAGCTCCTGGCAAAGGCCGGCGCGATTCCGATCATCGATTGGAAGGCCATCCCCGTCAGAAAGATCGGCGGATCGGCGGAGAGCACGGCGACGGGCCCGAAATCTTGCGGATTGTGTTCGTCTGTCTCCGTCTTCGTCCTCGCTTTGGGTGGCGCGAGGGTCTTTGCCGCGGAAATATTCTTGGACGGCGAGCGCGCCATCTTGCTTGCGGCAGCCCTCCCAACCTTCAAGACGATCCGACGCGCCGCGACCGTGGCGGTCTTGCCTCGTTCCGTGAGCAGGACAACTCGAAGCCTCAGCGGAATCCTTCCCCCGTGCACAGCACGCAGTACGGTGCGCAACCCCTTACGGCCGAGCAGCCGGCGAAGCTCGGCAAGCAGCCGCCGCTCGCCGGAGATTTGGCAAAGGTTGGGGTAGTAATCGATGAACAGCGCCAGGGTGTCCGGGCTGGCGAAGAATCGATCGCGGTCGGCAACTTGTTCGAACAGCTGCCGCAACAGGGGCCAAAAGCGAGAGCCGCGGAGAGTTTCCAGCAGCCATGCCCGCTCGAGCAAGAATTGCATAAGGTCGCGGTTCTCTTGTTGCACCCGAGCGTTGAAGTCCGCACGGCCGGGCCGCAAAACGCCGACCGTCTCGCGCACCGCGAAGTAATTCGATCCATGGATACGGTAGGCGGAAAGCTGGACGTCGATCAGAGCCGTGCCGCCAAGCGCATGGCACAGCGGATTAAGATAGTTGTCGGCGGCGCGCATATAGACTCTGTTTTTCCGCTGTTGCTGTGCGACCGCCAGCACGCTGCGGCGGAACATGTTCGAGGATCCCGGGGCCCAAAACCACGGCATGGCCACTGCCGCAACCGTCGAGGTCGACCGAGCGAGCCTGGAGTAGTCGGCGGCCGGGACCGTGCGAAGCCTGGGCGCGACGTCCGCCGGGCGAAGCCCGCGCGTTGCCGGCTTCACACCAAAGCCGAACCTCGCATAGACGCCTGTCAACGCCCGCCCTTCGCCGCTTATCTCCACGACGTTGCTCGAGGTCAGCGCGACGCTCGAAGGCAGCGCGAGATGCACTTGTACATGCGACGACACGAAGCTCGGAAACAGAATGTCATCGGCGTCGACGATGGTAACGAACTCGCCGCTTGTGAGCTCAAACGCGTGGAAATAGGCGCCGAGCTGCCCAAGATTTCTCGTCGAGATGGACAACGCGGAAGCGCGGATCGTCGCCGGCGTGTTTGGCGATGACGTCCCGGCTGTCGTCCGTTGAGCCGTTATCGACGACGATCACCTCGATCGCAGGATAATCCTGGCTTTTGATCGAATCGATAGTCGCGCCGATATAGGTGCCGTAGTTCCAATTGATGATGAGCAGCGACACCAGCGGGGGGCTGACGAGGTCGGCGCCGTTCGTGCCGACGCCCAAGCCTTGCCTTGGACTCTGTCCCAAACCGAAAGCCTCCCCGGGGCATTCGCGTTCAGCCCAACCATCGCGAGCACTCTAGCCAGTTCGACTCCGCGGAACAACTTTGCGGGAATTCCCGTCTTTCCCGGGCCCTAAAGCCCGGCCGGCGCTACGGCCCGCTCGTCGAGCGCCACGGTCTTCACCAGCGCGAAGACCGGATCGCCCCGGGCCAGGCCTAACTCGTCGACCGCCTTGCGGGTCGCCAGCGCATAAAGCCGGCCATGCCCGTCAAGCGCGACACTGACGCCGGCGAGCGGCCCATCATCGGTGTCGATGCCGGTCACCCTGCCGGCAAGCGTCGTGCGCACGCTCATCGCCTCTGCGGGTGACTTGGCGAGAGTGATGTCGGTCGATTTGATGACGACACGCGCCTCGCGACCGATCGGCCCGGCCCGGCCCACCAGCCAGATGGTTCCCGCAGGATGGGCGATCTCGGTCAGCCCGTAAGCCTCATCGATGCGGGCGAGCTTTCCGGTGATGACCGAGGACCGCGCGAAGCGGCTGATGCCGGCCGCGCTCAAGCCCGGTCCAAGCACCTCCTCGACGCCGCCCATCGCGACCACCCGGCCCGCTTCCAGCACGACGACCCGCGAGGCGAGACGCCCCACCTCCTCCACCGAATGCGACACATAGACGATGGGGATGCGGAACTCGTCCCTGAGCCGTTCGATCAAGGGCAATATTTCGAGCTTGCGCTCCTGATCGAGCGAGGCGAGCGGCTCGTCCATCAACAGGATCTTCGGCGAGGCGAGCAACGCGCGGCCGAGCGCCACCCGCTGCCTCTCCCCTCCCGACAGCCGCCCGGGCCTGCGCGCAAGCAAATGACCAATGCCGAGCGTCTCGACCACCGGCTCGAACGCGATCGTCCGTTCCGCCCGCGGCGCGAACCAGCGCCCGAACAGGAGATTTTGTCGCACGCTCAGATGCGGGAAGAGCTGGCTGTCCTGGAACACCAGCCCGACGCGGCGCCGGTGTTTCGGCACATACACGCCCGCCTCGGTGTCCACCAGCGTGCGGCCGTCGAGCACGATGCGGCCGCGATCCGGCCGCGCCAGTCCGGCGATCAAATTGATGGTGGTCGACTTGCCGGACCCCGACCGGCCGAACAGAGCGGTGATGCCCGCGTCGTTGTCGAAGGCGATATCGAGATCGAATCCGCCGAGCTTGAGCGCGGCATCAACCCTGATGCCAGAATGCCGGTCCTGCATTACGCCGTCCCGCGCTGTCGGCGATGCTTGTATGCCAAAATCATCAACCGCTCCGGGCCTATAGCCACAGCCCGATATAGCACGGCGAAGGCGCTCGGCGAGGCGTCAGCGTTTGCGCCAGGCGGCGATTAAGGCTAGGCAAGACGGCCCTTAAGCAGCGAATAGGTAGAGCGATGATGCTGCACACGCGCCGCCGGGCGCTCGGCCTGCTTCTTGCCGCGGGCGCCGTCTTGCGTCCTCCCGTCATGCCGCGCGCGCTTGCCGCCAAGAAGGACTGCTTCGAGTCGAAGGCCTTCGGGCCGTGGAAGGCGCAAGCCACCAACTCGCAAGCCGGCGCGCGCATCAATGAGGTGCAGTTCAAGACCGATTGCGACCTGCGCGTGGAGATCCAGGTGGCGGCCAGCTACGACGCCAAGCTCGTGGTCTATGGCGATAGCGAGACTGTGCCGCTGCCGAAGAAATTCCTGAAGCAGCCGGAGAACCGGCTGATCGTCCGCGACGAAACCGGCAAGGAGGCCGTCAACGAGCCGCTCTGCGGCAATTGCACCGACATTTTCGACGATAAGGTGAGCATCGTGCTGCCGCTCGCCACCGCGCCGTTCTTCCGCGACGCCAAATCCTGCGAGATCGCCATCAAGCTCGTCGACAAGGACGAATGCAGCTTCAAGGTCGACTGCGAGAGCTTGCGCGCCGGGCTGGCCTGGGCGTCGGAGCGCAAGGAGGCCCTCGCCGCATCTGCCGCCGACCAGAAATGCGAACCGCCGGAGGGTTGCTTCATCACCACCGCCTGTTGCGAGACGCTTGGGCTGTCCGACGATTGCTTCGAGCTGCGCACGCTGCGCCGCTATCGCGACACTGTGCTCGCCAAGCGGCCGGGCGGCGCTGAAGAGATCGCCGCTTATTACACGCTCGCGCCGCTGATCCTGGCGCGGCTCCCGCATGATGCGCGCGAGCAGCGCCTCCGCGCGGTCTACGCGCGTTACATTTTACCCGCGGCGCTCGCCGCGAGATTCGGACTGAGCGTCCTCGCCTACCGGCTGTATGTGCGGATGCTGGAGGAGCTTGCCGGCGATCTCATGCCGACAAACGAAAAGGGTGCAAGCCTTGGCCCGCGCCCGCTCGACTAAGCAAAAAGAATGGCCGGGGTTGCCCCCGGCCATCTTTGCGGTGTGCGCCTGTGGCGAAGCCGGTGCTTAGCTGACTTGCTGACCGAAGCTGAGCGGGTCGCCGATCGGCTCGAATGCCCAGATCATGGCGTCGCTGGTGGCGTTGCAGAGATAGAGGCCGCCATCCTGGTTGGCCTCGACGAAGATCACGAAGCCAGGATCCTGCTCGAACCCGTCGGGCGCGCTGGCCAGCACCTTGCCGCCCTCGGCCAGATGAGCAATGCAGATCTTCTCGGCCGTCTCCTGCGGATTGACCTCGCCGAAGTCTGCCTCGGTCAGGCCGATCAGCTCGGGGCCCGAGCCGTCCAGCAGATCCTGCGTCACCAGCGAGTAGGAATAAACGTTGCCGTCGCTGTCGGCGTCGCACATCCAAAGATTGCCGTCCTTGTCGTTCAGCCAAACCAAGCTGAAGCCGATGCCG
The DNA here is from genome assembly GCA_963817175.1 of uncultured Alphaproteobacteria bacterium. Classification (GTDB taxonomy): domain Bacteria; phylum Pseudomonadota; class Alphaproteobacteria; order Rhizobiales; family Methyloligellaceae; genus Methyloceanibacter. The sequence goes on from CAWFNK010000019.1 coordinate 185,387, forward strand.
CTGCCGTCGTCGACCGCGTTGACGAGTTCGACCGGCTGCAAGGGATTGACCGTCGAGCAGGCTTTGATCGCGGTTTCGTGGTTGGTCACCACCGGCTTGGTCTCGGCATGGGCGGTAGCGAATGCAAGCGCGGCCGAAGCCACAACGGCAAGGGCGGCGCCGGTAATCAGGGTCATGCGTTTCATTTTCGTCTCCTAGAACATGGTGCCGTGGCGTGATTGCCTTCGGCGTGACCCTGAGATGGGTTTCGCCCGCAGGCGCCTTTGTGAGCCCCCTCACACTGGCGCTGGGCGCTGGCTAAAGCGGCTGCGGCCCCGGCTTCGCCGCAATCGGGCCGACATGGCGCCCCAGTCGGCGGTTAATTTCTCGGCCAATAACAAAAAGCCTTCTTAGCCCTCTTTTCGGGGGCCACGCACAGCACACACGAACGCTTGCCAGGAGTTTTGGCTCCCGGACTTCGAGAAGGAGGGGTCGATGACCTGCCCATCCTTGGCTTCGGAGCGCCGGGTTAACGCCGCTATGCCGCGGGGACCTCGGGAGTCGAGGGGCGGTCAGCGGGGATGCGGGGTGTGTGTTGCGTCGGTATCTCTTTCTCCTACCTTGTCTGCTTCTTTGCGGCCTGTTCACGGGCGGCAGCGCGCTCGCGCAAGCTCAGGGCGCCAAGGCGTGGCTTGGGCTGATCGCCGGTCCCGCGACGGCCTCGGAAACCGTGCTGGCGGCCGACATGGCTAGCCTTGTCCGGCCAAGCGCAAACTTGCGCGTCACCCCCATGCTGGGCGACGGCGGCGCGGGCAATCTCGCGCTGCTGCTCGACGATCCGCATGTCGATATCGCCTTCGTCTCGACCGATGCGCTGGCCGACGCCGTGGCCAAGCAGCGCGGCCTCGCCGGCAAGCTCGAACTGGTGGCACGGCTCGCCCCGCAAGAGATCCACGTGCTGGCCCGCGCCGATATCGGCAGCCTCGCCGGCTTGTCCGGCAAACAGGTGAATTTCGGCCCCGCCGGGTCGGCCTCGGCCGTGACCGCGACAGCAATGTTCAAGGCGCTCGGCATCACGGTCAAGCCGGTGAGCTTGGATGCGCCCTCGGCCATCGAGCAATTGAAGCAAGGCGCGATCTCCGCTTCCGTGATCGTCGGCGGCAAGCCCTCGCCGCTGGTCGCCGCCATTCCCGCAAGCTCGGGCATCCACCTCTTGGCGGTTTCCTTCGGCGCGCAGCTTGAAGCGGCCTATCTTCCGACCCGGCTGCTCCCCCAGGACTACCCGAATCTGATCCAGGCCGGAGGCGGGATCGGCACGGTCGCGACCGGCATGGTGCTGCTTGCGGCCAAAGCTAAGAGCGATCCAGCCTCATCGGAGCGCGTCAGCCGCTTCGTCAACGCGGTCTTCCCGCGCTTCGCCGAGCTTCAGGCACAAGGCCGGCATCCGAAATGGCGCGAGGTCAATCTCGCGGCGAGCCTCCCAGGCTTTGCCCGCGCCCGCGCCGCCGCTGCATTTCTCGGCGAGCCTGCGGTAGAGCCGGCCAAGCCGATGCCGGCGAAGGCCAGCGTGAGCCGGCCGCCCGCGCTCGCGGAGAATCTCGCCCTGAGCAAGGAGCAGAAGGAGAGTCTGTTCAAACGTTTCATCGAATGGCAGCACAGCAAGCTGCCCTGATCGCGCGGGGGAACAGAGGGAAAGACTAAATAGAGGGAACGAGGGAACGGAAGGAGGGGTTGGTTAGTTCGGCATAGCTGCGCACTCAGGGCACGGGTGCATACACGGGGGTTACGGGGCGGATCTCGCGCGGGGGGCACTCGCGCGAGTAGTGAAGGGAGCAAGTACGATGTTCGGTTCCGCTACGCCCGTGGCCGTGCACCCTGTGCATCGGGCAAATGCCGTGCTGCGCGCGGCGCTTCTCAGTTCAACCTCTCCTTCCGACCCATCGGACGATCGGCATGACGCGGAATCGCTGTCTCGGGCGATTCAAACCGTGATGCAAGGGCCGGTGAGCATCAGCTTCCCGAAGTCGCTTGCCGAGCGGCTCGAGGCTTTGAACGTCGAGGATGCTTTTCCGTCCTTAGGGCTGACGAGCCGGGACACGCCATTCGGCGCACACGATCCGCTCGGCGGTCTCGGCTTGCGCGGCGGTCTCTCGGCCGGCGATGCGCTGTCGCCCGAGGCGCACGGCCTCTTGCCGGAAACCCTTCACCCCGACTGGGATGCGGTGGATGACCCGCTCGATCCTGACGAGGCCGAGGCGCTCGAAGCCGCCTCCCTCGCCCGCGTGCCGCAGGTCATTCCGCAAATTCATGTGCAGGCGCTGTTGTACGAATTCCGCCGCCGGCAGCGCCAGGCAAGCCTGCTGGTCGCGGGATCGATCGCGACCGCGATCCTGCTCACCGTCGGCGGACTCCTGATCGTCGCGCAGATGGCCGTGCCGCGCCCGGTTGACGGCGACAACCGCCCCGCGCTGCGTTCGACCTCGGTTGCGTGGCAGAGGCCGGTTGAGGCCGGCGCCGGGTCGGGCCTTGAGTTTGCGGTGGTCTCCGCCAATCGCGCCGCCAAGGGCGAGCCGTTGCTCGTGCCGAAGCTTGCCGAGAAGGCCGAGCCGTCAGCACCGGCGCAGGTCATCCTCATCGCAAGCGGGCGCGATATCGCCTTTGCCCCGCTCCTGCCTTCGAGCCATGCGGGCTATCTCCTGATCCGCGGGCTCCCCGCCACGGCCAAGCTCTCGGCCGGACGGCAGAGCGAAAGCGGGACCTGGCTGGTGAAGGGCGACTATGTCGCCGATCTCACCCTGACCATGGGCGAAGCGGCCCCCGGCGATTACCCCGTCGAGGTCTATGTGCTTCAGTCGGGCGACGGGCCACAGGCGCGCCGCAGCCTCGTGCTGCGGGTCGAAGCGCCCGCGCAGCCCTTCACCTACGGCCCCGACATGACCTGGGCCACGGCGCTGCTCGATGTGATGCCTGCCGCCCACGCGGCCGAGCCGCCGGCCGTTCCGGCCGCCCAAGCCAAGGCGCTGCATGACCGGGCGCTGCGGATGCTGAAAGAGGGCGATATCGCCGCCGCACGTCTCCTCCTGCTCCATCTCGCCGAGCGCGGCGAAGGCGACGCGGCTTACGATCTCGCCCGCACCTTCGATCGCGACATGCTGACCCAGCTCGGCGCCAAAGGCATGGACGGCGATCCGATCCGCGCGCGCGACTGGTACGAGCGCGCCTCGCAGGACGGCAATGCAAAGGCCAAGGAGCGCTTGAAAATCCTCGCTAGTCTTTCTGGAACGGATCCGTCGGACTAGCGTGGAAGGCCGCGGCCGCTGATCCGAGGGAAACCATCGGGGGGAAGCGGCGGCTGCGGCCTACTTGATCTTTAGCAGATCACCGAATGCGCATGCCTGCCGCCGCGTCGTAGTGCAGCGGCTTGTCGGCTTTCGGCAACGGCGCGTCCTGCGCCCCGATGCTGACGCCATGTGGCCAGTCGGGCGGACAGATGGCGATGTAGCGCGCATAACCGCCAAGGCCGCCACCGAACTTCGGATAGCCGATGATCACCAGCGCACCGGTTTCCGGCACCTGGTCGAGATTGGCAACGCCTTCCGCCTGCGCATAGCCGTTATGCATCAGCCAGTATTCACCCTCGAGATTGGGGGTCGAATCCGTGTCCAGCGGCTCATGTCCGTGGAACAGGATTTTGCGCTCGTTGTGCAGGAATTTCAGTGCCTCGAGCCCGACGCCCGGGAACTCCTTCAAGGTGGCGAGTTTGGGATCGGGCCAGGCCTTCGACCAATCGGACCGCACAAACACGACGGAGCCTTCCGGGATGCGCCCATGCGTCTTTTCCCAAGCTTCGATGTCGGCGACCTGCAGAGCGTAATTCGGGTTGGTCTTCAACTGCTCAACCATCGATATGACCACGAGTGGCCGGATCGCATAGCTCGCAGGCAGCTCGTCGATCGCCGGATACTCAGGGGCCCAATGGGCCGGCGGGTCGAGCTGCGTGCCGAGCTGATCGGTCCTGAGCGTATATTCCGTCGCCTCGAAACCGTGCGTCGCGTAGGTGTAGATATCGCCTTTCTTGGCAAATCCCTCGATGTCCGAACCGGCGGTGGCCGGTGCGAAGCTGGAGGCGGCAAAGCCGGCCCAGACAGGAATGCTTGGGGTGATCGTATGCGTGAGGTCGACATATTTGGCGCCCTTCAACGCCGACTCGTACACCGCCCAGAGGCCATCGCGCTCGGCGGCATCGCCGCTGGGAATCATGACCGCACCGATAGCCACCAAGGCGACCAACGGCAGGATCAACCCACTCCACCCCTTGCTTGGTGTCATGATCGAACCTCCTTCTGCCATGTGCCGCCGGCGGGGAACGAAACTCGCCTCCTCGCTGCGCAAACGGCGGCTGCGGCCTACTGATCTTCAGATCAGATCCCGGCGCCTCAGCTCGGCGAGCAGCGACTCAGCGACAGCCTCGGGCGTGGCCTTGCTCGTATCCAGCGTGATCTCGGCGTGCTCCGGCGTCTCGTAGAGCGAGTCGATGCCGGTGAAATTGCGGATCAGCCCCGCGCGCGCCTTGCGATAGAGGCCCTTCGGATCGCGCGCCTCGCAGATCTCGATCGGCGTATCCACGAACACCTCGATGAACTCGCCCGCCTCGAACAGATCGCGCGCCATGCGCCGCTCCGAGCGGAACGGCGAGATGAACGACACCATCACGATCAGCCCGGCATCGACGAACAGCTTCGCGGCTTCCGCCACGCGGCGGATATTCTCCACCCGGTCGGCATCGGTGAAGCCGAGATCCTTGTTGAGGCCGTGGCGGACATTGTCGCCGTCGAGCATGTAGGTATGCCGGCCCATGGCATGCAGCCGCTTCTCCAGCGTATTGGCGACGGTCGATTTGCCGGCGCCAGAGAGCCCGGTGAACCAGAGCACGCAGGGCTTCTGCTCCTTCAGCCCGGCGCGCGCCGCCTTGTCCACGAACAGCTCCTGCCACTGGATGTTGGTGGCGCGGCGCAAGCCGAACTCGATCATGCCCGCGGCCACCGTCGCGTTGGTGAAGCGGTCGATCAGGATGAAAGCGCCCGTGTCGGCGTTCTCCGCATAGGGGTCGAACACCAGCGCCTTGGCGGTGCTGAGATTGCAGGAGCCCACCTCGTTCAGCTCGAGCGTCTTGCCGGCCACGTGATCGAGATTGTCGACATTGAGCTTGTATTTGAGGTTGGAGATCGTCGCCGTCGTGGTCTGGCAGCCGCATTTCAGCGTGTAGGCGCGGCCGGGCAGCATCGGCTCGTCGTCGAACCAGATCAGCCGCGCCGCCACCTGATCGGCGATCGACGGCGCCGCCGCCGGGAGCGCGATGATATCGCCGCGGCTGACATCGACCTCCTCGGCGAAAGTCAGCGTGACCGCATCGCCCTCGCGCGCTTCTTCGCGGTCGCCGTCCGCCGTAACGATCCGCGCCACATGCGCGCGCTTGCCCGACGGATGGATCACCACCTCGTCGCCCTTTGCGACCTTGCCGCTGGTTACCGTTCCGGCATAGCCGCGGAAATCGAGATGCGGCCGGTTCACCCATTGCACCGGAAAGCGGAAGGGCCGCTCCTTGCCGCCGCGCCCCGCATCGACCGTCTCCAGATGTCCGAGCAGTGTCGGCCCGCGATACCAATGCATATGCGCGCTCGGGTTGATGACATTGTCGCCCTTGAGCGCCGATAGCGGGATCGCCGTCACGTGGTCGAAGCCCAGCGCCTCGGCGAAGCTCGCAAATTCCTCGGCGATCGCCTCGAACCGCGCCTGCTCGAAATCCACCAGGTCCATCTTGTTGACGGCGAGGGCTATTCTGCTGATGCCGAGCAGCGACAGGATGCAAGCATGCCGGCGCGTCTGCGTGAGCACGCCGCTCCGCGCATCGACCAACAGCACGGCGAAATCGCAATTCGACGCACCCGTCGCCATGTTGCGCGTGTACTGCACGTGGCCCGGCGTATCGGCGACGATGAATTTCCGCCGCGGCGTCGAGAAATAGCGATAGGCGACGTCGATGGTGATCTTCTGCTCGCGCTCGGCCTCCAGGCCGTCGATCAGGAGCGCGAGATCGAGCTGGCCTCCCCTGCCCCCGCCCGGACGGCGCGAGTCGTGCTCGGCGCTGCGCACCTGGTCCTCATAGACCAGCGCGGAGTCGTAGAGCAGCCGGCCGATCAGCGTGCTCTTGCCGTCATCGACGCTGCCGCAGGTAAGGAAGCGCAACAGGCTGCGATTCTCCTCCGCGGCGATGCGGGCATTCACCCGCTCGCCGGCGTTGCTGCGCTCATTGCCGCCGACTACGCTCAAGCGGGCCATCAGAAATAGCCCTCCTGCTTCTTCTTCTCCATCGAGCCGGACTGGTCGTGGTCGATGACGCGGCCCTGGCGCTCGGAGAAGCGCGTGGCGACCAGCTCCTCGATGATCTCCGGCACTGACGCGGCTTGCGAGCGGATCGCGCCGGTCAACGGATAGCAGCCGAGCGTGCGGAAGCGCACGCGCGCCGTCTCCGGCTTCTCCTTCGCATCGATGGGCAGCCGGTCGTCATCGACCATGATCAGCATGCCGCCGCGCTCGACCACGGGCCGGTCGGCGGCGAAATAGAGCGGCACCACCGGTATGTCCTCGAGATAGATGTAGGTCCACACATCGAGCTCGGTCCAATTCGACAGCGGGAACACCCGCATGCTCTCGCCCGGGCCGACCTTGGTATTGGCGAGATGCCACAGCTCCGGCCGCTGCCGCTTGGGATCCCAGTTCTGCGCGATGTTGCGGAACGAGAACACCCGCTCCTTGGCGCGAGATTTCTCCTCGTCGCGGCGCGCGCCGCCGAACGCCGCGTCGAAGCCGTAACTCGTAAGCGCCTGCTTGAGCGCCTCGGTCTTCATGATGTCGGTGTAGAGCGCGCTGCCATGGGTGATGGGGGAGATGCCGTCCTTCACCCCCTGCTCGTTGCTGTGGACGATGAGGTCGAGCCCGAGCCGCCGCATTTCGGCATCGCGAAATTGGATCATCTCGCGGAACTTCCAGGTGGTGTCGACATGCAGCAGCGGAAACGGCGGCTTGCCCGGATAGAACGCCTTCAGCGCCAGATGCAGCATCACCGAGCTATCCTTGCCGATGGAATAGAGCATCACCGGATTGCGGAACTCTGCCGCCACCTCGCGCATGATGTGGATGCTCTCGGCCTCGAGCTGCCGCAGATAGGTGGAGAGGCGTTGCTTCACGGCTTCGTCCTCAGGCGCACGACCTGCTCATCGGAGCTCGGCGGGGTCTCGGCTGCTTGGCCCTTGCCGCTTTGCGGTTTGGCGATCTTTGTCTGCTTGCGCTGCTCGGCGAGATAGCGATAGGCGGACAGCGGGATCATGGCCAGATAGACCAGCGAGCCCACGGCAAGCGTGAGCGACGGATAGGTGAGCAGCAGCGCCATGAACAAGGCGGCGGCCACGAATACCGGCAGCACATATTCGCGCGCGATCTTCTGCCCGATCAGCTTGCCCGAGAAAGTCGGCACCCGGCTCACCATCAAAAGCGCGATGGCGAGCGTATAGAACAGCACGAGCGGGGTGAGGCTCGGCCAATGCAGTCCGAGATCCTCCGCATAGATCGGCAATAAAAGAACGATGGCGCCGGCCGGCGCCGGCACGCCGACGAAATAATTGCTTTTCCAGGCGGGTGTGTCGGTCGCATCCAGCGAGACGTTGAAGCGCGCCAGCCTGAGCGCCGAGCACACCGCGAACACCAGCACCGCGATCCAGCCGAGGCTCTTGAGGTCGTCGAGCGCCCAGTTGAACATGATGATGGCCGGCGCCACGCCGAAATTGACGAAGTCGGCCAGACTGTCCAGCTCGGCGCCGAACCGCGACGAGGCCTTCAGCAGCCGCGCGACGCGGCCGTCGATGCCGTCGAGAAACGCGGCGAACACGAGCGCGGCCACCGCCAGATCCCAGCGATGCTCGATGCCCATGCGGATGGCGGTGAGCCCCGCGCACAGCCCGACCAGCGTGAAGATATTGGGGATGAGCACCCTGACCGGCACTTGGCTGCGGGCGAACACATTCGGCCGCTTCTTTTTGCGCTCATCGCGCTCGGGATCGAAGGGAGGAAACATGTCTAGCCCTCCGTCGCACCGGACACTGCCACAGATCTCACCGCACGCGCCTCCTCGCGACCGACGAACTCCGCGAGCACCGTCTCGCCGCCGATCGCCGTCTGCCCGACTTCGGCGACAACGCTGGCGGTGGCGGGCAGATAGACATCGACCCGGCTGCCGAAGCGGATCAGCCCGATGCGCTCGCCGCAGGCCACGCTAGTCCCCTCGCCGACGAAAGTCACGATCCGTCGCGCGATCAGCCCGGCAATCAGCACAAGCCCGACCTTCTCCCCGGTTACGGTCTCGATCACCAGCGCGCGCCGCTCGTTCTCCTCGCTCGCTTTATCGAGCTCGGCGTTAAGGAAAGCGCCCGGCACATAATGACTTCTGACGATCCGCCCCGCGACCGGAGCGCGGACGATATGCACGTCGAAGATGGAGAGAAACACGGAGATGCGACGAAGCGTCTCGCCTCCGAGCGCGAGCTCGTTCGGCGCGGCGACGTCGGCGATGGCCGCGACCTTGCCGTCGGCCGCGGATGTGACGAGGCCTTTCCGCTGCGGCGTCACGCGCTCGGGGTCGCGAAAGAAATAGGCGCAATAGGCCGTGGCGATGGCCGCCAGCCAGCCGAGCGGCGGAGCCACGAGGAACAGCAGCAGCGTGGCGAGCGCCGCGCCGGCGACGAATTTATATCCGTCCGGGTGGATCGGCACGAATGCGCCAAGAATGCTGTCGAGGATGCTGTGTTTGTCGTTCATGCCCTGCGCGATGGTTGAAGCTTAGGTTGAGGCGAGCGCTTCGTCTTCGAGACGTTCGGCCGCGCGCGATGGCGGCAAAACCTCCTCGCCGGCGATCTCGGCGAGCCGCTCGCGCGCCTGCTCCGCCTCGCGCTGGCGCTCCCACAGACTCGCATAGAGCCCGCCTCGGCTAAGCAGCTCGAGATGCGTGCCCTGCTCGACGATGACCCCCTGATCCAGCACGATGATGTTGTCGGCATGGACCACGGTGGAGAGACGGTGCGCGATCACCAGGCTGGTGCGCTCGCGCGCGACGCGTTCGAGCGCGTCCTGGATCTCCCGTTCGGTGTGGCTGTCGAGCGCCGAGGTCGCCTCGTCGAGCATCAGGATCGGCGGCGCTTTGAGGATGGTGCGGGCGATCGCCACGCGTTGCTTCTCACCGCCGGACAGCTTCAGGCCGCGCTCGCCGACCAGCGCGTGATAGCCTTGCGGCAGCGTCATGACGAAGTCGTCGATCTGGGCGAGACGCGCGGCCTCGCGTACCTCGGCAACCGTCGCGTCCGGCTTGCCGTAGCGGATATTGTATTCGATCGTGTCGTTGAACAGCACGGTGTCCTGCGGAACCATGCCGATCGCCGCCCGCAGCGAGGCTTGCGTCACGTCACTGATATTCTGGCCGTCGATCGACACGCGCCCGCCCGAGAGCTCGTAGAAGCGGAACAGGATGCGCGAGATGGTGGACTTGCCCGCGCCCGACGGCCCGACGATGGCCACCATCTTTCCCGCAGGCACCTCGAAGCTGACATTCTTCAGGATCGGCCGGTCTGGGTCATAGGCGAAGGACACGTTCTCGAACTTGACCGCGCCCTTGTTGACGCGGAGCGGCTGCGCACCCTTGCGGTCGATGATCTCCGGCGGCTCGTGCAGCAGCGCGAACATGGTCTCGACGTCGATCAGGCCTTGCTTGATCTCCCGATAGACCATGCCCATGAAATTGAGCGGCAGATAAAGCTGCATGAGGATGGCGTTGATCATCACGAAGCCGCCGACGGTCAGCGTCCCGCGCGTCACGTCGCGCGCCGCGAGCAGCATGCAGACCACCGTGCCGAGCGTGAAGATCACCGCCTGCCCGGTATTGAGCAGGCCGAGCGAGGTATAGGTGCGAACCGCCGCCTTCTCGTAGCGCGCCATCGAGGAATCGAAGCGCCGCGCTTCCAGCTCCTCGTTGCCGAAATATTTCACCGTCTCGTAGTTGAGCAGGCTGTCGACCGCCTTCGAATGCGCCTCGGTGTCGGACTCGTTCATGTCGCGGCGGATGGAGATGCGCCGCTCGCTCGCCCAGAACGTGAACCAGACATAGAAGCCGACCGTGAGCAGCACGACCACAACGTAGATCCAGCCGAAATACCAAGCCACGAGGCCTGAGATCATCAGCAGCTCGACCGCGGTCGGGATCGAGTTCAGCACCGCCATGCGCACGATGGTGTCGACGCCGTTGACGCCGCGCTCGATGACGCGGCTCAGGCCTCCGGTGCGGCGCTCCAGATGAAAGCGCAAGGAAAGCGCATGCAGATGGCGGAAGGTGCGGTTGGCGAGCTCGCGCACGGCATGCTGGGCGACCACGGTGAACCACACATCGCGGAATTGCGCGAACAGCACCATCAGCACGCGGCCGACGCCATAGGCGACGATCACCATGGCGGGCACGGCCGCAAGCCCAAGCGCGGAGAGTCCGGCAATCTCGCTTGCGCTCGCCTCGCCGGTGAGAAGATCGACAATCGTCTTGTAGGCGATCGGCACGACGAGCGTGATCGCCTTGGCGACCACCAGCGCGGCAAGCGCGAACACCACCCGCATGCGCAGATCGGGCCGATTGGCCGGCCAGACATAGGGCGCAAGCTCGCGCAGCACGCGCAATTGCCCGGTCCGTGCCTGAAGCACGGCGTCGCTTCGAGATTGCGGCAGCCGGTCTTGCATGAGAGATCGCTTCTAAGTTCCGCGAGTTTGCGCGGCAAAATTGGCAGCGACTTGGCTGCCCGCCCTTCAGGTCCCCAGCGGGATATATAGGTCCGGCCACCTCCCGCGCCAAGCGCGTCAGGGGGTAGGCACGGCAAGCTCTTGCTTTGGATGAATGAGGTTCGGGTTGCGGATCACCTTGCGGTTATCCTGGAAGATCGACGTATAGCGCAAGCCTGAGCCGAGATAGCGCTTGGCGATCGCCCACAACGTGTCGCCCTGGCGGATAACATAGGTTCCTGGGCTTTCCTTCTTTTCGGCCGATGCCGCCGACGCAGGGCCCGAGGAGGTCGCCACCTGCTTGGGCGGCTCCGGCTTGGGCTCGACGCGCTCGATGGTGACCATGGCGCTTTGCGCGAGCGCGCCGGCTCCGGCGCCTTGCTGCTCGGCGCGGAAGCTATGCTGCCCCATGCCGAGCTTCTTCTGCACCACGATGCGCCAAATTCCGTCGCGGTCGGCCTGGACCTCGGCAAGAAGTTGATTGTCTGAGAAGATCGAAACCTTCGCCCCGGGATCGGCGAAGCCGCTCAGCGTGACGGTCCCCGCGCCTGTATCCACGTAGTCCACGGTCTTGAACACCAGCGTCGGCTTCGGCGCTGGCGCGCTCGCTTCGGACCGGGCGGTTGCGCGCGGACCTTCGGCGGGGGGCGGCGCTTGGTCGGCGCGCGCGACTTGCGGATTCTCACTCGGCGGAGGCGCCACAACAGGAGCAGGTTGAGCCGGAGCCGGTGTCGGCGCGGCCGCTTGCGGCGCCGGAACCGGCGTGATCTCTGCCGGCGCGGGCGCTGGCGCTTCGGGCGCGGGCATTGTCGGCGTGGCCGCGACCTCCACGCCGGCCGGCGCACCGGCCTTGTTCGCGACGGCGCCGACCGCGACGCGCACCAATTCCTGCGAGGACAAAGCGCGAGTGCCGTCGGGAGAGGTGATTTTCAAGGACAGCGCGTGATCGCCTGCCGACAGCGGCTTGTCCAACACCACGCTCCACTCGCCTTGCAGATCGGCCTTGGCCTCGCCGACCTTGGTGCCCCCGCTTTGCACGCTGACCTCCCAGCCCGGCGCGGCGCGACCCGCGATCACGCCCTCGCCGCTCGGCTCGATGACCACCACGTCGAAGGTCGGCACCGAGGTCGGCTCGGATGGAGGCGTGAGCGCGCCGGTCGCATCGGCTTGCGGCTGGGCTGCCGGCTGCTCGGGAGCGGTTGCGGCGGCGTTGGGCGCGGCCGGCGACGGGCTTGCGACGCCCGTATCGGCCACCGGCCCCTGCTCGGCTGAAGGTGGAGCAAACGGCCCTTGCCCGAGAACATACAGTCCTAGGAGCGCGCCGCCGGCCAGAGCGACGATGGCTGCGATGCCGACAATGAGCTTCCTGCCGATCATCCCCGTCTTCCTCGGCCGACGCCTTTAGCGTCCTCGACTAAGGCGTAGTGGCCTTAGGCGGTTCCGCCGGCGCGGCGTCTCCAGTGGGTTCCTTGGCACGCTCGAAGGTGATCATCGCGCGCGCCGCCAACATGTTCGTGTCCGTGTCGTATTGGTCGGCGCGGAAGGTGTGCCGGCCGTCCGTGAGCTTCACTTCGCTCTCGACGCTCCAATTGCCGGAAGCGTCGGGGAGAGCGTTGGTGAAGGGCTGATCGTCCAGAAACAGAAACAGCTCCTTGTTGGGCAGAGCGATTCCGGCAACCTTCAGCTTGCCGGGCTTATCGCCGGCGTCCTGGTAGTCGATCGTGCGCAGCTTGAGCGGCGAACCCGGCGGATGGGCATCGCTTGGCTGAACATCGGGGACCGTGGGCTCCGGTTGCCCGGCAACGCTCTGGCCTGCCGCATCCGATTCGGCGGCAAGCGCGGTATCGACCCACGGCGACATAGCGGCCAAGGCCGCGACCGCTACAATGCAACTATATCGACTGCCGAACATTATGCGTTTCCTTCGCCCTAACTCAGTTTCACCTTGTACGCGGGCCCCAAGGCAAAAAAACGTCAAACCGCGCCAGATTCTGCCGGGAACCTAGCGGATCGAGCGATTCCCCGCCAGCCGATTGAGGGGCCTTGGGCCTTTTCTTGACGCGCCCCGGAGCCGGATGGCAGATGACCCATGAACGACATCCACCCCAGTTCCTCCTTACAAAGCATCTGCGTCTATTGCGGCTCCGGCCCCGGCAAGAATCCGGCCTTTGTGGAGGCCGCGCGCGCCTTTGGCCGCATCCTGGCCCAATCGCGCATCGCCCTCGTTTATGGCGGGGGCAGCCTCGGGCTGATGGGCGAGACCGCGCGCTCGGTGCTTAACCATGGCGGCCACGTCACCGGCATCATTCCCGGCTTCTTGAGCGAGCGGGAGCACATGTTGATCCAGGCGCAGGAGCTGATCGTGGTCGACGACATGCATCAGCGGAAGCAGCTGATGTTCGTCAAGTCCGACGCCTTCGTCGCGCTGCCCGGCGGGCTCGGCACGCTGGAAGAATTCGTCGAGCAGCTCACCTGGTCGCAGCTCGGCCGGCACGCCAAGCCGATCGTGCTCGTCAATATTGACGGCTTCTGGGACCCGCTGCTGGTGCTGTTCGAGCGCATGAGCGCCGAGGGTTTCATCCGCGCCGGGCTCGAGCTGAACGTGACGGTGGTGGATCGCGTCGAGACGATCATCCCGGCAATCGAGAAGGCGCTTGGCCCGTTCCCCGCGGTGAGCGACGCGCAAGCTGAAGCCGAAGTCTCGGCGAAATTCTGAACTCGGCGGCTCAGTCGTAGCCGTTCCAGGCGGGATGGCCGGCATAGGCAGCCTTGCCGTCGCGCGCCACGCCGACGCAGAACCGCGTCATATGCGACTGCCGGAACACGTCCTCATAGGCGATGTAGCCGACGATGAAGAACGGCGAGGCGATGTCCGAGCGGAACACGGAAGCCGGACTGAACAGCTTGTCAGGCTCGAGGATCTCGTTGGCGACCGTCCGCTTCGACGCCTCATAGGCGGGACTCTTGCCGCGCGGCTCTTGCGCCACGAACTCGACCAGCCATTCCTTGATCACCGCCGGCGTTCTCCCGTAATTCTGCATGGCAAGCCTGACGGTCGCCTGGTCGTGCAGCAGGAAGAGTTCCGTCGGTCCGCCGAACACATAAGCGCGCTCGACGGCGGGGATGTGCTCCGCGGCGATCTTTGCCGCGGTCACGGCTTTGCGCGTGTTGAACCAGAGCAGCAGCGTCGACAGCGCAAGCAGCGCCATGAAGCTGACGACGGTGCGCTCGACCGAGCCGAACAAGAACGTGCCGATGTGGCAGGCATAACCGCCGAGACCCGTCGCGCCCGCGCAAGCGTCGCCGCCGGTCTCCGCCTCGCCGGCGGCTTCCCCGGCCGGGATCTCGCCGGATTCGAGCGCATGTCCGCCGCCGCTGTCGTTGTCCGATACCTCGACATTGGCATGCGGCCCCGCCTGCGCAAATGCCGGCGCGGTGCAGAAAATCAGCAGAAAAACGACGACAAATCCCCGCATCATGCGATCCACGGCTCCCCGGACCTTCGTGGCCGCAATTCTTATATCGGAAATTGAACTCGGCAACCTAACGCGGAATGGCACCGACCTTATCGCGCCGGCTGGTTCCGGGCTAGGGCGCGGGGGCGCCGTCGCGGATCAGCTTGTAATTGATGGAGTCGATCAGCGCCTCGAACGAGGCATCGACGATATTCGGCGAGACGCCCACGGTGAACCAGCGGTTGCCCACCCCGTCGCGGCTCTCGATCAGCACGCGGGTCACGGCGTCGGTGCCGCCGGTGAGGATACGCACCTTGTAATCGACCAGCTCGAGGTCGTTGATGAAGCTCTGATAGCGGCCGAGATCCTTGCGCAGCGCGTTGTCGAGCGCGTTGACCGGGCCGTTCCCCTCGCCCGCCGACAGCACGCTCTCGCCGTCGATGCGTACCTTGACCGTCGCCTCCGACACGGTGACGAGGTCGCCGACGGCATTGTGCCGCCGCTCGACGGTGACGCGGAAGGAGTCCACGTCGAAGAATTGCGGCACGTTGCCGAGCATGCGCCGGGCCAGCAGCTCGAAGGACGCATCCGCCGCCTCATAGGCATAGCCGATCGCTTCGCGCTGCTTCACCTCGTCCAGCAGGCGCACGATGCGCGGATCGTCCTTCGGCGTGACGATGCCGATGCGCTCCAGCTCGGCGAGGATATTGGAGCGGCCCCCCTGGTCGGAGACGAGCAGCCTGCGCCGGTTGCCGATCGCCTCGGGCGGCACATGCTCGTAGGTGCGCGGGTCCTTCTGCACGGCCGAGACATGGATGCCGCCTTTATGCGCGAAAGCCGACTCGCCGACATAAGGCGCATGCCGGTTCGGCGCGCGGTTCAGCACCTCGTCGAGGATGCGCGAGGCATGCGTCAGCGTGCGGAGTTTCTCCGGCGTGACGGACGTCTCGAAGCGCTCGGCATAGTCCGATTTCAGCATCAGCGTCGGGATGATCGAGGTGAGATTGGCGTTGCCGCAGCGCTCGCCGAGCCCGTTCAGCGTGCCTTGGATCTGCCGTGCGCCGGCGCGCACCGCCGCGAGCGAGTTCGCCACGCCGTTATCGGTATCGTTATGCACATGGATGCCGAGATGATCGCCGGGGATCGTCTTGACCACCTCGGCCACGATCTTCTCGATCTCCTCGGGCAGCGTGCCGCCATTGGTGTCGCACAGCACCACCCAACGCGCGCCCGCGTCGTAAGCCGTCTTGGCGCATGCCAGCGCGTAATCCGGATTGGCCTTGTAGCCGTCGAAGAAATGCTCGCAGTCGATCAGCGCCTCGCGGCCCGATGCGACCACGGCTTCCGTCAATTCCTTGATGCCGGCGAGATTCTCATCGCAGCTGATGCCGAGCGCGACATCGACATGGAAGTCCCAAGCTTTGGCGACCAGGCAGATCGAATCCGTCTTGGCGGCGAGCAGCGCCTGGAAGCCGGGATCGTTGGCGATCGAGCGGCCGACCCGCTTGGTCATGCCGAAGGCGGTGAGCTTGGCGTGGCCGAGCGGCTTCGCCTCGGCGAACAGCCGCGTATCGGTCGGGTTCGCGCCCGGATAGCCGCCCTCGATATAATCGATGCCGAGCGCATCCAGCTGCTGCGCGATCAGCCATTTGTCCTCGACCGAGAAGTCGACGCCATGCGTCTGCGCGCCGTCGCGCAGCGTCGTGTCGTAGAGCGAGATGCGTTCGCGGGCCATGGCTCTTCCTCTACACCACGCCCAACAGGAAATGCAGCGCCAGCGAGACGGCGAGCGCCAGCACCGCGAGCTTGATCGCGAGATAGACGCGGCGCGAGTTCCTGAACGGCAAGTCGCCAAGCAACGGTTTCATCGGGCAACCTCCCAGGTGGTGACCAGCTCGCCCGTCTTGGGGTCCTTGGCGTCTTTCAGGACGATGCCCATGGCTTCGAGCTCGCCGCGGATGCGATCCGCCTCCTTGAAGTCCTTTGCCGCCCGCGCGGCGTTTCGTGCGGCTATTCGCTCGCCGACCGCTTCGACATTCGAACCAGCTTTGCCTACAGCCGACGCCCTCCTGGCAATCTCCGCTCGTTCACCGGAGAAGCCGAGAAAGCCGAGCGCGGCACGAAGACCACCCCAATGTCCCGCGCTGTGAAGCTTGTGCAGCTCGGTGATCACCTTCGGCGTGTTGAGGTCGTCCATCAGCGCATCGAGCACCGGGCCGGGAACGCCTCGCTCCGGCTCCTTGCCTTCGAGATCGCCGTACCACTCCCACAGTGTCTTATGCGCCTCATCGAGACTGACTAGGGTCCAGTCGAGCGGCTGGCGATATTGCGTCCTGAGCATGTTGAAGCGGAGCGCCTCGCCGGGCCAGGCATAACCCTGCCAGCCTTCCAGCAATTCATGCACGGTGACGAAGTTGCCGGCCGACTTCGCCATCTTCTCTCCCTTCGACCTGGAGGAAGCCGTTATGCATCCAGACCTGCGCCATGATCGGCGTCGAGTTGGCGCAGCGCGATTGCGCGATCTCGTTCTCATGATGCGGGAAGACGAGGTCGATGCCGCCGCCATGGATGTCGAAGGTCGTGCCGAGATGCGCGGCCGCCATGGCGGAGCATTCGATATGCCACCCCGGTCGTCCGGGCGCCGCGATGCCGCACGGCGACGGCCATGACGGCTCGCCCGGCTTCGACGGCTTCCACAGCACGAAATCCATCGGGTCCTTGCTTGAACGGCGCGACCTCGACGCGGGCGCCGGCGATCATCTCGTCGAGCGAGCGCCCCGACAGCTTGCCGTAATCGGCCATCGCCGCGACGTGGAACAGCACATGGTCCTCGGCCACATAGGCGCAGCCATGCTCGACCAGCGTCTCGATCATCGCCTTCATCTGCGCGATATGCTCGGTCGCCCGCGGCTCGACAGTCGGATCGAGCGCGCCGAGCGCGGCCATGTCGGCGTGGAACTGCGCCTCGGTCTTCTCGGTGACGCGGCGGATCGCCTCGTTCAGCGGAAGGTCTGGATAATCCTTGCGCGGCGCGCGCGTTGATCTTGTCGTCGACGTCGGTGATGTTGCGGACATAGGTGACGTGCTCCGGGCCATAAACATGGCGCAACAGGCGGTACAGCACGTCGAACACGATCACCGGCCGCGCATTGCCGATATGCGCGAAGTCGTAGACCGTCGGCCCGCAGACATACATGCGGACGTTGCCGGCATCGAGCGGCCGGAAGTCTTCCTTCTTGCGGGTGAGCGTGTTGTAAAGTCTAAGCACGACAGACAAAGCCTCTTCGGCGTGAGGCCCGCCCTTCGGTCCGCGTAACTCTTAGATTGAGGTAAGGGAGATCGACCCGGGCGAGCGTTGTTTGCTAGCCCGGAATGATGCCGCAGAAAATCATAAGGATGGGTTGCTTTTGCATCATCTTGGGACGCTTATGGCGGGAATTGCTTGGAGCGTCAAGCAAGGCATCTTATTCATGCCTCATTGACCCCCGAATCTAGGCGCGCATAATGCGTCGGGCGGTCCTCGGGGATGGGAACCAAGCGTGAGCGGCTACCGTGATTTTTGGCGCGTTGTTGCGTCGTCCGTAAGGCCGACCCAAGGCGCTCGCCTCGCTTTGCTCGCGATCTGCGGCGCGGGGCTCGTGGGCGGAGCCGGGCTCGCTCTCGCCCAAGGCCTGAGCGACCGCGAGATCCGCTGCATGCAGCTTCAGCAGGACCTCGCCGCGGCCCGCGGCGGCGGTGGCGCCAATCGCGAGGATATGGCCCGCATCGATCAGCAGATCGCCCAGGCCGACCGCACGTTCCAAGGCACCCGCGCGGCCATGGAGGACGCCGGCTGCTTCGAGAGCTTCTTCATCTTCGGCCGCGGCCTGGTGCGCAGCCCGAAATGCCTCAACATGAACAATCGCGTCGAGGATTCGCGCCGCCAGCTCGCTCAGCTGCAGCAGCAGCGCCAGGCGCTCGGCGGCGGCGGCGGCAATCGGCGCCGCCAAGCCGAGCTGCAAGATGCCCTCGCCCGCAGCGGCTGCGGCGGTCAGCCGCCTGCGCAGAAGCGCCGCGGCGGCGGCTTGTTCGACTTCTTCGGCGGCGGCCAGGACGACGAGCCCGAGCAGCAGACTCCCGTCTATCGCAGC
Organism: uncultured Alphaproteobacteria bacterium; assembly: GCA_963817175.1. Taxonomy (GTDB): domain Bacteria; phylum Pseudomonadota; class Alphaproteobacteria; order Rhizobiales; family Methyloligellaceae; genus Methyloceanibacter. The sequence continues at coordinate 203,817 of CAWFNK010000019.1, forward strand.
ATCGATCCGAACGGCCGGTACCGGTCCGTCTGCGTGCGGCTGTGCGACGGCTTCTTCTATCCGATCCACTATTCGACCTATGGCAGCCTGCTCGGACAGGACGCGCAGCAATGCCAGTCGAACTGCGCCGCGCCGGCCGAGCTCTATGTCTATCGGAACCCAGGCCAGGATATCGAGCAGGCCGTCTCGCTGAACGGCTCGGCCTATATGGACCTTCCCGTCGCGCTGCGTTACCGCAAGGAATATGTGAAGGGCTGCTCCTGCAAGCAGGCCGAATACAATCCGACCGAGATCGAGGCCGCCAACAAGCGCGCCGAGGTCGACGCCGCGCAGCCCGTCAAAGGCAAGCCAAGCGCGAAAGCGCCTGCGCCGCCTCCCGCGCCTCAGGCCGCAGCGCCCGCGGCGCCGGGCGGTGAGAGTCTCGATCTCGACGTGACCGGCAGCAACCAGCCGGCACCCGCCGCAGCACCGCCGCCCGTCCCTGCGGCGCAGAAGCCGCCTGCACCTCCCGCCGCCGCCGCACCGCCGGCAGCGCCACCGCCGGCTTCAGCCGCGGCCGCACCACCGCCGCAGCAGGGGCAATCCACCATCATCAAGAAAGCGGCCAAGCCACCGGTCGCTCCGCCCCCGCAATAGGCTGAGCGTTACGCGGTCCTGCCTTCGAGCCGAGCCAAGGCGCGTGCGCGCCCGATCAGCGGCAGCAGCTGCTTGAGTTCAGGCCCCTGCTCGCGCCCGGTGAGCGCAAGCCGGAGCGGGGCGAACAACGCCTTGCCCTTGGCGCCGGTCGCCTGCTTGATGTCGGCGGCAAGCCGCCCCCACGTCTCCTCGTCCCACGGCTCGGGCGGCAGCAAGGCGGCCGCCCGACCGCAAAGCGCGGGATCGCTCATCACCGGCTCGATCGGCCCGTTGACCACCTGCCACCAGAGCTTGGCATCGCCAAGCACCGCGAGATTGCCGCGCACCGCCTCCCAGAACGCTTCGCCGCCGCCGACGCCCATCGCGGCGAGCCGGTCCTTGACCGCGCTGAAGGGAAGCATATGCAGCAGCTTGGCGTTGAGCAGACGCAGCTCGTTCGGGTCGAACCGCGCCGGCGCGCGCGACAGCTTGGCGAAATCGAAACCCCGCGCCAGCTCGTCGAGATTTGCGTGCGGCACGACCGGGTCCGAGGTGCCGATCAACGCCGAGTAGCTCGCTACCGCCAACGCCTCGATCCCCTCCTCCCGCAAGGAAGCGATGGAGAGCGTGCGGTCGCGCTTCGACAGCGCCTGGCCGTCGGCACCGACCAACAGATTGTGATGGCCGAAGGCGGGAGGCTTGGCGCCCAGCGCCTCGAACAGCTGAATCTGCGGCGCGGTATTGGCGACATGGTCCTCGCCGCGGATCACATGGGTGATGCCGAGATCGATGTCGTCCACCACGCTCGGCATCGTATAGAGATAGCTGCCGTCGGCCCTGACCAGCACCGGGTCAGACAGCGACGCGGCATCGACATGTTGCCGCCCGCGCACGAGATCGTCCCAGACGACGTCGCGCTGTTCGAGCAGAAAGCGCCAATGCGGCTTGTGCCCCTCGGCCTCGAGCCGCACGCGCTCATCTGCCGTCAGCTGCAAGGCGGCGCGGTCATAGACGGGAGGCTTGCCGCGCGCGAGCTGGCGCTTGCGCTTCAGCTCGAGCTCCTCCGGCGTCTCGTAAGCCGGATAGAGCCGCCCGCTCGCTTTCAGCTTCTCAACCGCCTCGGCATAGCGGTCGAACCGGTCCGACTGGCGCGCCTTTTCGGTCCATTCGACGCCGAGCCAGTGCAGGTCCTCCTCGATGCCGAGCGCGAATTCCTCGGTCGAGCGCTCCCGGTCGGTGTCGTCGAGGCGGAAGATCAGCCGGCCGCCTGCCCGCCGCGCGAACAGATAATTGAACATCGCGGTGCGGATATTGCCGGCATGAATCCGCCCGGTCGGGCTCGGCGCAAATCTGACCGTGACAGTCATGGGCGTATGCCGATCCCGCCACTTGCGTCATTCCGGCGCAAGCCGGAATCCAGAGCCACAAGCAGTCGAGCGGAAGCCCCTGGATCCCGGCTTTCGCCGGGATGACGTAAATGGGTAGCGGCCTGCATCACAGTTTCTCGCGGAATTTGTTGGTGATCGGGTAGCGCCGGTCGCGGCCGAAATTCTTGGCGGTGATCTTCACGCCGGGCGCCGCCTGCCGCCTCTTATATTCGGCGAGGTAAAGCATGCGCTCGACTTTCTTGACGAGCTCCGGCGCATGCCCGCGCGCGACGATCTCCGGCAGCGGCATTTCCAGCTCGACCAGGCAATTCAAAATATCGTCGAGCACGTCGTAAGGCGGCAGCGTGTCCTGGTCGCGCTGGCCTGGCTTGAGTTCCGCGGTCGGCGCCTTGGTCAGCACGTTCTCCGGGATGACGATGCCCTCGGGCCCGAGGCAGCCCTTGGGCCGCGCCGTATTGCGGTAGCGGGCCAGCGCATAGACCTGGGTCTTGTAGAGGTCCTTGATGGGGTTGAACCCGCCGTTCATGTCGCCGTACAGCGTGGCATAGCCGACCGACACCTCGGATTTGTTGCCGGTGGTCAGCACGATCGGCCCGAACTTGTTGGAGATCGCCATCAGCAGCGTGCCGCGGGCGCGCGACTGGAGATTCTCCTCCGTGGCGTCGGGCGTTGTCCCGGCGAATACATCCTCCAGGCTCGCGCTCAGGCCGTCGACCGCCGCATGGATCGGCATGATGTCGTAGCGCACGTCGAGCGCGTCGACGGCCGCCGCCGCATCCGACAGGCTCTCGCTGCTGGTGAAGGCATAGGGCAGCATGACGCAATGCACGCGTTTCGCGCCGAGCGCATCGACGGCCATCGCCGCGCAGAGCGCCGAGTCGATGCCGCCGGAGAGCCCGAGCACGACACCGGGGAAGCCGTTCTTCTCCACATAGTCGCGCAAGCCGGTGACGCAGGCCAGATAGTTGGCGGCGTCCCCCTCCTCGATCTCGGCGATGAGGCCGGGCTGGCAGCGCCAATTCCCGTTCTCGCGTTGCCATTCGGTGACGCCGATCGCCTCGACCCAAGCCGGCATCTGCACCGCAAGCGTCACATCGTCGTTCAGCACGAAGGACGCGCCGTCGAACACCAGCTCGTCCTGGCCGCCCACCTGATTGACGTAAGCCAGCGGCAGCCGCGTCTCCGCCACGCGCGTCTCGGCGACGCCGTAGCGCACGTCCTGCTTGTCGATCCAATAGGGCGAGCCGTTGGGCACGATGAGCAGTTCCGCGCCCGCTTGCTTGAGCACCGCGCACACCTCCTCGCTCCAGATATCCTCGCAGATCGGCACGCCGAGCTTGAGCCCACGGAACTCGATCGGGCCCGGCATCGGCCCGGCCGCGAACACGCGCTTCTCGTCGAACACGCCGTAATTCGGCAGATTGTTCTTGTAGCGGACGGCATCGATGCGGCCGCCGTCGAGCAGCGCCACGGCGTTATAGACGAAAGGCGGGTCGCCCCAGGGCAGTCCCATCAGCATGGCCGGCCCGCCGTCGGCGGTGTCGCGGGCCAGCGTCTCGCAAGCTTCGCGCGCCGCTTGCTGCAAGGCCGGCTTCAGCACCAAATCCTCGATCGGATAGCCGGTGAGGAACAGCTCGGTGAAGACGATCAGGTCGGCGCCGGCCTCAGCCGCCCGCGCCCGCGCCTCGCGCGCCGTCCGCAGATTGCCGTCGATGTCGCCCACCACGGGATTGAGCTGCGCGAGAGCGAGCTTGAAATTGTCCTTGATCGGATGCGCCATGACAGGAACTTAAAACGAAACCGTCCAAATTGTTTCGTCATGCCCGGCCGAAGTGCCGGGCATCCACGATTTTACATCCAAGACGTGGATGGCCGGGACAAGCCCGGCCATGACGAAGGGTGTGACCGGCAAATACCTATTCGCCCGCGGCAATCGACATCTCGGGCTCGGGGCGCCCCTCGCGCTCGCGCTTCAGCCGCTCGGCTACGATGAAGGCAAGCTCGAGCGACTGGTCGGCGTTGAGCCTCGGATCGCAATGAGTGTGGTAGCGATCATGGAGATCGGTCTCGGTGACGGCCTTGGCGCCGCCGACGCATTCGGTGACGTTCTGCCCGGTCATCTCGATATGAATGCCGCCGGCGTGCGTGCCCTCGCTGCGGTGCACGTCGAAGAAGGTCTCGACCTCGGACAGGATGAGATCGAAGGGCCGCGTCTTGTAGCCGCTTCCCGCCTTGATGGTGTTGCCGTGCATGGGGTCGCAGGCCCAGACCACGGACTTGCCCTCGCGCTCCACCGCGCGGATCAAAGCCGGCAGATGCTTGCCGACCTTGTCGGCGCCGAAGCGGCAGATCAGCGTCAGCCGGCCGGGCTCGTTTTGCGGGTTGAGCACGTCGATCAGCGTCAGCAGCGCCTCTGGCGCGAGGCTAGGCCCGATCTTGGCGCCGATCGGATTCTTGATGCCGCGCAGATATTCGATATGCGCGTGATCGAGCTGGCGCGTGCGATCGCCCGCCCACAGGAAATGTCCGGAGGTCGCGTACCAATCGCCCGAAGTCGAATCGACGCGCGTGAATGCCTGCTCGTAGCCGAGCAGCAGCGCCTCGTGGCTCGTATAGAAGCTCGTGGTGCGAAGCTGCGGCGCGTTGTCCGGCGTCAGCCCGATGGCCCGCATGAAGCGCAGCGTCTCGGCGATATGCTCGGCGACCTCCTCGTAGCGGTGGCCGGCGGGGCTGTCCTTGACGAAACCGAGATTCCACCGATGCACATGCTCGAGATTGGCGTAGCCGCCTTGCGCGAAGGCGCGCAGCAGATTGAGCGTGGCGGCCGACTGCCGATAGGCCATCAGCATGCGCTGCGGGTCGGGAATGCGCGCGGCTTCGGTGAACTCGATGCCGTTGATGATGTCGCCGCGATAGCTCGGCAGCTCCTTGCCGTCTTGCGTCTCCATCGGCGCCGAGCGGGGCTTGGCGAACTGGCCGGCGATGCGGCCGAGCTTCACCACCGGCGAGCCGCCGGCATAGGTCAGCACCACCGCCATTTGCAGGAACACGCGGAAGAAGTCGCGGATGGAATCGGCGCGGTGCTCGGCGAAGCTCTCGGCGCAATCGCCGCCCTGCAACAGAAACGCCTCGCCGGCGGCGACGCGGGCGAGCTTGGCCTTCAGCTCGCGCGCCTCGCCCGCGAACACCAGCGGCGGGAAGGTCGCAAGCTGCTTCTCGACGTCGACAAGCGCGGTCCGGTCGGGATAGACCGGAACCTGCTCGATCGGCCTCGACCGCCAGCTGTCTGGGCTCCAACGCGGTGCCATTGCTTAGGCTCTCCTTGAAAAGTCCACGCTATATAGGCGATCGGTTGAACCCTGGCTAGGCGGGGTTCCACGAATTGCCCTCAGGGCGAAGAGCGTGGCACATATCCGTTAAGGGCCCTGGAAGAGGAGCCAATTTGGAACGCCACTTCGAGCACAGCCATCGCCCCCGCGATATCGCCAAGCGCCTGAAGAAGGGCCCTCAGGCGAGCTATCTGCGCGACTGGGTCTATGGCGGCATCGACGGCACGGTGACCACCTTCGCCATCATGGCGGGCGTCGTCGGCGCCAGTCTGTCCCCAGGCGTGGTCATAATCCTCGGCATCGCCAATCTGCTTGCCGACGGCTTCTCCATGGCCGCCGCCAACTACACCGGTACCAAGGCCGAGCTCGACGAATATAAGCAGCTGCGTCGCATGGAGGAGCGCCATGTAGCCGCGGTTCCGGAGGGCGAGCGCGAGGAGATCCGGCAGATCTTCCGGGCCAAGGGCTTCGAGGGCGAGACGCTGGAGAGGGCCGTCGAGGTCATTACCGCGCGGCGCGAGCGCTGGATCGACACCATGATGGCCGAGGAGCACGGCATGCCGGGCGTGACGCGGTTGCCGCTCAGAGCCGCGACCATGACCTTCATCGCCTTCGTGCTCTGCGGCAGCGTACCTCTCCTCCCCTACGCGGCGATGCTCGACGAGCCGGTTCTGCCGGCCACGATCATGACCGGGCTCACCTTCTTCGGCATCGGCTCGCTCCGGAGCTATTGGTCGCCGACGCCCTGGTGGCGCGCCGGGCTCGAGACCTTCGCCATCGGCATGCTCGCAGCCACCGTCGCTTACGTCGTCGGCGCCCTGCTCAGGGGCCTGGCTTGAGCCGAAAGGCATTGGGCTCTACCGCTGCCCGTGCCCTTTGTGCCACAGTGCGGCGCCATGGCCATCAAGGAACCAAGCTTCACGCTCGGCATCGAGGAGGAATATCTCCTCGTCGACAAGGACAGCCGCGATCTCGCGCAGGAGCCGCCGCCCGCGCTGCTCGCCAAATGCGAGGAGGCGCTGCGCGGCCAGGTCAGCCCCGAATTCCTGCGGTCGCAGATCGAGGTCGGCACCCGCGTCTGCAAATCGATGCAGGAAGCGCGCGATCAGCTGATCCATCTGCGCGGCACGGTCGGGCGCATCGCCGGCGAGTTCGGTCTGGCGCCGATCGCCTCCTCCACCCACCCTTTCGCCAAATGGGCGAGCCAGCAGCACACCGACAAGGAACGCTACAACGTGCTCGCGCACGATTTGCAGCACGTCGCGCGCCGGATGGTGATCTGCGGCATGCATGTGCATGTCGGCATCGAGGACGAGGATTTGCGCATCGACCTGCTCGGCCAGGCGACCTATTTCCTGCCGCATCTGCTCGCGCTCTCCACCTCCTCGCCGTTCTGGGAGGGCGTGCAGACCGGCTTGAAGTCCTATCGGCTCTCGGTGTTCGACGAGCTGCCGCGCACCGGGCTCCCCTATCAGTTCGGCAGCTGGAGCGAATATGCGCGCACCATCGAGCTCCTGGTCAGCGCCGGGCTGATCGAGGACGCGACCAAGCTCTGGTGGGACCTGCGGCCCTCGGCGCGCTTCCCCACGCTCGAAATGCGCATCACCGATGTCTGCCCGCTGGTCGAGGACGGCATCGCCATCGCCTCGCTGTTCCGCTGCGTGCTGCGCATGCTCTATCGGCTGCGCCGGCAGAACCAGCGCTGGCGCACCTATCCGCCCTTCCTCGTGCGCGAGAACCGCTGGCGCGCGCAACGCTACGGCATCGAGCAGGGCCTGGTCGATTTCGGCAAGGGCGCGGTGGTGCCCTTCCCGTCGCTGCTCGAAGAGCTGTTCGATCTGATCGCCGAGGATGCCGCCTATTTCGGCTGCGTCGCCGAGATGGCGCATGCGCGCACCATCCTGGAGCGCGGCACCAGCGCCGACCGCCAGCTCGCCCGCTACGACGCGGTGAAGAAGCTCGGCGGCTCTGAGCACGCGGCGCTGGTCGCCGTGGTCGACGGCATCATCGAGGAAACCATGATGCTGCCCGCGCAAGGACAGCGCGCGGCAAGCTAAAGCGTGGTGGCCATGCCGCCGTCGACATTGAGCGCGGCGCCGGTGATATAGGCGGCCTCGTCCGACGCCAGGAACAGCGCGGCATTGGCGATGTCTTGCGGCGTGCCGAAGCGCCGGAGCGGCGTCTGCGTCAACAGCGCCTTGGCGATCATCGGATTGGAGAGATAGCGGCCGATCAAAGCCGTCTCGACATAGCCCGGCAGCAGCGTGTTCACGCGGATGCCGTAAGGCGCGTACTCGACCGCGAGGCTGCGCGAGAGCGCCGACACCGCGCCCTTGGTCGCCGAATAGACCGCCATCTGGCGGGTGTGCTTGCTCGCCATGATCGAGGAGAGATTGATCACCGAGGCATTGCCCGACGCTTTCAGCAGGTCGAAGGCCTCGCGCGCGCAGCGCACCGTGCCGTCGAGATTGACCTTCCACACCCGGTCCCAGGCCTCGTCGGCGATATGGCGGAAGTCGGATCGCTCGCCGACGCCCGCATTGTTGACCAGCACGTCGAGCCTGCCGTGGCTCTCGCCGATCGCCTGCATCAGCGACTTGACCTGGGCGGTATCGGTGACGTCGACCTCGTGCGAGGACGCCGCGCCGTTCGCCATGACGATCGCCTCGGCGACCTCTCTGGCGGTCTCGCCGTCGCGGTCGGCCACGACCACGAACGCGCCCTCGCGCGCGAAGGTCTCGGCGATGGCGCGGCCGATGCCCGCCCCGCTCCCCGTGACCAGCGCGATCTTGTCCTCAAGCCGCCGCATCTGACCCCGCCACCGGCTCCGGCGCTTCCCATTTGTGGCGCATCGTCACCAGCTCCTCGGCCGCGCTCGGATGCAGCGCCATGGTCGCGTCGAACTGCGCCTTGGTCGCGCCGAGCCTGAGGGCTATCGCCGCCATCTGCACGATCTCCGCCGCGTCGCCACCGAGGATATGGCAACCCAGCACCTTATCGCTCTCCATGTCGACCACGAGCTTCATCAGCATCTTCTCGTCGCGCCCGCTGATCATCGAGCGGAGCGGCCGGAAATTCGCCTTGTAGATATCGACGCTGCGATACATCTCGCGCGCCTTCTCCTCGGTGAGCCCGACCGTGCCGATCTCCGGCTGCGAGAACACCGCCGTCGGGATGAAAGTGTGATCGACCGGCGTTGGATTGTTGTTGAACAATGTCTCGGCAAAGGCGGTCGCCTCGTGGATCGCGACCGGCGTCAGGTTCATGCGATGCGTCACGTCGCCCACCGCATAGATCGATTGTCCACCGAGCTCTTGGAGAACTCATCGACCACGAGGCGCCCGTCCCAGCCAAGCTCGACGCCTACTTTCTGCAAGCCCAGCCCCGTGGTGTTGGGTAGGCGCCCCGTCGCCGCCATGACCAGATCGGCGGCGATCGTATCGCCCCGCTTGAGTTGCACGCGATAGCCGCTGCCGTCTTTCTCGACCGAGGCCACATCGGTATCCATGCGCAGATCGACGCCGCGATTGCGCATTGCCTCGGCGAGTCCGTCGCGCATCTCCATGTCGAAATCGCGCAAGATCTGGTCGCCGCGATAGAGCACGGTCACGGCGACGCCGAGCCCGGCGAAGATCGAGGCGAACTCCATGCTGATATAGCCGGCGCCGATGATGGCGATGCTGCCTGGCAGCTGCTCCAGCTCGAAACATTCATTCGAGCTGATCAGATGCTCCTTGCCGGGTAGGTCGGGGATGACTGGATGGCCGCCGGTCGCGACCAGGATGGTCTTGGCCGAGAGCGTCGCGTCGCGGTCGGCGAGCTTCACCTCATGCGGGCCTTCCAGCACGGCGCGGGTGAGGAAGCGGTCGACGCCCGCGCGCTCCAGGGTGCGGGTATAGACGCCGTTCAGCCGGTCGACCTCGCGCTTGACGTTGTGGATCAGCGTCGGCCAGGCGAATTTCAAATTGTCGCAAGTCCAGCCGAAGCCGCGGGCGTCCTCGAAATCGCTGCCGTACTGGCTGCCATAGACCAAGAGCTTCTTCGGTACGCAGCCGCGGATCACGCAGGTGCCGCCGACGCGATATTCCTCGGCGATGCCGACGCGCGCGCCGAGCTCCGCCGCCAAACGCGCCGCGCGAACGCCGCCCGAGCCCGCGCCAATGACGAACAGATCGTAGTCGTACTCGGCCAATTGGCGTCAGGCTCCTGCGCGGCGCAAAGCTCTGACGCCGCCTTTGCCCGCCACGATAGCCAAATCGGCGAGCCCAAGAAACAGCCCGTGCTCGACCACGCCGGGCACGCGTTTCAGGGAAAAGGCGAGCACCTCGGGCTCGGGGATGTTGCCGAAGGCGCAATCGAGGATGAGATTGCCCTGATCGGTGACGAACGGCGCATCTCCCGGCCCCGGCCTGAGCGTGATGGCGCCGTGGCACCCGGTCTCCGCCGCGATCGCCTCGACCAGCCGCATCGTCGCCAGCAGCCCGAAGCGCACCACCTCGACGGGAAGCGGGAAGATGCCGAGCGCGCCGACCAGCTTGCTCTCGTCGGCGATGACCACCATGCGGTCCGACGCGGTGGCGACGATCTTCTCGCGCAACAGCGCCCCGCCCCCGCCCTTGATCATGCGCAGCTGATCGTCGATCTCGTCGGCGCCGTCGATGGTGAGATCGAGCTGCGGCGTCTCGTCGAGCGTGGTGAGCGGGATGTTGAGCCGCTCGGCCTGGGCGCGGGTCGCCTCGGAGGTGGGCACGCAGACCACGTTCAAGCCCTTGGCCACGCGTTCGCCGAGCACCGCGACGAAGCGGGCCGCGGTCGAGCCGGAGCCCAGCCCAAGCCGCATCCCGTCCTTGACGAGATCGAGCGCCGCGCGGGCCGCGCTCTCTTTCAGCTCGTCAGTCCTGAGCAAGCGCCCCTCCCGCGATCGGCCCTATTCAGCCCGATGATTAGGCCGCCGCTTGCCAGGCCGCAAGCCGCGTGTGAGAGAGAGGCCATGTTCAAGGACGCCACCATCGTCTTCGATCTCGACGGCACCCTGGTCGATACCGCGCCGGACCTGACCAACGCGCTGAACGACGTGCTGACGCGGCGCGGCCACGCGCCGGCGTCGCTCGACACCGTTCGCCAATGCGTCGGCCACGGCGCCCGCATCATGATCGAGCAGGCTTTGCGCCGCGCCGGCGCCGAGGATGACGTCGACCGCATGCTGGCCGAGTTCCTGGTTCACTACGAGGCCAATATCGCCGTTGAGAGCCGCCCCTTTCCCGGCGCTGTGGCGGCGCTGGACGATCTTGCCGCGCAAGGGGCGATCCTCGCGGTTTGCACCAATAAGCGCGAAAGCTTGAGCCGCCGCCTGCTCCAGGAGCTCGGGATCGACGCCTATTTCGGCGCCATCGCCGGGCGCGATACCTTCGCAGTGTCCAAGCCCGATCCGGGCCATTTGACCGGGACGATCGCGCTTGCCGGCGGCGACCCCTCGCACGCGCTGATGATCGGCGACAGCGAGGTCGATTTGCGCACGGCGAAGGCCGCCGGCGTCCCCATCGTGCTGGTCAGTTTCGGCTATGCGACCACCGCGCTGCATGGGCTTTCGCCGGAGGCCGTCATCGACCATTTCGATGAGCTCGCGCCTCGCGCCGCCGCCCTGCTGAATGGGGTTGCAAGCGCCCGCTCCCACGTCTGAAACGCCTCAAATCCGCCCCAGATCAGGCTTAATTCCACCCGGCCCTTCTCAACGAAGAGCCATAGTCAAAAGCGATTTTCATAAGCCCTCCTGGGGGGAAGGCGAGAAATCATTCAAGGAGAGACAGATGCTTAGACGTGTCGTGATCGGCGTCGCGATCGCGTGCCTCATGGGTGGGCCCGCCTACGCCGTTGACGAGGAGGCGGCGGTCGACAACGAGTGCACCGCCCAGCTGACTTCTGCGGAAGAAACCGTGCATGACAGGATCGAGTCGAACGCGCTGAGCGAGGCCGACGCCGACAAGGTCAACGAGCTGCTCGACCAGGCCGATGCGCTTTGCACCGAGGGAAAAATCGACGAGGCGACCGCCACGCTCGCCACCGTCAACAAGATGGTCGGCAAATAGCGGATTCGAACTGAGGGGGACGGCGCGGAAGGTGGATCGCGCCGTCCATGACTCCCTTGAGTAGGTGGCGAGGCGGATGGATCGGGCCGCCTTCCGACCGGCTGGTTTCCAGGCTTCCTTGACTTACCGGGAAGCCAATCGCTAAATCCATGACACCAGAGCATGCGCGGCCCCGCGCCGCCATGCGCCGTGAGGCTGGATCGGGCGGTTAGCTCAGCTGGTAGAGCACTGTGTTCACATCGCAGGGGTGACGCCAGCAAAATCAATGGCTTAGGGTCCCGCTATTGGTACAAAGTGTGGTTCCCACATTTAGTGGGCGCGTAGCTCAGCGGGAGAGCGTTCGGTTCACATCCGAGAGGTCGCTGGTTCGATCCCAGCCGCGCCCACCACTCTCCAACTTCGGTCTGAGCGTCCGCCAGGGCACGATAGAATTGGTGATCAGCCAAACCGCTCAGCGAACGTCTAGTGCGGGAGGAATGATGCCTTCTGTGCTCGCTCGACATCCTATTGCTTGCGGACAGCTAATTTTTCATTGCAAGGTTGAGCATGCGACGGATGACAAATGGGGCTAAGTCTCAGCAGGGCACGCTGCCCACTCTCGGCGACACAACGCCTAGCGGCGTGCGCGCTTGGATACGCAGCGTGTGCAGCTCTGCGGGGATGACGCCGTCGCAGTTTGCGAGAGCGGCTGGCTTCCCTCGGGGGACGGTCAATCGCTTCTTGAACCAGACAAAGGGGGACCGACAAATCTGAATGCTGGCACAATCGCGCGTCTTCAAGAGACGGCTGTGCGGCTACTCTCACCATCCGCAGCTGCGGCGACGCAGTCCCCCTCTGTGGGGCAGAGGTGGGCAATAAGGACAATACAAGTGACGGGACCAATAGCAATCAGACGGCGCGAAGCCGCAGAGTGGACTGCTGGAGAGCGTGAGAAGTATCTTTGGCCAGCTCCCATCGAGCTTGCCTACAATCGACACTTCGTCCTCGGTCTCGAAGTGGAGGACGACAGCGTCGATCTTCTCTATCCAGTCGGCAGCATCTTGACGTGCGTCCCCTTCAGCGATCTCGGTCGAGCGCCGCGATCTGGAGAGCGCGTCGTCGTGCATGAGCGCAGCAAGGAAGGCGTGCAGATCACAGTTCGAGAGTACCTCGTCGATGGTAATCGAGGGGCGTGGCTGATTGCGCGATCAAACCGACCTGACATCGCGAACATCAATCTCGGCGAACAGGATGCAGAGCTGCCAGATGGGATCATGATCCCACTGCGAGTGACCGGCAGCTTCATGCCAGAGTAGTCCTCTTATCACCCATACCTCTTTCAACCCAACTTGTACCAAAGAGCACTGCGTAACACACACACTGCGCTACGGAGCGCGTCTACGCCCGCTTTCCTTTGAGTTTGAGAAGTACGCTACAACCGTTCTAGTTTCGCAGTGCTCCTCGGTACATTGTACCAGCACGGCGTGAACCAAACGGACACAGAGGGCGAACATGCGGTCGCAGCGGGCTACCGAAGCCCGCAGAAATCCTTAGTCTCCTGCTAGACACCAGGGTTCACATCGCAGGGGTCACTGGTTCGAAGTCCAGCACCGCCCACCATTAACTCGCTGATATCAATTAATAAAGCGGTGGCCTCGATTTGTATGCCATGCGCGGCACCGCGTGGCTATGTCAGCTTTGGCCCAGAGGCGGTGATACCCAATGCGACGGTCGTCTCTCTACCTTATGAGGCCTAGGGAAGCGCGAAGTAGACACGACGGCGACCTGTGGGGTCAGGCGGGTGAAGGGGGCGAGTAGGGCTACTTTGCGAACAGCTGGGTCACCCTGGGGACACCGAGGTGAATGTTCTAAGCCAATCCGCCCCGTGCGCGGTTGTTACCCGTATGAAAACCGTGGGGTCGCTTGCCGTGAGTTGCGAGGTTGCGCGTCCGCGTCAGATAAGAGCCCAGCTTGCGGCGGCGCGCTAACTCCGCTGTAGTGCCAAGCGCGGAGAACTCCGACTTTTTCTGACAGAGACGCGACACACAGAGCTCACTCACTGTCCGCTTTGGGTCAAAACGGATGCCGCCGTTTTACGTGCCTTGGCATCCAAGCAGCCGTATGCCGTGCCGTTTTAACCGGTGCCTGCACCTCTATGAAAATCGCGACCTTCAACATCAACAACATCAACAAGCGCCTTGCCAATCTCCTCGGCTGGCTACGCAATTCAAAGCCTGACGTTGTGTGCCTTCAAGAGCTGAAATCGACGAACGAAGCCTTCCCGAAAGAAGCGATAGAACAAGCAGGCTACCGTGCCGTTTTCCGCGGACAGAAATCATGGAACGGCGTTGCCATTCTCGTCCGTCTCGGCGAGCCTGTTCTCACGCGTACCGCGCTGCCCGGCGATCCAGCCGACACGCAAAGCCGCTATATCGAGGCTGCAGTGAATGGCGTGCTCATCGGCACGCTCTATGCGCCAAACGGCAATCCGCAACCGGGACCCAAATTCGACTACAAGCTCGCCTGGATGAAGCGGCTCATTTCGCACGGAGCCGAGCTATGTGCCCTAGATGCGCCCGTTGTGCTGGCAGGCGACTACAACGTCGTTCCCACCGAAGCTAATATCTATCCATCGAAATCCTACAAGGATAATGCCCTCGTGCAGCCCAAACCGCGCGCGCTGTTCCGGAAGCTCCTGGGCCAAGGCTGGGTTGATGCGATCCGCGCGCTTCATCCGGACGCGCCGATGTATACGTTCTGGGATTTCAAGCGCAACCGCTGGCCGCGCGATGCCGGGCTTCGCATCGACCACCTATTGCTCAATCCTAATGCCGCGAAGCGGCTAAAGGCTGCCGGCGTTGATCGTGACATTCGCGGGATCGAGAATGCGAGCGATCATGCCCCAGCCTGGATCGAGCTCCGCGATGCGCCGCCCGGCGCAAGACGCAGCGCGGCGGTAAAGGTCAAGCACGCGCCCGCTAGACAGAGAGCGCTAGAGCCTTTGACGTCGGAGGCTGGTCCGCTTCTCGTCATCGACGGGGATTCCTTCGCGCACCGCTCCTATCACGCATTGCCAAAGACCATCCTGCGGGGAGGAGGAAAACCGGCCGGGGCGATTCTCGGTTTTGCCAATCTCCTTCTGCGTCTTTACCGCGAGGAACAACCGCGTGCGGTGGTCGTCGCCTGGGACACGCTCGAAGTCCCTACCTACAGGCATGAGAAATTCCCAGCATATCAAAGCGGGCGTGAATTCGATGACGCGCTGGTCGAGCAGCTCGCTCTCATCCCGGACTTCGTTGCGGCGTGTGGCTTTCAAAATGCAAAGGCGGCGGGATTCGAGGCTGATGATTTTCTCGCATCTGCCGCGCACAAAGGAGAAAAGCGCGGCGGAACTGTGCTGATCGCCAGTGGTGACCGCGACACGTTCCAGCTTGCATCCGACAGGACGACGATCCTCTACCCCGTCCGCGGTCAGGGCATGGTGCGCATCGGGCCCGCTGAAGTCCGTGCACGCTATGGCGTGGACCCCGCGCAGGTTCCGGACTTTATCGCGCTCAGAGGGGACCCCTCCGACAAGATTCCAGGAGCGCCTGGGGTCGGCGCAGCCGGTGCTGCGACTCTGCTCGACCGTTACGGTTCCCTTGAAGCAGCGCTCAAAGCCGGCCGCTTCCCTGCCCAGGCAAAAAACCTGCGGCTCTACCGTTCAATAGCAACAATGGATCGCAAGGCGGCGCTGAAGCTTCCGCGCGACCAGAAGCCAACTTGGAACAAAGCAGCTGTTCTCGCGCGCAGATGGGATTTGAAACAGCTAGCCGCGCGGTTGGCTGAGCTTGCGGGAAGCTAGCACTACTCGACCTCCGCTGAGCAGACCCACGACGGACACACGCCATGGTTTTTTTGGGGGGCTTCACTCACCCGAATGGAAAGCGATGGAAGCTGTTTTTTTCGATTAAACTTCGTTTGCGATGATTTGCCCAACGAGGATTTGGCCACGGATTACCGCTCACGCCGATATGGATGCGTTCTACGCGGCGATTGAGCAGCTTGATGATCCTGCGCTGCGAGGCAGGCCGATATTGGTTGGGTCTCCCAGTGACCGCGGCGTGGTTCTAACAGCCAGCTACGAAGCCCGTCCTTATGGCGTCGGTAGCGCCATGCCGATGGCGCAGGCGCGGCGTAAATGCCCCAACGCCTTAATTATCCCACCCCGTTGCGATCGGTATCAGCAAGTTTCCAAAATGATCATGGAGGCATTTGCCGATTTTTCGCCTCACGTCGAGGCTTTGAGCCTAGATGAAGCGTTCCTTGATATGACGGGCTCCGAAGAACTTTTTGGCGCCCCCGAGTTGATGGGACATCGCCTAAAGATGGCTATCCGTGAGGTTACCGGTAGGTCTCACGGCGTCGGTAGGCTTGTCGGCGACCAAGTACGTGGCGAAAGTTGCCAGCGCGTTCCACAAGCCCGACGGTTTGACCGTGGTTCCACCCGAAAACGCGAAAACCTGGCTCGCTCCACTTCCCGTGTCTCGCCTATGGGGTGTCGGCCCCAAGACCCAAGACCGTCTTCACCAACTCGGCTTGCTTACGATCGGCAGCGTATCGGAGGCCGATCCTAAATTCCTTTCCACTGAGCTCGGAAGCGCCGGTCTTCACTTCTATACCCTGGCCCACGCGGAGGACCCCAGACCTGTACTTGGCTCGCGAATGCCAAAAAGCATTGGCTCAGAAAACACGCTCGATAGGGATGTGAGCAAGACGGCCGATATCAAATTCCACATGCGGCGATCAGCCGATGTGATCGCCCGACGTTTGAGGAAAAAGAACTACCTGGCCTTCGGTGTGGGTCTGAAGCTCAAGACCGCCAGCTTTCAGTTGATTTCCCGTCGGCATCGACTCAGTGAGCCGACCGACGTAGCGGAGAGACTTTATTCTGTGGCAGTCAATTTTCTCGAACACCTCGATCATTCCGGACCGTTCCGCTTAATCGGTCTCGTCGCATACGATCTGGTTGGCAGTGATGACTTGCCCAACCCGACCTATTCAACAGCCTTGATCGTAGCCGCCAGTTGGAGGTGGCCTTGATCGTCTTGCCGAGCGCTTCGGTATCAATATCGTGCAACGCGCCGAGGACCTCGATCAGCCAGCAGGAATGCGTTTGGCGGCGACACTTGATCACTTAGAGGAGCAAGGTTAGTTTCGGGCCACGAGCAGCGCGAAAGACAACTCCGCGAGGGCTACCGCGGCGCCTCCTCCGTTAGGCCCGCGCTGCTCTGGGAGAGCCCGGCAAGATCGCCGGGCTCCCCCGATGGAGCGTGAAGCGGCGAGATCGGACTTAGGCCCTCGTTCCAAGCGCCTTTGATATGTCAGCAAGCGTGGCTTTCTCAGTATCGCTGACTTGCACGCCTCCGATGCCGAGGAACCCGCCCTCCGAAGAGGCCTCTGCCACGTTCTTGCTGATGGCCTGTAACCAAGCTTTGAAACCGGCCGCGTCTTGAGGCGCTTTTGAATTAAGGATGGTTGACACCTCTCGCAAATTAGCGAGCGAACGCTGAACAGCGTCGGCAGGCTTGGCTCCGGCGAGATGCTGACGTAGCGCTTCCTGAACAGCGGAGCGCCCTTCTTTCGTCTCGAATTCCGCGACGACGGCCTTAATGAGTTCGTTCGATCCGGCATTAGACTTCGCTGCAGCCAACGCTGAGCTGCTGGCAAAGGCCTCTTTGAGCGCGCCCCATAGGCCGCTTGGTTCTGCGGCAGAAACCGCCATACCCGCCAACATCGTGCTTTCTAAAATCTTGGTCCACTCGTCTGGTTTAAAGTTCTGCTTGTTCGCCATGGCTACCTCCTACTCGCTACTGCCCCTTACCAACTATACCAGATCAGTGGCGTGAGGCGTGGTCACTGATCAATCGAGGCAGGGCTGTCAGCGCGCCTTACCCGTTTGACATTAGGGCATCCGGGCAACAGGGTTCGCTTCAGACCTCGCGAGAATGACGAAATGCTCGACGATCCTCTGTTTTGGCTGCTTGTCCTTCCAGGCCTCCTTTTGGGGACCTACGCGCAGTGGCGTATCAAGGCCAATGTCGCCAAATACTCCCAGGTCAGTACGAAGGATGGAATTACCGGCGCCGAGGTGGCGCGCCGCTTGCTGGACTCTCGTGGCCTACAAGACGTGAAGATCGAGGCCACTCCTGGGATGCTGACTGATCATTACGATCCTCGTTCCAAAATCTTGCGCTTGAGCCAGGATGTCTATTTCACGCCGAGTGTAGCGGCAGCCGGAATTGCTGCTCATGAAGCGGGGCATGCCGTTCAGGATGCGGAGGGTTACCTGCCGATGGAGGCGCGAACGTACATCGTGCCGGTCGTGCAGCTTGCTTCAAGAATTGCTCCATGGCTGTTCGTCGCCGGGCTGATGCTGCAGATGCAATCCCTGACGTGGGCTGGGGTAATTCTGTTCGGCTCATCGTCCCTATTTGCGTTCCTCACTCTGCCGGTTGAGTTGAATGCCAGTTCGAGGGCCGAACAGTTACTGGTCAGCCAAGGCATCATCCGCGGGGATGAGCAAGTAGCTGGAGTCCAGAATGTGCTCGGAGCTGCAGCTTGGACTTATGTCGCTGCGGCTGTGTCAGCGCTGGGAAGCTGGCTGTTCTACGTTGTGCTCCTGGTCTCCCAAACGCGAGCCTCCGCTGATCGAAGCTGACTCGCTTCGGCAGCCCTTGACAGTTCCGCTAAAGTCAGAAGCTGACATCAGGCCGCCGCCTCGCCATGTCCGCTTCGTGCCACGAGCGGACATTCGCCTGGTTAGTTTCAGACCATCACAACATTCCTTGGGTTACGACTTCGACAAACGCCGCTTGTTCGACCTGACATGTGATCGGTAGCGTCGTATGACGCTTCCAGCCGAGCCGCCACGGGCCAGAGTTGTCCCCGCTTCCGCTAGGGCGGTGGCCTTCTCCGAAACCATGCGCAGTGCTTCGGCATGGGCTGGTCGGCCTCCGCGAGATAGCTTCATTAGTCGCAGACCCATCACGCGCTGACTTTCCAATCCCAGCAGCACTGCATCATGAGTCAACTGCATCCAGTTCCGGAACATGATCTCTCCGCATAAAAATTGGTATGACCGGCGGGTGCGCGCGCGGAGACAACTGTGGCTAGCCGTGTCTGTTCCGTCCGCGGGCTTCAAGCACACACTCGGAACGTCGTTCAAAACTCCCACTCGCTTCACGCGCGCAGGTTGGTTCCTAACCAGCAACTGAGGCAGATTTGTGCGATGCAATATTTGTTGTTGAACTTTTGTGCGATGCAGCATATATGGCGCTTTTATATGCAACCTATTCCGCCGAGGCGGAAGCGATAACGAGGTAATGAAATGTCAGACATTCAAAGGTTTGGTGAGGAGTTCCAGCGAGCAAGCAAGGACGGCTTCGATGCGTCTGTTCGCTCGCTTGGTGAGTGGAACAAGGGCTTCCAGGCCATTGCCGCCACAGTTGCCGACTACTCCAAAAAGTCTTTCGAGGACGGCACCCGTGCCTTCGAGCAGCTTATTGGCGTGAAGTCAGTTGAGCAGGCGTGGGAAATCCAGTCCCAGTACGCGAAGAAGGCGTTCGATGCCTACGTTGCACATGCGTCAAAGCTCAGCGAGATGTATGTCGACTTGGCGCGCAATGCCTACCGGCCTGTGGAGCAAGCCACTGCTAAGGCCGCCAGGAAAGTCGCCTAACGCTTTGCAGTTTCGACAAGAGGCTCGTGGGCCAGACCCCGAGTCTCTTTAACTTCCCTTCGAAACGCTGTGACACTCCGCGCGTAACAACATGAGGCCAGTATCATGACCAAGTCCGCTTCCAAAGCTGCCGCGCGGAAGACGCGCAATGCAAACCCCAAGACGGCTTCTAAGGGCAGGGGGAAGGCGGGAAATAAACATCACAAGCCCGCTGCAAAAGTTGCCGCCGAGATGGTCCGCGATACACATCGGAAGACCACCGCTCTATTCGAGCAATTTCCCGGTCACGCAAGTGCCGGACACATTCCGCGTCCTTGCCGAAAGGAACGTGGCTCATACGCGCGAGCTGTATGAGGGATCGAAGAATACTCTCCAAGCCGTATTGGAAAGCTGGCAGAAATCATTCGGCGCGGCTGGTCAGGGTGCCGCGGCGCTCAATCGTAGGTTCATCGACCTTGCTGAGCGCAACATCAATACCGGCTTCGACCTTGCGACGGGCCTAGCTGGAGCGAGAAACCTGGCTGAGGTCATGGAATTGCAGGCAGCCTATTGGCGCAAGGTGCTGGGCGAACTGCGGACCCATCAGGGAGCCCGCCTACGGTCATCCAAAGCCCGAGTTCCGACGCGGAACCGGTAGCAGCTTAGTGCGGAGTTGTGGGGCATAGATAGGGACCCTGAGGCTCTGCCCGCGGGGTCGCTTCTGAGCTACGCGCGCCTCACGCAAACGTCCGCTTGGGGTCAAAAGCCGACGTTGCTCTGATCTCCCTTTAGGTGAGCCTCTTACCAGGGCGAACGTGCTGGGCGTCGAGGCACTTCACCATGTAGACATGCTGGACGGGAGGACTTCTCTCACGCTCGCCTTGTTTTAAGGCGGCGGTGGCCGAGCGGGATTCCGAGCACGCGGGCCTTTTGTCGGAGGGCACCTGGGCTACGCTTAAGTGCTCTAGAGATGGTTTTGACAGGCGTTTTGTTTTTCGAGTGCTGTCTCAGCTCTTTCACATCAGCACGGGTCCAATCGCGACGAACAACGCGTTTTCTCGTGGCAACAGTCCTGGCCATCAACTACTCCTTTTTATTTCAGAGGCTCTGATAGCACAGCTTTGGGCGCATGGGTGCATTGAGTTGAGGCAGCGCAATCAAGCCGTGGGAAAGCTAAAGTCCGCGAAAGAGGTTGCCGACTAGCAGGACCAAGTAGCCGATTAACAGCGTCTCGAAA
This sequence comes from uncultured Alphaproteobacteria bacterium, assembly GCA_963817175.1. GTDB lineage: Bacteria > Pseudomonadota > Alphaproteobacteria > Rhizobiales > Methyloligellaceae > Methyloceanibacter. The sequence goes on from CAWFNK010000019.1 coordinate 224,150, forward strand.
ACGTGAGCGCTGACTACGGGAATCGAAACATGCGCGTAGCGAACCAGCAACGCTAGGATTACCAAGACCACGGAGACAATGAAGGTCAGCCTGGTGGGTGGTGTAAGCCAATAGGCAGCGCGTGCCATGACGTTCTCCGAAAGTAGCTAGCAACCCAGCGGCATACGCCGTAGCGAAAAACCTATCTAAGCGAGCCATCCCAGCTCGCGCGCTTTGTCGTTGGCCGCAGCCCATGCAAGCGCTCGGAATTCGGAGAGCGTGATCGTCGCGTCAGGATCGTCGGGCCCGTATTCCTGCACACTCAGCCAAGGCGCTTCTTGTTTCCGGTATTTCACCCTGAAGCAGGTGCCTCGCATGGCGACTAGGATGTCGGCGCCTTGGACCTCGATCCTCACCAAGTCCGAGTGGGTCATGGCAATCCTCCCCCGCAAGCCGGCATACGCCCACATCGATTGCCGGGAGAACGGGGGACTTTAACGAGACAGAGCCTCTAAGCGGTGTGGCAAAAGTCCCACTTTCCACTGTTAATTGATCCCGATTTCGGAGGATGGCTATCTCGACAGAAGAATCTCTTTGGCCTCGTTGATACGGGCCGCGAGGTAGGTAGAACCTCCCTGGTCTGGGTGAAACTTCATCATCAATCGCCGATGCGCGGTGCGAATCTCGTCGGGCTTGGCGCCCGGCTTAAGGCCGAGCACATCGTAGGCTTCGTTTGCCGTCATGCCGCCGCCACGCGGCGACTTGCGTTCGGTCTTTGCGCGGTCATTGGCACGGTCGCGCCAGCCCTGCCAGCGTCGATCAAGAAACGCTTCCAATAGGATCGCCCCTTGGGAATCGGTCGAGCGCAACTCCTCGAGCAGCTGCAGTGACTCGCTTTGGCTCAATGAGGACAAATCTCTGCCGGCGAATCGACCTTTGAGACAACGCCCTTCCATACGACCGCTATCGTGGTCCAGCACCATTTCAAGTACTTGCGTGCGTACCCCCGATTTCTGTCCGGGCGTTTTCCGCTTGTTACCGAAGGGTCCCGTGGTCACGACCCACGGCGCAATCGGTAGGCCGAGGCGGTGGCCAAAGACGAGAAGCAAGAAGGCGGCGAAGGCGATGAAGACTGGCATCGGCGGTCAGCTGAGCTGTTCAAGCAGGCGGACGGCAGCCTCACTGTTGGTCGCCGCGCCGTAGTCTCGCAGAGCCTTTCGCCCACCCGTCGCATACACCGCGACCGCCGCCAATAACTCGCGTAGTTGCCGGGCCGAGCCAGCGTCGAAATGGCAGTAAGCCCCCCGCGTCAGCCGGGCGATTTCTTTAAAGGCGAGCTCGGCTTTAGGCTCCCGCCCCTCCTGGAACAGGAACATTGGCACGCCGATCAGCCCAAGCGCCCCCGCCCGCTGGCTCAGCTCATCGATATCCTCTTCCATGCAATCGCCGACATAAACCACGGCGTTGACCTTGTTCCGCTCGCTTTCACGCCGCGCATGGGTCAGCACTTTGCGGATTTGCGTGTAACCACCCTGACAGGAGACACGGGTCATGAGTTTCGCAAGCGCTTCCGGATCGCTGACCCATTTGCTGGCGCGGGTTTCGCCGAAACCGCGGAAATAGACGAGTTGCACATCCAGTCCGCCGACCTCTTTGACGGCGCGGAACATGTCGGCCTGGAGGCCAAGGGCGAGGTCCCAGGTTGGCTGCCGGCTCATCGTTGCATCCATGGCGAAGATCAGCCGTCCGCGACCATCGGCGCTAACTGGAGCGAGGGTGTTCACGTGGGCGAGGAAGGCATCGACCTCAGCGTCACTCGAGCGCGGCGCTTGGACAGGACGAGCCTCCGACTTCACTGGCGTTTTTGGCTGGGTCGGCATCGACCTCAAACCTCCCTTAAACGCTGAGCCATATGGACCCTTCCATCCCCAGTTACAACGCTTAACCCCACAATCTCAGCCGCCGATCCGGAAGCGAAAAAACCACCCTCCCCTACAATATTTCTCGCTGCACAGAACTCGGCGCCAGCCAGCGGCGTTCTTCCGCACGTTCGGAGTAAGGCATGTTCGCATCGCCTGTTAAAGAGCAAATTCGACAGCGAGGCTCAGCCTCCGACCGTGACTGAGACCTCGGAGATCGCTAACTGGCGATCAATCCTCAGCAAAGCTGATGCTCCGCGTGACAGATATTGCGAGGCGGTGGCGGCGCTGAATGTGAAAGTCATTTGCGAGCTCGCACCGCTGGCTCGCGACCGACCGAGCTATGAGAGTTTTCAGCAAGAGGCTGTGGCCTTGGCGCTCTCCATTCAGGACGAGCTGTTTCGCAGCTTCGCCCTCAAGCAGGTGAAGGGCTTTTCAGAAGGGCCGCAGCCCACCCTTGGCGAGAACCAACGCCGGATCGCAGCAAGACGCCATTAATAGCGAGTGGACGGCCTAAATGGCTTGGCCAAGGGTTGAGAGCACCGGTCGAGCCTAACAGCAGGACGCCGCTATTTTGAAGGTTCGGCGCTTTGAGACCTTAGTCCTGTGAGTGACCTGGGTAGGCGCCCCGAGCAAACGCCAAGGCCGTTTTGATTGATAGCGCAGCGAGCTCTTCGCTTTGACCAACTGCGGCTGTGAGCTGATTGCTGAAGTGAGCCGCTTGCAGCTCAACCATCTCGCCAAGATTTCTCGCCCCCGCTAATCTCCTGAGGAGACTGAAGCTGGCGTTCAGGTTGCGCTGAACCAGGTCAATCATTTCGCGATGGAGGACGAGACGAGAGTCAGCTGCCGCATCGCAAACTTGCCGCGGCCAAAGCATGAAGGTCAGGTCGAGGATCGGACTAGGCTCCTCAGCTGGCGCTTGCACAGGCAAATCCGCATAAACAACCGTGAGCTCGCGAGCTAGATCGCTTGCATGCGAATGAGCGGTCATGTTCGCCACTCCCCACCTTTCGTGTTGGAAGCTACGACGCATCAATGCGCTGGCTCCGGCTGCTTGTTGCGTCGCTTCCCTAACATTGCGCGCAAAGCGATTTGCTTGAGGCGTTCCGTGTCCCGTTCACCGGTGCAGGCCGAAGCAAGAATAATCTGCGCGAGGTTGTTCTTTAGCGCCGAGGCCTCGCTCGCCCTGAGGTGCTCGGTGGCGCGAACCTGCTGCCACACGGCCACATAGGCAGCCGTCAACGCATCCAGTTCCTGCGGCTGGAAGAACGCCGCATATTTTTTGAAGATCATGACAGCTACTCCCACGGACCAGGCGGGAGTCTCTGCGCTCTCAGTCACCGGTGTTGCCTGGCATGGGTGCGCACCGATGATGGTTAAAACCTAACAGGCCGGTCGCAGAGTGTCTTCATGCGGCGCAGCGACAATGACGTGCGACGCAGCATTTGATGCCTCTTGACTTCAGAGGGTGCAGCAGGGCGACGGCCTAACCCTTTAGGTCAATTCGAGAGTTCAGGTGAACCGGGCGGAACACTTAGCCAACGACCCTCTGAGGGGTCATCCGATGGTCGGGGACCGAGAATTAGGTGGCGGCCTTCACATCGCAGGGGTCACTGGTTCGAGTCCAGTACCGCCCACCATTCAGACAGACATCGCTAAACGGGCAAGAAGGGCGCCGGCCGACGCCGACGCCCCTTCCGCAAACGATGCATGGCGATAGCGCTAGGCGCCTACCACCGCCAGCGGCAATGGCGGTTGCCGTGTTTCCACCAGCAAGTATGGCCGTGATAATGATGATGGTGATGGCGCCAGCCTTTATGCGCGGAGGCGGGAGTGGGCGCGAACGCGCCGAAAATCAGCGCCAGGCCGACGGCGCAACAGATCAGAAGCCGCTGCATTGGATTCTCCTTGGGTGTGATGGTCGACGCATGGGACGCAGGCCCCATGATGTAGCACTTGGCATAAGCGCCCGCCCCGGTTGATGGACGGTTAAGCAGAGACTTCACAGGGCATCCGCCCGCCCGTATTTGCCGACCTTACGCGGCGCCAGCCGGCAGCGGCTCGCGCGCCGAAGGAAGCCGCGGCGCCCCGTCCCGTGCTTCGCCTCTGGCGGCCTCGCTCACCACCCGCATCAGGCCGGGCACGCTCCTCTCGCCGGAAAATTCGAAGAGAAGCACCTTGGGTTCCGCCAATTTGCGGTTGGGCGAGTCCGCCGCCAGAGCCGCCCAGCCTCGGGCGAAGGTCTCGCGCAGGAACGCGAGGTCGGTCGTCGCGTCGACCACGAACACCACGCGGTCGAGCGGCACCACATTGAGCAGCTCGTTGATCTCGAACACGCAGCCTTGGTTCTCGCGGGAGGAAGCCGCGCAGATCCATCAACACCGCGTCGCTTTCGCGCGACAGGCGCTTCAGCACCATCTGCCAGCGTATCGTCGTGGCAGAAGAAATCGTCGACGCGGTAGCGTCCGTCGATATCGCGCCGCTGCTCGGTCTCCGCCAGGCGTTGCGCCAGCATGTCAGGTCCGGAGATGAAGCGGCGGTCCAGCTTCCCGCTGAGAAAGTCGAGGAATTCATGCGGCTCGACCGTGCTGGTCGCGAGGTCGGGCCCGGCGATCAGGCGGATGCGGCCGGTGTGGCGCCATCGCTTGGCGAAGGCATCGAACAGAAGCGCGCTGCGCTTGCCGAGCGAGAACACGCGGAGCAGCAGCAACTTGGGATCGGTCTTTGCGGATCTCTCCTTGAACAGAGCGAAACCCAGGAACGCGATCAGTTTGTAGATCGCGAACGCGCCGAGCGGCGCCAGGAACCACCAGCCGCCGAAAAAGGCGAAATCGACCGCGCCTGTCAGCGCCGAACAGAAACCACAAGGAGTTGATCAGCACCGATTGATCGCTGACCAGGCGCCAGGCGTAAAGCCTGCCAAGCCCGCGCAGGCAAAGCCAGCCGACCAGGGACAGGATCAGAACGCCGATGAGCTGTGCCGCCAAGGATGCCGCCGCGACCGCATCCGTGTTGTTCAAGCCGAGCGAGCCGAACAGGCGGACGGCGCGCAGCATGATCTCCGAGCCGCCGATGTCGAACAGATTGTGCCAGAGGTCGGCGCCGGTGACAGCCGCAACCATGAAAACCAGCACCAGAGGTCCCACGGCGCGGATCGGACGCGGCAGAAAGGCGAGGATAAGGAAGGTGCCGGGAATATTCGTCAGCAGCCACATCCTGGCCGCCTGATCCCAGGTGAAGGTTTCGCTGCGCGCGACCCCGATGGCCGAGACGGCAATGAACAGAAGAAAATAGACCCCGGCCGTGACGATCCATCCCCGCCAGGACACCGGGGCGACGAGACCGATTGTCAGCACAATCGGCCAGGCATTGGCCAAAGCAATGAAGGCGAAGCGGACGGGAAGGAATTCCAGACCCCCGGCATAGAGCGAAGCCGATGTCAGCGTCAGCACGTAACCGAGGCCGGCGACGGCGTAGATGGCCGCATTCCGCCAGGGACCTGCGAGCCCGCGCGCTTTGAGCTTGGCCGCTGCTTCGTCGCGCCGCCCGCCCTCGTCCGCCGTTACGAATTGCAGCGGAACGGCTCCCGGCGCCGCCTCCTGTCTCGCCGCGTCGTTCGGCGCCGCGGCCTCCCCCGCGCCGCCGCGGCGCGCCATCGAGCGCTTGACCGCGCGACGATAGATCCAAAGCAGGAGCAGCGAGGCGACGAGCGCGAGCGGCACGGCCTTGCTCAATATTCCTGGAAGCTGTCCTGTCAGCAGGACGCGCTTGCCTTGGGCAGGCGGCTGGTTGTTCTTCAGGCTTTGTTGCAGCAGCACGCCCGACAGGACCTGGAGATCGAAAGCCGTCGTCGGATTGTCGCGGCCCAAAGCCTTCTCGTCGATGCCGAGCGCCCGCCTAATCACCGACTCGGCCTCGGGGCTACGCCCCGCATTCATGAGCGCCAGCGCGAGAAATCTCAGTTCCGCCGCGACCGTGGGATGATCGGGACCATAGACGCGCTCGGCAATTGCGACTGCCTCGTTCGCCGTGGCCAGAGCCTTTTCATGCTCGCCGGCCTGATCGAGCTGAAATAGCTCGCGATTGAGCTTCATGAGCTCTTCGCTGAATTCGAGTGTGGCCGACGGAGCTTTCGGTTTGGATCCCTCGACGTTTTGATCGGGCAGCGCGGCCCCTTCCTCGGCTCGATGCAACACGACCATGCCGCAGCCCTGGATCTCGAGCGCGCCTGCGAGGCTGCCGTCGTCCTCCAGCACGGCTTTGATGCCGGCCCAATCGTAGCCCTCGGGGTGCTCGATCCATTGGGACGGATACAGATTGAGGACTCCGAGCTTCGGATCGTACGTGCCCGTCAGCTCGAACGTGCCGCTCGGCACCCGGGAGTTCTCAGGAAGTGCGTAGAACCGAAATTGCGCCTCTATCTCCAGGCGCTTCAGTTCCTCTTGTGGAGGCCTCGTTTCCGGGTTGGCAAGCCAGCCCATCAAAAGCCGATGCAGGTAGACCTGCATCCCAGGCCAAGGCGGAACAGTCTTGATCGTCAGCGTTGCGCCGGTCGGTCCCTGCGCACAGACGTAACGGCCCGTCCATATGCCATCGATCGGCGGCGTCTCCTCGGCAGCAGATGCCGTCGCGAGACCGCCGAATGCGGCCGCCACAATCGCCGCCGCCGCGCCCGCTCGGATGGGGCGCAACAGACCGCTGCGCGCTACAATCATGCCCACCGAGGAGTTCCTTGTTGAAAACAAAGCGGGCGCTCCGAGTTTAGCCGTTTTGCCGGGTCGCGGCATTGTGGCCGCGCCGGCTCGACCTGGCTCCGCAGGGTTCTAAGCGACCCACAAGCCCGGCTGAACTTGATTTTCGGTAATCTTGCCTAAAGCGCGGCGTCGATGCGCTCGATCAGCTTCTCGGCATTGAGGCCTTCGGCGATGGCGCGGGCCTCCTCCAGATAGCCGTGCGCGAGGCCGGTCTGGCCGATTGACCGGCTGAGTTCGCCGAGGCCGGTCAGCGCCTGCGCCAGCATGCCGGCCGTGTCGGCCTTCTGCGCGAACCGCACCGCCTCCTCGAAATGCTTGCGCGCGCGGCGCTTGGCGCCGGGCAACGCCCGCACGAAGAAGCTCGCGTTCTTGCGCAAGACCCGGGCCGGCGGCAACCGATCGGCCGTCGCCAATTGGAGATAGATCTCGCCGAGCGCGAGATGCCCCCAGGCCATCATGCGCGGGTTGCGCCATTTGGCGAACCGCTTGAGCGTGTTCTCGAGATCGGCCACGCCGCCGGCATAATTTCCCGTCCCCACCATGGCGACCCCGCACGGAATCTCGATGGCCGTGAGCTGCACCAGGTAGCCGCATTTGATGATCTCGCGGCGGACCCGTTCGAGGATGTGGTAAGCCGCCTCCGCCTGCCCCGCACCGACCAGCACCACGCCTTGCGCGCTGTCGGCCATCAGCTTCTCGAACTTCCCATGCGAGGCGGAGAGCGCCAGCTCGCTGGCGACAAGCGCCTTGTCGTGGAGTTGGGCGAAGGCGGCGACCCAGGCCGAGCACACCCAGCCGAGCGATTGCGCCGGCGGATAGCCTGCGCGCTTGCCGAGATCGATCAGCTTCGCCGCCCACTCCCCTGCCGCGCCCAGGTGGCCGCGCTGCAATGGATCGAAGCTGAGCAGGAGGTAGGTCAGCGTCTCCAGGTAGGGATCCTGCAAGCGATGGGCGGCGGCGAGCACTCTCTCGCCCATCTTGGCGATGGCGTGAGGCGGCCGACCCTCCGGCGTGACCATGTAGAGCCACATCTGGTCCCACATCGCATAGGCGATGCATTCCTCGTCGCGCAGCGCCTCGCCGATCCCCCGCGCGCGATCGAGCACGCGCTCGGCGTCATCGAAACGGGTGGCGTTGAGATAGGCTTCGCCGAGCCAGGACAGGATGCGCGACAGCTCCCGCGTATCGCCTGCCGCCTCGAGCCGCGTGCGGTATTTGTCGGCGATCTTGAGCATGCCGACGAAATCGGCCTCCCAGCAGCAGACCAGCAGCCGGTCGACCACGATCTCGGCCAAGAGGGTATCGTTGGCGCAAGCCGGCTCGGCCTCGATCCTGACCAGGGCCTGATCGAGATAGGCTTGCGCCTCCGCGAGCGAAAACACGCGCAAGCTCTTCTTCGCCGCCAGCGACATATACAGCACCGCCTTGTCCGAGCGATGCGTGCGCGCATAGTGATGCGCCAGCACGTCGGCCACCTCGGCGGCCTTGTCGCCGTAGCTCGCTTCGAGCGCCTCCGCCGCCTTCTGATGCAGCGTGGCGCGTTGCGGCGTGAGCAGCGAGCCGTAGAGCGCGTCCTGCACCAGCGCATGCTTGAACGCGTAGTCGGCGGGCACGTCGCCGCGCTCGCGGTCGACCCGGAAGATGAGGCCGTCCTGCTCGAGCTGCGGCAGCAGCATCACGGCATTGCCGTTCAGCTCCGACACCTGCTGCGCGAGTGACATGGGGAATTGCCGCCCAAGCACGGAAGCCGCCTGGAGGAACCAGATGGTCTCGCGGCCGAGGCGATGCACGCGATCCATGATCAGATTTTCGAGGCTGGTCGGGATGTCCTCGAGGTCGGACTGCCCGCCGAACGAGGCGTCGCCGCTCTGCTCGGCGCGCGCGCCCTTATGCGAGAGGTAGCTGGCGAACTCCTCGGCGAATAGCGGATTGCCTTCCGACTTGGTGACGCCGAGCCTGACCATCTCCTCGGGCAGCGCCCTCCCCTCCAGTCGCTCCCTGATGATCTCGGTTGCGATCACATTGGTAAGCGCGCTCAAGCGGAGATCGGCGGCGGAGCCATGCACCGTCCAGATCGGCTCGAATTGCGGGCGGAAGCTGCAGATCAGCAGTAGCGGCTCGTCGCTTGCGGTCCGCACCACCTCGTCGAGCACGCCTTGCGAGGCCGTGTCGATCCAATGCAGGTCCTCGACCACCAGCACCACCGGCATGCCGAGGCTCGACAGGCGCAGGATGAATTTGCGCAGCGCCTCGCGCGTGCGCACCCCCACCAGCTCGGAGGCCGGCATGGCGGCGAGCGATGCGTTGGCCGCCGGGCTTCCCGTTACCAGATTGAGCAGATAAGGCAGGCTCAACTCGCGCTCCATCTCGAGCCGCGCCAGGCCCTGGCTCAATTTCGCTTCCGCCAGGTCGCGTGGCACGCCTTCCTCGGGAATGCCGAACCAGCTCCGCATCACCTCGATCAGCGGCATGAAGGGAATGGCGGCGCCCTCCGGCCGGCAGATCGCCTCGAGCAGCAGTACAGGCTGCTCGCGCAACGACTCGGTGAACTCGAAGATCAGCCGCGACTTGCCGAGCCCGGCGTCGCCGATCACGTTCACCGGGCGGAAGCGGCCCACCTTCACCACGTTCCAATGCTCGTGCAGCAGCGCGAGTTCGACGTCGCGGCCGCGCAGTTGCGTCAGCCCATGCCGGCGCTTGGCGCCGAAGCGGGTGACGCCCGAGCGGACTGCATCGAGACGGTAGATCTCGGTCGGCTGCGCCTTGCCCTTGAACTGGCGCTCGCCGAGCGGCGTGGCGTCGACGAAGCCTTCCACCACGTCGAGCGTGGCCCTGGTGATGCAGACCGAACCGGGATCGGTCGCGGCCTGGAGCCGCGAGGCCACGTTCACCGTGTCGCCGAGCGCGCTATAGGACATGGTCTTGCCTTCGCCGATCTTGCCGACGACGGCGGGGCCGGTATGGATGCCGATGCGCAGCAGCGGTTTGACGCCGTAGCTGGCCTGGAACTCGTCTTGCAGGCGGTACATGCGCTCCTGAATGTCGAGCGCGGTCCGGCACGCCCTGAGCGCGGCATCCTCCATGGCGACGGGCGCCCCGAACACGGCCATCAGCCCGTCGCCGGCGAAATCCTGCACCACCCCGCCATTCGACTGGATGGCCTGCCCCTGCTCGCTGACGATGCGCCTTGTCAGCGAAAACACGGATTCCTCGCCGAGCCTCTCGCCCATGACCGTGAAGTCCACCAGATCGGTGAACATGACGGTCAAGTGGCGCCGCTCGCCATCCATCCGGAGGCTTGCGCGGGACTCCCGTGCCATCGCCGATATCCTCCTTAAGGTTCGGCTGTGTGGATTGTCGTAAGGCGCTTGCCGGTTCAGGCAGAGGCGATGCCTTGCCTTTATAGTTTATCAGCTTTGCGGGGGCTGAAGTCCATCCGTGGAAAACCTGCCCCGCGCAAGCGACCCGCGGAAACACCGGCCCAATGAGGGCCTTAGGGCAGGCGCCCTTCGCGTCGGCGCGTGGCACTCACGCGCCAAAATGAAAGAGGCCTGAGGGTCCCCCGACCCTCAGGCCTCATGCGCGCTTAACCGAAGTCAACCTCGCGCCTGTCCTAGGCTCAAGCGGCGGCGCTGATCTTGCTCGTCGCGACGGAAGCGATCGTCTTCAGGATCTGCGAGGCAATCTGGTAGGGATCGCCTTGCGAGTTCGGACGGCGATCCTCGAGATAGCCTCGGTATTCGTTCCGCACGAAGCTGTGCGGCACGCGGATCGATGCGCCACGGTCGGCGACGCCATAGCTGAACTCGTGGATCGCCGCGGTTTCGTGCTTGCCGGTCAACCGCATGTGGTTGTCGGGCCCATAGACGGCGATGTGATCGTCGCGGTTCTTCTCGAACTCCGCCATCAGCGCCTCGAAATACGCTTTGCCGCCGACCTCGCGCAGATAGGTGGTGGAGAAGTTGGCGTGCATGCCCGAGCCGTTCCAGTCGGTATCGCCGAGCGGCTTGCAGTGATACTCGACATCGACGCCGTATTTTTCGGTGAGCCGCTGCAACAGATAGCGTGCCATCCACATCTCGTCGGCGGCCTTCTTGGAGCCCTTGCCGAAGATCTGGAACTCCCACTGGCCCTTGGCCACCTCGGCGTTGATGCCTTCGTGATTGATGCCGGAGGCGAGACAGAGATCGAGATGCTCCTCGACGATCTGGCGCGCGACCGAGCCGACATTCTTGTAGCCGACGCCGGTGTAATAGGGTCCTTGCGGCGCCGGGTATCCTTCCGCCGGGAAGCCGAGCGGGCGGCCGTCCTTGTAGAGGAAATATTCCTGCTCGAAGCCGAACCAGGCACCCTCGTCGTCGAGAATGGTCGCGCGCTTGTTGGAGGCATGCGGCGTGACGCCATCCGGCATCATCACCTCGCAAAGCACCAGCACGCCGTTGGTGCGCGTGGCGTCCGGAAACACTCGGACCGGCTTGAGCACGCAATCGGAGCTGTGGCCTTCGGCCTGCTTGGTCGAGCTTCCGTCGAAGCCCCACAGCGGAAGCTCTTCCAGTGAAGGAAAGCTGTCATACGCCTTGATCTGAGTCTTCCCACGCAGATTCGGCGTCGGGGAGTAACCGTCGAGCCAAATATACTCGAGCTTGTACTTTGTCATTGCGAGTCCTTCATGGGCTGTTGAGGCGAAAGGCGAGCGTCCCTAAGTCGGCAGCGCCGCTTGGCGGCCAATGGCCGACTCCTCAAGCATCATTTGTGCCAGTGGCGTGACGGTCGCATGCCGGCGATGGAGGGCGGATACCGCACGCTCCCGTCACGCCGGCGCGAGCGAAAATTTCTCATGCAGCAGCACCACTTAATTGGATGGGCACGACGCTGACAGCTGATGCGCGCGGGGCGTGGCTCGGCCGGCCCGCGCAATGCCGCCCCGAGAGGCAAACGCGGAAACGCTGAAATATTACGCATTCAGCGAATTTGTTGTGCACGAGGGGTTACGACTCCGATATGGGAACCTTATGTGTGGCCGACGCGCTTACACATCGACACGCGAATGAATGGAGAAGAACAATGACGGCGAATACTGATCGGGGGTCCGCCACGATCTATCAGTTCCCTGCGGGCGGCCGGGCCGGCCTCGGCATGCGCGCCGGCCTCGGTATCCGTCGCGAGGCGCTCAAGCCCGTCGAGAATTTTGCCGCGCCGCGTATCGCCAAGGTTGCAGCTGGGAGCGCCTGGTATCACGAAGACGCCCTGCAAGACGCCGAGCCCGCCCGCAAGATCTGAGTGCCTTGCCGGCTCGAGGCCGCGTCTCGAACAGCATCCGAAATCAGAAGGGCCGACTTGGAAAAGTCGGCCCTTCTTTTTGTCTTGAGGGTAGAGCTTAAGCCCGCGCGCTGCGCAGCTCGGCCGGCGTCTCGTCAGCGGCCGTCTCGTACATCGACAGCATCGGCTCGTCGTTCAGCAAAATCTCATCATACTCGCCATAGCCGTTGAAATGATTCGCCAACACCCGGCCGTAAGCGCCGATCTGGCCGATCTCGAGATAGTCGCCCTCGCCGACGCAATCGGGCAGCACGAAGGGTCCGGGCAGATAGTCTGAGCTGTCGCAGGTCGGCCCATACAGCGAGAAATCGGCAAGCGGCTCCTGCTTGAGGCCTGAGGCGGTAACCAGCCGCGCCGGAAAGCGGAAGCCCGAATAGGCCGCATCGAACAGCGTGCCGAAGGCGCCGTCATTGACGTAGAGCGCGTTACCGCGCCTTGCATCGACGCGGACGATCACCAACTCGGCCTCTGCCACCAGCGCGCGGCCCGGCTCGCAAAGCAGCTCGCAGGAATGCTTGACCGCAAGCTCGTCGGCGGCGCGGACGATCTCCTCCATGAAGCTCGCAAGCTCCGGCGGGTCCGAATGCGGGTAGCGGCTCGGAAAGCCGCCGCCGATATCGACCGCATCGACCATGACGCCGGACTCGACGATCAACTGGCCGATCTGCCGGATCGCCTCGCCGAACGCCGCCGGAACCACGGCTTGCGACCCGACATGGAAGGTGATGCCGAGCCGGCGCGAGACGTGGCGCGCGCGCAGCAGAAGCGCCGGCGCATCGGCGCTCGCCGCGCCGAATTTGCCCTCGAGCGGAATCAGGCTGTGCGTGTTGGGACAGGCCACGCGGAGGAAGAGGTCGAGGTCATCGGCCCCGCCCGTCTCCTGCACGATCTTGTCCAGCTCATCGTCGCTGTCGAAGGCGAAGCTTCGCACGCCGAACTCGCGGTAAGCGCGCCGGATGGCGACGCGCGACTTCACCGGATTCATGAAATAGAGCTCGGCGTTCGGGATCCGCGCCATGCGTTCGATCTCAACCATCGACGCCACGTCGAAGGCGCTGACGCCGGCTTCGACCAGGGCATCCACGATGGCCGGCGCGTCGTTCGCCTTGGCGGCGTAGAGCACACGGCCAGGGAAATTGGCGAGGAACCAGTTGGCCGCGCGGCGCGCGGCGTGCGGCCTTAACGCAAGGACCGGCCGCTCTGGCTGGCGATGACGGAGAAATTCCGCGGCAGAAGTGAAAACGTCCATCCCATGTCTACTCCCACACGAGATTGAAATTGTCAGTGCTGCCCTTGAGCGATATCGCCTACGAGCCTCTTCGTCCCGTAAGTAATCCCGGCGGCAATGTAAAGCGCTTTTCGCCCGCTCCCCCAACAATTTGTCGCAAGGCGACTGCCTAAGGTCTGAGCAGTGGGAGAGGCCGCGCGTCACGCGCCGCGAATCACTCGGCGCTCTCGGGCGCGCTCGGCGCGCTGGCAAGCACGCTCGTGCTGGCGCTGGAATAGACCGGATGCTGCAGCAAGCCGAAGGTCTTGCGCGCCGCGAGATCGACATAGGCGGCGGTGAAGGCATAAATCTCGGCGCTGTCGAGCTCGCCGTCGCCATTGCCGATGGGCGGCAGATCGGCATTGCCGGCGAGCCCCTCGATCAGATAGCGCGTGAACAGGCCGATATCGTAGGTCACGTCGATCAGCGTGCGCTGGCCGCGGTCGGACGCCGCGAGCACGGTCAGCGCCGGCACCGGCGCGCGCGGCAGCGCCGTGTTCATCGTCTCCGGCAGATTCGGCGGCAGTACCAAGGGCCCATGATCGCGGCCATAGTCCGTCTCAAGCAGAACCAGCACCGACTTGGCGTCGAGCCGCGCGAGATTGGCGTACAGCGTCGAGAGCTTGTAGCCGCCGAACTCGTCGCGATAGGGCTCGGTGTCGACGCCCAGCAGATAGGTCTCGGTCTGCGCGGCATCGGTCGCGCCATGCCCCGAGTAATAGACCAGCACCTTGGCGTTGGGCGCCGTCTCCACGAGCCGCGCCAGCTCGCCGTCAAGCCCGGCCTCGGCCCCGAACAGTCTTTCCAGATCGGCCTTCTTCGCGTCCCTGACATCGATGATGTTGTCGGGCCGGTAGCCAAGATGCTCGGTGAGGAAGGCATAGATGGCGCTGGCATCGTTCTGCGAGGTCTCGCTCGAAGGCAGCATGGCGTAGTTGCGGTTGCCGATGATCACGGCGACCGCGTCAGGGTCCTCCTCCGCCGGCGGCAGCGCGCGGTATAGTTCGCGGATCCGCGTATAGGATCTCAGCGGATCGCCCGCGCCGCTGCCGTAGCGTTGCAGCTGCCGCGGCGGCGTGGCGCATAGTTCGACATTGCCGGCGCGCTCGATGCGCCGCACGTCGTCGAGCGCGAGATGGCCGTCGATCGGCACGCAGGTGCGGCACCACGCCATCCCGTTCTTGGCTTGCAGTTCGTCGAGCTGGCTCTGGCTGAGGCCGCCCGGCGACGGCAGGCAGGACGGTGCGCAGCGATCGACCGTGACGCCAGCGCCATGCGCGCGGCGAAGCAAAGCGATCAGATCCTCCTGAAGGCAGTCGATATCGAGGCGCGGGCCTTCATCCTCGGCCATATCCTCCTCGACCGCGGGCTCGGGCTCGGGCGCCACATCGGTCGCGGCCGGCTCGGCGGGCTGCGCCGGTGGCGGCTCGACAGCGGCGGTCTCGATGCAGAGCTCGTCGAGCTTCTGCCGCACCTTCTCGGCCAGCAGGTCGCTCTGACCGCCAAGCCCGTGGTCGTGCTTGAAACTCCAATAGGCGGTCCAGGTCTCGCGGCCGCGCTTGCCGTCGATCGGGCCTTTGTAATAGCCGAGCTCGGCCAGGCAGGTCTGCACATGGGCGATGGCTTTGACCTGCTCGGGAGTCGGCGCTTCCTGCGCGTTCGAACCGGCGCGGGCGGGCTCGACCTGCGGGCTTGGCTGGGCCGCCGTCGAGAACACCGAAGGCGCGCCTTGCGCGGTCTTGGCCCGGGGCTCGGCCCAAGTCTCGGCCTGCGCCGCCTGCCCCAGGCCGAACCCGGCAGCGAGCAAAACCAGCCCGAAAACCGGGCCCTGTACGGTTCCCAATCTCCCCGCCATGGGATCCCTCGACGCTCCGCCGCGAGCGCATTACGCAATGCCGATCACTCTAGCACAATCGTCTCGTTCGTCTCGCGCCGCGAGCGGAGATTCCCCTATTTCACTTCGAGCTTGATCGCCGTGCGCGACAGGATGTCGGAGGTCGGCGTAGCCGGGGCCACATCCGTCTTCTTCTCGTCGGACTTGCCTTTGCCCTCGGCGATCTTCTCCGCCCCCTCGACCACGATCTGCCGGGTCAGAAAGTCGCGATAATTGCCGAGCTCGGTGAATTGCCGCTTCTTGAAGTCGTGCTTGATGCCGTCGGCCTCCTTGCCGGTGGCATTGCAGATGGCGATCACCGTCTCGGTGCCGGGGTCCTTCAGGCGGAACTGGAACGGCGCGGTGGCGCCAGGGAACTGGGCTTCCTTGCCGGCGGGCAGGAAATTGTCCTGTTGGAACTTGTTGGGGAAGATCACCGTCCCCTCGCCCTTGCCGTCGACATTGATCAGCGTGAGGTGGCAGTCCTCCTTCGCCTTGATGCTGAACACCGGCAGGTCGTTGACCTTATACGCGCTCTTGTCGGAGGTGAGCGCGAGGTCGAAATCGTGGGTGTCCTCCTTGCTCTTGCCGCCGACCGTGGCCACGCCCGGCGCGGCGGCGAGGTCGAGCGGCTCGTTGTCGGAGACCTTGACGATCAGTTCCTTGAACTTGGCCTCGAGGATCTCGCGCGGCAGCACGCCTTGCTCGAGCCTGCGCCGAAGCTGTTGCGCCTCGCCGCCGGCATCCGACAGGCCTTGCGCGAAGGCATCGGCCGCCAAGCCATATTCGGCCGCCGCGATCTTGAGGTCGATCGACTTCTCGTAAGCCTTGGAGAGATAGTTGATGCTCTCGACGCCGACCTTCTGCGAGTCGAGATCGGGATCGAGCCCCGCGCGCAGCATCGCGTTCTTGAAGCGGCTCGCATCCTCATCGAGCAGCGCCTTGAATTCCTCGGGCGTCGGATAGAGCGCCGCCACCTGCTCGCGGATCTCCTTGGAGAAGATGCGGTCGTGCAGCACATGCGCGCGCACATCGTCGGTCGCCTGGCGGATGCCTTGGTTATGGCAGCCCATGCAGGAAATGCCGTTGGTCACCGCGCGGTCGAGCTGGCTGTCGTCGAGCACGATCTCGGTCGGGCCCTTGTCGAGGCGGCCGCCCGCGGCTGTGTTCAGGTAATAGGCCTGGAAGCCGTTCGGCAGGCTGAAGATGGTCTCGCCGCCGTCATGCTTGAACGCGTCCGGCCCATCGGGGCCCAGCGGATGCACGAACAGGCTCTGGTCCGGCTTGTCGCCCTTGAAATCGTAGGAGGTCCAGAAATAGCCGGTCGAGATCGCATGGCGCTCGATCAGCCGGTTATGCTTGGAGACGCCCGACTTCTGGAAGCCGGCGCGCTTCGCCAGGAACTTCTCGATATTGCTCTTGATATCGACCTCTTCGTCCTTCTCGAGCTCGGCGAAGCTCTGCGGCAGCTTGAGCAGGTCGTAATAGAGCGGCGGCCGCGACGCGGTGAAGGCGAACCAGTCTCCCCTCACCCAGGCAAGCGGCGTGTCGGTGACCGACGCGACCGTGTCGTAGACCGTCACGTCGGGCTTCATGGCGTAAGGATAGCTGCCGATGATCCGGTTCCAGTCCTCAGCCGTCCAATCGAGGTCGTCGAGATTGAAGGCGACGATCGTCTTCTCCGGATCGATCGTGCGCATCTTCAAGACATCGGAGTTGCGGGAGAGGCTGTTGAGCAGCTTCACCACGCCCTGCCGGTAGCGCACCATGTCGGTCTCTTCGGCACACGCGCTATAGAAATTCGACAGCGTGATGTAGCGCATGCCCTTGCGGCGATGCTCGGGCAGCGCTTCGAGATCGGCGGCGATCGTGCGCACGATCGTCTCCTCGTCGATCAGCTTGCGGCCGGTGCATGCCGCGACGGCGACATCGCCCAAGCCCTTGATCCAGTCATAGACAGCCTGGACCTCGGCCTCGCTCGGCTCCTCCTCGCAGTCGAACTCCTGGTAGCAATCGTAGGGCATCTCCTTCTTGGCGATCTGGATGAAGAGATGCGAGCCGTCGGGATTGCCGGGCAGCACGAGATTGGGATCGCGCGCCATCTCTTCGAGATGCATGACGTTGCCGAAATTCTTGGCGGGCTTCGCGCGCTTCAGCGTCGGGCCGGCCTGATGGCAGCGCGCGCAGTTCTTCTCCAGCGCGTTGAAGGCGGCGAGCGCCACCGTGTCGGTCGGAACGTCGATGTCGCCGGACTTGACCTTCTCCGCCGCGGCGTCGCTTTCGAGCGAGGCCTGCTTGGAGTCCTCCTCGTCCTTCGAGTCTGGCTTGGCCTCCTCGTATTTGGCGTCTTCGTCGGGGCTCGCTTTCGTCGCGGCGGCGCCGTCAGGCTTGGCCTCGGCAGCATTGTCCTTGGTCTCGGCGGCGTCATCCGCAGGCGCTGCCTCGACTTCTTCGGCGTCGGTCGCCGGCGCCGCGGCCTCGCCGTCATCCTCTTGCGGCGACGTGGACTCCGTCTCGCCGGCATCCTTGGCGGTTGTCCCCTCGTCGTCAGCGGCGCCCGCCACGCGCAGCGTTGCCGGCTCGCCGGCCCGCGGCGCTCCCGAATCCAACACCAGACACGCGATCGCCAGGCTCGCGAGCGCGGCAATCGAAAAGGCCCAACGCCTGGTCATGGGGAACCTCCCTTGGCAGGAAAAGCCGGCGATCGTTGTTGGCTTAACGTCCGGCGACTGAACGCGACATGAATGGAAAAGCCGCAAGTCTCGGCGCCGCTCCAAGCCCGGTTTCGCGCCCTCCCGCGATGCCGCGAAGTGGCCATCTCAGCCTCCCGCACCGGTATAGACGTCGAGAATCCCAATCTGCGCCTCTTGGCCTGCAAGCGCCGCCTCGAGCAACGGCCGCAAGGCCTCGGCCCGCTCGGCATTGGTCATCGACGCGAGCGCGGCATGCAGATCCGCAAGCTCGTTCTTCGAGAAGATTGCCACCATATGCTCGGCCCCGTAAGGGGGCTTATCCACCTTGAAGCTCTCATGCACGCCTTCCCGGCTCCAATCCTTGGCGGCGTCGGCGGGCTTGGTGGGTATGAAGAATTCGACGCGGCCGTCGGGCGGCAGATTGAACAGCGTCAGATGCGGATATTTGGCGCCCTCGACCGCGATCTCGACGCGCGCGCCTCGCGCGTAGCGCTGATTGCCGGTCACCAGCTTCGCCAGGGTCGGCGACAGCGCCGCCTGATGATTGAGCCATTTCAGCGCCGCCCATTTGGAGACCACGCCCTTGATGCTTTGCGCATCCACGTTCTCGGCGACCACGCCGCCGACCACGTGCTCGACCTTGCCGTCGGAGACGGACCAGATGAGGTCGGCCCCCGCCTTGTCGGTGACGATGGTCACATAGGGGAGCTCGGCGAGCGCGCCGCCCTCGCCGCCCACCACAGCGAGCTTCAGCTTCAGCGACTCGGCGTCGGCCGGCGTCGCTTGTTGCACGCCAGTATCGCGCAGCGTCACCAACGGCACCGAGCGCGCGCGCAAGGGGAGCACTTGCGGCGTTTGCTGGCTCTCGACCAGCGCATGCACCGCCGGCACGATATAGCCGAGCAGCTCGAACTCACTTACCTCGCCGTCTCCGTCCTTGTCGGCGCGACCCTCGAGCGCGCGCGAGAAGGCCCAGCTCAAGGCGCCCCGCTTCTTGCCGTCGATCGTCACTTCCGGCGTCAGCTTGTCCTCGGCGACGGCGCCGACAAAGGTGACGGTGTTGAAGTCGGTCTCCGAGAGCTTGGCGAATTCCTCCGGCGCCGGCGTCAGCTGGTCGTCGGTGATCGCCGGGAAGTTGCCCTTGCGGAACTTGACGCCTGTGGCGCTGGCGCTCCGCTCCATGCCGCCCGAGTGACAGGAATTGGCGACCAGCACGACGCGGATATGTTTGTTATCGGCCTGCTTCATCCATTCGAACAGCTCGTCGTCGACGATCCGCTCGCGCGTCGCGGCCCCTCGCGATTGATAGGCGCCGAGCAGGAAATTCTCGTTGAGCCCGTCGGCCTCGTCGTGACGTCCGGTCGGCTCCGGCTCCTGCGCGCCGTGGCCCGCATAGCTGAACACGATGGTGTCGCCGGCCTTCGCCTTGCCGAGCAGCTCTGCCCATGCCGCGGCGATGCGGTCCTTGCTCGCCTCGCCGTTGACGAGGCGGACGACCTCGCGCGCGCCGAGCCGGTTCAGCGCCTGCGCCACGTCGTTCGCGTCATTCACCGCGCCGTCGAGATCGTTGGCGGTGCCGACATAGTCGTCGACGCCGACGACCAGGCCGTAAAGCTCGGCGGCGCTCGCGGGGCTGATGCCGAGGGCCAACGACAGCGCGAGTGCCGCCAAGACGCCTCGGCACCGATGCAAGCCTACGACACGACGCTCACGCATGACCGTCTCGATCGCTCAATAGTCCGCGCCCTCTGACTCCTTGCTCGCGCCCCCTCCGCTCTCCGGCTGCT
The DNA here is from genome assembly GCA_963817175.1 of uncultured Alphaproteobacteria bacterium. Taxonomy (GTDB): domain Bacteria; phylum Pseudomonadota; class Alphaproteobacteria; order Rhizobiales; family Methyloligellaceae; genus Methyloceanibacter. Next base: position 243,744 of record CAWFNK010000019.1, read on the forward strand.
TGTCGCCGCTATCTCCTTCCGCGGCGCCACCCTCCTCCTCGTCATCCTCTTGCTTCTGCTTCGATTTGGGCACGGCGTCGGGCCGCGGCGGCAGCGCCTTTATGTACGCGGCGATGGCCTTGCGGTCCTCCGGCGTGAGCAGCGCCATGTTCTCCTGCACGGGCGCCATGCTCTCGCCGATCACATCGAAATCCGGCGTGTTCCCCGTCTCCAGCAGATAGGCGATGTCGTCCTCGCTCCAATCGCCAAGCCCGCCCTCGCCCGGCGTGATGTTGGGCACCGTGCCTTTGCCCTCGGGATTCGGCGCGCCGGCGAACTCCGTGTCCTTGACGATGCCGCCGAGAAGGTTGCGCGAGGAATGGCACTCGGTGCAGTGCCCCATCGCCGTCACGAGATAAGCGCCGCGATTGAGCTCGGCGCTCGCCGTTTGATCGGGCACGAAACTCGCGCCGTCGATATAGAGCTTGTGCCACAGCCCAAGCCCGCGGCGAATGTTGAAGGGAAAGCCGAGCTCGTGCGGCTGAACCTCGTTCGTCACCGCCGGCAGGCTGTCGAGATAGGCCTTGAGGTCGATCAGATCCTCATAGCTCATGCGCTGATAGGAGCCGAACGGGAACGCCGGGTAGAGATAGGAGCCGTCGGGCGCGACCCCGTGCTTCATGGCGTTGACGAAATCGACGGTCGTCCAGCCGCCGATGCCGGTCTGCTTGTCGGGCGAGATATTCGGCACATGGAAGATGCCGTAGGGCGTCTTCAAACAGCGCCCGCCCGCGAGCGTCTCTTTATCCTTGGTCTTGAGATCGTCGCAGCCCTTGACCGGCGCGGCGTGGCATTCCGCGCAGCCGGCGGCGGTGAACACATATTTGCCGTTGGCGAGGTCGGGGGTGTGAGCGGGAAGTGCCGACGCCTGCACGGTGGCCGGCGGCATGGTCAAAAAATAGAAGGCGGCGGCACAAGCGACCGCAAGAGCAAGCAGCGCCAGCAACGCCTTGCGCAAACTCTCTCCTCCCTGATCGGCCGGCGGCTTCTAATATCGCGCCGCGCGCGCCGCTACTCCTTTTTGACGCGATAGCTCTGGTGGCAGTCCTTGCAGACCTTGGTCATGTCGTTGAACGCGGCGGTGAAGGCGCCCTCGCCTTGCGCCGCGGCCGCGGCGGCTTTGGTGCTGGCGTCCTTGAGCTTCTGCGCCGTCGCCTTGAACCCATCGAAGTCCTCCCAGACCTTCGGCGAGGCCTCGCTGTCGGCGATCGCGCCGTGCTCGGTGCCCTTGGGGAACAGCTTCACGTATTCGTCCGGCACGCCGCTAATATCGGTCATGGCCTTTCCCGCCTTGGCGGCATCGAACGGCACGGTCCCTTTCACCATGTCGCCGCCGAGCTTGGCGGCGGGGCGCACGATGTCCTTCATCAGATGGCGTCGCTCCTTGACCGCGGCGGCGAGATCCTCCGCCGAGATCGCAAGCGTGGTGTAGGCGGCAACTCCCGCGAAGGCCAAAGCAACCAGCATCACTTTCTGCATGAGCCTCTCCAGTTTCATCGGGCACGATCCATCGGGCCCGCTCCCATCTCAACCTGACGCGATTTGAATGTGAATTGGCGCCACTCAGGGGCAGGTCATCAGCCCCCTTGGCGGATCATGTAATCGAGCAACTGCGGCGAGGGCTGCCCGTTGACCGGCAAGCGATTGGCATATTGGTACTCGCTGATCGCGTCCGCCGTGCGTCGGCCATAGACGCCGTCCGGCGGACCGGGATTGTAGCCGAGCCTGAGCAGCGAGGATTGCGTGTCGTAGACGAGATTGGACCCGGGCGGCGGACCGTAATAGGCGCGTCGCTGCGCATTTTGATCGGCTTCGATCGCGCCGGCGACGACGCCGACGCCAGCGCCGATGGCGGCACCGCGGCCGGCGCCCTTGCCGCCGCCGATGATGCCGCCGATGATCGCGCCGGTGACGCCGCCTTGGATGCCGCGCTGGATGACTTGCGCGTCAGCCCGGCTCGGCGCGAGCGCGATAACGAGCGTGAGCGCTGCTGCAATGGTGGATATGTGCTTCAGCAAGCGAATGGCAATGCCGTAAGTCATTGACGTTCTCCTCTATGCGCTGACCCAGGGCGGGCAAGCGCCGTCTCGCCGATCCCCCCAATCGGCGCCTTCGCTCTCGGCACGGGCGGCATTCTGCCACAGTCGCGGGCCGCCCCGCTAGCCGGGTTCGACCCAAGAGTTCAAGGCATGGGGATCGCGCGGCCTTCCTTCAGCACGTCCCAGCCGCGCTTGACCGCGGGCCGGTCGGCAATCGCCAGATACCAGCGCTTGACGTTGGGATGGTCGGCGAACTCGACCGTCTGCCAGGCGAAGCGCGAGATCCAGGGCCAGAGCGCGATATCGGCGATCGAATAGTCGCCGGCGACATATTCGACTTCCGCCAGCCGCCGGTCGAGCACGCCCCAGAGCCGCTTCGCTTCCTTGGCGTAGCGCTCCTCCGCGTAAGCGCTCTTGCCCGGGTTGAACCGCACGAAATGATGCACCTGGCCGAGGAACGGCCCCGGCCCTCCCATCTGCCACATCAACCACTCGACCACGCGCCACTTCGCGGGGAAGGTTTGCGGCCACAGCATGCCGGTCTTGTCGGCGAGATACATCAGGATCGCGCCCGACTCCATCAGATGCAGGCCGTTGTCGGTGTCGACGATGGCCGGGATCTTGTTGTTGGGGGCGATCTTGAGAAATTCCGGCGCGAACTGCTCGTCCTTGGTGATGTCGATGGGGTGGGCGCGATAGGGCAGCCCAACCTCCTCCAGCATGATCGACACCTTCTGCCCGTTCGGCGTCGTCCAGGTGTAAAGCTCGATCATCGTCCCCCCTCGGTCATGCGCGCAGCGCAACAATCGAGTTGCGCGACGCAACAACGCATGCCCGCGAAACACGGCCCTGTCAAAGGCGTCCAGGCGACACTTCGCAGTTGCGGAAAATTTGATTCACCAAGTGTTCATCCCTCGGCCCCCCTATCGCCAAGAACCTGTCGCTCCCGCGCCACAGGAGACTGTTAGTCATAAGCTCACGAGCGCGCCAAAGTCATGCCGCGCGCCTAGGGAGGATTTGAATGCTGAATTGTGCCCATGTCGATCGCCAGCCGAAGGGCGCCGCTTCGTCCCGACCGAGCTTCGCTCGTTATGCGATCTACTACACGCCGCAACCCGGCACCGCGCTCGCCGCCTTCGGCCGCTCGTGGTTCGGCCGCGCCAATGACGGCGTCACCTTGCAGGCCTTCTCCGATGCAGGGCTCTCTGGCACGAGCTTCGCCAAGCTCGCCGTGGCCCCCGGACGCTATAGCGGGCTGCATGCGCTGTTCCGCGCGCCGTTTGCGCTGCGCGACGGCATCGAAGCCGACGACATCAAGTCGCGCCTGGTCAGCTTCGCCGCTCGCCGCAAGCCCGTCGAGACGGGCCCGCTCACTCTGTCGCGCGCCGGCCGCTATCTCGTGCTGCGCCCGGTCGAGGCGACGCCCTCGCTCGACTGGCTCGCTGCGCAATGCGTCGCCGCCTTCGAGGATTTCGCTGCCCCGCCGTCGGACACCGAGCGCGCGGAACATGCGAGCCCGGCGCTCAGCGACTATCAGCGTCTCCTGCTGGAGAGCTTCGGCGATCCTTACGTGCTGAGCGAGTACCGCTTCTCGATCACCCTCACCGGTCCGCTCGACGCCGCGCATCTCGAGCGCGTGGCGCAGGCGCTCTGGCCCGTGCTCGAGGAGATCTGCGCCTCCGGCGTCAACGTCGACGGCCTGTCGCTGTTCGGCGACGTCGGCGGCCGCTCGCCGATGCGGCTGATCGGCCGCTACAGACTGGGCGCGCAGGCCTAAAGGCGCATGCCCAATCTGGGCCCGCGCGGCTCGCGCGGTGGGCCCAAGTTTTGACACACGGGACCGTCACGCTTGCTTCCTGCTGGGGAAACGGGGGTGCAGATGCCCGACTACGAGGAAATCCTCTCCTTCCTTGCCGCCAATCCGCCGCAGCTCGAGGCCGAGCGTGAGCTGCATGCCTCGCTGCTCGAGCTGATCGCCAAATGCTTGCGGTCGGACGCGATGGCCGCCGAGGACGACGAGGTTTTGGCCGAGGGCATTGCGCAATCCCGCAAGCTGCATTGGATGGACCTGAACTGAGGTTTTCAGCCCGCTGATTTGGGTCTTGCTCACGCGACCCATGGCATTTGCGCGAGCCGCCCATGGGTGCTATCTGGAACTAGATGGGCCGCCTGGGCGCTGGATGGCCAGCATTTTTCGTATTTTAGAGGGGAGTTCCGCGGCATGAGGGACAGCGTCGCCGTCAAGCATTCGGCCAAGCCGCACGCAAACACGCTGACTGACGATATCGTTCGCAGCTTCATCAACAGCATCGACACCGCCAAGCGCTCCGAGCAGCCTTATCGCAACTGGTCGCTCACGGCCTGCTTCCCGCCCGAGGTGGTTGACGACATTCTGGCGCTGCCCTTCGAGGCGCCCTCGCTCGAGGGCGTGTCCGGCAAGCGCGAGCTGCACAACAACACCCGCAAATATTTCGACGTCGAGAACCGCGAGCAGTTTCCGGTCTGCGAGGCGGTGGCGCAAGCCTTTCAGGACAAGCGCGTGACGAGCCATATCGAGAAGGTGTTCGGCACCAATCTCAAGGGCACCTATCTGCGCATCGAGTTCGCGCAGGACATCGACGGCTTCTGGCTCGAGCCGCACACCGATCTCGGCGTCAAGGCCTTCACGCTGCTGCTCTATCTGTCGACAGACCCGAGCCACAAGGATCTCGGCACCGACATTTATGACGCCGACAAGAAACATCTCGGCCGCTCGGCCTTCGCGCCCAACGCCGCCTTCGTCTTCGTGCCGGGCAACAGCACCTATCACGGCTTCGAGAAGCGCCCGATCAAGGGCGTGCGCACCTCGCTGATCATCAACTACGTCACCAATGAGTGGCGTGCGCGCGAGCAGCTCGCCTTCCCCGAAGCGCCGCTCGCTTAGCCGCGCCACTCGACTCCAATTCAGCCGTGAACATGGCCGGGCCCGTCCCGGCCATGTTCGTTTATTGTCATGCCCTGACGGCGAGCGAAGGAGCGGGCCATGAGCAAAGTCGCGTGGATCGGGTTAGGCACCATGGGCTTTCCCATGGCCGGTCATCTCAAGACGCGGGGCGGCCATGACGTCACGGTGTTCAACCGCACGCGCGCCAAGGCCGATGCCTGGGTCGGCAAATTTGGCGGGACATCGGCGCCCTCCCCGGCCGAGGCCGCGAACGGCGCCGATTTCGTCTTCACCTGCGTCGGCAATGACGACGATCTCCGCGCGGTGACGCTTGGGCCAGACGGCGCGTTTCAGGCGCTTCGGCCCGGAGCGGTGTTCATCGACCACACCACGGCCTCGGCCAGCATCGCGCGCGAGCTGCATGCGGCCGCGCGCGCCCGCGGCGCCGGCGCGCTCGACGCGCCGGTGTCAGGCGGCCAGTCGGGCGCCGAGAACGGCACGCTAACGGTGATGGTCGGCGGCGATGAAGCGGAGTTTGGCAAAGCCAAGCCCGCGATCGAGGCTTATGCGCGCGCCGTCAACCTGATCGGGGCGTCGGGCTCCGGCCAGCTCACCAAGATGGTCAATCAGATCTGCATCGGCGGGCTGATCGAGGGACTCGCCGAGGCCCTTCACTTCGCGCGACGCGCCGGCCTCGACATCGAGAAGGTGATCGACACCATCTCCAAGGGCGCGGCCCAGTCGTGGCAGATGGACAATCGCTGGAAGACGATGCTCGACGGCAAATTCGATTTCGGCTTCGCCGTCGATTGGGTGCGCAAGGATTTTGCGCTGGTGTTCGAGGAGGCACGGAGGAATGGCGCCGAGCTTCCCGTCACGGCGCTGGTCGATCAATTCTATGCCGAGATCCAGGCGATGGGCGGCGGGCGCTGGGATACGTCGAGCCTGATCGCCCGCCTCGAGCGGAAATGACGCCGTGCCCTAGACCCGGCGCTCGTCCAGCGCGTAGTCGAGCGGCAGCGCGGTGGTGAACTTGATCTGCTCCATGGCGAAGGATGAGCTCACGTCCGACAGCTCGATCTTGCTGATGAGCTTCTTGTAGAACGCGTCGTAGCGCTCGATGTCCGGCACCACCACGCGCAACAGATAATCGACCTGCCCGCTCATGCGGTAGAACTCGACCACCTCGGGAAAATCCTTCAGCGCCTCGTGGAAGCGCTCGAGCCAGTCCTGCGTGTGATGGCTGGTGGTGATGGAGACGAACACCGTCACCCCGACATTGACCTTCTTGGGGTCGAGCAGCGCGACGCGCCGCTGGATCACGCCGAGCTCCTCGAGCTTCTGGATCCGGCGCCAGCACGGCGTGGTGGACAGCCCGATCTGCTTGCCGATCTCTGCCACCGGCAAAGTGCAGTCCTTCTGCAGGATATCGAGAATTTTTCTGTCCATCCGATCCAGCATGGCCGACCTTATAATATTTTTCCGTGATTCCAGCACGATAGGGATTCCTTTTTCATTCTCCTGAATCTCTATCAGCTTAGTAGATTATTTTTCCCAGGCCGGCAAGCGCAAATTTACAGCAGCCTCCGGACCTCGCGGCGGAGCGCCGGCAGAAGCTCTGCCTCGAACCAGGGATTGTTGCGGAGCCACGCGTTGTTGCGCCATGAGGGGTGCGGCAGCGGCAGAATGCGCGGGCGCCCCTTGCGCTTCAGATGCGTCCGCCAGGCCAGCATCGTCTCTTGCAGAGACTTTCCCGCCGCTTCGCCAAGATGGAAATTTTGCGCGTAGGAGCCGACCGCGAGGACGAGCTCGAGCTGCGGCAGGACGGCGAACAGCCTGCGATGCCACAGCCCGGCACATTCGCGCCGCGGCGGAAGGTCGGCGCCCTTGTCGTCCTGTCCCGGAAAGCAGAAGCCCATCGGCACGATGGCAAGCCGAGCCTCGTCGTAGAACTCTTGCGGCGTGACGCCCATCCAATCGCGCAAGCGATCGCCGGAGCGGTCGGTGAAGGGCGTGCCTGACGCATGCACCTTGGTGCCCGGCGCCTGGCTGCACACGGCGAGCCGCGCCGTGCCGCTCGCGCGCAGCACCGGGCGCGGCTCATGCGGCAGAGGCCTGCCTTGCGGCGCCTCGACGCAATTGCGGCAGGAGCGGATGGCGGCGAGCACTCTTTCAAGCTCGCTTGTGCGAGCTGTATTGGTCATAGATCGAGAATCATTCCGTCTTGCGCGAGATGGTAGCGCGCTGCATCGACATTTGCGGCATTCGCCAACATGGCCTCTCCCATATGGGTGAGCAGCACGCGCTTTGCACCGAGACTGGCGTAGTTGGCGTCGATCGTCGCGTAGTCGAGATGGATGGGAAGCTCGAGGTCGTATTGGAAACATTCCGAGATGAACAGGTCCGCGCCGCGCGCGACCTCGCACAGCACCTCGACCCACCCCGTGTCGCCGGTAAAGGCGAGCACCTTGCCGTCGATCTCGAATCTGAGCGCATAAGGCGGCGCGCCTGACGGGTGCTTAACCTCGAACGGCGTGACGGTTATGCCGCCCACGCCGAGCGGCGTCCGCTCGGCATATTCGACGAAGCTGAGCTCGAAGCCCCGCTTTGCCTTGGTGATATCCGGATAGAGCGCCTCCGCCGCCGTCAGGAACCGCGCCTCGATGCCGCGCGGTCCGGTGACCACGAGCGGCCGCGTGCGGTTGCTGACATAGATCGCATCGACCAGCAGCCAGGGCAGGCCGCCGAAATGGTCGCCATGCAGATGGGTGACGAACACGGTATCGATGTCGTTCGGCTGCAAGGCGAGCCGGCGCATACCGATCAGCGTGGTGGTCCCGCAATCGATCAGAAAGGTCGAGCTTGAAGCGCGCACATGGAACGACGTCTGCAAGCGCCCGCCCGCGCCGAAGGCATCGCCGCAGCCAATGATGGTCAGTCGCATCGGGCGTGATCTTAGCCGCGGCTAGTTCCTGTTCGCCAGCGTATTGATCGCGGCTTGCGTCGTCGATCCAAACTTGCCGTCGACCGGCCCGGAATAGACCCCCTGCTCTTTCAGCTGGCGTTGCAGCGCCTTGCGGAACGGCAAGCCCCAGGCGGCGCCGTTGGTCCGCATCTGCTCGATGGTGAAGGTGTTGTTGCGCTGGATCGCGCGGATCGCCCACAACGCGGCCTCCTCATTGTCTGCCTTGACGCCGCGGCCCGCCGCCAACAGACCGGCGAGATTATGCATGCCTTGCGGCTCGCCAAGCTCGGCCGCCTGACGGTAGAGCCGCGCCGCCTCGGCCGCGTCGCGCTTCACCCCCTTGCCGTTCTCATAAAGCCAGCCCAGCGCCACCATGGCGGTCGGATGGTTCAGGCTTACGGCCTTGCGATAGAGCTCGAGCGCCTGGTTGACGTCCTTCTTCGTGCCGCGGCCGTTCTCGTACATCATCGCGACATTGGTCATCCCCAGCGCGTTGTTGAGATCGGCGGCCTTGCGGTAGTAATTGACCGCTTCCGTCTCGTTCTTGGCAACGCCGATACCTTTCTCATGCATGTAGCCGAGATTGATAAAGGCGTCGGAGTAACCGAGATCGGCCGCCTTGCGATAATTTTCCAGCGCCAAATTGAGGTCCTTGCCCACTCCGAGCCCCTGCTCATAGACACCGGCAAGCAGGTAGAACGACCGCGGGTGATTGAGCTCGGCCCCCTTGCGCAGGAGCCGCACAGCCTCCTGCTCGTCCTTCGGTGCGCCGCGTCCATTGAGCAGCATCACGCTGAGATTGAGAGCGGCGTCGGTATTGCCGAGATCCGCCGACTTGCGATAGAGCCGCACGGCTTCGGCCTCGTCCTTGGCGACGCCCGAAGCTCCCGCCTCATAAAGATAAGCGAGGTTGGCGGTCGCTAAGGACTCGTTGAGCTCGGCGGCCTTGCGATACCAGCGTACGCCTTCAGCCTCGTCCTTGGAGATGCCCGAGCCATAGACATAGGCATAGCCGAGCTGAGTCATCGAAGTGGCATCGCCGGCATCGGCGCCTTTGCGGAACCAGCGCGCCGCCTCCGTGTCGTCCTTGCCTACCCCCTGCCCGGTCGCATAAGCGAGACCGAGCCGGTACATCGACGTCGCGTCGCCGATATCGGCCGCCCGGCGGTAGACCTTGGCGGCCTCGTATGCGTCGCCGACGCCAACGAACGCCTTGGAATGCGCTTCGGCGAGGCTCTTGATTGCGGCCGGGTCGCCGGCGTCGGCTCTGTCCTTCAACCAGCGCAGGAAATCTGCCGGTCCGTTGCCGATCCGCCAGATTTCCAGGCTGACGTCCTTGCCGCTCGGCGTATCGAGGACGCGCCTGGTCAGCTCTTTGTGGTCGGCGATATCCGCCCCTTCGAATTTCACGATCACATCCCCGGGCTGCACGCCCGCGAACTCTGCCGGGCTGCCCCGCACCAGCGACGACACTGCCGCGCCCTTGGCCTCGGTCAAGCCGACCGTCTGGGCGAGATTTTCGCTGACTGAGCTGACCTGCACGCCGAGATAGGCCCGGCCCGCGCTGTCGCCCTCGCGCGCTTTCAGCGTCGCCCTGAGCGTGATCATCTTGCCGTCGGCGGACGCCAAGGCGCTTGCGGCCGTGCTCGGAGCAAGCGCGGCCGACTTGGGCGTGCTCGAGTCTGGACTCTTCGCCAGCCGCTCCAGCATCACCCGCGCGAGACCGGAGAACGTGCCGGAAGGATAGCGGTCGAGATAGGTCTTGAGGATTTGCGGGTCGTTCGTGTCCTTGACCGCATTCCAGAAGGCAAGCTCGATGGAGGAGTCGCTTCCCCCTTGCGTGATCAAGGGAGTTGCGGGCGCGGACACCGGCGCGCCCGGCTTGAAGAAGAACTGACCGGTCAGCGAGGAGTGCTCCCAGGGCACCTGCTTGCCTTGCGTGGAGGCCAGCACTTCGTTGCGCACGGCGATCATGATGCCGCTGAGATCGACGGCATCGGCCGGCAGATGCTTGACCAGCGCCGCGGTGAAGGGAGAGTTCCGCCCCTGCCCGTCCAGCGCCACATTGCCGGGCTGCGTGGCGAAGGCGATGAAGGTGCCGATGCCGGATTCGATGCGCGCCAGGCCCCTGCCGATATTCGCCGAGCGCGTGCCCATGCTCCGCGCCAGCGTCTGCGCCATGGGATTGTCGCGGCAGGCGTCGAGCAGCACGATGCTGGTCTTGGTCTCGCGCTCCATCTGCGCCAGCACGAGATCGAGCCTGATCGCGTCGAAATCGAGGTCGCCTTCGCGCGCCAGCTTGGCATCGGTCGGCACCAGGTAATTGGTGCCCTGAACCTGCATGCCGTGGCCGGCGTAGAAGAACAGACCGACATCGGCGCCCTGCAACGCCTCGCCGAAGCGGCGCACCGTCTCGCGCATCTCGTTCTGCTTGAGGTTTGAGCCCTCGACCACCTCGAAGCCGAGGCCCTTCAACACGGAAGCCATGTCGGCCGCGTCGTTGCTCGGATTGGCGAGCACGGGCACATGCTCGTAGCTCGAATTGCCGATCACCAGCGCGACGCGCTTCTCGGCCTGCGCGGCGGAGAACTCCGCCACCAGCAAGATGAGCCCTGCGAACAGCCTGACCGCCATGCGCATGAACCAGCCTCCGGGCATTGGGCGCCCTTCGGTTTCTACTATAGCGCGACAACGCCCCCGTATCAGCACGGAGCGAGAGTAAACGCGCCGTTAGGGATTAAGCGAGATAGTTCTAGGCGGTCCTTCAGGGGGACAAGGGAGCCTCACCTTCGGCTATGCCGTTGGGAGCCCTTGGTTTTTTGTCAGTCACGTCGGTGCGGGTAGAGCCTTAGCATGTCAGGGAGCGCGTCAGCGGGGGCGGCACGAGCCGATCCGGCCAATCACAAGCGTCGCGCGTCCCGCAGCGTGCAAGAGGCGCGCGAGAAGCTCACCTACAAATCGGGCGGCAAGCCGGAGTTCGAATACGAGCTGCTGTTGATGTTCGTGCGGAACGAGCTTTCCGCCGCCGTCACCACGCCGCTGCTCGCCATCATCGTCGCCATGGGCGCCATGTTCTGGGCGCCGCCGCGCGAGCTGTTGATCTGGCTCGGCACGGTGTTCGTCGCCAAGGGCATCCTCATCAGCCTGTGCCGGCAATTCATCAAGGCGCCGCGCGACGACAGCAAGACGCCGATGTGGCGCGCCAAGATCACGGCGGCCGAATTCTTCTATGGCGTCTGCTGGGCGGCTGTCGCCTTCATCAGCCCGCACACGCAGAGCGAGGCGGCGCACACCTTCATCTTCGCCTCCCTGCTCGTCGTCATCTCGATGCGCATGCTGTTCGCCTCGACGGTGATGCCCATCGTCTATGCCGGCACGCTGCCGATGACGGTCGCCATCGTCATCCGCTTCGCGTTGCTCGACAACCCGTTCTATTGGGCGATGGCCGCGATGGCGGTCGGCGTGCACATCTATTTCATCTGGCTGATGAACGGGCTCAACTCGACCGTCGTCGCCATGCTCGAGTTCCGCGCCGAGAAGGACGCGCTGATCGCCGAGCTGGAGCAGTCGAAATCGATCTCGGACGAGGCCCGCGCGCGGGCCGAGGAGGCCAACCTCGCCAAGTCGCGCTTCCTCGCCACCATGAGCCACGAGCTGCGCACCCCGCTCAACGCCATTCTCGGCTTCTCCGAGATCATGCGCGCGGAGATCCTCGGGCCGCACAACAACCCGACCTACAAGGAATATGCCGGCGACATCCATCAGAGCGGCCAGCATCTGCTCAATCTCATCAACGAGATCCTCGACATCAGCCGCATCGAGGCCGGCCGCTACGAATTGCACGAGGCGCCGCTCAGCCTCGCCGACGTGGTCGAGGATTGCGACCGGCTGATGCGGCTGCGCGCCGAGAACAAGGGACTGAAGATCGTCGAAGCGTTCGAGGAAAACCTGACGCAGCTCTGGGCCGACGAGCGCGCGGTGCGCCAGATCTGCCTCAACCTGCTCTCCAACGCCATCAAGTTCACCCCCTCTGGCGGCACCATCACGCTGAAAGTCGGGCGCACCGGCACCGGCGGGCAATTCCTGAGCGTGAAGGACACCGGCCCCGGCATCCCCGAAAGCGAGATCCCGCGCGTGCTGAAGAGCTTCGGCCAGGGCTCGCTCGCGCATCAGACGGCGGAAGGCGGTACCGGCTTGGGCCTGCCCATCACCAAGGGCCTCACCGAGCTGCATGACGGCGCCTTCGAACTGAAGAGCAAGCTCCGCTACGGTACCGAGGTGATCATCACCTTCCCGAGGAAGCGCGTGATGGAGGCCCTCCCCCGGGTGCCCGAGCCGCACGAGCTCCAGGCCGAGCGGCCGAAGCGCACAACCTGGCGGGCCAGTGGAAAGCGGTATTAGCCCTCCGATTGGTAGACCAAATCGGCGGCGAATGTGCTAGGTCAGCGGAACGAACCGACTTGCGTAGCGCTCGCGCGCACGCGTGCTGCGGATCCGACCCTCAACAGCTGGAGACACGCGATGAGCTTCAACAAGAACACGCAATTCAACCGTATGCGCAAGCCGGCCAAGCGAGTGTTGGTGGGGGAGACGCCGGAAGAGGAAGCCGCACGCCTGGCGCGCGAGATCGCCGCTCATCCCGTGACGAAATGCGAGCCTGGCGAGCGTAGCCCTGTCTCTTCGCGCCCAGGTTGGAGCAACAAGCCATTCATTCCGTTGGCTGACCGCATCGTCGCCGAGGGCATCGCCAAGAAGATCATGAAGAAGGGCTAGCCGCAGACCTGACGCGGCTCGCGGCTAGTCTGCCAAGGCCAGCCCGGCGATCGGCTCCCCGGCGCGCCTGCGCGACTGGCGAACGTAGAGCCACCCGGCAAGCCAGCCGAAAGGAATGGGCACCAGCCCGACCAGCACCGCATAGCTCAGCCGGTCGCCGCTATAGATCGCCCAATCGCGATGGAACGTCGCGCGGCATTGGCCACTGTCGCCCGCTGGACTCTCCAAGCAAGCGCGATAGGCCGAGGTCGCCGGTGCGACCGCGAAATGCATTCCGGCATTGCTGCCGGCGATCGCCCAGGCGATCGACGCGATAGCCGCGATCTCTACGAAGCGCATGGTCCCTCACCCAATGCTTGCGCGTTAAGCATTGCACTCGGCAATGAAGGACGTGTGACGGGGATCAATCGCCAGCGATCGCCCCCACCTATGCGTCGGGGGCCTTCGCTTGGTTGTCACATGCGCACATTATGCGCTTGGCATTCGGCGAACACCTTGGCGGCGCTCCCTTGATCGCGGGCCAGGGTGCCGACGACGAACTGGCCCGCGAATAGATTTCCGCTGAAGGGCTGCTCGCCGGCCAGCGCGCCATTGGGCTTCAAGTAATCGACCCACCCGCAAACGAATTTGTGGCCGTCGTCGCTTCTCGCGCCCGTAATGCCGCGAAATTGCGCTGAAGTCGGATTTTTCAGCAAGGGCCGCACAGCCGCCTCGACGATCCGCAAATCGTCCTCCGACAGGCCGCGATCGGACAAAGTGGGGCTCGAGAACGTCTGCTCGGTATCGGGCGTGGCGCAACCGAGCAGCACGGCGCCAAGACAGACGGAAACAAGCCAACGGCTCAAGGGCAAATTTCTCGGCTGAGTGTGAACCGGGTGAAGCTGGAAAAACAATTGCTTATCCGTAGCGGCCTCGCGTGACGCATCGGTGACACCAGGCCATTTGATTATGACAGTGTGTTGTCGTAGCGATTCAACTTGGACCTATTGCAGAACGCACGATCGAGGCTGCCCGGTCAAGGCGGGGTTGACCGGGCAGCATCAAAATCGCGTCGGAGTGACAGCGTGCCAAAAGCCAAGAAGATCAAAACTGCGGTCTATCATCCGCCCAAATCGGGGATGCCCTATTTGGTGGTCACCGTCTCGCCCGAAGGCGTGACGGCCACGGCCTGCGAGACAAAGGATGAAGCCCGCATCCTCGCTTCGAAGAAGACGACCAAGGTCTTCATCGAAGAAGCGACGCCACCCGAATCTTAGCTCGAGCTTCGCGCGCTTTTCGACGTCGCCTCATGAGCGACGGCGGTAGACTTCTTGCGTTCTGACGAGGGGCCAGCCTAATTTGCCGGCAATGGACCTCGTCAACGTGATTATCTTCAGCAAGGACCGGCCGGCCCAGCTTGACGCGCTGCTGCGTAGCATCCGCGAGCGGGTGGAAGCTTGGGAGAACTCAGATTTCGTTCCCCGCCAATAGCCCTTGAATTGGCACGGCCCGGTGCGCTGCGCGTATCCGGTTTGAGCATCGGCCTTGCGTCGTTCGCAATGCGCGTTAGCGTGAGATGGCAGTTATCTGCCGACTGTGTTTGGACCTCTCAACGGAGAAAGCGACATGACCTTAGGCGTGGGAAATCTTGTGGCCATCGTATGCATCGTCATCAGCATCATCTTCGCGGTCGTGACCAACCAGGCGACCAACGCGTTGTGGTGGGCGCTCTTGGCAATTTTCGCCGTGTTGTGGTGGGGCGCACGGGCGCCCTGGGGTGCTAGCTAAGCATCTTCGCAAGATCGCCAAGCGGCCGTGAGCGCGGATGGCTGGCAAGCCCCGCTGACGATCACGGCCGCCTGGTCGAGGCGGGGTTGGCCGGGCAGCATCTCAAACGCGTGGGGTTCCAGCAAAGGCCTGCACCATCTCCGCACACCGCTATTTCGTCGTCAACAACTTTGCCTAGAGCGACACGTTGGGAGGCAACCTGCGCTTGTCCACATGACGAGCGCCATTTCTCCTGCTAAATTGACGCCAAGGCACGGCCGCTCCTCGCGGCCATGAGGGACATCAGGAATGAAACGGCTCCGGCTTCTCGCTGTTCCGTTGCTCGCGCTTGGCCTCGCCTGCGCCGCCGGCAAGCCCGCGCGCGCCACCATCCTCATCCAGATCGACAAGCCGACCCAGGTCATGACCGTGACGGTCGACGGCGCGGTGCACTATCGCTGGCGCGTATCGACCGGCGCCACCGGCTTTTCGACGCCGCCGGGCACCTACAAGCCGTTCCGCATGGAGGTGATGCATTACTCGCAGGAATGGGACAATGCCGGCATGCCGCATTCGATCTTCTTCACCTCGCGCGGCCACGCTGTGCATGGCTCCAACCATCCCGGGCTCGGCACGCCGGTGTCGCATGGATGCGTGCGGCTGACGCTGGGCAACGCCGCCACGCTCTTTCAGTTGGTCGGGGCACGCGGCATGGCGGAGACGACCGTCATCGTCAGAGGCCCCGATCCCGCCGGTGTGTTTGCCCCGAGCAAGCCGCCACAATCAAAGCCGAAGCCGCTCTTCCCCTTCGGCGGGCTGTTCGGCTTCGGAGGTGCGCGCTAGCGCGTAGGGTGGGCAACGGTGATGCCGTTGCCCACGCGCAACTTGCGCTGAGCGCCGCAACGACAGCGGCGGTGCTGATTGCTGTCTTCCGATGAAAACGAACTCCGTCATACCGGCGAAAGCCGGTATCCAGAGCGGAGGTGGCAATGTTTCGTTCTCACGCGGAACGAAACGCCGGTCACGGCGCGAAAGCGACCGTTGCTCACCCGGCGCCGGTTGCCCCTGGATCCCGGCTTTCGCCGGGATGACGAGACTGGGTGAGTTATCCCCGAATAATTCCCGCCTCCTAAACCTGGCTTATCATGCACCCACCTCGTCCACTGAGGGGCGCGATCATGAGGCGTCGTGAAGCGGGACGAGGTGCGGCGCCCGCGGGCCTTGCGCAACAAGGCACTCGGGCGGCATCGGGGCTCCCCCCGGGACCACTAGGAGTCCCTGCCAGGAGCTGGCTGATGTATCGAGGCGGAAGTCGTTTCCGACCCTCGAGCGAAAGCGGGGCCCATTGCCGGAAACGTCGCAATGCATCGCTGCGCGCATTGGCGCGCCGCGAGGCGCCCGCGTGCCGCAAGGCACGAGCCATAAGGACTTTGCGCTTTCTCGGCGCGCCATCCCCCCTCTGAGGGGACCGTAGGGTGGGCAACGGCTTTCCGTTGCCCACGCGGAACGAATGACTGGTGGGCACGGCGCGGAATCGCGCCTTTGCCCACCCTACGATCACACTCCGGACGCGCAAGCGTCGCGGCAAGGAGCCCGCATGCCTGTCCCGCGCGCCCGCAATTGCCCGGACCCTCGGCAGTCCCTACATTCGACCAGGGACCAGCAGCCGGACAAAGCCCTCCTTGGAAACGCCTTGTGTCAATGTTTGCCTGCTCGACGACGAGACGGGCTTGTGCGTCGGCTGCGGCCGCACGGTGGCCGAGATCGCCAGCTGGGCCTCGCTCAGCGTCGAGCAGCGGCGCGCCATCATGGCGGCGCTGCCGGCGCGCATGCAGCAGCTCGAGGACGTGAAAGGCTAGAACGCGTGACGACGTGGATTGCCCTGTTCATTCTCGCGCTCGCCGCCATGCTGCTGGTGTCGAACGACACCGGCATGATCGCGGGGCTGGACAGCACGACCTTCGGCTATGTGGCGATGCTGCTCGCGCTGGCCGTGTTCGTCGGCGGCGGCCTGCTCGGCAGCTATCGCGGCCGCATCGGCTCGCTGACGCGCGATGCCGTGACCTGGCTCGCGCTCGGTCTCGGGCTGGTGACGATGTACGCCTATAAGGACGATCTGATGCCGATCGCCGCGCGCGTCGTCGGCGAGCTTTTGCCCGGCAGCGCCATGACCGTCGAGCAGAGCACCGGCGGCGTGACCGAGGTCAAAATCAGAAAGCGGCTCGACGGGCATTTCACCGCCATCACCAAGGTGAACGGCAAGCCGATCTCGATGATCGTCGACACCGGCGCCTCGACCATCGTGCTCACGCCCGAGGACGCCAAGGGGGCCGGCATCGACGTCGGCGGCCTCACCTATCGCGTGCCGGTGATCACCGCCAATGGCCGCACCGTCGCCGCGCGCGTCCGCCTCAAGGAGGTTGCCATCGGTCCGCTCGACCGGCGAAACGTCGATGCGCTGGTGGCCCAGCCCGGGGCGCTGACCCAGAGCCTGCTCGGTATGAGTTTCTTAAGCCGCCTGCGCTCCTATGAGTTTTCCGGCGATTTCCTGACGCTGCGCGGGTAATCCGCGCGGCGGTGCGTTCCGGAGCGAAGGCGATGAGTTCGGCGTCGAAACATGTGTTGCACGAGGCGCTGCTGTGGGGCGCCGTGGCGCTTACCGGCTTTGGGCTGTTCTATTATTTCGACGATATCAGAGCCGCGCTCGGACCCGGCGAAGCGGCCAGGCCCTCGCTGGCCGCACGGCAAGACAGCGCGCCGAAGCCGGTCGGCTTCGCGCGCGAGGTGCGGCTCAAGGCCGACCCGCGCGGGCATTTCATCTTCGATGCGGCGATCAACGACCGGCCGGCCACCTTCATGGCCGATACCGGCGCCACGCTCGTGGTGCTCACCTATGAGGACGCCACCCGGGTCGGGCTTTCGCCGCATAGCCTCGACTTCTCGGGCTACGCCCAGACCGCCAATGGCGTGTCGCGCGTGGCGCCCGTGATGCTGGATCGCGTGCGCATCGACGACATCGTCGTGCGCAACGTTCCCGCGGCCGTCGCCGAGAAAGGGGCGCTCGACGTGAACCTGCTCGGCATGAGCTTCTTGGGTCGGCTGAAGGGTTTCCAGATGCAGGGGCGCGAGCTGGTCCTGGTGCAGTGAGGCGCGGGGGCTCTAGACCACCGGCACGCCGCCCGGATGCTTCGCCTTGTGCTCGGGCTCGACATGGATGGTGATCACCGCGTCATGCACGTCGGCCTTGAGCGCCGCCTCGATCCGGTCGCAGATATCGTGCGAATCGGCGACGCTCATCGCCCCCGGCACCACCAGATGGAACTCGATGAAGATCGTGCGCCCGGCATGCCGCGTGCGCAGATCGTGCGCCTCCAGCGCGCCTTCAGCCTCCTTGGAGATCGCCTGGCGGATCTTCTCCAGCACGTCCTTGGACACCGCCTCGTCCATCAACCCGCCGATCGACTGCCGCATCAGCACCCATCCCCACCACAGGATATGCAGCGCGACGAGACCGGCGAGGATCGCATCCAGCACCAGCCAGCCGGTGAAGGCGACCAGCGCGACGCCGACCAGCACGCCGAGCGAGGTGATGACATCGGTGAACAGATGATGCGCGTCGGCGAGCAGCGCCGGCGAGCGCCGCCGCCGCCCGACGCGAAACAGCATGAAGCACCACACGGCGTTGATGATCGTGGCGAGACCGTTGATGGCGAGGCCAAGCGCCGGCGCGTCGATCGGCTGCGGGTCGAGATAGCCGAGATAGGCCTTGCGCATGATCGCGAGCGCGGCGACCACGATCAGCACGCCTTCCATCACCGCCGACAGATATTCGGCCTTGTTATGCCCGTAAGGGTGGTTGGCGTCCGGCGGCACCGCGCTCAAGCGGACGGCAAAGAAGGCCGCGACCGCGGTGGCGACATTGATGATGCTCTCCGCCGCGTCGGAATAGAGCGCGACGCTGCCGGTGACGCGATAGGCCGCATATTTGAGCGCAAGCACGACCACGCCGACGGCAATGCCGCCAAGGGCCAGCCTGATGACCTGCTTCATGATGGCAAGCTCGCGCTAATCGGGTGCGGCCTGCGCTAGCCAGGCCTGAGGGTGAATGGGTCGCACCTAGAGATGTTGTTTGCCTCGCGCAAGTCTCTTCTTTTCGATTGCAACTCGCTTGCATTAAGAAGCTTGTGTCTTCACCACGTTGCCAACAGCGCGATCAAGCCGGAACTTCACGCGCCGCTCGCTGTTGGTCCGCCGACAAAAATCGCCTAGAGAGGGAGCATGCTGCCCAAGCCCCGCCAAGATCTCGTTCCCAATACCGCCGAATTCGAGCGCCTGCCCTTCGTCAAGGCGACGGGGTTCCGCGAATATGACGCGCGCTGGCGCTATCCCGAGGAGATCAACCTGCTGGGGCTGGAAGCCGTCGGCCTCGGCCTCGCCACGCTGATGCGCGAGCGCGGCGTGCCGATGCGAATCGTGGTCGGGCACGATTTCCGCTCTTATTCGGCGGCCGTCAAAGCGGCGCTGACGACGGGACTGCTCGCCGGCGGCGCCGAGGTACACGACATCGGTCTCGCCCTCTCGCCCATGGCCTATTTCGCGCAATTCGCGCTCGAGGTCGAAGGCGTCGCCATGGTCACCGCCAGCCATAACGACAATGGCTGGACCGGGATCAAAATGGGCATCGAGCGCCCCCTCACCTTCGCCCCCGACGACATGACCGCGCTCAAGGAGATCGTGCTCAACGCGTCGTTCGCCCCAGACACGCAAGCCGGCCGCTACATCTTCGTGCCCGACATGCCCGAGCGCTACATGGCCGATCTGCTGGCGCGGCCGAAATTGCTGCGTCCCTTGAAGGTTGTGGTCTCCTGCGGCAACGGCACGGCGGGAGCCTTCGCGCCGCGCGTGCTCGCCGAGCTCGGCGCGACAATCATCCCGCTCAATTGCGAGCTCGATTACACGTTCCCGGCGCACAATCCGAACCCCGAGGATCTCGGCATGCTGCATGCGACGCGTGACGCCGTGCTCGAGCATGGCGCCGATCTCGGGCTTGCCTTCGACGGCGACGGCGACCGTTGCGGCGTGGTCGACAACAAGGGTGAGGCGATCTTCGCCGACAAGGTGGGCGTGATGCTCGCCCGCGACATCGCCGCGCGCAATCCCGGCGCGCTGTTCGTCGCCGACGTGAAATCGACCGGCCTGTTCCTCACCGATCCGGTGCTGAAGCAGCACGGCGCCAAGACGTTGTTCTGGAAGACCGGCCACTCCTACATCAAGCGCTACAGCCACGAGACGGGCGCTCTGGTCGGCTTCGAGAAATCCGGCCATTTCTTCTTCAACCCGCCGCTCGGCCGCGGCTATGACGACGGGCTGGTCGCCGCGCTTGCCGTGCTCGATATGCTCGACCGCAACCCCGACAAGACGCTCGCGGAATTGAAGGACGAGCTGCCGCGCACCTGGCAATCGCCGACCATGTCGCCGCATTGCGACGACGAGTTGAAATACGGCGTGGTCGACCGCGTGGTCGAGCATTTCACAAAGCTCGCCGCCAATGGCGGAGAGCTCGCCGGGCAGAAGATCCGCGAACTCATCACCGTGAACGGCATCAGGATCGTCCTCGACGACGGCACCTGGGGCTTGGTGCGCGCCTCATCCAACAAGCCGGAGCTTGTCGTCGTGGTGGAGAGCCCGACTTCGGAAGCGAATATGCGCGCGATCTTCGCCGAGATCGACGCCGAGCTTGCCAAGCAGCCGGAGGTCGGCGCGTACAATCAGAAGATCTAGACGAGCACGACGAACGACACAGAACCGTCAGCGCGCTGTCGCAAATCTGCAAAGCGAATCTGCTTTTTTGCCCGCGCGCCATGATCGATTTGTCCGTCACCAGTTTGGTCTTCGCCGCCGGTCTCATCGCCGGCGTCACGCTCGATCTTCTTCTGCTGCGCACCCTTATCGCTCCGCCCTTCCGCATCTGGCCGACGCCCGAGCCGGGCAGCTGGCAGAGCCTGACCTTTTGGGGCTTGTTCCGCGGCGGCATGGTCCTGACCTTCGTCGTCGCCGCGCTCGACTGGAACTCTACGCCCCTGCTCGATTGGACTCGTTTCATCCCCGGCCTGCCGCTCGGGTTGATCGGCCTGTTCATCACCGTCTGCGGCTATTTCAATCTCGGCCTCGGCAACACTTATTGCGGCGCCGACGGATTGGTGACCGGTGGCCTGTATCGCTTCAGCCGCAACCCGCAATACACCGCCTCGATCGTCGGGCTTGTCGGCTTGTGCATCGGCGCCAACTCAATCCTCACGATTGTCCTCTCCACCGTGATGGTCGGCGCCTATGTGATGATGGCGCTGGTGGAAGAGGAGTGGCTGAAGCAGCTCTATGGCGCGCCCTATCGCGACTATTGCCGGCAGACCGCGCGCTTCCTCGACATTCAAGGCCTCATCGCTCTCGCCGAGCGGAGAAAGCCCTTACGCGAAACGAGTTGAGCAAGGATTTGGAATTCGTCATGGCCGGGCACAGGCCCGGGTCGGCATATCAGATCCGGGGTGCCCGGCATGACGAGATGGGTTAAAGCCTGACACGTCGCTGCTATTCAGCGGCGACCGCGATGCGCTCCTCGCCGGCAATGATGCGCCGCGCCGCGAGCAAGATCTCGATCCCAGCCCCGTCGAGATGCGCATTCTCGGCGAGATACCGCCGGAAGGCCCGCGCCCGTGGCTGCCCGTGGAACAGTCCGAGAATGTGCCGCGTCATCTGGTTGAGGCGCGCGCCCTTGACAAGCTCGGCCTCGACATAAGGCACAAAGCGGTCGAGCACGTCGAGCCGCGACGGCGGCGTCTCATTGGAGCCGAACAGCTCGCGATCGACCTCGGCCAAGAGATAGGGATCGGCATAGGCGGCGCGGCCGAGCATGACGCCATCGACCTCACCGAGATGGGCGTCAGCGCCGGCCAGAGACTCGATGCCGCCATTCAGCACGATCTCAAGCTCGGGGCGTCGCGCCTTCAGCCGCGCGACGCGGCCATAATCGAGCGGCGGCACGTCGCGGTTCTCCTTGGGGCTCAATCCCTTCAGCCAGGCTTTGCGCGCATGC
Source organism: uncultured Alphaproteobacteria bacterium (assembly GCA_963817175.1). Classification (GTDB taxonomy): domain Bacteria; phylum Pseudomonadota; class Alphaproteobacteria; order Rhizobiales; family Methyloligellaceae; genus Methyloceanibacter. The sequence continues at coordinate 265,319 of CAWFNK010000019.1, forward strand.
ACGATGAAGGTGCGCACTCCAGCCTTGGCGACGCTGTCGACGAACCGGTCGAGGCTCTCTTCCGCATCCTGGTCGTCGATGCCGATGCGGCATTTGACGGTGATCGGCAGCGCGGCCGCTTCCCCCATCGCCGCCACGCAGTCCGCCACCAGATCGGGCTCGGCCATCAGGCAGGCACCGAACCGCCCCGACTGCACTCGGTCAGACGGACAGCCGACATTGAGATTGATCTCGTCATAGCCGTAATCGGCGCCGATCTTCGCGGCCGCAGCGAGCTTGTTCGCATCGCTGCCGCCGAGCTGAAGCCCGACCGGATGTTCCTCGCGCGAGAAACCGAGCACGCGGTTGCGATCGCCGTAGAGCACGGCCTCTGCCGTCACCATCTCGGTATAGAGGAACGTCGCCTTCGAGATCAGCCGCAGGAAATAGCGGCAGTGGCGGTCGGTCCACTCCATCATCGGCGCGACGCAGAAGCGATGGGAGTCAGATTTCAACGAGTTACGCTCCACAAGCGAATCAATTTGTGAGCTCGACACGGCCGTCATCCATAGCGCTCGCCCCAATTGTGCAGCGCCTTCAGCACCGGGCCAAGCGCCTTGCCTTTGTCGGTAAGATAATACTCGTAGCGCGGGGGATGGTTCTCATAGAGGCGCGTGGCGATGACGCCGCTTTGCTCAAGTGTCTTGAGCCGCGCCGACAGCGTGTTGGGGGCCACGCCGCCGAGCCCCTTCTCCAGCTCTTGAAAGCGCAAGGGTCCCTTGCGGAACAGATCGCGCAACACCAGCAGCGACCATTTCTCGCCGATCGTATCGAGCGCCCGGGCGACCGGGCAATCTCCGCCATATGCGTTTGCCATGGCCGCTAAATAGCCAAGCCCCTTGGTGAATTCAAGTGACTAGCTATTGACAAGTAACTTGCTTATTTGCAGCTAGTGAGATGCGCAACTTGTTCAAGGAGGCGTATCATGACCATTCCAACCTATCTGCCCTATTTTGTCTTCGCCGGGGCCGCAGCGGCCCTCATCACTATCCTTTACGGGCTTAATCGTGCCCTTGCCGATACGGCTTGGCCAGCCCCGGAGCGGACGCGCGTGTTTGGCCTCTCGGCAGTCGTCCTGCTTGGATGGCTAGCGGTTTCGATCGTCCTGGCGACGATGGGCGTCTACCATGTGGACGCAAGCGCGATCCCCACGGTCCAATACGGCATCCTGCTTCCCATCCTCATCGGCAGCTTGCTGATTTGGCGATCGGAGACCGTGGCCCGCGTCATCGATGCCGTGCCGCAACAATGGCTCGTCGGCGTGCAGCTTTACCGCGCGCTCGGCGTGATCTTTCTCATCCTCTACTTAACCGGAAAGCTCCCCGGCCTCTTCGCCTGGCCGGCAGGAGTGGGCGACATCGCTATTGGCCTGCTCGCTCCGGTCGTAGGCTACGCCTATGCGCGAGCCCCGCGCGACACAGCGGGTTTCGTTCGGGCATGGAACGTGTTCGGCATCTTGGATCTCGTCGTCGCGGTCACGACCGGCTTCATGACCGCGCCGTCGCTCATCCAGCCGATCGAGGTTCAGCCCAGTAGCGAACTGATGACGGTGCTGCCGATGGTGCTGATCCCCATCTATCTGGTGCCGTTGTCGATCCTGCTGCATCTCGCCTCGTTGGCGAAGCTGCACCGTGCGACGGCGCCGAGCGACAACAGGGTCGCAAGCGCTTCAGCCTGACCGCGGCATCGCCCAATCGAAGCGGCCTCACGTCTCTTCGCAACGCGGGGCCGCTTCTATTGCAGCTCGGAGGCCGTTTCCGCCGTCGCCGGCGGATGCGGCTTGGAGATCATGAAGGCGGCGACGTCCCAGGCCTGCTGCACGGTGAGCACCGGCTCGCGATAGTCGATGCCGAACGGCATGTTGTCGCGAATGTAGGACGCGGCGTAGGCGGTCTTGGCCATTCCGGCGCCGGCATTGAAGCTCGCATCCCCCCAGAGCGGCGGGATGGTATAGCCGACCGCCGGCGGCCGGCGCGGCTCGCCCTGCCCGTCTTCCTTGTGACAGCTCACGCAGTGCTGGGCGTAGACCGCCTCGCCGCGCCGTGCGTCAGGCGGCTGGGTCGGCGGGGAGATCGGCCGCAACCCCATGCCGGCGATGCGCACGCCCTCGGGCGTCCCCTTGCCGACGAATTTGATATAGGCGATGAGCGCCTCCATCTCGCGACTCTCGGGCGGCAGATCCTTGCCGTTCATGCTCCGCCGCATGCAGCCATTGAGCCGTTGCGTCAGCGTCAAAACCTGGTCGTCGACAAACATCGGGAAGGTGGCGAATGTCGAGACGAACGGCGCGGCAAAAGGCTGAAGCCCGGCTTTGAGGTGGCAGTTCTGGCAGGCGAGATCGTTGCCGGCATAGCGCATGGCGGGATTGGCGGCGTTCTTGCCGATATGCTTGGGCGTGTTGATGATCAGATCCCGGCCATAGCGCACCAGATCGTTCTCCGCCCCCGGCCCGAGCTTGGCGATATCGACCGCATACCAGTCGATCTGCCGGCCCCACATGTAATAACCGGCGCCGAGCCCCCCCGCCGCCGCAACGGCGATCAGGACGACGACAAGCAGAGCCTTCAGCATGCTGTGGAATCCTATGGCGGCGGCGAGATGCAAAACCCATATAGTCGAGGCGTAACCCAACGCTTGATGACAAGGACGCGGGCGCGCGCGACTCGACCCTGCTTAGATTTTCATCACACGCCAGCAATGACAATGGGACGAAACCTCCTGTTGATAGTTCTCGACTGAATTTTCCGTGGCCTTGGAGACGGCTGACCCTATGAACCGCGCAGAAATGCAAATGGCGATCGATCCCGTCTGCGGCATGACGGTCGATCCGAACGCCGGCAAGCCGTCCTACCAGCATGGCGGCCAGACCTATCATTTCTGCTCCGACGGCTGCCGCAGCAAATTCACCGCCGATCCCGCGCGTTATCTCAATAAAGTCGGGGAGGCGAAGCCTCTGCCTCAGGGCACGCTCTACACCTGCCCGATGCATCCAGAGATCGTGCAGGAGGGCCCCGGACCTTGCCCGATCTGCGGCATGGCGCTCGAGCCGATGGGCGTGCCGCCCGAGCACGAGCATGGCGGCAATCCCGAGCTGGTCGATTTCACGCGCAGACTCTGGGTCGCCGTGCCGCTGTCGCTCGCGCTCGTCGCGCTCGACATGGGCTCGCATGTGTTCGGCGTCGATCTCCTGCCCTTCCTCTCGCCGCATGCCGAGCAATGGCTGAAGCTCGCGCTCGCCACGCCGGCGGTGCTGTGGTGCGGCTGGCCCTTCTTCGTGCGCGGCTTCGCCTCGCTGCGCTCGGGCTGGCTCAACATGTTCACCCTGATCGCGCTCGGCACCGGCGCGGCCTATCTCTACAGCCTGGTCGCAACGCTAGCGCCGTCGCTGTTCCCGGCCGCCATGCAGGACGCGCATGGTCTGATCCCGACTTATTTCGAGGCGGCCGCGGTCATCGTCGCGCTGGTCCTGCTCGGTCAGGTGCTCGAACTCAGGGCCCGCGAGAAGACCGGCGGCGCCATTCGCGCGCTGCTCGACCTTGCGCCGAAGACCGCATTGCGCGTGCTGAAGGACGGCAAGACCGAGACGGTGGAGCTTGCCGCGGTCAAGGTCGGCGATGTGTTGCGCGTGCGGCCCGGCGACAAGGTCCCGATCGACGGCACCGTCATCGAGGGACGCAGCGCCGTCGATGAGTCTCTCCTCACCGGGGAGCCCGTTCCCGTGGAGAAGCAAGCCGGCGACCGCGTGACCGGCGGCACGCTGAACGGCACCGGCAGTTTCGATATGCGGGTGGATCGTACCGGCGCCGAGACCACGCTCGCGCAAGTCATCGCCATGGTGGCCGACGCGCAGCGCTCCCGTGCGCCGATCCAGGCGCTGGCCGATAAGGTCTCAGGCTATTTCGTGCCGGGCGTCATCGCGGTCTCGGTGATCGCCTTCCTCGCTTGGCTGTTCTTCGGCCCGGCGCCGCAGCTGGCCTATGCGCTGGTCGCCGCCGTGAGCGTGCTCATCATCGCCTGCCCCTGCGCGCTCGGTCTCGCCACGCCGATCTCGATCATGGTCGCGACGGGGCGCGGCGCGCAGGCCGGCGTGTTGGTGCGCAATGCCGCGGCGCTGGAGCGCCTCGCCGCCGTCGATACCGTCGTCGTCGATAAGACCGGCACGCTCACTCTGGGCAAGCCCACCCTCACCGCGGTCGAGACCGCGCAGGGCTTCAGCGAGGACGATGTCCTGAAATTCGCCGCCGCCATCGAGGCCGGCAGCGAGCACCCGCTCGCCGAAGCGATCCTGCTTGGCGCGGAGGCGCGCGGCATCAAGCTGGTCAAGGCGGAGAGCTTCGCCTCAATCACCGGCCAAGGCGTCAAGGGACGCGTCGAAGTCAACGAGGTGCTGTTCGGCAATCAGCGCCTGATGCAGGGCGCAGGCATCGACGCATCGCCCCTCGCCGCCCGCGCCGAGGCGATGCGCAAGGACGGCCAGACGGTGATGTTCTTAGGCGTTGGCGGCAAGCTTGCCGGGCTCGTTGCCGTAGCCGACCCGATCAAGCCGACCGCCGCCGAGGCCATCGCCAGGCTGCATGGTCTGGGCTTGAAGATCGTCATGGCAACCGGCGACAACGAGACCACCGCCAAGGCGGTGGCGGCAAAACTCGGCATCGACGAGGTTCGCGCCGGACTCAGGCCCGAGGACAAGCTCACGCTGATCGACGGCTTGCAGCGCAAGGGCAAGGTCGTCGCCATGGCGGGCGACGGCATAAATGACGCGCCGGCGCTGGCCAAGGCCGATGTCGGCATCGCCATGGGCACGGGCGCCGACGTGGCGATGGAGAGCGCGGGGCTGACGCTGCTGAAAGGCGATCTTCGCGGCGTGGTGCGCGCGATCAATCTCGCCCGCGCCACCATGCGCAACATCAAGCAGAATTTGTTCTTCGCCTTCGTCTATAACGCGGTTGGCGTGCCGATAGCGGCAGGCGTGCTCTATCCTGCCTTCGGCATTACGCTGTCGCCGATCATCGCCGCGGCGGCGATGAGCCTGTCATCGGTCTCGGTGGTGGGCAACGCGCTCCGCCTGCGCAGCGTCGATCTCGACTAGGGAATGATGCCGACGCCATCGCCCGCCGACGGGCCCGCGGTCGGTGCAGGTCCCCGCGGCAACCGCGGCAGATAGGTCGAGAGCGAGGCCACCCTGCGCCAGGTGGCAAACTCGTTGAACGGCGTCCGCTCGATCAGGGCCAGCCCGACCGCCGCGAGGAACGGCAGGCTCTGCACGAACAGCACCGCGCTGAACACCGAGATCTCGTACACCCGCTGCTCGTTGGTGAAGTGCAGCGTCAGCGAGCCGAGAATGAGCAGGCTGCCGAGGGCCAATTCCCACATAGCGGGGAAGGCTTGGTTCCAGCGCGACGCGCCGCCGCCTTTCGCCGTGCGCACGAAGGGCAATCCGTCCTTGATCACACCGTCGGTCACCGCGCGGCCCACCGTGAACTGCAAGGCCATGGCCGAGAGCGCGGCGCCGAGCGAAGCGAAGATCGGCGCCTGCACCCGTGTGCGATACAGCACCATGAAATGCAGCAGCATGACCGCGAAGGTCGCGAGCACGGGCAGCGTGAGCACCGCCTCCGGCACGGCGATGCCGAGAAAAGCGACCAGCGGCATCCAGATCAGATTGAGAATCGCGATCAAGACGCCGAGCGCCTCGGCGCCGAGCCAAGTGAGCCAGCCGAACAGATATTGGCTGCGTTGCTGCGGCGTGAGCCGGCTGCCGCCCGGGCAGAAAGGCGCGCCAGTGCTTCTTGATCAGCTGGATGCCGCCATAGGCCCAGCGGTGGCGCTGCCGCTTGTAAGCGGCGAAGTCGCACGGCAGCAGGCCCCAACCGTAACGCGTCTGCGTGTAATGCGCGCGCCAGCCGCGCTCGAGCAGCGAGAGCCCGAGATCGGTATCCTCGACGATGGTGTCGCTCGACCAGCTCCCGGCCGCTTGCAACGCCTCGCGCCGGATCAGGCACATCGTGCCGTGCACGACGATGGCGTTGGCCTCGTTACGCTCGACCATGCCGATATCGAAGAAACCGGCATATTCGCGGTTCATCGCCACTTGCATGATGCTGCGCGAGGCGTCGCGGTGATCCTGCGGGGCCTGCACCAGACCCACGGCGGGATCGGCGAAGGCCGGCACCAGGTCCCTCAGCCAGTCGGGGCGGACCACATAGTCGGCGTCGAGCACGCCGATGATCTCGGCCTCCGGCGCGGTGTGCTCGAGCGCGAGCCTGAGCGCCCCGGCCTTGAATCCCTCCAGCCGGTCGGCGCGCACGAATTTGAACCGGGGCCCAAGCAGCCGGCAATGATCCTCGATCGGCTCCCAATAGGTCGGGTCGGGCGTGTTGTTGATCACCACCACGCATTCGAAATTGGGCCAGTCGAGCTGCGCCACTGAATCGAGCGTCTGCCGCAGCATCTCCGGCGGCTCGCGATAGGCGGGAATGTGGATCGACACGAATGGCGGCGCCTCCGGCAGCGCCGCTCCTGGCATGAGCAAACGTCGCGGCTTAGCCCCGAACAGAATTGCCGCAAGCTCCTCGATGCGCCGCTTCATGATCATGATCAGCGGCACGAGCAAGCCGGCGCCCACGAACAGCGCAATCTGCGAGCCCAGCACGAAATAATGCGTGACCCAATAATCGACGACATTGGCCGACCAGGCGCCGATCGCGTGCGCGGTCAACGCCAGCACGCCGGCTTGGGCCAAAGCCACGCGCGGGATGGTGAAGATCGGGATCGACAGCAGGATGCCGATGCCAAGCGCGGCGATCACCTTCAGAAGAAAATTCGGCTCCTCGACCGTGCCCGCAAGGGAGAACTTCAAATGGCGGTCCGCATCGAAGATGCCCCAATAGGGACCGACGCTTCCTTCGTTGGTCTTCCAGGGCTGATCGAACGCCTCGACGATCGAATAGTCGATGCCCATGGCGTCGGCGCGGGTAACGAAATCGCGCACGACATCGGCCTGGGTGAGCGGGCTCGGCACTGCATCCTTGCGATTGAGGCCGGCGCTGGGCCAGCCGAACTCGGCGATGACAATGCGTTTTCCCGGATAAACCTGCCGCAGCCGCTCATAGCCGTTGAGCGCATGGTCCACCGCGCGCGAGCCCGGAATGCCTTCCCAATAGGGGAGGATATGCACGGCGAGATAGTCGACGGCCGATACAAGCTCGGGATGTTCGAGCCAGACATTCGGCACCTCGGCGGTCGTCACCGGCACGCGGACCTCGCGCTTCACGCGCTGAATCTTGGCGATAAGATCCTGCACCGTTTGCTTTGCGTCGTAGCCGGGATTGTCGCGGTTCAGCTCCTGCGCCCGGAACACGGCCTCGTTGCCGACGATGACGCTGTCGATGTTGCGGTATTGCTTGGCGAGCGCGATGGCGCTCTCGATCTCGCGTTCGTTCTGTTCTTCCCACTCGTTGATCCAAACGCCGAGCGTGACGCGCAAGCCGACCTCTGAAGCGAGCTGCGGCACGCGGTCGAGGCCGTTACTGACGCTATAAGTCCGGACCGAGCGCGCGTAGGGCGCGACGGCCGCGAGGTCCGAGCGGATCTGCGCTTCGCTGGTCTTGTCGGTCTCGCCGTCATGCTTGGGATTGATGGGAGAGAATGAAATAGAGGCGAGCACCCCGTCCGCATTGGGGGGTGACACCTGCTCATGCATGAGCAGCCACACCGAAGCATGGAGTGCGGTCGCAAGAGCGACCACAACGGCGACCATAACGTTGCGCATTGTGCTTGAAATCTCAGTCTGGAAAGTCGGTCTGCCCTGTCCCCCTCGGCCGTAGCCGCAGAGAAGCCTGCAGTCCCCTCCCTAAACCCTTATTAGTTGGGTATTGTTCCGCTTTTTGTGGTTGCCCCCACCGTCGCTTGACTCGATGCCGTGGTCTCTCCTTCCGGGGTGATCCAGCAGGCGTGGACGCGGGACGCGAGCCGGTCGGCAGCCTTCGGATCGATTGGTCCTTGTTCGATCACGCAGCGAAACACCAGCTTCAAATGCTCCGACGAGCAGTTGAAGCGATCGTAGAGGTCGATGTAGCGGCGCGCCGTGTCGATGTCGTCGCGCCACAACAGGCTGGCGATGCGGCGCCCGGTCCAAACGCATTCGGGCGAGCCGGCCGAGCTCGACAGCTTGGCGGCGGCCTCGCGATATTCCTCGATGGCCTTGGCGGCTTCTTGCTGGGCGGCCTGCTCGGCGGCCTTCTGATCGTTGGCGGCCTTGTCCTCGGGCTTCTGCTCGCCTTGCGCCTGCTCTGGAGGCTTCTGCTCCCCGGCGGGCTGCTCGGCGAAAGCCGGGAAAGCTGACACAATAAAAATGCCACACGCTATGAGAGCGGTGGCTGGCGAAAGGTTGCAGCGCAACATCGAGAGGGGCCCAACGCAGGAATGGGTCATTTTACGCATGAGACCGCGAAATTTTGGCGGCCTGACGGCATGAATCTTCTTTATCACTTCGCAAGCGCACAAACCAGAGGATTTGATTCAACGACGCTGGCGAAGCTGCTATTCGTCGCATCCCCCTCCGTCCAACTCTCACCATGCTCCGCTCCCTTAGCCTGTTTACCCTGATCGCCGGCGCCATCGCCCTGACCTGGTACGGCTTGGGGCGTCCAGCCGCGATTCCGCCCTCGCCGCTCGGTCCGGGCGAGAAGCTAACGTGCATCTCCTATGCCCCGTTCCACGGCGACCAGGCACCCTACACCTGGGATCTCCACATTCCCGATCGGCAGATCGCCGAGGATTTGCGCCGGCTTTCCCCTCTCACCTCTTGCGTCCGCACCTATTCCGCCAAGGGCGCGCAGGGGCGGATCACCCGGCTTGCGGAGGCTCAAGGCCTCACGGTGCTGCAAGGGATATGGCTGGGGCGGAACCGCGCCGACAATCGCCGCGAGATCGAAGCGGCGCTGAAGCTCGCGCGCCGCCATCCCGGGACAGTTCAGGCCCTGATCGTCGGCAGCGAGACCCTGCTCAGGGGCGAGCTGGCTCCCGCCACGGTCGAGGCCTATCTCGGCGAAGTCAAAAGACGGTCGGGGCTTCCGGTAACCTACGCCGATGTCTGGGAGTTCTGGCTCAAATCGCCCGAGCTCGCCGCGGCCGCCGACTTCGTCACCATCCATATCCTCCCTTATTGGGAGGACGTTCCGGTAAGTGCCAAGGACGCCGTCGCCCATGTGCGGGAGGTCCGCGATAGGGTGCAAGCCGCCTTCCCCGGCAAGGAGATCTGGATCGGCGAGGTGGGCTGGCCGAGCGCCGGACGGATGCGCGACGGCGCGCTCCCCTCCCCGGTCAACCAGGCGAGCTTCCTCAGCGGCGTGGTGGAAGCCGCCAAGGCCGGCGGCTGGAAGGTCAATCTCATCGAGGCCTTCGACCAACCCTGGAAACGCCTGATGGAAGGCACGGTGGGCGGCTATTGGGGAGTTTTCGACGACCGGCAACGTGAGCCGAAATTCCACTTCGGCGAGGGCGTGTCGAACCATCCCGATTGGCGGCTGAAAGCGGGGCTCGGCATCGCCGCCGCCTTTCTCGTGTTTCTGTCCTTCTGGCTCGGCTCCCGAGACGCACCCGTGGGCGGGCGGTCCTGGCGGCGCGACGCTGCCGTGTCAACCATCGCCCTCGGTGCCGGCCTCCTCTTCGGCCTCGCGGTCACCAAGCTGCCGATGGAAGGCGAAGTCGCCAGCGACAGATTGCGCGCCGCCGGCATGCTCATTCTCGCACTGGTGGTGCCGATGGCCGCCGCTTTCGCCGTGGCGCGCGGCGCTCGCCTCGCCGGCATGGCCGAGGCGCTCGATCCGTCGCGTTGGCGCCGCCACGATCTCGTCGAATTGGTGCTGGCGGCGCTGCTTGCCGCGACGGCGGTCGCCGCCATCCATGTGGCGCTCGGGCTTGTCTTCGATCCACGCTACAAGGACTTTCCCTTTGCCGCGCTCGCCGGACCCATCATCGCGCTCGCGGTCCTCGCCTTCACGGCTGCGCGCGCGCCGCTCAAGCCAGGCGCAGCCGAGATCGCCGCAGCGGCGGTGCTGACCGGCTCGGCGCTGTTCGTCGTCGTCAATGAAGGGATCGCCAATTGGCAGGCGCTCATCCTCGCCGCCCTGCTGCTGCTGCTCGCCCTCACTTCGCTTCGGGCCGCGCCAGGCTGAGCACGAGCAGCGCGATCGCCAGCGCCGAGGCCCGCGTGTTGTAAAGCACGAGCCCGAGCAGCGCGAAGACGGCCCCCGTGCCGAAGGCCACGATGTTCGGCCGCCATAGCTGCACGCCCGCGGCGATCATCGCCACCCAGCCGAAGCAGTCCTGCACGAACATCAAGATCACCGCGAGCCGCAGCTTGCAGGTGAAGCTCGCCTCGCCCGCCTCGCAGGCGACCCCGATCGCCGAGTTCTGAATGATGGCGTAGCGAAGATAGAGCGCCGTGCCGAGCGCAACCACGCCGAGCATGGCGAGGATGGAAGCGGCCCGCCGCGAAGGCAGAAACAGCTTCGGCGCGGCGGCTTCGGCGTCGGGCTCGGTACTCATGGTGAAGGCGTCTTAAAGAGTGGGCGGAAGCGGCGGGGCAAGGCCAATCTTAACTTTTTTTGTCTATCGGTGGCCGTGAGCTTCGGCTCCGAAGTCAGGGACGTCAATCATGGCAAAAGCCAAATACCATAAATCGCAGCGCGTGTTCGTGAAGCCCGTCGGCACCTGGGCCTATGTGGAGGCCGTGGTGCCGAAATGGGTGAAGGGCTGCGAGGAGCCGATCAAGATCGCCTATGACTGCGGCATGGGACGCGAGTTCTCGCAAGAAGAGCTCGAGGAGGAGTCCTCAGCGCTCCAGGCCAGCGCAGCAAATGGCGTCGGCGGCACTTGGCGCATCCTGCGCGGTCACAATCGCTGGAAGAGCGCCGAGCAATGCGGGCACCACCCTCACCCCGGCACGCACCCGATGGTGGTGACCACGGAGCGCGATTGGGGCGGCTGGCGCGTCCCGGGCGCGGAATACGACCTCGATCCCCATCGCATCGAGCGGCAGGCGGAGATCATCGTGCGGGCGCCGATCTTCATGAAGCTGCTGGAGGAATTCGTCGAATATGCCGACCAGGAGCCGGAGAATCTGAGCGACGATTTGATCAAGCTTGCCCAGATCGCCCGCCGCATCATCAGCGAAGTCTCGCAGTAGCCGTTCCAGTCACAAACAATATCCGGGCTTGGCAGCGCGCGCTTACCTCTCTAAGAGCGACGGCGAAAGGATGAGTTCGCCGCCATGCAGCAGTCCGGTCGCAAAGCCAAACTCCTCAAAGATTACGCAGCCCCCGATTATCTGATCGAGGAGGTCGAGCTGGACGTGTCGCTCGAGCCCAAGGCGACGCGCATCGCCTCCAAGCTCCGTTTGCGGCCGAACCCCAAAGTGGCGACCGGCGGGCGCCCGCTGGTGCTCGACGGCGAAGGGCTCAAGCTGCAAAGCCTCGCGCTTGACGGCAGGCCGCTCGCGCCGAAGGACTATGCGCTCACCGAGACCTCGCTGTCGATCGCCTCGGTCCCGGCCAAGCCCTTCACCCTCGAGATCGTGACGCTGTGCGATCCCGACGCCAACACCGCGCTGTCAGGCCTTTATCGCTCGCGCGGCACCTATTGCACCCAATGCGAGCCGGAGGGCTTCCGCCGCATCACCTATTTTCTCGACAGGCCCGACGTGCTCGCCGTCTACACGGTGCGCATCGAGGCCGACCGTGCCTCCACGCCGGTGCTGCTGTCGAACGGCAACCCCGTGGCGCACGGCGACATCCCCGGCACCGGCCGGCACTTCGCCGTCTGGCACGACCCCTTCCCCAAGCCCTCTTACCTCTTCGCGCTGGTCGGCGGCGATCTCGCTTGCGTGCCCGACAGCTTCGTCACCGGCTCGGGGCGCAAGGTGGCGCTCGCCATCTATGTCGAGCCCGGCAAGCAGGATCGCTGCGCCTGGGCGATGGAATCGCTGAAGCGCGCCATGCGCTGGGACGAAGAGCGCTTCGGCCGCGAATACGATCTCGACGTGTTCAACATCGTCGCCGTCAGCGACTTCAACATGGGCGCGATGGAGAACAAGGGCCTCAACATCTTCAACGACAAGCTGGTGCTGGCGCGGCCCGATACCGCGAGCGATGCCGACTACGCCTCGATCGAGAGCGTCATCGCGCACGAATATTTCCACAACTGGACGGGCGACCGGGTGACCTGCCGCGACTGGTTCCAGCTTTGCCTGAAGGAAGGCTTGACCGTGTTTCGCGACCAGGAATTCACCGGCGACATCCGCTCAGGTCCGGTTGAGCGCATCGTCGATACGCGAGCCTTGAAGACCAACCAATTCCCCGAGGACGCGGGTCCGCTGGCGCATCCCGTGCGCCCCGCCTCCTATATCGAGATCAACAACTTCTACACCTCGACCGTCTACGAGAAGGGCGCCGAGGTTTGCCGCATGTTGCAGACCCTGCTCGGCCGCGATGACTTCCGCAAAGGCCTCGACCTCTATTTCGAACGCCATGACGGCGAGGCGGTCACCGTCGAGGATTTCGTCGAGGCGATGGCCGACGTCTCGGGGCGCGACCTCTCGCAATTCATGCTGTGGTACACGCAAAGCGGCACGCCCGAGCTGGCCTGCTCGCTCGATTACGACCCGCATGCCAAGACGGCGCGGCTCTCGGTGAGCCAGGTCGTGCCTGCGACGCCCGGCCAGACTAAGAAAGAGCCGATGCTGATCCCGCTCAAAGTGGGGCTGATCGGATCGAACGGTGACGAGCTGCCCTTGAAGCTCGACGGCGGCGCGCCCTTGACCGACGGCTTGCTCGAAGTGACCGAGCGCGAGCAGGTGTTCGAGTTCCACGACATTCCCTCGCCGCCCACGCCGTCGCTGCTGCGCAGCTTCTCGGCGCCGGTCCGCCTCACCATCAATCTCGAGCCTGAGAAGATCGAGTTCCTGATGATGCATGACAGCGACCCGTTCAATCGCTGGCAGGCGGCGCAGACCTACGCGACGACTCTTCTCACCAAGGCGGCGCGCGGCGCTTCGGAAGCCGTGCAAGGCAAAGATGCGGCGCGCCTGGCGCAGGCGCTTGCCGCCACCTCGCGCGATACTGCGCTGCGTCCGGCCTATCGCGCCGAGTTCCTCAAGCTGCCGAGCGAATCCGACATCGCGCGCGAGCTCGGCCGCGACGTCGATACCGATGCGGTGCGCAGCGCGCGAGAGAGCTTGGCCGCCACGATCGGCAACGAGATCGGGCAGACCTTGGCCGAGCTGTATGAGCGCTCCGCGCCGAGCGGCCCCTACTCGCCAGACCCCGAGAGTGCCGGCCAGCGAGCGCTGCGCAACGCCGCGCTGGACCTTCTGGTGGCGACCGGCGAAGCGTCGGAGATCGCGCGCGCCGAACGGCACTACCGCGAAGCTTCCAACATGACCGACGCCATCACCGCGCTCTCCATCCTCTCGCACCGGGATGCCCCGGCGCGCGACGCGGCGCTCGCCGATTTCTACGCGCGCTGGCAAGAGGAGCCGCTGGTGCTCGACAAATGGTTCGCTGTCCAGGCCCGCGCGGTGCGGCCGGACTCGGTCGAGACCGTGCGCAAGCTTCTCGCCCACCCCAAATTCTCGCTGAAGAACCCGAATCGCATCCGCGCGCTGCTCGGAAGCTTCGTCAATGCCAACCCTACCGGCTTCAATCGCGCCGACGGGGCCGGCTTCCAGCTCCTCGCCGAACAGGCGCTGGAGATCGACGGTTTCAACCCGCATGTGGCGGCAAGGCTGCTCGGCGCGTTCGAGAGCTGGCGCATTTTGGAGCCCAAACGACAGGCTCGGGCCAAGGCAATTCTGGAAGATCTCGCGGCCAAGCAGCTGTCGACCGACAGCTACGAGATCGTCACAAAGACCCTGGGCGCCGGCTAGAGTCCCTCGCTGTCAACGGGTTATTAACCGAATTTCCACAGCTTTCCTCTGGACAGACGACGCCATCATCGATTCCAATGACGATGAGGGCGATTCGGAGATGCGGCAACTTCTCCGGCTCGAGCAGGAGAACGTTAGGGGGACCGAATGGCGCGAGTGCGTTCGGCGCGTGACGGATTCGCATATGCGGGGCCGCACTGGCAGGACCTGCGCACGATTGTCGGCCGCCATCTTCCCGATGCCGAGCTGTTGCGTCGCCTCGTGCCGCTGCTGCTCATCGGCTTCGTCCTGGTGGCGCTGACCGGCTTCACCTTCCAAATTATCCACAGCAAACGCACCGCGCTCGACGCGGCGAGCCATCAGCTCGCGCTGATTGCCGACAGCGCCTCCCTCAATCTGAAGGAGAAAACGCTCAGTTCGAGCACTGATTGGCAGGGCGCGCTCGCCGATAGCCTGCCCAAGGGCGCGACAGCCGATGGGCGAAGCGCGCTGCTGGCCGATGCCGAAGGCACCATCCAGGCGCGTGCGCCGCTTGGCGGCTCGCGCGCGGGCAACCTGCTCACCATTCTCGGCCCGCAGCAGCCACTGACCACCTTTGGCGCCGAGGCCGGCGTGTTGCGGTTTTCGCTGCTCGACGGCACCGACGCCATTGTCACGGTGCGCAACGTGCCGCAGACCGACGCGCAGCTTGCCTTCGTCCAGCCGGTTGACGCGGCGCTTGCCGATTGGAGCGCCGCGGCCCGCATCGAGATCACGCTGCTGGCCCTGACCGGCTTCGTGCTCGCGCTGCTCGCCGGCGGTCTTTGGTATCTCGCGCCGACGACGGCGCGCGCCGACGACGGCGCGCTCGCCAAGGAGCTGACCGAGGCGTTGCCCGGCTGTGGCGTCTGGCGCTGGAACCTCGCGCGCGGTCATGTGCACTGGTCGGCGCCGATGTATCGCCTGCTTGGACTTGAGCCAAGCGCCAAGGCGATGGCCTTCCGCGCGATTTCCCAGGCGCTGCATCCCGATGACGATTTGCGCGGCGCGATCGACCGCCAACTCCGCGAAGGCTCGACCGTCTTCGACGGCACCTTCAGGCTGCGACATGCACAGGGACACTGGGTGAGCTTGCGACTGCGTGGGCACATCACGCGCACCCTTCCGGATCGCGAGCCTTGCCTCACCGGCATCGCCGTGATCGCCGATTACGACTCCACGCCCGGATCGGCGGACGAGAATGCGCGGCTGCGCGATGCGGTGGAGACGATCTCCGAAGCCTTCGTGCTGTGGGACCACGACAATCGTCTGGTCATGTGCAACAGCAAATATCAGCAGTTCCACGGCCTGCCCGACGACATGGTGCGCGCGGGCAGCCCCTACGACGAGGTGATCGCCGCGGCGTCCGAGCCGATCGTGTCCAAGCGCGTGGCGGTCGCCGGCACCGACGACGACGACAGCCGCACCTACGAGGCGCAGATCGAGGACGGCCGCTGGCTGCATATCAACGAGCGCCGCACCCGCGACGGCGGCTATGTCAGCGTCGGCACCGACATCACCGTGCTGAAGGAGAGCCAGCAGCTTCTCGCCCAGAGCGAGCAGCAACTGAAGGCGAGCGTCGCCGAGCTCAGGCTCTCGCGCCGCGAGCTCGAGCAGCAGAAGCAGCAGCTCGTCGACCTGGCCGAGAAATATGCGCTGGAGAAGAACCGCGCCGAGGCCGCCAACCGCGCCAAGTCGGAGTTCCTGGCGAATATCAGCCACGAGCTGCGCACGCCGCTGAACGCCGTGATCGGCTTCTCCGAGGTGATGCAGCAGGCGCTGTTCGGCCCGCTCGGCCACCCGAAATACCAGGAATATGCCCGCGACATTTTCACCAGCGGCGCCTATCTGCTCGAAGTGATCAACGACATTCTCGACATGTCGAAGATCGAGGCCGGCCGCATGTCGCTGGATGTCGGCAATGTCGATCTCGGCGACATCGTCGCCGACAGCATGAAGGTGGTGAGCCAGGCGGCCGCCGAGCGCAATATCACGCTGGATCGCCACGGGCCGCAGCATCTGGTGCTCGAAGCCGACCGCCGCGCGCTGAAGCAGGTGTTCCTCAATCTCCTCTCCAACGCCGTGAAGTTCACCCGCGACGGCGGCAGCGTCGACGTGCATCTCTCGCGCTCGCGGGGGCACGTGAAGATCGCCATCAAGGATACCGGCATCGGCATCGCCGAGGCCGACATCGCCAAGCTCGGCAAGCCGTTCGAGCAGGTGGAGAACCAATTCTCCAAAAGCCACCAGGGAAGCGGGCTTGGGCTCGCCATCTCCCGCGCTTTGGTCGAGCTGCACGGCGGCAGCTTGCGCATCACCAGCCGCGAAGGCCAGGGCACGACCGTCACCTGCATGCTTCCCGTGCGCCCGGTGATGACCGGCGAAGAGCCGAAACTCGCCGCCTCCGCCTAGCTCTCTCCGTTACCTGACGATGCGGTCGAAGGCCTCGTGCACGGCTTGGAGCGTGTCCTTCAAGCTCGCTTCGAGCGTGGCGAAGTCGGGCATGTCGGAGGCGCGGGCCAGCAGGTCCTTCAGCGCGCGCGGCGCCTCCTCCGCCACGAAGGGCTTGTCGAGACAGAGCCGCAACACCTGGGTCAGCGTGTGATAAAGCCGCGCCGCGGGCACCAGGATCTCGGCATCGCCCGGCGACAGCACGCCCGCCGCGGAGAGCTTGGTCAGCGCCAGCTCGGTGTTCTGGTCGAGGACGTCCGGATGCTGAGCCGCGCTCACGATCTGCAGGAACTGGGCGATGAATTCGAGATCGATCAGCCCGCCCCTCGCCAGCTTCAGGTCCCAAATCCCCGCGCTTCCCTTGTCGTCGGCGATCTTGGCCCGCATCGCCCTGACATCTTCCGCTACCGCCGCGCGATCGCGCGGGCGGGCCAGCACCAGCCTGATCGTATCGTTGATCTGCCGCCTGAGCGCGGCCGGCCCCGTGACCACGCGGGCGCGGGTCAGCGCCAGATGCTCCCAGGTCCAGGCTGAGCCTTGCTGATAGGTGACGAAGCTCGACAGCCTCGTCGCCACCGGCCCCTGACTGCCGGACGGCCTGAGCCGCATGTCCACCTGATAGAGCGAGCCTTCGGCGGTCTCGGCCGACAGCGCCGCAATCAGGCGCTGGGAGAAGCGCGAGTAATATTGCGGCCCGGGCAGGCTCCGCGCGCCCTCGGAATGCGCCCCCTCCCCGGCATAGTCGTAGACGATGATCAGATCGAGATCGGAGCCCGCGGTCATCTCGTGGCCGCCGAGCTTGCCCATGGCGATCACCGCCGCCTCGCCTCCCGGCATCGCTCCGTAAATCCGGACAAGCTCGGCCTCGACGCGTTCGGCGAGCGCCTGGATCAGCGTCTCGGCGAGCCCCGCATAGGCGGCGCCCGCCTGCCGTGCCGAGATGGTGCCTGAGATCACCCTGACGCCGATGAGGAAGGCCTGCTCGCGGCCGATGATGCGGGCGCGATCGAGCGCTTCCTGATAATCGCCGGCTTCCGCGAGGGCAGCGCCAACCAGTTCTCTCAGCTTGGCGGGAGTCGGCACTGCGCCGAAGAAGCCAGGATCGAGCACGGCGTCGAGCAGCCGCGGCCTGCGCCCGATGATGTGGGCGAGCCTTGGCGCCGTTCCCATAATGTCGGCGATCAGCCTGAGCAGGCTGGGATTTGCGGCAAGCAGCGAGAACAGCTGCACGCCGGCCGGCATTTCGGCGATCACCTTGTCGAAGGTGGCGAGCGCCAGGTCAGGCTCGGCGGTGCGGCCGAATGCATCGAGCAGAGAGGGCAGGAATTCGGTGAGCCGCTCGCGCGACCGCGCGCTCCTGGTTGCTGCATAGCGGCCGGACTGCCAGGCGCGGATGGCGGCGATGGCCGCACCAGGATTACGAAAGCCGAAGCGTTCGAGGCTCGCCAGCGCCGCCGGGTCTTTCTCGTCGCCAGAGATGACGAGGGTTGGCGCCGCGCTGGGCAGTTCGGGCAGCTTCTCGAACAAGGCCCCGTAATGGGCTTCGACCCGTTTGAACTGGGCGAGCAGCGCGTCACCAAATGAGTCGGTATCGGCAAAGCCTGAGAGCTTTGCGACGCGCTCCAGCTCATCCCGCTCGGCCGGAATGATATGCGTCTGCTGGTCGCCCACCATTTGCAGCCGGTTCTCGATCCGGCGGAGGAAGAGATAGGCCGCCGTCAGATCGCTTGCCGCCTCCTTGGCGATCCAGCCGCCTTTGGCGAGCCGCTCGAGCGTCTCGATGGTGCCGCGGCTGCGGAGCTCCGGGTGACGGCCTCCGGCGATCAGCTGCTGGGTCTGGGCGAAGAACTCGATATCGCGGATGCCGCCGCGGCCGAGCTTGATGTCGTGTCCCTCGACCGCGATGGCGCCGTGGCCCTTATAGGCGTGCACGCGCCGCTTCATCGCGTGAATGTCGGCGATGGCCGCATAGTCGAGATATTTGCGCCAGACGAACGGCGCGAGCTGGCCGAGGAACTCCTCGCCTAACGTGACATCGCCGGCGACGATGCGCGCCTTGATCAGCGCGGCGCGCTCCCAGTTCTGGCCGAAGCTCTCGTAGTAAGTCAGGCCAGCGTCGGTCGAGAGCGCGATCTGCGTCGCGCCGGGATCGGGGCGCAGACGCAGATCGGTGCGGAACACATAGCCGTCGGCGGTATGCTCTTGCAGCAGCCGCACGAGCTCGCGCGTCAGCCGCACGAAGAAGGTCGAAGGCTCGATGTCTGGCTTAAGGCGTGCGCGGTCGGCGTCGTAGAAGACGATAATGTCGATGTCGCTGGAATAGTTCAGCTCGAAGGCGCCGAGCTTGCCCATGGCGATGATGAAATAGCCGGGCGCAGGCGACGGCGCGTCAGCTTGCGGCGCGATCTGGCCGACCTCGCGCGCCTTGCGGAACAGGAAAGCAGTCGCCTCCTGCAGCACCGCGTCTGCCGTGGCGCTCATGGCCGCGAGCGTCGTCTCGGTCGGCCAGACGCCGCCGAGATCGGCAAGCCCGGTGAGCAGCGCCATACGGCGCTTGTAGCGCCTGAGCAGCGCCATGACCTCCTTCGCGGATGGGGCTTCGCCGATGGCCGCGGCGAGCTCCGCGCGCGCTTGCGTGAGATGTGCATGCGGATCGCGCAGCACGCATTCGGCGAGCGTCGCCGGGTCGCGCAGCGCGAGCGAGGTGAGATAGGGGGAGCAGGAGAAGGTTGCGGCAAGCAGCGCGCGAAGCTTGGGCGCTTCGCGGACGAGCTTGGCGGCG
The DNA here is from genome assembly GCA_963817175.1 of uncultured Alphaproteobacteria bacterium. Taxonomy (GTDB): domain Bacteria; phylum Pseudomonadota; class Alphaproteobacteria; order Rhizobiales; family Methyloligellaceae; genus Methyloceanibacter. The sequence goes on from CAWFNK010000019.1 coordinate 284,536, forward strand.
GGAGCGAGATCGGGGGTATCGGCCAGCGCCTTGGACAGGCTTTCCAGCGCATCGTCGCCCCGGGCCGCGTCGAAGACGCGGGGGACTTCGGTGATGCGCTCGAAGAACGCCGTCACGCCGGCCTGATCTCTGCTCCTAAGGGCGCTTGGTGGGGCGCCCCGTTGACAAGCGTCTCGCCATTGGTGGGCAAGGCGAGGATGACCCTGAGCCCGGGCGCGTTGTCCTCGAGTCTCAGGCTGCCACCATGCAGCCGCGCCACGGCCGCGACAAGGCTCAAACCGAGCCCGCTGCCGGGTTCCGAACGGCTCGCTTCCAGCCTGACGAAACGGTCGAGCACCCGCTCGCGGTCCGAAGCCGGCACCCCGGGTCCACGATCGGTGACCACGATCTCGGCCATCGCGCCGTTGGCCTTGGCACTCACCTCGACCTCAGGCTTGGCGCCGGGGCCACGCTCGGCAGCCTCGGCCGTTCCGTATTTGATAGCGTTGTCGATGAGATTGGCGATGGCCTGGCCGAGCAGCTGGCGGTCGCCGCGAATGAAGATCGGCGGGTCCGTCTCGGCCTTCAGCACGAGCCCGCGCTCCTCGGCAACCGGCTCGTAAAGCTCGGCGACGTCGCGCAGCAGCGCCGACACGTCGAGGCTCTCACGGTTGTCGCCTCCGGCGCCCGCCTCGAGGCGGGCAATCGACAGCAGCGCGTTGAAGGTCTTGATCAGCCCGTCGGCCTCTTCGATGGTGCGCTCCAACGCCTCGCGATAGACCGGCTCGCCGTAAGGCTCGCGCAGCGCCGCCTCGACGCGATTGCGCAAGCGGTTGAGCGGCGTCTTGAGATCGTGCGCGATATTGTCGGAGACTTCGCGCAAGCCCGCCATCAGCTGCTCGATCCGCGCCAGCATGAGATTGAGGCTCTGCGCGAGGCGGTCGAGCTCATCGCCCGAGCCGTTGACCGGCAAGCGCCCGGTCAGGTCGCCTTCCATGATGGTGCGGGAGGTGTCGGATAGGGCATCGATGCGGGCGAGCAGCTTGCGGCTCACCCAATAGCCGCCGCCGATGCCGAACAGCGCCATGACGCCGAGCCCCCACAGCATGGCGGAGCGCACCATGCGGGCAAGCTCGCGGCGGTCCTCGATGTCGCGGCCGACGATCAGCCGGTAGCCGCTCGGCAGGCGGAACACATTGGCGAAGGCGAGCCGGTTCTCGACGCCGCCCGCCGCCGGCCGCCGATAGACGAATTCGACGGGGCCGAGACTATTCCACAGATCCGGCGACACGGCGCTGAGATTGCCGGCGAGCCGCCGGCCTTCGCTGTCGGCGACGAGATAGAGGCTGTTGCCGGGCGTTGCGCTGCGATCGGCGACGGTGCGGACGAGCTGATCCAGCCCGCCTGCCCGATATTGCTCGGCAAGACCTTTCAGCTCGGCGTCGATCGTCTGGTTAAGCTGCCGCGACAGCAGAACCGTGGTGTTCCAGTAGATATAGACGATGGCGACGATGGCCGCCGCGCTGAACAGCGCAAGATAGGTAAGCGATAGGCGAAATGTTGTGGTCCGGAAGAGCTTAGTGAGCGCTGTCACGGATGGTGTAGCCGGCGCCGCGGACCGTGTGCAGGAGGGGGTTGCCGAAGTTCTTGTCGATCTTGGACCGAAGCCGGGAAATGTGGACGTCGATGACATTGGTCTGTGGATCGAAATGATAGTCCCAAACATTCTCTAGCAACATGGTGCGCGTCACGACTTGTCCGGCATGCTTCATCAGATATTCGAGCAGGCGGAACTCGCGCGGCTGCAACATAATGGCTTCGCCCGCGCGCGTCACCTTATGCGACAGGCGGTCGAGCACGAGGTCGCCGACGACGAAGCGGGTGCTGCCCTCTTCGGGCGAGGTGCGCCTTGCGAGCGCCTCGATGCGAGCCAGCAGCTCGCTGAACGCATATGGCTTGGTGAGGTAATCGTCGCCGCCCGCGCGCAGTCCTTTAACCCTATCGTCGACCTCGCCGAGCGCGCTCAGGATCAGCGCCGGAGTCCGATTCTCCTCGGTGCGCAGCGCCTGGATCACCGCCAGCCCGTCGCATTTCGGCAGCATGCGGTCGACGATCAGCACGTCATAGGCGTTGGCCCGCGCCAGATCGAGTCCGGTCTGGCCGTCGCCGGCATATTCGGCGACATGGCCCGATTCTTTGAGTGCCCGCTTGAGGAAAGTCGCGGTTTCTTGGTCGTCCTCGATGACCAGCACGCGCATGGTTGAAGATCTCCCGGACGACATTGCTTGAGATAGAGACATGGACGGTTTGTCCTAAAGATTAAGAGGGCGGGCGGCGCGGTGGGGGGAAACCGCGCCGCCCTCCGGCGTAGAAGGCTAAGCCTTCTTCAGGGAAAGCGCCACAAAGCGCGTCTGATCGCCGGTTTTGACCTGCATGAGGACCTTGACCGAGTCCTTCTCCGTCTTGGCGCCGTCCATGGCTTTCTTCACGCCAGCGGCGACATCGGAGGGCTCGGACACGTCGACGCCGGCCACCTGGAGGATGACGTCGCCGGGCTTCAGGCCCTTGTCGGCGGCATCGCTCGCGGGGTCGACCTCGGTGATCACCACGCCATCTTCGCCGGCGCCCGGAAACTTGGCGGCCGGAGCCAATGAGAGGCCGAGGTCCTTCATCTGCTCGCCGGTGCTGGGCTTCTCAGGCTCCAGCGCGGCGACCTTGGTGTTGTTCGGGAAGATCCCGAGCTTCATGGTGACTTCACGCTTCTCGCCGTAGCGGACGATCGAGAGCTTCACATCCGTGTCGGGCTGCAGCTCGGCGATCTTGCGAGCGAGGTCGCGCGAGTTGTCGATCTTCTCGCCGTTCACCGCGACGATCACGTCGCCGGCCTTGAGGTCCTGCTTGGCCGCGGGACCATCCTCGGTCACCTTGGTGATCATGGCGCCCTTGGCTTCGGCCATGCCGATCGAGTTGGCAATGTCGTCGCTGACGTTCTGGATGACCACGCCGAGCCAGCCGCGATCGACGCTGCCATGGCTCTGCAGCTGAGTGACGACTTCCTTGACGAGGGCCGCCGGGACCGCGAACGCGATGCCGACATTGCCGCCTGAGGGCGAGAAGATGGCGGTGTTCATGCCGATCACCTTGCCGTCGAGGTCGAAGGACGGGCCGCCCGAATTGCCGCGGTTCACCGCCGCGTCGATCTGCAGGTAGTCGTAGGGACCCGAGCCGATGTCGCGGTTATGCGCCGAGATGATACCGGCAGTCACCGTGCCGCCGAGGCCGAACGGATTGCCGACGGCGAGCACCCAGTCGCCGACGCGGGGATCCTTGCTGGAGAACTCGACATGCGGGAAGGTCTTGCCCTCGGCGTTGATCTTGACCAGCGCCACATCGGTGCGCGGGTCGTTGCCGACCAGCTTGGCGGGGAACTTGTCGCCATTCTCGAGCGTGACCGTGATGTCCTCGGCGTCCTCGACCACGTGGTTGTTGGTCACGACCAGGCCATCGGGCGAGATCAGGAAGCCGGAGCCTTGCGCCAGGCTCGGCGACGGCTTGGTCGGCGCCTGCGGCATGCCTTTGCGGAACTGCTTGAAGAAATCGTAGAGCGGGTTGTCCTCGGGCAGGTCGGGCATGCCTGGGATCGGCGAGTTCTCATTGTCGGCGACCTTGACGTCGCCCTTGACGTTGATGCTCACCACGGCCGGGCTCACCTTCGCCACAAGGTCGGCAAAGCTCACCGGCGCCGGGCCATAAGGCGTCTGTACGGTCTGTTGGGTGGTGGTCGTGGTCTCGGCGGCGGCGAAGGGCACGCTATTGCCGAGCGTCAGCCCTAATGCGCTCGTGGCGATCAGGGCGGCAGCCGCGAGGAGCGCGGTTTTGCGCGACGTCTTCCGCGCGCTTTGGCTCTCAGTCGCAGCAGAGCTCTGGTCAAGTTTCATAAGTCACCTCTCTCCTGAAGAAAAACTGCCCGAAGATAGCCTTGCATCGACGAAGGAGCGAGGCATCTGGGATCAAGATATAGGCGATCGCCGATTACGCCGCTGTTTCGGCGGCATTAAATTTCAGTAAGGTTCCTAGGGAAAATGGCCGGGCGGCGCGGCATCGCCTCGGTGCCCGATGCCTCGGCTCAGCTTTGATCCATGAGGCGCTTCAGTCGGCGCTTCTCGTTAACGCTGAGCTTCGGCACGGCCTCCGACCCCGCCCGGCGCCGCCGGTAAGCGAGAAAGATCAGCAGCAGCGCCAGCGCAAACACCGCCGGCGTCGCCAGCCAGAGCAGCAAAGTGTGCGGCGAGAAGGTCGGCTTGAGCAGCACGAATTCGCCGTAGCGCTGCACGATGAAATCGACCACCTGCTGATCGCTGTCGCCTTGCTTCAGCCGCTCCCGCACCAGCAGCCGCAAATCCTTGGCGAGTGGCGCGTCAGAGTCGTCGATCGACTGGTTCTGGCAGACGAGGCAGCGCAAGCCTTCCGAGATCGCGCGGGCGCGGGCCTCGAGCGCGGGGTCTGGCAGCACCTCGTCGGGCTGCACCGCGTGGGCGGCGCTCGCGAGTAGAACGCTAAGCGCGAGTGCCAGGAGGAGCGCCGAGAGGAACTTGGCGAAGGACAGCGCGGTCATTTGCTTGCGGCTGCTTGCGCCGCCTTCGGCTGCGCGCGCTTCGGCGCGCCGACCCGCAAGCGCCGGTCGGAGAGCGACACCGCGCCGCCAAAGAACATCACCAGCGCGCCGAGCCAGATGAGACGCACCAGCGGATTGAAATACAGACGAACGCTATAGGCGCCGTCTTTCAGCTGATCGCCGAGCACCGCATAGAGATCGCCGCGCCAGCTGACATGAATGCCGGCTTCGGTGGTGGCGCTCCGCTCGACATTGAACTCGCGCTTCGAGGGAGAGAGCTCGGTCACCGCCTTGCCGCCGCGCGTCACCTCGAACAGCGCGACGCGCTCGCGATAGTTCGGCCCTTGGCGCGGCGCCACACCCTTGAAAGCGAGCGTGTAGCCGGCGATGTCGGCGCTCTCGCCCGGCTTCATCGCCAGGATCGCTTCAGACCGCCACGCCGTGGTCGCGACGATGCCGATCACCGCGAGCCCGACGCCGGCATGAGCGAGCGCCGTCCCATAGGCCGCGCGCGGCAGATTGCGCAAGCGGCGCCAGGCCTCCGACGGCGAGGCACGCGCAAGCTTCACCCGGTAGGCAATCTCGGTGAGCGCGCCCATGACCAGCCAGATGCCAAGTCCGATGCCGAGCGGCGCAAGCCAGGGGCCGCGCTGATTGAAGGCCAGCAGCAGGACCGCGGCGGCAAGCGCCACGCAGGCGGCCGCCATCAGGCGCTGCGCCGCGGCGAGCAGGTCGCCTCGCTTCCAGGCGAGCAGCGGCCCGAACGGCACGGCGATGAGCAACGGAACGATGAGAGGCGTGAAGGTGAGATTGAAGAACGGCGCCCCGACCGAGATCTTGTCGCCGGTCAGCGCCTCGAGCGCGAGCGGATAGAGCGTGCCGACGAACACGGCGGCGCAAGCCGTGGTCAGCAGAAGATTGTTGAGGACGAGCGCGCCCTCGCGGCTGATCGGGGCGAACAGCCCGCCTTGCTGCAAGAGCGGCGCGCGCCAGGCGAACAGCGTCAGCGCGCCGCCGATGAAGATACCCATGATGGCGAGGATGAAGATGCCGCGCGCGGGATCGACGGCGAAGGTATGCACGCTCGTGAGCACGCCCGAGCGGACCAGGAAGGTCCCCATCAGCGACAGCGAGAAGGTGATGATGGCAAGCAGGATGGTCCACACCTTCAGCGCGTCGCGCTTCTCCATGACGAGCGCCGAATGGAGCAGCGCCGTGCCGGCGAGCCAGGGCATGAAGGAGGCGTTCTCCACCGGGTCCCAGAACCAGAACCCGCCCCAGCCAAGCTCGTAATAGGCCCACCATGAGCCCATGGCGATGCCGAGCGTGAGGCACATCCAGGCGGCGAGCGTCCAAGGGCGCACCCAGCGCGCCCAGGCGGCGTCGATGCGGCCTTCGATCAGGGCCGCGACGGCAAACGAGAAGGCCATCGAGAAGCCGACATAGCCGGCATAGAGGAAGGGAGGATGGAAGGCGAGCGCGGGATCTTGCAGCACGGGGTTGAGCCCCTGCCCGTCGAACGGCGCGGGGGCGAGCCGCGTGAACGGATTCGACGTGGTGACGATGAAGAGCAGAAAGGCCGCTGCGATCGAGCCCTGCACGGCGAGCACATTCGCCTTGAGCTGCCGCGGCAGATTGGAGCCGAAGGTCGCGACTGCCGCGCCGAACAAAGCGAGGATCAGCACCCAGAGAACCATCGAGCCTTCATGGTTCCCCCACACGCCCGAGATCTTGTAGAGCAGCGGCTTGGCCGAATGCGAATTCCGCCAGACATTCTCGACCGAGAAGTCCGAGGTGACGTACGCGGTCATCAGCGCAATGAAGGCGATTCCGACCAGAATGAATTGCATCTGCGCGGCAGGAGCGGCGACGGCGGCAAGCTGCGGATCGCGGAAGCGCGCGCCAAGCAGCGGCAGCAGCGTCTGCACGATGGCGACGCCAAGCGCGAGGATCAGCGCGTAATGCCCGGTCTCAGCAATCATCTCCCGTTCCGCTCCTGCTAGCTAGTTCACCTTGCCGGCTTCGGCGCCACCGCGCCACACGCCTTCGGCTTTCAGCTTCTTCGCCACTTCCGGCGGCATGTAATTCTCGTCGTGCTTGGCCAGCACGCTGTCGGCATGAAAGACGCCATCGGGCTGCAGTGTTCCCTCGGCCACCACGCCCTGACCTTCGCGGAACAGATCGGGCAGCACGCCGGTAAAGGTGACCGGCAGCGTCTTCGCCCGATCGGTGACGACGAAACGAATGGTGGTGCCCTCGCCGCGCACGACGCTCCCCGTTTCGACCAGCCCGCCAAGCCTGAAGCGCTGACCGGGCGCGATTGCCATCTCGGTCACGTCGCTCGGGCTATAGAAAAACACGATCGAATCGCGCATGGCGAACAGCACGAGCCCGACGGCGACGGCGAGCACGGCCAGGCAGCCGCCGATCAAAACGCCCCTTCGCTGCTTCCGCGTCATGACTTCAATCCCAGCTCGGCCGCGAGCTGATCGAGCTGCTGCAAGGCTTGCGTGTTGCCGCTGAACTCGGTCTTGGCGCGCTCGAGCGCCTTCAGCGCGTCGTCCTTCCGGTCGAGCACGCTATAGGCGCGCACCAGCTTGAGCCAGCCGGATAGATCGGTGCCATCTTGATCGAGCTTCGTGGCGAGACCTTGCACCATGCGCTCGATCATCGCCTGACGCTCGGCGGGGCTCATGTTCTGAGCAGCGGCGATGTCCGCGGAGCTCGGACCTCTCTCGCTTTGCGGCCCGGGCTGTTGTGACCCGGCACCTTCGGCCTCGGCGACCGGCTTGCCGGCAAGATGGGCTTCGTCCGTCGCGATCTTCTGCTCGACCATCCGACGCCACGGCGCATCGGCCGGCGCCTGGTCGAGCAGCGCGCGCCAATCCTCGATTGCCGCCCGAAACTCTCCGTCCTGCTCCTTGGCGATGGCAAGCAGGATGCGCGGCTCGATCAGCGTCTTATCGAGCTCGACCGCGCGCACGAGCGCTCCCCTCGCCTCTTCCGTCACCACGCCGTTATTGGCGAGCACCAGAGCCTGACCTCGGCCCGACAGCCGCTTCGCCAATTCGCCGAGCAGCCTGATCGCCTGACCATAGGCTTCGGCCGCATCGCTATACCGCCGCCAGCCCATATAGACCGGCGCGATCACGTCCCACCCCTCGCCCTCTTCGGGACGCTCTCGGAGCCGCGCTTCCACGCGAGCGACGAGGGCTTCGAGATTCTGGTCGCTCGCGGGATCCTGCAAACGCGCGGCGAGCGGCTGGTCGGGGAGCCGCGGCGAGCCGTAAGCGAGATAGATGCCGAGCGCGAGCAGCGGCAGCGCGACCGCCACCGCGATCGTCGCCGTTCTGGCGCGGGCGGCAGGACTCGCGACTTCACCCGTTGCCTTGGCCTTGCTGTCGGCAGCAAGCAGCCGGCGTGCGATCTCGATACGCGCGGCCTCTGCCTCCTCTTCGCCGATCAAGCCGCGCCCGCGATCGGAATCGATCTCGCTCAGCTGATCGCGATAGACGGCGGCATCAAAAGCCTCGGGCGTGCGCTCCCCGTCCCCCGCGCCCGCAAGCGGACGCAGCAGAACGAACAGCACGATCGCCGTGAGGCAGGCAAGGATGATCCAAAGCAGCACGCGGCAGCGCTAGCCTCCGAATGGGAACCGAGGGTTAGGCATAGGGGAAAGGCGTGGGGAGGGGCAAGGGCGGGCAGGGTCGCGGGGATTAATTCCGCGCAATCTAAGGGAAGCCCGAGCCGCCAGCTAACCGACGGTTTTCCAGGTGCCGTCAGGCTGGCGGCAGGCCGTGCCGCGCGAGGTCTGCGGCTCGCCGCCAATATAGATGGTGTGGGTATAGGACCGGCAATATTGACCGTTTTGCTGATAGTACTTGCCGGGCACGATCTGGCCGCGATGCTGGGATTGCGGATTGCTCCACGGCGTCGCAGCACCGGGCTGTCCCTGTTCCAGCGCCTGATATTCGGCGGCCGCCGCCATGCGGCGGTCCTCTTCGTCCAGACTCTTGCCGATCTGATTGCCGATAATGCCGCCAGCGAGCGCGCCGATGGCCACGCCGGGAATCCGGTTGTTTCTGCCGCCGATCGCGGCACCCGCGGCGCCGCCGGCGACCGCGCCGACGATCGTGCCCGTGCCTTGCTTGTTGCCGGGCCCGCACGCGGCGATCAAGGCCGGCAACATAACGACTGCAATGATGGGTGCCCGTCTCATCGCTTCCCCCTTCGGCCTGAAACGACCCGGTCGGCCCTGGCAAGAGACTATGGTGAGTTTAATCGTGCCACCGCGACCTTAACAAACAACAATTCTGGCTAAATTTGGTTGCGGGCGGAAAAAATGGCGGAAAATCAGGCCGCCGGTAGCTCGAGCCGGGCGCGCAAGCCGCCTTCAGGCGAAGCTTCGAGCTCGAAGCGGCCTTTATATAGATGCGCCAGGTCGGCCACGATCGAGAGCCCAAGCCCCGAGCCGGGCTTGCTCTCATCGAGACGCTGGCCCCGCTTCACCACCTTCGCCCGTTCGGCATCGGTCAGGCCCGGCCCGTCGTCATCGACGATCACGACGAAGCGCTTGCCTCGATCGCCTCGCCGCGCCTCGGCCTTCACCCGCGAGCTCGCCCATTTGCAGGCATTGTCCAGCAGGTTGCCGACCATCTCCTCGAAATCCTGCTTCTCGCCCTGGAACTTCAGCCCCGGGATCGAGGCCACCTCGACGTCGAGTCCGCGCTCGTCGTAGATGCGGTCGAGCGTCCGCTTCAGCGCTTGCAGCACCTGGTCGACATCGGTGACGTCGCCGATCACGCTCGACCGCGCCGCGACCCGCGCCCGGTCGAGATGGTGCGTGATATGCGTGCGCATGATCTCCGCCTGCTCGACCACCTTGCTGGCGAGCGGCCCCTCCTGCGTCCGCGCTTCGTTGGAGATGACGCTGAGCGGCGTCTTCAGCGCATGGGCGAGATTGCCGACATGGGTGCGGGCGCGATCGACGATCTCGCGATTGGACTGGATCAGCGCATTCAATTCCTGTTGCAGCGGCCTGATCTCCTCGGGCTGGTCGCCTTCGAGGCGCTCGGCCGCGCCGGAGCGGATGTCCGCCAGGTTTTGCCGCATGGCGCGCAAGGGCGAGAGGCCGAAGCGCACCTGGAAGAACGTCGCCATCACCAGCCCCAACCCGAGCACGGCGAGCGCCGCGATCAGCATGGTGGTGAACTCGGAGAGATCGCGCTCGATCTCGCCGGCGTCGCCGGCGACGGCATAGGAATAGGGCGTGGAGAGCGGGCCTGCGAGCTTGATCTCGCGCTCGACGACGCGCAAGCGCTGCCCTTCGGGACCCGCGGCGTAAGCACGGCGGGTCAGGCTCTTGTCGGGGGGAACGTCATCCTGGCTCGGCAGCGTGAGCTGCTGGTCAAGCAGCGAGTCCGAGACGAACTCGGGCCGCGTGGCGCCGTTGAGCGGCTTGATCTGCCAGTACCAGCCGGAGAAGGGAATGCCGAACACGGGCTCGCCGAGATGGGTGGGCTCTTTCGGCGTGGTGGCGCCGCCTTGCGTGGTCGAGGCGACGAGGCTGGTCAAATAGACGTTGAGGCGCGCGTCGAAATTCTTCTCGACGGCTTGGCGGTAGAGGGAAACGAGGATGAAGGCGGTCACGGGAAGGACCACGAGGGTCCACGCCGCGGCCGAGGCGAACAGCCGGAACGCGAGGGAATTAAGCCTCATCGTTCGCGTCCGAGAGGCAGTAGCCGAGCCCGCGGACAGTCTTGATGAGATCGATGGGAAGCTTCTTGCGCAAGCGCCCGATGAACACCTCGACAGTGTTGGAGTCGCGGTCGAAATCCTGCTCGTAGAGATGCTCGACCAGCTCGGTGCGGGAGACGACGCGGCCCCGATGCAGCATGAGATAAGCGAGCACGCGATATTCGTGCGAGGTGAGCTTGACTGCCTGCCCGTCCACCGTCACGCGCGAGGTCTTGGTGTCGAGGCGGAGCGGCCCGCATTCCATCTCGTTGCTGGCATGGCCGGCGGAGCGGCGGAGAAGCGCGCGGATGCGCGCCAGCACCTCCTCCATATGGAACGGCTTCGCCACGTAGTCGTCGGCGCCGGCGTCCATGCCGGCCACCTTGTCGCTCCAGCGCTCGCGCGCGGTGAGGATCAGCACCGGCATCTTGCGCTGGTCGCGCCGCCATTGCTCGAGCACGCTCAAGCCGTCTTTCTTAGGCAAGCCGAGATCGAGCACGACCGCGTCGTAGGGCTCGGTATCGCCGAGAAAATGCCCCTCCTCGCCGTCGAAAGCGGCATCGACCGCGTAACCCGCATCGCTCAGCGCGGTGACGAGCTGCCGGTTCAGGTCCGGATCGTCCTCGACGACGAGAAGCCGCAAAGCTGCTAACCCTCCCTGTCGCGCATGGGCTTCGTTCTCCTAGAACTGCCCGGTAAGAGCGTCAACGGTGAGGTTGGTCACCTCGCCGGTCGGCCCGAGTACGACAAGCTTATAGACGAAGCGGCCGCCGACATTGCACAGCGATTGATTGACGATCTTCCCGCCGGTCTTCTTCTGCACCGCCTGGTAAACCACATTGGCCGGAAGCAGCGAGTTCTGCGCGATGATCGGGCCGGCCTTGCTCCATTCGACGCAGCTTGGCTGCGCCGTCTGGCCTCCCGCCGAGAAGATGGCGGCGACAAGGGCTGCAATGGTTGCCGGCTTCAGCACCCGCCACATGGTTTAGTCCCGTTATCCTTATTGCGCCGGACCCTACGGGAGGACGCATGAACGTCGCATGAACGTGCGGACCGCTGACATCATTTGGCTTTCGCTTTGGCGGCTTGGCTCTTGGCGGCGTCAACCTTCACGCCCAATGCCGCCAGACCGAGTCCGCCGAAGATGACCGGGGCCTTGGTGACGAGATCGGCGATGTGGTGTCGCCGATCGCCCAACTGGCCACCGCCGAGAGCGTCCCCGAGCCTTGCCAAAAGAAAGAGTGGACTACCTTCCTGCTCGTGGCGCGCCATCACCTCTGGATGTACAACCAGCAATCCCTCCTCGCGCTTGCGCCGCAACGAATTTGCAAAACGAGCGACGCGGCGAAGAAAGATTAAATCAAAAAGGAAGAAAGGAAAAATAGTAAGCGAGAGAAAAGCGAGCGACCTGATCCTTCCGGCGAAACAAGCATCCCAAAACCCGGATGCGCTGAATTCACCGAACGCTTCAACGAAAGCATTTACGTGAAAGGTGAGAAGCCGACCGAGCTTGCGCATCAGCAGCCGCGCATTGCGGGTCGGACCGAGCGCCTTAAGCCGATGCCGCACCAGCTTCGCGCTGCAGCAACAGTCGCGACGCGTGTAACCATTGCGGGGTACTCGGGTTGACCCACGGCGGGAGCTATGGCGACACTTCGTCCCAACGCATGATCGGAGGACGTTAAGATTTTCGACAGCGGGCCAAAGCGGAGCCTGTTGGGCCGCCGCAACTTTCTCCAGGCGACGCTTGTCGGCGCGGCGACGCTCGCGCCTTCGCTTGCGCAAGGAGCCGCGACGGAGCCCGAGCCGCAGCCGCTGGTTAATCCCGCCAAGCCGATGCCCGACGACGTGGCCGCCGACGAGATCCGGACGCTGCTGAAGCTCGAACCAAATGCGACCTGCGGATTCGTGCGCGAGACCTTTAAGAGCGAGCTGATGATCGCGCCGGGCGGACTGCCGGCGCCGTTCGAGGACGGGCGTCCGTTGGGCACGGCGCTCTATTTCATGGTGACGCCGGAAGCGCCGGTGAAGCTGCACCGCATCAAGAACGAGCAGCTCTATCATTATTATCTCGGCGACCCGATCGAGGTGCTGCTGCTGCGCGAGAACGGCGACAGCGAGCTCCTCGTCGTCGGACCGAACATTGTCGGCGGTCACATGCTTCAGCTCTACATCCCCGGCAACACGTTCCACACCGCGCGCGTCACCGGCAAGCGCCGCTGGTTCCTGGGCGCCAGCACCGAATGGCCCGGCGTCGTCCAGCGGGACAGAGATGTCGAGCTTGGCGATGCCGATCAGCTCGCGGCGAAATATCCGGAAGCCGCCGCCGACATCCGCAAATTCCCGGTGCCAGTGGACAAATAGATTTAACGTGACCGCCCCGCTGAAAGCGATGGAGAACCTTATGCAGCGGATTGAGTCGCTGATAGGCTCTTGGCCGTTGGGCTCCTTAAAACCAGCGCCCCGCCAATTCCTAATCGGTGGTGTCGACCGGCGCCGCATTGAAGGCGACCGACTGCGCGCGCAACCCCGCCACCGTGGCGAAGTCCCCGCCCCCGTTCGTATCGACCTTCAGCAGCAGGTCGTTGCCTTCTGCGCAGTCACCTTCGTCCTCGCTTGTTGTGAGTTGCGCGCAACAAAAAAGCGGCCTAAGCCGCCTTTCAACGCGCGACACGCCGCGTCTAATCGTTGATGCGAATCCCGAGCCGCGCGGCAACCGCCTGGCGCAAGGTCACGCGATCCCTGGTCGAGACGCCGAGCAGCTCGGCGGTGCGCCAAACCAGATTTGACTCGAATTCATGCACCACGCCATCGGCCATCACCACTTCCCACAGCATCTCGACGATGCGCTTGCGGCCGTCCTGATCAAGCTGGCGGCAAAGCACGTTGGTGAAGCCGAAAAGGTCGACCGATTGGCTTTCCTCCACCTTTGCTTCCTGCACCAGGTGGCGAACCTCCTCGTCGCCAAGATCGAAGCGCGCTTGCAGCAGAGCCTTTAGCTTCCGGCGCTCTGACGCATCGAACTGACCGTCGATCATCGACGCGTGCACGAGCAGAGCCGCGGCGGCAAGCCGCAACTCGTCCTCGTGGAAATTCCGCGCCGCCTTTTCATGCCCGGCGACGCGATCGACGAGATCCTTGAATCTGGTCCAGACGGTCATCGACGCTCATTCCCTGGGTTTAGCGATGAGCGTCATATAGCGCAGCAAGGGGCGCATACGCGACCCCTGGATACCGAGAGATTTTTTCACAAGCTCAAGACCAGTCATGCCCGGCCTTGTCCCGGCATCCACGACTTCACGTCAGATACGCCTACTTCATAACGTGGATGGCCGGGACAAGCCCGGCCATGACAAATTTCGGTGATTGGTGAGAAGTCCTATGCAGCGACGGCCTGCCCAGGCTCGGTCACGGCGCGATAGCGCACGATGCCGTGGAACGTGTCGCCGTCCGGGTCGAGGCGCGCCTCGGAGAATTCATGGCGCAGATTGACTAGTTGATGGTCGGCGAGCGCCAGCGGCTGGTCGTGCAGCACGACCCTGATCGCTTCGAGGATTTCCTGCACCTGCTTCTTGCCGCCGGAGCGCGACCACACATGCAAAGTGAGATTGCGCTCGGCGCCGTCTTCGATGCCGGTGCTCCAGTCGCGAACCGCGCTCTGGCCGAGAGTGAGGAAAGGATAAGGCGCGGCCTGCGGCGTGTCGTCATAGACGCGCACGCCGCCGAGCAGCGTGGTGAGATCGACCGAGCCGGCCAGCGCCTGATGCACACAGCGCTGTAAGGCCCAACTCGCAACTTCCGCCATAGCAGGTCTCCGGTTAACGCGTGTTAACCAAACATATGGGGTGCGGCTTCGGGCGTTGCAAATCGCGACTAAATCACCCGACCTACATCGCCGCGACGTGAAAAACGTCGCGATCAGTTTGCAAGCCCTATGCTTAACACGCGGTAACGACCTGGGAAAATCGGCCAAATCCAAGGCGTTGCCGCACGCCGTGCCGAACCAATGAACCTCCCGACCGGATGGGCCCTGTCCATCGTGTCGGCAGGCTTTAGGCCGCGGCTTTCATCGACGATCGCGCGATTGTGTCGGCGAGCTCGCGGCGGCGCTCCTCGCGGCGATAGCTTCGGCTCGCGGCGCAGCGCGTCCTTGATGGGCTGGCGCTGAAGCTGCCGCAAACTTGCGTTGCAAGGTCTCGAGCCCTTTGACCACCACCGCGGTCACAGCTCGCGCTCCTCGCAGAGACATTTGACCATCGCTTCGTTCCTCGACATCGATCACGGTCAGAATGTGAACAACCGCGCGCCTGACGGAAGCGCATCTCGTTGCACGCTCGCTCGATAGCGCAGCAACGCTTCATGCGTGATGCGCCCGGCGAGCTGGTCGGCCTCGACGGTTTCGCTGACCGACGGGACGGAAATCGGCCCAAAGCTCGGCGATTTCGACTCAGTCCTCGGTGAAACCGCCGCCTTCGTCGTCCTCGCGCTGCAGCTGCTGGAGCGCGAGCCGATGACGGAGATCGCTCGGCAGGAACTCGGTCACAGCCGCACCCGTCGATAGGGCAGCAGCAGTCCGGCGATGGTCGTCGGCACGTCTTGCGCGCCGATGCCGAGCACGACCGGCTCGCGCCGCTCGAACCAATGGGCGACGAGCAGCTTGACTGCATGCCGGATCGGCGTGGGCACGTCCGATGCCGCATCCCCAAACCCGGCGGTGAAAGCGATCTCGAACGCATTCAGCTCGCGGGCCACGACCGAGGGGCTCGCGCCTTTCAGCACGAGCCGCGCCGGCTGCGACAGGACGTCGACGGCATAGTCGCTCGGTTCGAGCTCGGTCGAGCCGCCGTTGGCGTCATGCAGCGTGACGGCGCCGATTTCCTGCACCGGGAAAGTCGGCAGCGTGACGCAGGAGCTGCGCGGCCAGAAATCGAAAAAATACGACCAGCCTTGGGTGATGAGCGCTAAGCCCAGCGTCTTCTCGATGAACGTCCGTGCGGCAACGATCAGCGCGGTCAGCAGCGCGTCCTCGTCGCCGGCGTCGATCCGAAGATGCGCCTTGGCCTCGGCCAGGCTGATCGGCGGCAGGCGCCGCCATCAACATAAGCGCCATGGATGAGGTCCTTGTAGATGCGGCTTCGACCTGACTCGTCATGGTGAGGTGCCCACGCAGTCCTTCGAGCCTCGGGCTTCGCCCTGACCTCAGGATGACGGCGGGCCTCGAACCACGCATAGAGAAAAAGTGGCGGCCGTGCTTCCATAGTCGCTGCATGCAAAAATTGAAATCATAAAAGGAAAAAAAAGCTGAAGCGCGGGCGAAGGCGGCGGAGGGCGATAGCGCCCTGCCCGCGACTTGAAATGTGCTCTCCAGTCGCGCAAGGTCGAGGCAATCTCGATAGCGACAAGAGCGTCTTCGAGCACCGACTTGTCGAATGTCGCGTGAGCCACTTGCGTTGATGCGGCGCTCGGCGGCGAAGCCGGACAGGGCTTACCGGTTAGAAGTGCCGAACTTCAGCAGCTTGATCGCGTCGATATCCTGCACGCCGCCGCCGACCCACTTGGTCGTGTAGAACACGACATACAGCGATCAGCGGGATAGATTCGCGCGAGCACGCAATGCCGGCGCGGTCGACCGCAAGATCGTCGCGCTGGAAATCGCCGAAGGCGATCGAATAGCTGTCGAGGCGATGTCGGCATGTCCACCGGATTCGGCGATCGGAAGATTCATCAGCGTCGGCGCAAGATGACGACGGCGGCTCCGATGGCGCTCACGATACTATTGCAGCGTCGGCTGCTCGAATCTGCGGGATTCGGTCGACGCGATGCCGCTCGCGCATTGCACGATCTCACGTCAGCGCATGTGAGCCGATCGAACACCGCTCAGCCGACAGCTGGGGTCGAGCGAGCCTCTATCCGCCGCACCAATCGCGACGGCGCGGGCATGAGCTACCGCCGCAGGCGTAACGTTCGGCGAGACCCTCGGCGATCAGGAATCGATCCGGCGTCTCTCCCTTGAGTGAAGAGCTTCGCGCACAGCCTGCCGTGATTGCAGGCCTCGGTCCCTTCCGTTCCGGGGCGGCAGGCGCAGCGCTCGAGTTCGGTCTGTCCTGCGGCGACCAGCTCTTGCAGCCGCGCCGTGGCGCGCGCGCCCAGCGCCCGCTCCTCCGCGCATTGCGCGTTGTCGCCGGTCTCCGGCGTGTTGAAGCCGACCAGCCGGAACACGCGGCCTCCGCTCCGCACCGTGTCGCCGTCGACGACGCGGATCTGGGGGCTATCGAGAACGCTGAGCGGCGCATCGCTCCTCAGGCCGAGCATCCCCCTGGGGCCCATGGCGTACAAGGCAATCGCAAGCGAGACGCAAAGAATGAGCGTGACCGGAATGGGCGTGTCGAACAGCCGGCGGCGCGGGGCGCGCGCACGTCGCCGCGGGGCTTCGCGCCGGCGATAGTCGGGTCTGACGATCTCTGTCATCGGCGATTCGCGCCATCGTTCCCTTCCCCCTCATTCTGCCGGGCCGCAGGCAAACAAACGGTTGCCGCCCACGCGGCAAATTCGAATCAAAACGGCGCCGTCCGAGGCGCCGTCAAACTTTCCGCGTTGTCGCTGAAACCCAGCGGCTGCGGCCTCACATCCCCTCGATCTCGGGCATGCAGTTCGGGCTGTAGCTCCATTGCCCCCTCGCCTCTTCCGGCTGCTTGCAGGGAAGCTTCGCTTCCGGCGGCGGAGGCTCGACGGCCGCGCCGAGCGGATCGATGCAGAGCACGTGGCCGGTCACCGGATTGATTTCGGCCTTCAAACATTTCGGCTGCGCCGTCGGCTCGTCGGGCGCGGCCGACGCGGCGCCGCCGCCAAGCATGACAGCACGCAAATAGCAGACCGGCAGACAGACCCAGTCGTCGCGCGCGACATGCCGCTCTCCATGATCCGCTACTCCGGCTTCGGATGGCAGGGCACGGCGGTGACGAAGCACTTGCTGTAGAGACCCTGCTTGACGCATTCCCATTTCACGTCCTTGGCGTTGGCGAGATCGGCGTCGGGATAGACGGCTTTCGCCTTGGCCAGCCAATCGTCCGTTGCCGCTTGCTGCGACGCCTCGCGTGAATCCTTGAATCCCGGGCCGGTGCCCGTCAGCGCTTTGTCGTGACAGACGAAGCCCGGCTTGGGCTGCTCCGGCGGAGGCGCTCCTGTCGGTGCCGGCGGATCGGCGGCGAATGAAGGCGCGGCCATCGCCGCCAGAGCGATCGAAACGAGAAGGACACGACAGAGCGATGCAGACTTGAACATTGGACCTCCCCCAATGGCTCTTTGAAACGATCCGGCCTCGGTCCTGGAACTTTAGCATAGACAATCGCCAAGTCTTCCATGCGCCACGTCTTCCATGCGTCAAGGGCCCGCGGTAAGCGGGCCCTTGCGATGCTGTCGTTGCGGCAATCGGCTGGACGCCGCGCGCATGTCAGTCCGCGATCAGACCTAGCCCTTGTGCGACTTCGAATAGAAGCTCTGCGCCTTGGCGAGATTGGCCTTCGGGTCCTTCATGAAGTCCTGCTTCGCCTGCTCGTTGCCGAAGCAATAGGTCTTGCCTTCATAGCTGGTGTTCACCGAGCAGTCGGTCTTGACTTCCTTACCCGAGGCAAGGCCCTGGGTGCACATGTTGTCGAACTCGCCGGTGGCGGCCATTGCCGAGGTCGCCGAGCCCTAAGGCAAAGGCGCCGGCGAGCGCGTACGCGACATAGCTTTTCATGATGCATCTCCTGGATGTGGGGGTTCGCGCCCATTTCGGGCAGCGTAGAACGCGTCGCCTCGGCGCTTGTTCCGCTCGTGCCGCGAAGCGACGTTTCGCCGCTTCAACGCGGTCATTCCGGCGCACGCCGGCATCGAGGGCAGATCGAGTCGTGCAGTGTCAGAAGCCCTGGATACCGGCTTTCGCCGGTATGACGCGGGTCGGCTACTGATAGGGCTTGCGGACCATCCAGGACTGGGCCGGCGTCTTGGTGCAGGCGACGGCCAGCACGGCGGCGACGTCAGGCGAGTTCGGACCCGGATTGTCGAGACAGCGGGGAAACAGCCGCATGTCCTCGTTGATCAGCGCGATCCGGTCGTTCCATTTCAGCGAATCCTTGGTCAGCTCGGCGAGCTTGGCCTCGAGATTGGCGACCTTCTGGTTGAGGCAGGCGAGCTTCTCGTCGGCGCTGCCTTGGCCGCAATCGGCCGCCGATGCCGGGAGGGCCGACGCTGCTTGCACCGCGCAAAGCGCGATCAAGCCCAAGATCAGCGTGATGACGGTAGCGATGCGCTTTGGCATCCGGCGTGTCCTCCTTGTTGCGTGCTGGTTCGCCAGTCTATGCCAAGCCGCCAGCCTAGGGGATAAGTTGCGCCTCGCCCGCCGTCACGTCATCGTGAAACCAGTTCAGGAGCTTGACCGTCGCACGCCATGACAAATGACCCCAACCTCGGCGCCGCGGCCACGCAGCAGCTCGTCGGCCGCACGGTCTTCTATCTCGTCTTTCTCGGCATCCTGCTGTTCGGCGCCGCGGGCACCCTCGCCTGGCCCGCGGGGTGGATCTATCTCGCTCTGACCGGGATCGTGAGCATCGGCGGCGGGCTTTGGCTTGGCCGTCATGATCCGGCACTGCTCGCCGAGCGCCTGAAGCCGATGATCCAGCGCGAGCAGAAGCCCTGGGACAAGCTGTTCATGACGATCCTGCTGCCGCTCTGGGTCGGCTGGCTCGTGCTGATGGGGCTCGACGCCGGGCGCTTCCATTGGTCGCAAGTGCCGCTCATCGTGCAGATCGCCGGCGTCGGGCTGATCGGCATCGGCTGCTATCTCATCTATCTGACCTTCAAGGCGAACAGCTATGCCGCGCCGGTGGTCAAGATCCAGAAGGAGCGCGGCCATCGCGTGGTGACCACCGGGCCTTACGCTTACGTGCGCCATCCGATGTATGCCGGCGCGCTCGGTCTGGTGCTCGGCGCGCCGCTGCTGCTCGGCTCATGGTGGGGGCTTGCCGGCGCCGCTTTGCTCATCCTCGTCATGGCGATGCGCGCCGTGCTGGAGGAGCGGGCGCTGAAGGCCGAGCTCGACGGCTACGCCGACTACGCCCAGCGCGTCCGTTACCGTCTCGTTCCGTATCTTTGGTAGGTCGCCCTCTTCACGGCCGGAGCCGGAGAGCAGCGCGCTCTTCATTTTTCGGCCTTAACTTCCAACAATTGTTCGGGCGGGGGTTGGCCCGAGTGGCCGGTAGAGGCTCGCCAAGCGGGCCTCGAATTCGCGATACTGGCCGCAACAAGGGTCGGGGTTCGGCAATGTCGAGGGTGAAACTGGCGCTGCTCGGCTTGGGGCTGCTTGGGCTCACGCTCACCGCTTGCAGCCATGCCGAGCCCGCGCCCAAGGACTTCACCCTGGTCGACGAACGACCGGCCAAGGCCGAGGAGAAGGGCAACACGCTCGAAGCGGCGCAGTTCGCCTGCAAGGAGGAGACTAAGCGCAAGGGCGTCGCCTCGGTTCTCGGCATCTTCTCCCGCTTGCGCCAAGGCTCGGCCGACGACGATTACATCGCCTGCATGAAGGCGCGCGGCTACGAGGTCAAACCGTGATCGCGCGCGGGCCGAAAACCGTTTGCAAGCCTCTATAAATGGCCGCAATCCCGGTGTAATTTGCGCGAGCCGTAAGACCCGTCCAGGCGGTAGGTTGGGGAAGCCGATCTACCGGGGCGGATTCGCACGCGAGAGGTCGGGGCAAAGTGCGAGATTTCCTGCAAGGTGGCCGCCGGGCCAAGCTGATCGATTGGCTCAAGATCGATTCGTGGATCGATTCGGGGCTCTATAATTCCTGGATCGGTTTTCGCGACTGGTGGAGCGGTTACTCCTCGTTCTTTGGTCGCTTCGAGGTCAAAGGCTTCGTCCGCGGCCTCAACGAGCTTGCCTGCGAAGGGCTGACGCTCAGCGTCGCCGGCCTGCTCGTGCTCGCCACCTTCGCGCTGCCTGCCTTCGAGACGGCGCAAGGCAAGATCAATCTTTCCGACGAATACAGCGTCACCTTCCTCGATCGGTTCGGCAACGAGATCGGCAAGCGCGGCCTGTTGCGCGACGACTCGGTGCCGCTCGAGGAAATCCCGGACGTCATGATCAAGGCGACGCTCGCCACCGAGGATCGGCGGTTCTTCGAGCATTTCGGCATCGACGTCATGGGCACCTTCCGGGCCCTTGCCGCCAACGCGCGTCACGACACGGTGGTGCAAGGCGGCAGTTCGCTGACCCAGCAGCTCGCCAAAAATATGTTCCTGACGCCCGAGCGGTCGCTCAGCCGCAAGATCAAAGAGGCGATCATCGCCATCTATCTCGAGAACCACTACACCAAGCCGGAAATTCTGAAGCTCTACTTCGAGCGCGCCTATCTTGGCGGCGGCTCCTACGGTGTCGAGGCGGCGGCGCAATATTATTTCAACAAGTCGATCCGTGAGGTGAACCTCTCCGAGGCGGCCATGCTGGCCGGCATGTTCAAAGCGCCGACCCGCTACGCGCCGCACGTCAACCTCGCGGCCTCGCGCGCACGCGCCAACGAGGTGCTGAGCAACATGGTCGAAGCGGGCTTCATGAGCGAGGGCCAGGTCTACGGCGCCCGCATGAACCCGGCCAAGATCGTCGAGCGCGGCGACTCCAACGCACCCGACTATTTCCTCGACTGGGCCTTCGAGGAAGTGCAGCGGCTGATGGCCGGCAAGGAAGACCATATCGTCATTGCCCGCACCACCGTCGATGTCGGCTTGCAGAAGAACGCCGAGAACGCTTTGGGCGACACCCTCAAGCAATACGGCAAGTCCCGCAATTTCGACGAGGGCGCTCTGGTCTCGATGGAGACTGACGGCGCGGTGCGCGCCATGGTCGGCGGCAGGGACTACGGCGAAAGTCAGTTCAACCGCGCGACCCACGCCTACCGGCAGCCCGGCTCCTCGTTCAAAGGCTATGTCTATCTCACCGCGCTCGAGAACGGCTTCACCCCCGAATCCTCGGTCAGCGACAGTCCGGTCAGTTGCGGCCGCTGGTCGCCCAAGAACTACTCCGGCGGCTTCAGGGGGCGCATGAATCTCCGCACCGCTCTCGCCAAGTCGATCAACACCATCGCCGTCAAGCTCTCGCTCCAGGTCGGACGCGAGAAGGTGCTCGCGGACTTGGCCAAGATGGGCATCAACCACCTGAAGAAGACCTGCTCGCTCGCGCTTGGCGACAATGGCATGACGCCGCTCGAGCATACCGGCGGCTACGCGACCTTCGCCGCGCGCGGGCTGGAGGTGCACCCTTATGCCATCGAGGAGATCCGGACGCTGGCCACTGGCGAGCTCGTCTATAACCGCGACCGCGACGAGAAGCCGCGCAAGCGGATCTTCGACGAGAAGGTGGTCGGCCAGCTGAACACCATGCTCCAGGCGGTGGTGCTGGAAGGGACCGGCAAGGCGGCGCAACTCGATTACACCTACTCGGCCGGCAAGACGGGAACCAGCTCGGCCTATCGCGACGCCTGGTTCATCGGTTTCACCGGCCAATATGTGACGGGCGTCTGGCTCGGCAATGATGACTTCACGCCCATGGCGCGGGTCACCGGCGGCAGCTTCCCCGCCCAGACCTGGCACACTTACATGATGGCCGCGCACGACACCGACAACATTCCACAGATCGCGGGCTTGCCCGTGCATCCGGTCCAGGCCACTGAGCAGGCGCGCATCGCCGCCGCCATGGCGCAGAACGCGACGGCCAATCCCGAGATCGCCGCGCCAGCGCCCGAGAGCGTCAAGGACATGTCGCAGACCACGCGGCAGGTGCTCGAGAAGCTGAGCTCCATGCTCAAGGACGCCCGGCCGCTGAACCCGAACGATGCACGCCCGGATCGCGCCGAGGCGCCTGCGGCCGACGGCGCGGCAAAGCCAAGCCTGGCCTCGGCCGGCAACGCCGAGGGCCCGCCGCCGCCCAGCACACCCAATCCTCAAGCCAAGCCGCAAACCGCTCTTTCGGCGGGACAAGACGATGCCGCGGCGACTCCGCATTAGGCGTTCCATGCGCCCTGCTCTCTATCGATGGATGCCGATCGCGTGACCGCCCTGCCAAATCCGCTGTTGCTGGTGCCTTCGCAGGCCGCACCTTGGCGCGAAGAGGAAGCGACCCATTCGATGCGGTCGCTGGCCTATTTCATCGGTACCTTCGTCGTCGCTCTCATGCTCGGCATCGGCTCGGCCTGGTACATGATCGAGCGCGGCTCGCCGCTCACGACCACCAAGGTCGGTCCCTGGGACGGTTGGGTCAGCGAGGGCAATCCCAGTGCCGACCCTTACACCGAGGCGCATGTCGCGCGGAGCGGCAGACTTCCCCTCTCCTCGACGGTCGCCCGCTATTTCGTGGCGCGCACCGACAGCGCCGGACACACGCTCACCTCCGCCTGCCAATATTCGATCGTCGGCTCGCCGCTCAACGCGCGCTGGTGGTCGCTTGCCGTCTATGACGAATATGGCGGGCTAATCGAGAACCCGTCGGCGCGCTACAGCTTCAACAATGAGGAGTTGCTGCGTCACGCCGACGGCAGTTACCGAGTCAATCTGTCATCCAAGGCGCGGCCCGAGAATTGGCTGCCAAGCGGGACCGCTGAGCAACCTCTCGTGCTGCTGCTGCGCGTCTACAGCCCGCGCGAAACCGATGGCTCAGGTATCGGCCTCATTCCCGGAGACCGCCTACCCAAAATCGAGCGCACCGGATGCGAGTAAGAATCCCCGGCCTGTATATCGTCCTGGGGCTGGTGCTCGCCGGCCTCATCCACATCATCGCCGTGCTCACTTTGCCGATGCTCGCGCCGCGCAACGCTCATGCGCGCTTGGCGGCGCTCGGTCCCGCCAACACCATGATCGAGCTGCCCGCGGCTGCGCCCGGCCGGCAGGCCATGCCGATGATGGCGCCCGACGTGCGCTATGCCTTTTGCCGCTTCGATCTCGCCAATGGTCCGATCAGGCTCAGGGCGGCGATCGCCGACGAGCTTTGGTTGATCGCGCTCTATACGCCGGAGGGAGAGAATTTCTACACGGTCGCCGGGGCCGACATGAAGCGCCCGCAGCTCGATCTCATCATCGCCGCCACCGATCAAACGGTGGAAGAGGCTGGCGTCGATGCGCCCGAATCGTCAGATGAGGTTCTGGTGGTGAATGCGCCGGTTACCGAGGGCATCGCGCTGATCCGCGCGCCGCTCGCCGGGCCAAGCCGCGCGGCAAGAGCCGAGCACGCGCTCAAGGCCACCTCTTGCGGGCCCTACACGAAGGGCTAATCGCTTTCGACGCTACTTTTTCCGGCTGCGATGCCTGCGGGAGGATGAGCCGGTGTGCTCGGGCATGTCGATCGATGCGCGGCGATCGATCCTCACCCCCGGAAAGATGATGATCTCGCCAAGCGTGTCTTCGACGGGCCTTGCGATGCGGACTGCCGCGTCCTCGCTGCGGCGGAATTCAAGGATGATCCCCATTTTGCCTCTCCACGGATGGCGCGCGCTTCAGGAAGATCGCGGGCGCCACATCCCCTGGTCAGCATTAAGACGCAGGTAAGGTTAACGAACCCCTAACCGCCTCGACCCTGCCCACGACTCACTCCTTGACCGCAGCATCGCCCAAAAAATGCCGGCCGGCTCTATCCTCGATCTCGATAATCCACAGATCGGGGTCGAACTCCCGCTGCCGGGCGAGATAACGGTCTGCTTCCGCCGCGCTGACGGCGCGCGATTCGAGGCACATCACCCACCGCCGCTCGGTGTCGCTTCCCGTCAGTCCCGCGGGCGCCGGTCCGTAGACAGATACCGTGCCGTCGAGCCTGTCGACGCAAATGAAGATCGCGCCGGCGGCCTCGTCGCCGCGCCGCACGATGACCACCGGAACGCCGTCGCTCTGGCAGCGGCGGAGATACGCCCTGACCCAGATCTCGCTCTTGATGCGCATGGGACCTCGGGCGCGGGCAGCGCGAAACCTTAGTTTCCTGCGGCCGTCTTGGTCAGGTCGCGGCCGGTGACGCGCTTGAGCTCGCGCAACAGCTCGGGCGTGATCCGCCCAGTCTCGGCGATCTTGCGATCATGCTGAAATGAGGTGATGGCGCGCGTCGTCGCGCCGCCCACGGCCCCGTCCACGGCACCCGGTGCATAGCCGAGATCGGCGAGGATCTTCTGCACGGCCTTCACCTTCGCTTCCTCCTTGGCCTTGGGACTGAGGGCTTTGTCGATTTTGCCTGGCTTGTCGGCTTCGACCGATCCGGTCGCGCCGGCCACCGGGTGCACGCTGCCCCCAAGCAGGATATGGCGCAAGAGCTCATCGGTGGCGACACCCGTGACGGGCAGGCCTTGGCCCTTCTGATAGGCCGAGATCGCCGCGGCGGTCCTGTCGCTCGGCTTGCCGTCCTCCGCTCCGACATTGTAGCCGCGCGCGGCAAGCTCGCGCTGCACGGCCTTGAGCAGATGTTCGGCGCCGCCCTCTCCGGTCTCAGGGGCCGGCAGATCGGTGCTGACCGGCGGCAGCTTCACCACCTCGATCGGTTGGGGTGCGGCGGGCGCGACGACGCTCCGCCCCGAAGCGTTGACGGCCGCGGTTCCATGCAGCTCCTGCAAATAGAGCGCGTTGTAAATAATGCTCCCCGTCAGCCCGACAAAGCCGAGGAATATGAGCCGCGCTGCTACTACGCCCATCGCTTAAGGTGAACTCAAAGGGTGCCCAGGGGCCGAGAGGCTTCACGCCCCTCCCCCTGACCCATCTTGGCGTCCGAAGCTAAAGAGATGCTAAACGGGCCAAAGCCTCGATCCTGCAGACGCTTACGCCGCCGACACTGCGGGGCGCTCGAGCGGTGCCTCGACTGATTCGCCCGCGCCCTCGAGCGGCAGGACGATTGTGGCGATGGTCCCCTCCCCGAGCTTGCTCCTAAGCTCGAGGGAGCCGCCATGCAACCGGGCCAAACCCTTCACCACCGAAAGGCCGAGTCCAGCTCCGTCATAGCTTCGATCGTAGGAATTATTCGCCTGCACGAACGGCTTGCCGAGCTTCGGCAGATCGGCTTCGGCAATGCCGATGCCGTTATCGGCGACGCTGAACTCGACATTCCCGTCGACGCGGCGGGCCGTGACCCGCACCCACCCGCCTGGATCGGTGAACTTAATGGCATTCGAGATCACGTTGATCAGCATCTGCTTGCAGGCGCGCTTGTCGGCCGGGAGCTCCGGGATGCCATGCGCCACGTCCATGATGAGCGACAGGGATCTCTGCTCCGCCGTGTGGCGCAACAAGTCGCAGCAGGACTTGACCAACGGCGCCACGTCGAACGGTTCCTTGACGATCTTGAACTTGCCGGCCTCGATCTTCGACATGTCGAGGATGTCGTTGACGACGTTCAGCAGGTGCTCGCCGCTTTCATGGATCAGCCGCGCATAATCGCGATAGCGCGCTTCGCCGAGCGTGCCGAACAGCTCGCGGTTGAGAATCTCCGAGAAGCCGATCACGGCATTCAGCGGCGTGCGCAGCTCATGGCTCATATTGGCGAGGAACTGGGTCTTGGCCCGGCTCGCGCTCTCCGCCTCGTCCCTCGTACGCAAGACCTCGGCTTCCTGCGCCTTGCGGTCTGAGATGTCGCGCGTCACGGCGACGATGCCGGGCCGGCCGAGTGCCATATCCTCCGCCCGCAACGGCCGGCAGCGCATCTCGACCCACACATAACGCGCGGGCTCGGCGCCGCCTGCGCGCCGGATTCTGAACTCGACCGCGATCGGCTCGTTATTGGCAAGCGAGCGCGACAGCGCCGTGAGATAGGCTGGGCGATCGGCGACATGCACGCGCTCGAACAGACCCTCGCCGGCGATCTTCTGCACAGGCTCGCCGAACAGTTGCTGCGCAGCGAGCGAGGCGAATAGGACGCGGCCCTTCTCGTCATGGCGCGTGATCATGTCGGTGGCGTTCTCGGCCAGCAGCCGGTAGCGCTCCTCGCCGGCGCGCACCGCGCCTTCCGACCGCCGATGCACGAGCTGCACCATCACCGCAAGCGCCGCTGCATAAGCCATGGCGCTCACCGCCCCGACCAGCGCAAGCAGCATGGGCGAAAGCGCCAGGAGGTCAGGCGCATGGGCGGCTGCGAATGATGGGGCGATGGCGAGAACGGCGAGGCCAAGGCCGGCGACGCCGGCGCCCCAAGCGACGATGCGCCGGTCGGTGGCGAGCGCGGCCTCGACCGGCACCACCACCATCCACGGAATGAGCCAGGAGGCGAGACCGCCGGTGAGCCAGGCGCAATAGGTGACAAGACCCGCGAGATTGGCCGCCGAGGCAAGATGGGCCGCGGCGAATTTGCCGGTACGCGCGAGAAAGATGGCGATGCCGATCGGCGACAGCAGCCAGAGGAAGGCGGCGGCCCCGTACAGCGACGGCTTGCCGCCGACCACGAGGTAGATCGGAAAGACACAAAGCGCGAGCAGTCCGCCGAGGAGATGCGAGGCAATGAAGGATTGATGGCGCGCGGCCGTCAGTGGATCGCCACGCGCGGACTCATGCACCAGCGAGCTAAAATAGGCTGAGAGCCCGCGCAGACTGTCACCACCAAACACGCGCATCTCGGAGCGGGCCAAGCGCCGCTCGCGTCCCCGGATTATCTTGGCTCGGATTATTGGGGTGCCCGCTTAAGGAAGCTTAAAGCGGCCCTGCGCTGCTGATCTGGCCAAGTGCCGGGTCTAACGGCGCCCTCGAGCGGCGAGGTCTGTAAAATTTGAGACAATTCTCAAATGAATTGTAATCAAGTATTAGGAGACTGCTAATCTTGTCCTCCAAAGAATCGAACGGAATTTTCGTCTCAAACTTTATTGATTGCAGTGAAACTCCCTTATTTTCTCTGCGCTATAGTGTGCGTGTTGAGGGGAATGATAGCGGCAGCAAATGCCGCAAAGGCGTAACAGAGAGGGCAAAGCAATGCTGTTCCTTATCAGGGCGGCCTTCTGGCTGATGATTATCGTGCTGCTGCTTCCGACCGATGCTCAGCAGCGCAGCGAGGTTTACGGTACGGCGCAGGCTGCGGTGAACGACGTTTCCAGCTTCTGCGACCGCAATCCGGAGACCTGCGCCAGGGGCAAAGATGCGTTCGCGGTGTTCGTGCAGAAGGCACAGTTCGGCGCGCGCATGCTGATGGATCTCATCCAAAACAAGACGAGTGGTGGCGCCGCGGAGCCGACTCCGCTGCAAGAGATGCCGAGTTCCGACGCGGCCGCCTTCGCCAAGCCGATTCGCTTCGACATGAGCGCTTCGCAAGACACGCTCAATCCGGAGGATCGCGAAGAGGCTTGGTCTGGGCCCGACCCAGCCGGCACCTAAGCGACCACGCGGAGCCTGTCTTTACAAGTTTGGCAGCCCCCCGCCTGCCAAGGGCGCGCAATTGGGAAGGTTTCTGCCCTTTCCCTCCCGATTTGCGCGCCCCAATTTTCGTTGTGAACGTCCGCCGCCATTCCCGCCTATATTGAGTCCATGGACACATTGAACGAGACGAAGCCGACGACGAGCTTCGATGAGATCCTCGCCGATTTCGAGCTGCTCGACGATTGGGAGGACCGCTACCGCTACGTGATCGAGCTCGGCCGCAGGTTGGAGCCGTTGCCGGAAGCCGACCGCTCCCCCGCCAACAAGGTGCAAGGCTGCGTGAGCCAGGTCTGGCTCTCCACCCAGGTCGATCGCAGCGGCAACATTCCTCGCCTGAGCTTTATCGGCGACAGCGACGCCCACATCGTGCGCGGGCTGATCGCGATCCTGTTTTCTCTCTATTCGGACAAGACGGCCGACGAGATCGCGCGCATCGATGCCGGCGAGCGATTGGGCCTGCTGCACCTGAACGAGCATCTCACGCCGCAGCGCTCGAACGGCCTCATGGCCATGGTGAAGCGGATCAGGACCGACGCCGAGTTGGCGCTCGCCGACCGCACGCTGCATTAGAGGCCGAGCGGTCGATCACGACTCCCCTTTCGAGCGCGCGCCGGACCGCCAAGCATCGAGCGTAGGCCGATAGTCCTCGCTTCCCCAATGGCGCAATCCGCGCTTCACCGGCGTCGGCTTCTCCTCGCCGATCAGCCCGTAATGCTTGGCAAGCCGCGTCAAGGCGATCTGCAGCACCACCTTGCCGGCGCGCTGCGGCCAGCCGTTCTCCTTCTCGGCGTCTTCGAGACCTTTCAGTTCGCAGCAAATATCGACGAGCACGCCCGAAACCTCCGGACCCACCGCCATCAGCGCGCGCATGACCCGCTCCTTCGCCGCCAGCACTTCGTCGCGCAGCGCCGCCGCATTTGAGGGCGCGCCCCGGCGCGACCGTTCCGCCGGCGCGAGCGCCGACCAGTTCGAGGTCACCCGCGGACTAAGATGCGCGAACCAATAATCGGCGCGCAGGCGTTCGCCCGCGGCGTATTGGTCGTCGGTGATCAGGGGCCTGCCGTTCCGATCTTTGCGGCTCTTGAGCCAGCCGAGCGGACTTTCCGCATCGTTGACGAGGACGGGCCGCCGAACGCCCTCGACCTCCCTCTCCGCGATTGAGCGAAGCTGATGCTGCTGCCTGAAGCAGTCGCTCGTCGCGCTCCCGCTTGGCCGGTGCCTTGGCTCGCATCATCTAGCCTCGCCGCGCGAACAGCGCATCGAACAGGGCGGCGACGGCGCGTTCCAGATGCTCGAGCCGTCCATCGAGCTCAGGGTCGTCGCGCTGGTCCTCGATCACCCTGCATGCATGCGCCGCTGTGGTCCGGTCGCGGGCGAACAGCGTGCCGACCTCGGTAAGGCTAAGCCCGCAGACGACATGAGCGAGATACATCGCCACTTGGCGGGCGAAGGCCGTACGCGTCGAGCCCCGCGTCGAGGCCCGCAGCTGGTGCACGTCAACCTCAAACACCGCCGCCACGGCAGGGTCGATCACTTGCCTGAGCTGCGACTTGCCCAGG
The DNA here is from genome assembly GCA_963817175.1 of uncultured Alphaproteobacteria bacterium. Lineage (GTDB taxonomy): Bacteria > Pseudomonadota > Alphaproteobacteria > Rhizobiales > Methyloligellaceae > Methyloceanibacter. Next base: position 313,818 of record CAWFNK010000019.1, read on the forward strand.
CTCAGGCCGGGTCTCGCCAGGCAACAACTCTCGACCGTTCGAACTGCACCGGCCATCGGCCACACTCCCTTCTCGAAGCCTACTAGGAATAAATACCTAGCACACTCTAGAAGGGGTAGGACCGGGCGGGGATAAGCGTGAGCGCTTCAGCCCGAGCGAGCGCCACGGCGAAGGCGCGTCCCCGGGGAGAGCGCGGGGAGTCCCCGTGCCTCGGCGCCGCGCCAATCACCCGCAAATCCTCAGGCCCATCAGCCGCGCGCATGCTCAAGCCTCAATTCACAGGAGGCGAGCCGTGCAGGAAAGACCACGTCGGAGACAGGGACAGCGCCAAGCCTCGACGGCCAGACGCATCTTCGGACCCATGGCCGAGGCGGGCGCCGCCGCCTATGTGCGATCGCGCGACTTGCCGAAGCTCATTCCGCTTTGGCCGCGCGAGCTCGACGACCATAGCCCTGCGGGGTGCCGCCATGTGCTGGCGAAGCTGCGCAGCGCGCTTCGCGCCGAGCGCAGGCGCGCGCTCTCAGGCCATTGGAGCTATGACCTCAATCGGCATCTCGGCCTGATCAGCGCCTATAAAGGAGAACTCGCGGGGCTGAGCCGGCTCGAGGCTCAGCCGAATTGCACCCGACGCGTCAATGGTCTCGGCTGAATGCGAGAGTAGCAGAACAGCGTGTGTTCCGGCTGGGCCTGCTCGCACGCAGCGGGACCCGCCACGTCGTAGCAAAGGATGCGATCGATCCGACCGCCATCCTCCGACAGCGGCAATCTCAACCAAAACAATACGATATGGTCGCGGCCCTTGGCCGGCCCACGCACCACGCCGCTGCGCGGTACACCCTTTGCCACGAGACCCTGGTGAACGCGACGCCAATAATCTGCCTGTTCGCCTGAAAAGACCTCGCAGGCCCGCTTGCCGGTGATTTCCTGGCCGTAGATGTCATGCAGCCGCGTGCCTGCCAGCCTGAAGGAGGCGTCGTCGAGGCCATTCTTGAGGTCGATCAGGCCGATATAAGGGAGGAGCCGTGGGACTTTGAGAGGGTCGAGATCGGATCTCGCCGGCATGCGCCGGGCACCCGCCGAGCGAAGCCAATAATCGAAGAGCTCACGCTGTCCTTGCATCACGAGCTGGGCCCGAAAGGCGCGTCCGGACAGCATTTCATTCCCCCTGCGGCGAGCCTTGACCGGCCCGCGAATTGCTTGTGTTTCTGCGACTATGTGGATAAGTCGGGCGACTTGCAAGCGGGGAAAGCCAGATTCACTAAGAATCACAAAGGCTTGTGGTAACACTTGGGGCAGCTACCCGATCTGGGGTCGCGCCAAGAGGCTTAAGCGCAGCGTCCCGATCGCCGCGCCGTATCCCAATAACGTCCTGCGATTCGTGAGCTTTTAGCGGCGACGCTGGCCGAGACCCATGCGCTTGGCGAGGTCCGAACGGGCCGCGGCATAGTTCGGCGCGACCATCGGATAGTCGTGGGGCAGGCCCCATTTCTCTCGATACTCCTCGGGCGACAGGTCGTAATGGGTGCGCAGATGCCGCTTCAGCGATTTGAACTTCTTCCCGTCCTCGAGACAGATAATGTACTCGGGGGTAACGGACTTCTTCACCGGAATGGCCGGCTTCAACTCCTCCCGCGCGGGCTGACCTGTGGCGCTCGAGGCTTTGCTCAGCGCGTCGAACACATTGTGGATGACACCTGGAAGGTCTGTAGCGACGACCGTGTTGTTGCTGACATAAGCCGAGACGATCTCAGCGGTGAGTTCAACGAGTTCGTTCTTCTCCAGATTCGCTTCCATGAAATGGCTCCTTGATCCAGCTAAACCCCGGTCCTCTCAAGCATCCCGCATGTTACGGGTGCCAGTGCATCTCCCGGGCCCACCTGACTGTTGAGTCACCAGATTACGCCGTTTTTGTGACGTGCAGTTACAATGTTTCGCAACTAGAGAACGTTATGAGACCTAACGACCTAAGCTGATTTGCTCTCTATAACCACTCCTCATTCGAACCGCAACGCGTTCTTAAATGAAGACTGACCATGGGACGAACATGATAAACGGAGTGACGACTTCCATTTACCCAACCTAGCTCGCACCGCTGCTTAAGTTTGACTAGCAGGGTGTTTATGACATTTTCGACAATTCGCCCAACTCAGCCCTTGGCGGGAAGGTGGCAACGCGATCGGGAATCAAGCCTGCGTGAGCATTGAGCCGAAGCTCTTCGGAGGGTCAGTTCTAATGCTTATATTATGGTCAAATAAATGCGACTGATCAGGAAAGTGTTCCATCCCATGAGCAAAGCCGAGAAAATCAACAAGACTGACGACGCCAAGCTTGCCGTTTCTGAGGCTGAGTGGCGCAATAAGCTTACGCCTGAGCAGTTCCATGTTACCCGCCAGCACGGAACCGAGCGCGCTTTCAGTCATCCCTACTACAACGACAAGCGCGACGGCATGTATCGCTGCGTCTGCTGCGGAGCGCCGTTGTTCAGCTCCGACACCAAGTTCGACTCCGGCACCGGCTGGCCAAGCTTCAGCGCCGCAGCCGCCGAGGGCACCGTGACCACGCATGAGGACAATTCCTACGGCATGCGTAGGGTCGAGGTGAGATGCGCCAATTGCGACGCGCATCTCGGCCATGTCTTTCCTGACGGGCCGGGACCTTCGGGCCAGCGCTTCTGTATCAACGGATGCGCGCTGGACCTCGACACCGAGGACAAAAGCGGCACGTAATCTCAAACATGGATGCAAAATCGCCCTTGGCGGCGCGGTCGGCCGTAATCCGGCCGCGCGCCCTGCGCCGTCCCTCGGCCTCGCGCTATCACGGCATCGAGCGGGTTGACGATTACGCCTGGCTTCGCGCCGGCAATTGGCAAGCGGTGATGCGCGATCCCGCTTTGCTCGATCCGGAGATCAGGACCTATCTCGAAGCCGAGAACGCCTACTCGAAGGCCGAGATGGCCGACACCGAACCGCTCCAGCAGAAGCTGTTCGCCGAGATGAAGGGCCGCATCAAGGAGGATGATGCCGGCGTTCCGACTGCCGACGGGGCTTTCGCTTATTACACGCGCTTCGTCATTGGCGGGCAGCATCCGCTGTTCTGCCGCATGCCGCGCGCCGGTGGCGAGGAGCAAATCCTGCTCGACGGCAACGCGCTCGCCAAACCGCACGCTTATTTCCGCATCGCCGGCGTCACCCACAGCCCCGACCACAAGCTTGTCGCTTACGCCGTCGATACCAAGGGCTCCGAGTTCTACACCGTCAATGTCATCGAGGCCGCGACCGGCGCCCTGCTCGACTCGCGCATCGCCGACTCTAACGGCTCGCTGGAATGGGCCGCCGACAGCCGTACGCTACTGTACGTATGGCTCGACGACGAGCATCGTCCTCGCCGCGTGCTGCGTCACGCGATCGGCGCCGACACCGCCGACACTCTCATCCACGAGCAAGCCGACCCGGGCTATTTCCTCGGCCTCGGCGCGACCCAGGACCGCCGGTTCCTTCTGCTCAGTGTGCACGATCATGAGACCGCGGAGATCAGCCTGATCGATGCGGCGGATCCGCATGCCTCCCCTCGCCTTGTCGCGGCGCGCGAGCCAGATCATGATTACTCTGTCGACCATCACGACGGACGGTTGATCATCCTGACCAATTCCGGCGGCGCCGAGGATTATCGCATCGTCGAGGCGCCGGTCGGCAATCCCGGCCGCGAGCATTGGCGCGAGATCGAGCCGCACAAGCCCGGACGGCTCATTCTCGACGTCGTCGCCTATGAGCACTTCCTCGTGCGGCTCGAGCGCGAGGATGGATTGCCGCGCATCGTCTTGCGCCGCTTCGCCGATGGCGAGGAGCACGCCATCGCCTTCGCCGAGGAGGCTTATTCGCTCGGCATCTCTCACGGCTACGAATATGACACGCCGATTTTGCGCTTCACCTATTCGTCGATGACGACGCCGGCGCAAACCTTCGACTACGACATGAGCACGCGGGAGCGTGTACTGCGCAAGACGCAAGAAATTCCGAGCGGCCACGATCCTTCGCTCTATGTCACGCGCCGGGTGATGGCGCCCGCCAAGGACGGCGAGACGGTGCCGGTGTCATTGCTCTATCGCAAGGACACCAAGCTCGACGGCACGGCCCCTCTCCTGCTCTACGGCTACGGCGCCTATGGCATGACCATTCCGGCCGGCTTCTCCACCAACGCGTTGAGCCTGGTCGATCGCGGCTTCGTCTACGCCATCGCCCATGTGCGCGGCGGCAAGGACAAGGGCTATCGCTGGTACACCGACGGCAAGCGCGCCAAGAAGACCAACAGCTTCAGCGATTTCATCGCGGCCGGCGAGTATCTCGCCGCGCAAGGCTTCACCTCGCGCGGGCGCATCGTCGCACATGGCGGCAGCGCCGGTGGCATGTTGATGGGCGCGGTCGCCAACCTGGCGCCCGATCTGTTTCTCGGCATCATCGCCGAGGTGCCGTTCGTCGACGTGCTGACCACCATGCTCGATGCGAGCCTGCCGCTCACCCCGCCCGAATGGCCTGAATGGGGCAACCCGATCGAGAGCGAGGCGGACTACAAGACCATCGCCGCCTATTCGCCCTACGACAATGTGCGGGCGCAAACCTACCCGCATATTCTGGCGCTGGCCGGCCTCACCGATCCGCGCGTCACCTATTGGGAGCCTGCCAAATGGGTGGCGAAGCTGCGCGAGCTCGGGTCAGGCGATCCGCTCATCCTGCTGCGCACCAATATGGAAGCGGGCCACGCCGGCGCATCAGGCCGCTTCGAGCGGCTGAAAGAGGTGGCGCTGGCCTACGCCTTCGCCCTGAAAGTCACCCAAGCCTGACGCACTGACAAGGCTTTGCTAGCCAAGCGAATCCGGTCAAATTACTGCCGCCATGCTGATCGCTCGCGACAAGTCTCAGCTCCTCATCGTCGACGTTCAGGACAAGCTCTTGGACGCGATTTCCGGTAAGGATCGCGTGGTCGAAAGCTGCGTCCGGCTCGTGCGCGCGGCAAGGATGCTGCATGTGCCGATCACGCTGTCGGAGCAATATCCGCAAGGCCTGGGACCCACGGTCGATCCTATCCGCGAAGCTTCCGCCAATGCGGGTTTCGTCGTCGACAAGGTCGAATTCTCCTGCCTGCGAAACGAGGGCTTGCGCGAAAGGCTGCATGAGCTTCGCCGGCAAGGGCGGCCACAGGTCGTGATCGGCGGCATCGAGGCTCATGTCTGCGTGCTGCAGACCGCGATCGACCTCGAGGCGCAAGGCTTCGAGGCCTTCGTCGTCGCCGACGCCATCGGCTCGCGCGCCAAGATGAATCGCAAGCTCGCCATGACCCGCCTGGCCAAGGCTGGCGCCGACATCGTCGACAGCGAGATGGTGATGTTCGAGTGGCTGGAGCGCGCCGGCACGCCCGAATTCAAGGAGCTGCAGGCACTCATCAAGTAAAAGCATGCGCCGCGACCCTGAACCAAACCTGCATCGACGGTTCATCCAGGGTTCAGCCAAGATCGCGCAAAGTCGAAAGCGTCAGATCCCTGCACTGATATAGCGAACCTTCCTCGGCACCGGGCGCGGAGTTCAGGGGCTCCGCGCCCACCTTGCCAAGCACTTGGCTTGCCTCGCTGCAACGGAACCTTTAGCTTTTGGCGGAATTCTCCAACCTCCCTCAACCCGCCGGAGCAAAGCCGTGGCCTTCGAACTTCCACCCCTGCCTTACGCCTATGAAGCGCTTCAGCCCTACATGTCGGCGGAAACGCTGCAATATCATCACGATAAGCACCACAAAGCTTACGTCGACAATTTGAACAAGCTGCTGCCGGGCTCGGGCTTCGAGGGCAAGAGCCTCGAGGAGGTCGTCAAGGCGAGCTACGGCAAGAATCCGGGCGTGTTCAACAATGCCGCCCAGGATTTCAATCACATCCATTTCTGGCCGTGGATGAAGAAAGGCGGCGGCGGCAAGAAAGTGCCGGGCGCCGTTCTGGCGCTGATCGACCGCGATCTCGGCGGCTTCGACAAGTTCCGCACCGATTTCATCGAGGCCGGCAAGACCCAGTTCGGCTCGGGCTGGGCTTGGCTCGCCGTCAAGGACGGCAAGCTCGCGATCACCAAGACGCCTAACGGCGAGAACCCGCTGGTCACCGGCGGCTGGCCGTTGCTTGGCGTCGATGTCTGGGAGCACTCTTATTACATCGACTATCGCAACGAGCGGCCGAAATATCTCGAAGCCTGGTTCGACAATCTCATCAATTGGGACCACGTCGAGGAGATGTTCGCACTCGCGCCGAAATAGCGCGCGAATTGCCGTTTTTATTGCGAAATCTTGCGTGGGAATTGCGAAACTTTACGCGGCAATCGCGGTTGCGAGCCTCGAATTCGTCGCGAGAGGCTCGCGGCCGCTCCGCGCTCGACTCTGTCCCCGCTCTATTCCCGGCTCGATCGCTCGGCGCCGACCCGCTCGCCGCCTCGCTCGCCTCGAGCCAGCGATGCTCGGCCGAGGCGAGATTGCGCTCGACCTCGGCGCGTGACTTCATCAGCTCGCTGACCGACGGGCAGCCATTCGCCTGCGGCGCGGCGAGCATGCGCGTCGATCTCGGCGCGCCGCTTCGCCAGCCGGGCGATTTCGGCCTCGGCCTGCGCAGCCGTCTTGCGCAGGGCCTGATTGCGCTCGCGCATCTCGGCTGACAGCCGCCGCTCGGCCTTTCGGTTTTCGCGCTTGGCGGGTTTCTCGCCGTCCTCGCCGCGACCTTGCGCCGAAGCGAGGATCGTGTCGCGATAATCGTCGAGCGTGCCGTCGAACTCCTTGGCCGTGCCGCCATCGACCAGCAACAGCCGGTCGGCGATCAGCCCGAGCAGATGCCGGTCGTGGCTGACCACCACCACCGCCCCGCCGAACTCGGCCAGCGCCTCGACCAGCGCGTCGCGCGCCTCGACGTCCAGATGGTTGGTCGGCTCGTCGAGGATCAGAATATGCGGCGCCTCGCGGGTGATCAGCGCGAGCGACAGCCGCGCCCGCTCGCCACCCGACAGCTGGCGCACCGCGACATTCACCTTGTCGCCGGAAAAGCCGAAACGGCCGAGCTGGCCGCGCACCTCGCCGGGAGTCGCCCCCGGCAACAGGCTCTGCATATGTTGCAGCGGCGTCTCGTCGGGAACGAGCTCCTCGATCTGATGCTGGGCGAAATAGCCGACGCGCAATTTGCCTGAGGCGACGATCGTGCCCGTCTCCGGTCGCAACTGCCCCGCAAGCAGCCGCGCCAAAGTCGTCTTGCCGTTGCCGTTCCGCCCGACCAGCGCCATGCGGTCGTCCGGATCGATGCGCAGGTTCAAGTGCGACAGCACGGGCGCGCCGGGTACATAGCCGACCGCGACGTCCTCCAGCACGACCAGCGGCGGACGCAGCTCCTTCGGGCTCGGAAAGTCGAACACTACCGAAGCGTCCTGTAGCGAAGCCGCGATCGGCTGCATCGCGGCCAACGCCTTCAGCCGGCTTTGCGCCTGGCGCGCGGTGTGCGCCTTGTAGCGCCAGCGATCGACATAGGCTTGCAGCTTCTTGGCCTTGGCCTCCTGCTTGCTGCGCATCGCCTCGGTCTGCGCCGCCCGCTCGGCCTTCTGCCGTACGAAAGAATCGTAATTGCCGCGATACAGCGTGAGCTTGCCCCGCTCCACATGCAGAATATGATCGGCGACATTGTTCAGAAGATCGCGCTCGTGGCTGACCACGATGAGACTGCCGCGATACGCCTTCAGGAACGACTCGAGCCACACCGCCGCTTCGAGATCGAGATGGTTCGACGGCTCGTCGAGCAGCAGCAGATCGGGCTCCGAGAACAGCAGCGCCGCCAGCGCGACCCGCATGCGCCAGCCGCCCGAGAAGCTATCGAGCGGCTGATGCTGCATCGCTTCGGGAAAGCCGAGACCGGCGAGAATGCGCGACGCGCGTGCCGGCGCGCCATGCGCGTCGATCGCGTTGAGCCGCTCGTGGATTTCGCCGATGCGGTGCGGATCGTGCGCGTGCTCGGCCTCCGCCAGCAGCTCGGCGCGCTCCTCCGCCGCCGCCAGCACGGTCTCGTAAGGAGTCGCCTTGCCTCCCGGCGCTTCCTGCGCGACATAGCCGATCCGCGTGCCTGACGGCGTGTCGATGCTTCCGCCGTCGGCCTCTTGGACCCCGGCGATCAATTTGAGCAGCGTCGACTTGCCGGCGCCGTTGCGACCGACCAGCCCGACATGCGCCTTCGGCGGCAGCGCCGCCGAGGCGTGATCGAGGACAAGGTGGCCGCCGAGGCGGAGCGTGATGTTTTCAATCGTGAGCATGGGGGATCAAAGAGACGTAAGGCCGATGCAGCCTCAGAAGCCGCCGCCTTTTTTGGTACGGTTCTTGAGGACGTTCTCCAGAACGCGGGTTGCCATCGGTACACCGGTCCGGACGATGGTTTTGCCGAGCGTCGTCCAGAAGCTGTCGGCCCGTGATTTTCCGCCGGTCGTCGTCTTTGCAGCCTCTTTGTCGTCGGCCTGCGCGGCTTCGCTGCGATCTTCCGTTCGCTTCTGCAACATCTCGGACGCCGACTCGCGCTCCGCCCGCTCGTCATATTCGCCTCTCACCGGGCTCGCATTGATGACGGCCCTGCGCTCGGCCTCGGTGATCGGCCCAACACGGCCGTTCGGCGGTCTCACCAGCGTCAGCTCGACGATGCTGGGCTGGCCCTTCTGGTCGAGTGTGGAGACGAGCGCCTCGCCGATGCCGAGCTGCATGATGGCCTGCTCGGTGTCGATCTTCGGATTTTTGCGAAACGTCGTGGCCGCCGCTTTCACCGCCTTCTGCTCGATCGGCGTGAAGGCGCGCAACGCATGCTGAACGCGGTTGCCGAGCTGACGCGACACGGTATCGGGAATGTCGAGCGGGTTCTGCGTCACGAAATAGACGCCGACGCCCTTCGAGCGGATCAGGCGCACCACCTGCTCGACCTTCTCGAGCAGCGCCTTGGGCGCATCCCTGAACAGGAGATGCGCCTCGTCGAAGAAGAAGACGAGCTTCGGCTTGTCGGGATCGCCGACCTCGGGCAGCTTCTCGAACAGCTCCGAAAGGAGGAACAGCAGGAAGGTCGCATAGAGGCGCGGCGACTCCATCAGCCTGTCGGCGGCAAGCACGCTGATATAGCCGCGTCCATCGCGCGCCGTGCGCATCAGATCGGCGATCTTCAGGGCCGGCTCGCCGAAGAAGTGGCTGGCGCCCTGCTGCTCGAGCACCAGCAGCGAGCGCTGGATCGAGCCGACCGACGCCTTGGTGACGTTGCCGTATTTCGTGGTGAGCGTATCGGCCCGCGCGGCCAGATTCTCAAGCAGCGCCCGCAAGTCGTTGAGATCGACCAGCGGCAACTTCTCGTCATCGGCGATCTTGAAGGCGATATTGAGGATGCCTTCCTGCGCCTCGCTGAGGTCCATGAGTCGCGACAAGCAGCAGCGGTCCGAGCTGCGCGATCGTCGCTCTGATCGGGTGGCCCTGCTCGCCGAACAGGTCCCAGAAGATCACCGGGTAGGCCTGGAAGTTGGGCGTGTAGCCGATCTCCTTGGCGCGCGCCTCGATCCAGCCCTTCGGCTCGCCCTTCTCGGCGATGCCCGAGAGATCGCCCTTAACGTCGGCGCAGAACACCGGAACGCCCGCGTCGGAGAATCCTTCGGCCAGGCCCTGCAAGGTGACCGTCTTGCCCGTGCCGGTGGCGCCGGTGATGAGCCCGTGGCGGTTGGCGAGCCGGAGATAGATGAATTCCGGGAGGACTCGGCTTGACGCTTTGCCCGATATAGACGCTGCCGGCCGGGGCCTTGGCGCCCGCCTCGCTCTGGCTTACGTCGTCTTTCGGCGCTGCCTTGCGCTTCGCCATTCTTGGTCCTCTCCTCGAATCCGGCCCGCACTCTAGCTTCTCCCGAGGCCGCCCGCAAAGACGGGATGCGTGAGACCCGAGCCTTGCGCCGCACGGCTTCCGCGCGGGCAAAGCTTCGTGTTAGGAGGAAACTTGGAGCGGCTTAACGCTCAAGTAGCGCAAAGCGCGGTAGCGCATCTATAGAGCTTGACGCGAATGGTGGAACTCTCCCTGGCCCGCGATTTCCCGCCCGCCGACGAGGCGGCTTGGAAGGCGCTCGTCGAAGAGGCGCTGAAGGGGGCGCCTTTCGCTTCGCTCAGGTCGAAGACCTATGACGGCATCGCCATCGAACCGCTCTATCCGCGGGCGCGGGACGCCGCCCGCATCGAGGGCCGCGCCGCCGGGCTCCCCTGGGCTGTCATGCAGCGGATCGACCTCGCCGACCCCAAAGCCGCCAATGCGCAAATCCTCGACGATCTGATGAATGGCGCGAGCGGCGAGACGCTCGTGTTCCAGGGCGCGATCGGCGATTACGGCTACGCGCTGCCCGCGACGGGCGCCGCCATCAGCGCGGCGCTCGACAATATCTATCTCGATGCCGGCGTCGCCATCGATCTCGATCTCGAGCATCCAATCGAAGGACGCGGCCGGCCTCATCGCCACGCTGGTCAAGGCGCGCGGGCTTGGGCCGAAGGACTGCACCATCCGCTTCGGCTTCGGCCCGCTCGGCGGCATCGCCTTGAGCGGCGAGAGCCCGCTTTCCTGGGAGGCCATCGCGCCGATCTTCGCCGCGCTGGTCGCCGACCTCGCGAGCCAAGATTACGCCGGTCCCTTCGCCGTCGCCGACGGCAGGGTGATCCACGCGGCCGGCGGCTCGGAGGCGCAGGAGCTCGCCTTCGCGCTGGCCTGCGCCGTCGCCTATCTGCGCGCGCTCGAGCAAGGCGGTATCGCGCTCGACGGCTGCGCGCCGCTTCATCTATTTCCGCCTCGCCGCCGATCAGGATCAGTTCCTGACCATCGCCAAGTTCCGCGCCATCCGGAAACTTTGGTCGCGCATCGAAGAGGCTTGCGGGCTCAAGCCCCTGCCCGTCTTCGTTGCCGCCGAGACCGCCTGGCGCATGATGACCAAGCGCGATCCGCACGGGAACATCGTGCGCGGCACCATCGCCGCACTTGGCGCAGCAGTCGGCGGTGCTGACGCTGTGACCGTGCTGCCGTTCAGCGTGGCGCTCGGCGTGCCCGACGCCTTCGCCCGCCGCATCGCCCGCAACACGCAGACCATCCTCATCGAGGAGGCCAATATCCATCGCGTCGCCGATCCGGCCGCTGGCTCCGGCGCCATCGAGGCGCTGACCGATGCGCTTTGCGCCGCTTCGTGGAACCTGTTCCAGGAGATCGAGCGCGAAGGCGGCATGGCCGCGTCGCTCGAAGCCGGATCGATGCAGAACGCGGTCGCCAAAGTGCGCGCCGAGCGCGAGGCCAATGTCGCGCGCCGCAAGGACACTCTGATCGGCACCAGCGACTTTCCCGATCTCGCCGAGGACAAGGTTGCCGTGCTGGCACAGTCGCGGCTCGCCTCGCTGTCGACCAGCGATGCGGCGCTCGCGCCGATCAGGCTCTCGCAGCCTTTCGAGCGTTTGCGCGAGCGGAGCGATGCCTATCTCGCGCAGCATGGCGCGAGGCCTAAGGTGTTCCTCGCCTGTCTCGGCCGGCCCGCCGATTTCAATGCGCGGGCGAGCTTCGCCAAGAGCCTGTTCGAGTCCGGCGGCATCGAAGCCGTGCAAGCAAACGGCGACAACCTCGCGAAACGATTCAAGGAATCTGGGGCGAAGCTCGCTTGCCTCTGTTCGTCCGACAAGGTCTATGAGCGCGAGGCCGAAGCCATCGCCAAGGCGCTTGCCGAAGCGGGCGCCGGCCGCGTCTACCTCGCCGGCAAGCCCGCCAACAAGGCGGCGTTGGAAGCAGCCGGCATTAGCACCTTCCTTCATCAGGGCTGTGATACGCTTCAGGTCCTCAACGCCGCCTATGACGAGATTTAACTGCCGATGACGCGCATCCCAACCTTCACCGAGGTGAGTTTCGAGCAAGCCAGCGGCGGCAACGCCGTGCCGACGGACGCCGCCACTTGGCAGACGCCGGAAGGGATCGCGGTGAAGCCGGCTTACGCGGCCGACGATCTCGCGCGTCTCGACTTTCTCGACGGGATGCCAGGCGTGCCGCCTTATCTGCGCGGCCCCTACCCGACCATGTATCTCCAGCGGCCTTGGACGGTCCGCCAATATTCCGGTTTCTCGACGGCCGAGGATTCCAACGCCTTCTATCGGCGGAACCTCGCCGCCGGCCAGCAAGGCGTCTCCATCGCCTTCGACCTCGCCACCCATCGCGGCTACGATTCGGACCATCCGCGCGTGACCGGCGATGTCGGCATGGCGGGCGTGGCGATCGATTCGATCTACGACATGCGCACGCTGTTCGACCACATCCCGCTCGACAAGGTGTCGGTGTCGATGACCATGAACGGCGCGGTGCTGCCCGTGCTCGCGCTGTTCATCGTCGCCGGCGAGGAGCAGGGCGTGCCGCCGGCCGAGCTTTCAGGAACCATCCAGAACGACATCCTGAAAGAGTTCATGGTGCGCAACACCTATATCTACCCGCCCGCGCCCTCGATGCGCATCGTCTCGGACATCTTCGCCTACACCTCGAAGCACATGCCGAAATTCAATTCGATCTCGATCTCCGGCTATCACATGCAGGAGGCGGGAGCGACCGCCGACCTCGAGCTCGCCTATACGCTCGCCGACGGCGTCGAATATGTGCGCGCCGGCGTCGCCGCCGGGCTCGACATCGATGCGTTCGCGCCGCGGCTCTCGTTCTTCTGGGCGATCGGCATGAATTTCTTCATGGAGATCGCCAAGATGCGCGCCGCGCGTCTGCTCTGGGCGAAGCTAATTAAAAACGAGTTCAAGCCCAAGGATCCGCGCTCGCTCGCGCTCAGGACCCATTGCCAGACATCCGGCTGGAGCCTCGCCGCGCAGGACGTGTTCAACAACGTGGTGCGCACCTGCGTCGAGGCGATGGCGGCGACGCAAGGCCATACCCAGTCGCTGCACACCAATGCGCTCGACGAGGCGCTGGCTTTGCCGACCGATTTCTCCGCGCGCATCGCCCGCAACACCCAGCTGATGCTGCAGCAGGAATCCGGCACGACCCGGACCATCGATCCCTGGGGCGGCAGCTTCTATGTCGAGCGGCTGACCTACGACCTCGCCGCCCGCGCGCTCGCGCATATCGAGGAGGTGGAGAAGTTCGGCGGCATGACCAAGGCTATCGCGGCCGGCATCCCCAAGCGCATGATCGAGCAGGCGGCGACCGCCACGCAAGGCCGCATCAACTCCAAGAAGCAGACCATCGTCGGCGTGAACAAATATCGCTCCGACAGCGATGCGGACATCGCCATCCTGAAAGTCGACAACCGCTCGGTGCGCCGCCAGCAGCTCGACAAGCTCGCCCGCCTCAGGGCCGAGCGGAACGAGAAAGAGGTCCAGCGGGCCCTTGACGCGCTGACCCGTTACGCCGAGACAGGGACCGGCAATCTGCTCGAAGCCGCGGTCGAGGCCGCGCGCGTTAAGGCAACGGTCGGAGAAATCTCCTATGCTCTGGAGAAGGTATATGGCCGCCACCGGGCCGAGGTTTCGGCGATCACCGGGGTCTACCGGGCGGAGATCGGGCGCATGGACGGAAGCTTGAACCGCATCAAGGAGCTCATCGACGTCTTCGAGACCGAGCATGGGCGCCGCCCGCGCATCCTCGTCGCCAAGATGGGCCAGGACGGCCACGACCGCGGCCAGAAGGTGATCGCTAGCGCCTTCGCCGATCTCGGCTTCGACGTCGATATCGGCCCCCTGTTCCAGACGCCCGAGGAGGCCGCCCGCCAGGCGGTCGAGAACGATGTGCATATCGTCGGCGTGTCGTCGCTTGCCGCCGGCCACCTCACGCTGGTGCCGGCGCTGCGCGAGGCGCTGGAGGAGCAGGGGCGCGGCGACATCATGATTGTCGTCGGCGGCGTGATCCCGCCGCAGGACTATCCCGCGCTCTACGAGGCTGGCGCCAAAGCGATTTTCGGCCCCGGCACGCCTATCGCCGACGCCGCCACCGACCTGCTGAAGAAGCTCGGCGCCGGCTCGAGCTCGCAGCAAGCCGCCGAGTAACCCGCGAAGGCATGCGGGTCGCGGGTTGTGCGCGGCAGCCTCTGGGTCAGAAAACTGTCATGTCTCTCAACTATTCGTCGCCCCGGGGCTATAACAGCGGCGCCACAAAGCGCTCACCCGGCTGCTAAACCGCCGGCATTTGCGGGGGATTGGCTTGCATGTCCGTCAATGACGCCGGCGGAACCCTGTCGAGCCGGCCAGCCGAACTCGCCAAGGCCGGGGCGAACGACATCTTCGCCGGCCTGGTCGCGAGCGTCATCACGGTCGCCTATGGCCTCTCCTTCGCGGCGCTGATCTTCGCGCCCCCGCTCAACACTTGGCTCGCTTACGGCATCGCCGCGACCTTCATCACCAGCGCCGTGACCGCGGCGATCGTCGCGGCGCGGAGCTCGCTTCCCTTCGCCATCGCCGGGCCGGACCCCACCACCGTCGCCGTCACGGCAACCTTGGTCAGCGCGCTGATGGCGCGCCTCGCCGAGCAGGGGCTGCCGGACGACCTCCTGGCGCCGGTCGCGATCATCATGGCCCTCTCCGCCGCGCTGACCGGCCTGCTTCTGTTCGGGCTTGGGCTCGCCCGCGCGGGCGGCGCCATCCGCTTCATTCCCTATCCCGTGATCGGCGGATTTCTCGGCGCCTCCGGTTGCTTGATGGTGAGCGGCGCCGTGCGCGTCATCACCGGCCATGGGATCGGCATCTCTAACGTCGGCACGCTGCTCGAAGCTTCAGTCCTCACGCAACTGCTGCCGGCAGTCGCCATCGCGCTCGCCATCTATCTCGGCCTGCGCCGTCGCGCAGAGGGTCCTTACATCCTGCCTGCCGTTTTGCTCTTCGGGATCGCCCTGGCGCATGTGGTCCTCGCGATCACCGGGACGAGCATGGCGGCCGCGGAGGCCGATGGTTGGCTGTTCAAAGCTCCTGCCGCGGTCGGGCTCACGCCGACTTGGGACCTCGACGATCTTCGTATGTTCCCATGGAATGTCCTGCCCGCGCTCTCCGGCGATCTGTTCGCCGTCATGTTCGTGACCGCCATCAGCACGCTGCTCAACACCACCGGGCTCGAATTTCTCACCAAGCGCGAGGCCGATCTCCAGCGCGAATTGAAGACCGTCGGCGTCGCCAACGTGATTGCCGCCGGGCTTGGCGGCTATGTCAGCACCATCGCGCTCAACCGCACCACGCTCAACTACGTGGCCGGCGCCCGCGGCCGCCTCTCCGGCCTCACCGTGGCGGCCATGTCGGTGTTGATGCTGATGGCTGATCCCGGCTTTCTCGCTTACGTCCCCAAATTCGTGCTTGGCGGTCTGCTGCTCTATCTCGGCGCCCATCTCGTTTACGAGTGGCTGATCAACTCGGCGCGGCGAGTTTCGCTGCTCGAATATGCCTCGCTGCTCGCGATCGCCGTCCTCATTCTTCAAATCGGCTTCATCGCCGGCGTCTTGATCGGCGTCATCATCGGCTGCACCACCTTCGCGGTCAGCGCCAGCCGGGTGAACGCGATCAAGTTCAGCTTCGATGGCTCGGAATATCGCTCGACGCTGGACCGAGGGCCCGAGGAGCTCGCAATTCTCGCCGCCAACGGCCGTGAGATCCAAGGTATGAGCCTGCAAAGCTATATCTTCTTCGGCTCGGCCAACCGGCTCTACGAGCAAGTGAAGTCGCTCTTTGCCAGGAACCCCGGGACCCGCTTCCTGCTGTTCGACTTTCGCCTCGTCACCGGCATCAATTCCTCGGCCATGCACAGCTTCACGCAGATCAAGCGGGCCGCCGACGCGCTTGGCGCCCGGCTCGTGCTGGTCAATCTCTCGCCCGAGCTCAACGACGTCTTCCGCAACCGCAAATTCATCGTCGACGACGTGATCCTCGCTGACGATCTCGACCGGGCGCTTGAGTCTTGCGAGAAGGAGGTCATCGGGACGCATCTGGCTGAAGGCGCCACGGCGAGGACCTTACGCGACTGGCTCGCCCAGGCGCTCGGCAGCGACACCTATGCCGAGCAACTGTCGGAGCTCTGCGTGCGGCAGGAATTCGGCAAGGACGCGGTCATCGCCGAGCAAGGCGAGCCGGCCCGCTCGATGCATTTCATCCTCGAAGGCCGCGTTAGCATCATCGTCAACATGGATGACGGACGTCTGATCCGCGTGCGCAGTCTCGGGGCCCACACCACCATCGGCGAGATGGGCCTCATCACCCGGCAGACGCGGAGCGCCACCATCAAGGCTGAGGTGCCGAGCGTGCTCTACGAGCTGAGCGCGGACGCGTATGAGCGCCTCAAGCGAGAGAACAGCGCGCTTGCCCAAGCCCTTCTCACCTATATCGTCAGAGTCATGGCCGAGCGCCTGAGCTTTGCCAGCAAAGCGATCGGCGTGCTGCGCCGCTGAGTTTACCCTGAGGCGCGGATCGGCTCGATGCGGCCGAGATCCTTCGCCCCATCGCGCGCGCAATCGAGATCGTACTGCTTTTGCAGGTTCAGCCAGAAGTCGGGGGTCGTTCCCAAGGCCTTAGCCAACCGCAACGCGGTATCCGCGGTTACGCCTCTGTCTGCATTGACGATGGCCGAGATACGGTTTGCCGGAACCCGAAGCGCGCGCGCGAGCGCGTTTGCGCTCAGACCGAGCGGCTTCATGAACTCCTCCTTGAGGACCTCTCCCGGATGAATGGGAGGCAACAATCGCTTCATGTCTCGGCTTCGTGGCTAGCAGCCACGCCTCTCCGTCGGCCATACTGCTCAAGATGCTAGGAGCTGTCATGGCCCGTGGCCATCCACGTCTTTGATCCTTCGCTGAAAATTCGTGGATGCCCGGCACTTCGGCCGGGCATGACACTCCTTAGGCTAGATAGAACTCTGCCCAAGCCAATTCGGCTCTCATCATCGATCTTGCGCTTTTTGCGGTTTGCCCCTACCCCCGCATCCCATGCGCGGCGACCACACGACGAAGCAGGACATTGAGCGGACGGCCAAGGCCATCCGCGAGGGTGACCGGGTGGCGCTCGCCCGCGCCATCACGCTGGTCGAGAGCGCCAAGCCCGAGGACCAGGCCCGCGCCGAAGCCCTGCTTGACGAGCTCCTCCCCTCGACCGGCAAATCCATCAGGGTCGGCATCAGCGGCGTCCCCGGGGCCGGCAAGTCCACGCTGATCGACCAGCTGGGCCTGAACCTCGTGGCGCAGGGCCACAAGGTCGCCGTGCTCGCCGTCGACCCGACCTCGTCGCGGAGCGGCGGCTCGATCCTCGGCGACAAGACGCGCATGGGCCGTCTCGCCTCAGAGCCTAACGCCTTCATCCGCCCCTCGCCCGCCGGCGACTCGCTTGGCGGCGTCACCAAGACCACGCGCGAGACCATCGCGCTTGCCGAAGCCGCCGGTCACGACGTGGTCCTGGTGGAGACGGTCGGCGTCGGCCAATCGGAGACCGCGGTCGCCAATATGGTCGATGTCTTCGTGGTGGTGGCGATCCCGGGCGCGGGCGATGAGCTGCAAGGCATCAAACGCGGCCTGCTCGAGCTCGCCGACATCATCGCCGTCAACAAGGCGGACGGCGATCAGGTCGAGCGCGCCAATCGCGCGGCGATGGAATATCGCACGGCGCTGCACATCCTCGCCGCCGGGCACAGCAATTGGGACCCGCAGGTGCTGACCTTGTCGGCCAGAGACAACAAGGGGCTCGACGCGCTCTGGACCAAGATCATTGAGCGGCACGCTTCGCTCGCCGCCTCAGGCGGGCTTGATGAGCGCCGCTCCGCCCAGTCCGCGTCCTGGATGCGGGAGATTTTCGAGCAGCGGCTGCTCGCCGCCTTCAAGGGCGGCAAGCGCGCCGCGCGGCACTTCAAGGAGCTGGAAGACAAGGTGCGCGCCGGGAAGATGACCGCGTCCGCCGCGGCGCGTGAGCTTGGCCGGCTGGCGGGCATTAAGGACGCCGAATAGAACCGCCCAAATTAGCTTCCCTCGCGCGTGAGCCATAAGGTAAGTCGAGAACCATGGAGAGGCCGCGCGTCCTGCTTACGGGCTTTGGCCCCTTTCCGGGTGTGCCCGTGAATCCATCCGGCTGGCTTGCCGAGACGCTGGCCGAGCGCTGGCGCTCGCCCGAGGCCGATGGCGGGATTCACGCCAGGATCTTGCCCACCGAATGGGAGGCCGCCGCGCTCATCCCGCGCCTGTGCGAGACGCTGCAACCCCATGTCATGATTCACTTCGGCGTCAGCGAGCAGGCCAAGAATTTCCGCATCGAGTGGTCGGCGCATAATCGCGCCGCGCCGCGCGCCGATGCCAGAGGCGCGCTCCCCGCGAGCCCCGTGATCTCGGCTGCCGGACCCGATCGCCTGGATACGGCACTCCCGGCGGCCGCGCTGGCGCGGCATCTCAAGACGAGCGGCGTCGCCGCCGTGACCTCTCACTCGGCGGGCCACTATCTCTGCAATTTTCTCTATTATCACGCACTCGATTGGGCGGGCCGGCAACCAGCGCCTTGCCACGTGCTGTTCGTGCACATTCCGCCTCTGTCAGGCCAAGACGGTGCGTTCGGCGAGGAGCGGCTGCTGCACGGCGCGCAGGAGATTTTGCGCTTCGTCCTCGCCTTCGTCAGCGGACAGGATCGGGCAAACCCGGTCATTGGCCCGGCACACGCTCAGACCGAAGCCATGCTCAGCGCGAAGGACGCTTGAGCGATGGGCGTCGGACGCCGTGAGCTTCTGATCGGCAGCCTCGGTTTCGGCGTCGCCGCGGCCGCCGGGCCGCGCGGAGCCGAGGCCCGCGATGCAGCCGACAACCCGCAAGGCTTCAGCACTTACGGCATCGCGCCCGCAGGCGGCGATCTCGACCAGACGGCGAGCCTGCAACTTGCCGCCGACGAGGCGGCCGAGAGCGGAACGCCGCTGTTCCTTCCCGCCGGCATCTATTCGACCAGCCGGCTCACCCTCAAATCCGGCACGCAGATCGAAGGCGTCCCCGGCCGCTCGATCCTGCGCTATCGCGAGGGCGACGCGATTCTGCGCATGGCACAGGCGGAGAATATCCGCCTCGCCGGGCTCGTGCTCGACGGCGGCGCCAAGCCGCTACCCGACGACGGCGCGCTGCTCGCAGCGACCGAGATCAAGCATCTCGACATTGCCAATTGCCGCTTCCTCGGCAGCACGAAGGACGGCGTCGTGCTGCGCAAGGTCTCCGGCTGGGTCAAGGATTGCGAGATCGGCGACATTCGCAACGCCGCCTTGTTCAGCGAGGACGCGGGCGGGCTGGAGATCGCGCATAACCACCTGCACGATTGCGGCGACAACGGCATTCTGGTCTGGCGGTCGGCGGTCGGCGAGGACGGCACCATCGTCGCCTCGAACCGCGTCGAGCGGATCGCCGCCAAGAGCGGCGGCAGCGGCCAGAACGGCAACGCCATCAATGTGTTCCGCGCCGGCTCGGTGATCGTCAGCGGCAACCGCATCGCCGATTGCGCCTATTCCGCCATCCGCTCCAATTCGGGCTCGAACTGCCAGATGATCGGCAATTCCTGCGCCAGGCTCGGCGAGGTGGCGCTCTATGCCGAGTTCTCGTTCGAAGGCGCGGTGATCGCCAACAATCTGGTCGATACCGCGGCGACCGGAATCTCCGTGACCAATTTCAACGAAGGCGGCAGGCTGGCGGTGGTGCAGGGCAATCTGATCCGCAATCTATCGTTCCGCAAGACCGCCGGGACCAACGGCAACGGCATCGCCGTCGAGGCCGACAGCGTGGTGAGCGGCAATGTCATCGAGAATGCGCAAGGCTACGGCATCGCCGCCGGCTGGTACGCCTATCTGCGCGATGTGAGCGTCACCGACAATCTCATCCGCAACGTCCATATCGGCATCGCCGTCTCGGCCGACCCGTCAGCCGGCATGGCGCTGATCACCAACAACATGATCACCGGCGCGAAGGACGGCGCGATCCGCGCCATGAACGGGCCGAAGCCGATCGGCCCCGACCTCGCCAAGGACAGCGCGTCGGCCTATGCCAACCTCGCGGTCTACGCCAACGTCTCACGCTAAGCGCCCGTAACGAATCCGGAATCTCGCCGCTAGCGCTGGCGGGAACGCCTAGCCTTTGCTGGCCGATCTAGCCAGTATCGTGGCCGGAGAACCGAGCGCCGCCAGCGCGGCCTGAAGCTCGGCGCTTGCCGCGATCCGCCCCACGCTGGTGCCCCGCCAATTCAAGATCTCGCTATCGAGCTGATCGGCAAGCGCGGGCCACGCCTCCGGCAGAAGCGCGGCGATGGTCTCGGCAAGCGCGCGCTCGGCCCCACGCTTCGCCCCGTCATCGGCCTTGACGGCGATGCCAAGCCCAAGCCCCGGCAGCGCCGCGCAATGCACGCCCTCGGCGCCGCCTTTGACGAACACCGCAGGGGCAAGCTTTCCCATCACCAGCGTGTCGAACCGCCGCTCGCCCGCGACCAGGGCCGGCGCGGCAAAGCAGGCTTCGAGCAGCCTGGTCGCGGCGCGCGCCCGCTCGGCCGGAAGTCCCTCGCCTGTGCCGAGCCGCGCGAAGCCGCGCGCGAGCGCGGCAAGCGGCAGCGCCCAGGTCGGCACCGAGCAGCCATCGATCCCCATGCGGGACGGCGCCAACGCGACTGCGCAACTCTCTGAAATGATTCCCGCGATCATGATCTGTAGCGGATGCTCAGGCCGCTCGTAGCCGCGGGGATCGAGGCCGAGATGCACCGACGCCGCGAGCATGCCGGCATGCTTGCCCGAGCAATTATTGTGGATCGCTCGCGGACGCTCCCCCGCGCGGATCAGCGCGCGCATCGCCGTCTCGCTGACCGGCCAATGCGCGCCGCAACCGAGATAGCTCTCGTCGAGCCCAGCCTTGGCGAGCAGGCTTTGAACGGCCTCGATATGCACGGGCTCGCCGCTATGCGAGGCGCAGGCCACCGCCAGCTCCGCATCGCCGAGCCCGAACGCATCCGCGGCCCCACTCTCGACCAGCGGAATGGCCTGCATCGCCTTGATGGCCGAGCGGGGAAACACCGGGCGCTCGACATCGCCGAAGGCAAGCAAGAGCCGCCCTTGCGGATCGGCGACGGCGATCGCGCCGGCATGCCGGCTCTCGACGAGATCGCCTCTTACGACCTCGACAAGCGTGGGATTGGCAGAGTTGGTTTCACGCATGATGACTCGTAGCGCGCGATCAGCTCCGCGCGCGCTCCAGCGGTCTCGCCGCAGCGCCCGCTTCCGCGGCGAGCTCGGTGGGCACGCCCACGGCATGTTTCGAGGCGCGGATCACCAGCGTGGTCTTGACGCTTGCCACATTGGGCGCGGCCGTCAGCTCGTGGATGATGAAATCCTGGAACGCGCTCAAATCGGGCGCCACGCATTTCAGCAGGAAATCGATCTCGCCGGAGAGCATGTAGCAATCGCGCACGATCGCAGAACTGCGTGCCCGCTCCTCGAAGGCGATGAGATCGGCTTCGGCCTGGCTGTGCAGCCTGATCATGGCGAACGCCGTGACGTCGAAACCGAGCGCCCTGTCGTTCAACAGCGCGGTGAAGCCCTTGATGATTCCGGCCTCCTCCAGCGCCCGCACGCGACGCAGGCAAGGCGGCGCCGAGATCCCCACCTTGCGGGCGAGATCGACATTGGTGATGCGCCCGTCGGCCTGCAATTCGCGCAGGATCCGCCAATCGGTTGCATCGAGCCTGGCTGAACGCATCTTGCCTCCCTGGACGGTTGGGCGAATAGCGGGCTAGAAGGGCGGCAGCGAGATTCGCGCCGCTCCCGGGGCCCTCGCGCAATTTTAAATCCTCCAGCCAAAAGAATCGAAAAGAAATTGAACGCTAAACGTTCCAGAAATTCTGCGCCAGAGGATGCCGCGTCGCTTATTGCCAGCAGCAAGAAGGCGCGCAGCGAGAAGACCTGGATCATCACCGACGGCTCGGTGGGCATGGAGGCGCAAGGCATTGCCGTGGCGGAAGCCGTCGGGCTCCCGTTCAACCTGAGGCGGGTGCGCGTGACGGGGGCCATGAAATTCGTGCCGGCGCCGCTGCAACTCCTGTTGCCGCCGGCGCGCCTGCTCCGCTCCGTCGCCTCCAACGAAAAGCTCGAAGCGCCCTGGCCGCGCCTGATCATCTCCATCGGCCGGCGCAGCGTGCCGATCGCGCTGGCCATCAAGCGGCTCTCCAAGCCGCACGCCTTCGCGCTGCACATCCAAAATCCGAAAGTGCCCGCGAGATTGTTCGACCTGATCGCCGCGCCGGTGCATGATGGCTTCGAGGCGCCGAACGTCGTCACCACTTTCGGCGCGGTGCATAGTGTCACGGCCGCGCGCCTCACCGAAGCCGGGAAGCGCTACGCACCGAAGATCGAGTCCCTGCCCCACCCGCGCATCGCCGTGCTGCTCGGCGGCGACAGCCAGGCCTTCAGCTTCCCGCCGGAGATCGCCGCATCGTTCGGCGCCAAGCTCGCAAGCCTCGTCCGCGACACGCAAGGCTCGCTCCTCGTCACGCCGTCGCGCCGCACCCGTGCCGACTCGCTCGCCGCGCTTACCGCGGCCATCAATGACGTACCGCATACCGTCTGGGACGGCAGCGGCGACAATCCTTATTTCGCTTTCCTCGCCCTGGCCGACGCCATCGTCGTCACCGAGGACTCGGTCAACATGGTCACCGAGGCCGCCGGCACCGGCAAGCCGGTCTATGTGCAGGCGCTCGCGGGCCGCTCGTCGCGGCTCTCCCGCTTCCACCGTCTCATGCAGGAGCGCGGCGCCACGCGGCCCTTCGAGGGCAAGCTCGAGGCCTGGAGCTACGCGCCGATCAACGACACGGAGGTCGTCGCCTCGACCATCAGGCGCGCGCTCGGCCTTGAACTCTAAAGCCTAATTTGACCCACGCGGCGGCCGGCTTGCGCAACAATCGCCTTGTGCTTACCTGTTGTCTCCTTCCAGAGGCTTCGATTCCATGGTCACGCAAACGCCACGCCAAACTGATCATCATCGGCTCAGGCCCCGCCGGCTACACCGCGGGCATCTACGCCGCACGCGCCATGCTGAAGCCGCTGCTGATCGCCGGCATCCACGCCGGCGGGCAGATGACCACGACGACGGACGTCGAGAATTATCCCGGCTTCGCCGACGTGATCCAGGGCCCCTGGCTGATGGAGCAAATGCGCCTGCAAGCCGAGCATGTCGGCACCGAGATCGTCTACGACCACATCATGGAGGCCGATCTCAAGCGGCGCCCGTTCTGGCTCAAGGGCGACAGCCACACCGAATACACGGCCGACGCGCTGATCATCGCCACGGGTGCCAAGGCGCGCTATCTCGGCCTTCCCTCCGAGCAGCACTTCCTGGGTTATGGCGTTTCGGCCTGCGCCACCTGCGACGGCTTCTTCTATCGCGGCAAGAAGGTGATCGTTGTCGGCGGCGGCAACACCGCCGTCGAGGAGGCGCTCTACCTTTCCAATATCGCCAGCCAGGTGATCCTGGTGCATCGTCGCGGCGTGCTCCGCTCCGAGAAGATCCTGCAAGAGCGGCTGTTCGCCGCCAAGAACGTCGACATCATGTGGAATTACGAGCTCGACGAGGTCACCGGCACCGACAAGCCGCACTCCGTGACCGGCGCCAATCTCAAGAGCACGCTCACCGGCGAGATCGTGCATGTGCCGATCGACGGCATTTTCATCGCCATCGGCCATGAGCCGCAAAGCGAGCTGTTCAAGGGCCAGATCGACATGAAGCCGTCCGGCTACATCATCACCGCGCCGCACTCGACCGCGACCAATATTCCCGGCGTCTATGCCGCCGGCGACGTGGCCGACGACGTCTATCGCCAGGCGGTGACCGCGGCGGGGCTCGGCTGCATGGCCGCGCTCGAGGCAGAGAAGCATCTCGCCGGCCTCGACAGCCTCGCCGAGGCGGCCGAGTAGGCCAACATCACTGTTTCGCCGGCCAAGGCATGATCGGCACCGAGCTGACCGAGTTCGCGGGCGACCCCTCGATCAGCTTGGCGCTGATGGCGAGATAGATCAGCGCATTCCGGCTCACGTCGGGGATGCGGTAGATGCGCGTCTTCTTGAAGAAGATGGACGTCTTCTCGGTGAACGCTTCCTCGCGGTCGGGCAGCGTCTTAAGATCGACGCTGATCGGCCCCATCTGCCGGCAGGACACCGAGAAATTCGACGGGTCTTCGTTGAGGCCCAAGGGCTGACCCCAGCCGCCGGTCCGCGCCTGCGAGATGTAGCAGGTGACGCCCGGCACCTTCGGATCGTCGAACACGCTGAGGCAGACCTTGTCGCTCGGCGACAGCATTCTGAAGGTGGTGCTGACGCATTCCATATCGTCGGCGCGTGCCGTCCCCGGAGCGGCAAGCAAGAGCGCCACCCCCGCCAGGACGATCGCCATCGCCGGAGCCAGTGTTCGTTTCGCCCGCATCCTCGTCACTCCTTCTATTCTCTCGCGCGCTATTAGCTGGGGTGCGGCGCGTCGAATGCAAGCAATTCACTCCCTCAACGACCCGACTACCCTCGCCCAGTTTGCCGAGGATTGGGACTTCGCATGGAGCCGCCGTTCCCCTGACCGGCGAAATATTCCTTTGCAGGCTCCCACTAAGTTATCCTGTGCGAGATATTACCGTCGCGCTCAACCTGGCTGTTCCGTCGCATGCGGCGTTTGAGCAAGGTCGCATCTGAGTTTCTCAAGCGCCTACGCAGCGGGAGGAACGCGGCCGCTTACGTCGTGGCTCGCGCGCTTGGTGCAAAGCCCAAACCATCAGCAACAGCGGCGCAAAGCGAGAGTAGCCTCGACAGAACTCTCCGCGCGGAATTGCGTGCCGTTGCAGCCTGCGAGGAAGCCGGTGAGTGGCAGGAAGCTTCTCATCATGCGGATCGAGCTGCCGCACTCGCCTGGCAGAGTAGTAACACGACTCTTGTCCGGAAAGCCGCCCGCGAGTTGATGCGGCGCGAGGCATTTGGAAGGGGATGGGCGCTGCTTGCCGCGGCTGGCGGGACATCACGCGCGAGTTCTGTCCCCCCTGAATGGGATGGTGCCGATCTCTCGGGCAAGGCCCTTCTGATCGAAAATCGTTCCCCCGACCTCGGGCCACAATTTCGTGTGGCACGCCTGATCGGTCCCGCAGCGGCACGGGCTCGGCATTGTATCGTCGCCACCGAGAAGCGCCTGGTTCCCTTGTTGCAGAGAACCTTTCCCACCGTCCGCGTTCGATCCGAAAGCGAAGACCTGACGCAAGATTTGCGCGCGGTCGATGCCGTCGCAAGCTACGCAACCCTCGGCCGATATTTCACTCCGGACAGTGCGGCTGTGGAGGCATCCTTCATACCGCTTAAGGCGGATCCCATATTGGTGAGTCAGTTTCGGCAGGCGTACAAGGACGGCAAGGATCTGCCCTTGATTGGCATAGCCTGGGCAGCACTCAACGAGACCAGAATGCAGCATGTCCCAAGCATCGATGCTTGGGCCGGGTTCTTGCGGGATTTTCCCGCCACGTATGTGTCGCTGCAATATCGGCTTCCAGGAGCGTCGGTAGCCCAGCTGGAAAAAGCGAGCAATGTCCGGGTCATCGATGACGACTTCGTCGATCAGTTTCTAGACCTTGATCGCTTTGCCGCTCAAATCGCTAGTCTCGATGCTGTTGTAACTATTGCCGTCACGGGTGCCGATGCCGCCGGAGCACTCGGCGTGCGTTGCATCGAGATTGTAGGCGATAAGCCGCCAGCATCCTTGCCGGTAACAGGCTGCAAAACACCGTGGTACCCGCGCACAAGAATAGTTCGCAGACAAGGTCGCACATGGGCCGCCGCTTTCGAGGAGGTTGGGAACAGGCTCAAGCACGCTATGCCCGTGTGATCGGGCCCCGACGCAATGCCGATCCCGCCGGGGTGCGGCTGACGATCGGCACGCCAGCGAAGGTGCGTAGCGGACGTTTGACCATGCTTGCTTTGACACCGAGCGGTCGTAGAACGGCCGGACATGCAACCCTAAAAATGCAACAAATCCGACCAATCGTCTCAATCCGCAATTAGGTCCGTAGGGTGACAATCTTCCTGCGTCGCTTTGGGGAGAACAAATCGCATGTTGCAGATAGAGCATCACGACCGGGGGGAGCTCGATGTCATTCCCCCTCTCGGCTCGGTCAGGATCGTCTTGGATGTCAGCCCAAGCGAGCTCGAATTGGCGGTGGCGACCGCTGGCGTATCGCTTTGCCCCGCCATGATGCACGCCATCATCGCCGCCATGGTGGTCGATACGGCGTGGCAGGAAACCCCGCTATAGCCCCGGCCCGACTGCATTTTTTTGCTGTCGACTCGCCCGCTGCCGATTGCTTCACCGTACGCTTTGAGACATTTCTCAACGACAGGCCGGGTGACTTCGGGGCGCCAAAACGTTAAGGTTACAGCGTAAGGCTACTGACACTCCCCTGCGTAGCTCAAGAGGCCCTACCATGACAGAACACACGCCTGCAAAAGTGGCCGCGGACAAGGCGCGCGCGGCCTATCGCAAGACAGCCGAGGAGTTCGAGCAGTTCACCAAGGACGCGCAAATGCCCGAAGCGGTTCGGGTATTTGCCGAGAAGAACATCGCTCAGTCCCGCGAGATCTATGAGCGCTCGAAGGATGCGCTCGAGTCCGTGCTCGAGAGTTGGGAGCGGACGTTCGACGCGGCCGGCCAAGGCGCCGTCGCGCTCAACCGCAAGGTCATCGACATCACGCAACGGAATATCAATTCCAGCTTCGAGTTTGCGAAGAGCCTCGCCGGCGCCAAGACCCTGGCCGAGGCCATGGAGCTGCACGCGACCTACTGGCGCAAGCAGCTCAGCACGCTCAAGGACCAAGCGGAGGAGATGCGCGATCTGTCCACGCGCGTCACCACCGACGTGGTCGAGCCGGCCAAGGCGCAAGTCAAGCGCGCCACGGCCGAATTCGAAAGGACGCATTAGGCGCGAAACGCGAATGAGAAAGGGCCGGCGCGAGACCGGCCCTTTCCTTTCTAGACGCTTCGCCTAAGCGACGCGGAACACGGCGCCCGACACCGAGCGCGGCCGTTCGCGCACGCGGCCGCCGTCATTGCCCGATTTGACGACCCACTGGCCGCTCGCGGTTCGGCCGGTGATCATGCCGACATGATGCGACCAGACCACCACTGCGCCAACCTGCGGGCCGCTGGGCTTGCCCCACCGCGCCCAGTTGCGGGCGAGGTTGAGTTCGGGCCCGCCGCCCTTCTGCGTCCGCATCCACCAGCCGCACCAGCGCGACGGCCGCCCGCCCACGCCCTTCGCCGCATGGGATGTGCCGGAGGACCGCAGCGCCGATTTATGTCCGGTCGATTTGCGGGTGGCGTGATGCGCGGTGGATTTCCGCGCGTGATGCTGCGTGTAGGACTTCGCATAGGCCGACCGCTGATATTTCGAATACGACCCCTTATAGGCGTCGTGGGTTCGCGCCTCGGCGGAACCGAGCGGCAGAAGCGCCGTGACGCCGATCAGCGTGCAGGCAAACAAAGCGATACGCACTCCAAACATGATGCATGCTCCAATTTTTGCTTTGGGAGGGATGGACCGGCGAAGGTTCGAGCCAGTCGCAAGGCCTAAGCGCGCGTTGGCGCTGGCGAGGGGTAACCTACGGAGAAACAAGACGATAAATCGGCTCGTGCGTGGCTCTGAGAAGGCCATTCAGAGGCGCGGCGGCAAGGATGTCGCAGTGCGGAATCGGGCGGAAATGCAGCGATGAAGGGATGCGCGAGAGGCCCCTTCCGGCAGAAAATGCATTAATCTAAGGCTGCTAGAAGCCTGCGGACTTGCGCCCCTATGACGGGGGAGCCTAAGACGAGCAAGCCGCATCGAGCAGCCTGAGAGGAGCCCATGGCAGAGACCCCTTCCTTCGAGATCCCACCCGAGCTGCGCGATCTGGCCGAGAAGAATGTCGAGCAGGCGCGCGCGGCCTATGGCCAGTTCATGGATTTTCTCACCCAGGCCATGGGCGCCTGGGCGAACACGCCGGGAGCGGCGGAGCTTGGCGGCGGCTTCAAAGCCATTCAGGACAAGGCGATCGGCTTCGCCAAGGAGAATGCCGAGCGCTCATTCGTGCTCGCTTCCGAGCTCGCCCGGGCCAAGGACATCCAGGAAGTGGTGACGCTGCAAAGCCGCTACGCGCAAACGCAGATGCAGACCTTCGGCATTCAGGCGCAGCAGATTTCCTGGCTGATGGCCGATGCGCTCCGCGCGATGCAGTCCAAAGGCTGAGGCAAATCTCGTCGGCTATGAGCGCAGGACTGATGGCGCGGTGACCACCTTCGCCCACCAGCGTGCGCGCGCGCTTGCGCGCCGGCGCAACTGTCGTTCGATAAACCGGGTTGTTCTCTGCCTCGGAGTCGGGCGCCGAACGATAGGGCATGGCGAAGCCGTTGGCAGTCGCAACCGTGCACGTAATGGAGTTTTCTTGTTCCCTCATAGCCTGGTCCTCCCTGTTTGGAGCGAAACGTTTCGCTTTACGGAAGGGTTCCAGGCGTCAAGCCCGCGAGGATCAGCTCATTGCCGCCTTGGGTTGCGCATTGAAGATTGCCGCGAGCTCGTCGAGCGCGCGAAGCGCGTCGTGCAAGGCCTCCGACACCTCCTCCTCGGCCGCCGCTGACGGACGATCCTCGCTGAAGGAATAGAGGTCGAGGATCTCGAGCGCCCGCTCCATCGAGCGGACGGCGTCCTCGTTCTTGCGCACGCTGTCTTTCGCCGAGCCTTCGTGCCAATCGAGCACGCGGGCCAGCGCGTTGTCCTTGCCGTCGCCTTTGCGCTTCACCCGCGCGCGCAGCTTGGCCGCGCGCTCCATCGCCCGCTTCTGATTGGCGATGCTCGATTTGCGCAACACGATATCGTCGCGGATGGTCTGCTCGAGCACCGCGCCGATGTCGAGCGCGGTCACGTCCTGGTCGGCATGGATGATCAGCCCGAGCTTCTGCGCGATGACCTCGATGGCGCTGCCGTCGAAATTGTCGGCGCGCGCTTGCTCGATCTCGCCGGTCGTATCGTAGCGCTCGCGGCGCCTTGTATCGGAGAGCACCTCATGGGCCGCGGTCAGCGCATTGAACGCTTCCGCCGACCCGCCGCTATCGGGGTGCGAGCTCTTGGCCTTGCGTCGATAGGCCTTGCGGATCTCCTCGCGCGTGGCGACGCGCTTGATCCCAAGCAGTTGATAGAGGTCGATCATCGACAGTCCCCGTTTCCCTCGCGCGCGGGACCAGCACGCGCAGCCTAACTGTCGATGGGAGTTGTGGCCAAAATTTAGCGGGAGCCTGACTTCAAGCTGGCACGGCGGCCGACAAACGACAGGCCTCGTCATGGCCGGCTTCATGCCGGCCAGCCACGTCTTTGACTTTGCCCGAGAAAATCGTGGTTGGCCGGGACCAGCCCGGCCATGACCGTCGATTGTTGCTGCTGGCCCCTAAGCCGCTTTCGCGTAATAGGACTTGAGCTGGTTCATCACCTTCTGCTTGTCGAACTCGGCGCCCATGGCGAGCATGGCGTCGGCGAAGCGGCTGGTGATCTCGCCGATCTGCTCGGGGCTGAGCTGATTGAGGATGCCGATGCGCACCTGCACCGGCTCCGACAGCGTCGGCCAGATGCCGAAGCCTTGCGCGCGGGCGCCCTGCACCAGCTCCTTCTCCTTGCCCTTGAGCTTGCCGGGCAGGTTGAGCACGATCAGGCTGGTCATGTTCGAGGTCACGTCGCAGCCCATCGCCTCGACCGCCTGGCGCAGCGCCTTCTCGTGATAGGCGTAGTCGGACGCCTTGCGGCGGCGGCCATAGCCGAGAATGATGCGGAGCGCCTCGTGGAAGGCGGCGACCGCGTAGCAGGAATGCGTCTGGTGGTAAGCCGGCGCACCATCCTTGCCGTCGATGATGCCCCAATGCCGCGCATCGAGGATCGGGTGGTGGACATAGGTGCGGCAGCCGCGCTTCTTCACCATCTCGATCGCCTTGTCGGTGAAGCTGACCGGCGCGTAGGTGAGCGGCAGCGACAGCACGCCCTTTTGCGGACAGGATGCCCAGGCGACCACGCCCGGATAATCGTCGATATTGAAGTCGGCAACGCCGAGGCTCGACACCGCGTCGCAAATGCCCATCACGCCATGCTTCAGGCAAGCATCGCTGAAGCCTTTGAGGTCGTTGATGCGCCCCGATCCCGTCTCCCAATGCGCCATGAAGGCCCACATCGGCTTATGCTCGGCGAGCGCCTTGTCGACGGTCGCGCCGCTCACCGACTGGCCGTGCGGCGTGTCGATAACGATCACGCTTTTCGGCTTCGGGTTCAGCGAATCCGCCGCCAACTCCTCAGCGGTCGCCGCCTTCATGCGGATGGTCAGCGTGTCGATGCCTGAGAAGGTGCCGTTGGGAAACGCCACCACCTTGTCGCCGGGCAGGATCAGCGACAGCACGCAGTCGAGGCCCGAGAAGCCGGTGCCGGCGACGCCGTAGGTATAGACGTTCTTGGTGCCCCACAGCTCGCGCAACATCTCCTTGGCTTCAAGCATGCCGCGGAGCACGTCCTTCTGCATGTGATCGGCGACGCCAGTCTTGGCGAAGCGCTCGAGCACGCGCGGGTCGGTGTTCCCGGGCCCTGGGCCGGCGGCAAGTGTCTCTGGGATGTCAAGCTGCGGATAGATTTTCGTCATGGGAACACCCTCTAGCTCCTAACGGTCAGCGCACAAAGAAACGGCACAATCGAATACAAGGCTAGACGCCCCAAATGCAAGACCGGCGCGACGCCGGAATCCAGCCCAAACTGGCTTGGCCCGGCAAGGGCGCTAACCCTAGGTTGAAGGCTGTCCAAGAATTGCAGGCCCCAATAAAAGAAGAAGCCCCGTACGGGGGGTCGGGGCTTCTTCCTGAAAGTTCCCTGCGGGGGTGATGGGAGGGAAAAACCATCACCATTTCAATTCTACGCCAGTTCTTGATAAGAGTTGGGACTTTTTTACGAAAATGGTTAAGGTTAACAGTCTCTAACAACCGGGCCTGCCCCAAAGGCCTTAGAGGGAACGCGGAAAAACCCCATGGTGGACAAGCATTCGCGCTGCGCAGCTTCGGTTGCCGCGGTCCTTTTACTGGTGGCCGGATCGGCCAACGCCGCCCCTTGCGGCAATAATGGCGCCGGCTTCGAGAACTGGAAACGGGTCTTCGCCAATGAAGCCCAGGGCAACGGCGTAGGGTCCAAGGCGATTTCGGCGCTGCTGGCAACCAACTATTCGACGGGGACCATTCGGGCGGATCGCGGCCAGCACAGCTTCAAGCTCAGCCTCGACCAGTTCATGGCGAAGCGCGGGGCGCCGGCCATCGCCTCCAGGGGCAGATCCATGAAGGCCTCTAATGCCGCCCTGTTCTCCTCGATCGAGAAGCGGTATGGCGTGCCGGCCGGCCCGCTGATCGCCATTTGGGGGATGGAAACCGCGTTCGGCGGCTTCATGGGCAATCAGCCGACCATCTCCGCCGTTGCCACGCTCGCTTACGATTGCCGCCGGCCCGAATATTTCACCGACCAGCTTTACGCCGCACTCCAGCTCGTCGATCGCGGCGTGCTGTCGAATGCGACGCGCGGCGCCATGCATGGCGAGGTCGGGCAGACGCAGTTTCTGCCGAAGTCCATTCTGCTCTACGGCGTCGACGGCAATGGCGACGGCGTCGTCAATCTCAACAACAAGGCTGACGCGCTGGCCTCCACCGCCAATTTCCTGAAAGGTCATGGTTGGGTGAGAGGCGCCGGCTACCAGCCCGGCGAACCCAATTACAGGGCGATCCAGGGATGGAACGCCGCCGGTGTCTATCAGCAGACGATCGCCATCGTTGGCAAGCGCATCGACGGCGGCGGCTAGATAGCGCTCCTAGCTCTCGCCGCGCGAGCGAATCTGCGCTACCTGCTTTGAGCGTGACCGAACGCAAGACCCCGCAGCCCGAAACCGACGCCCAGGCCTCGCGCAAGCTTGCCCAGGCGCTCGGCAAGCTGCTCGCGCTGGTGCTCGTCGTGGTCCTGGTGATCCTGATCGAGCGCTATTGCGTGCCGAAGCCGGAGCCATTCGGCCCCGGCGCCAAGATCGTCACGCTCGACGGCGACACGATCAAGGCGGGCAACGGCGCCGAGTATCGCATCTTCGGCATCGACGCGCCGGAGCTGCATCAGACCTGCAACGAGGCCAACGGCAAGTCCTGGCTGTGCGGCCGCGCGGCGAAAGCCAAGCTCACCACGCTGATCAAAGGCGGCAACGTGAATTGCGAGGCGCGCGCGACCGACCGGTTCGGCCGCATCGTGGCGGTCTGCAGCGCGGAGGGCGTTCCCGATCTCGGCGAAGCGATGGTGCGCGACGGCTACGCCATCGATCTCGGCGGGCAAGCGGGCAATCCATACGCGGGCGCCGAGACCGAGGCCAAAAGCGCCAAGCGCGGCATCTGGCGCGGCAGCTTCGAGCGTCCGTCGGATTGGCGCCAGGCCAATCCGCGCTCGGATGCCTATTGATCAGCGATGGAGGAAATCGCGATGCCCGGGAAGCGCGTGCAATTCGATGACGAGACCTGGCAGGCGATCGACGCCGTCGCGCGCGGGAAGGGAAAGACCTTTCAAGAGCTGGCAGATGAAGCCTTCAAGGATCTCTTGAAGAAGCACCACCAACCTGTCGGCTTGAAAGCCGCGCTCAAAGAAAGTGTCGGTGACAAGGGAAAACCGAAGTCCTAAGTTCAGCCGTCGCACAGCCCGATGAACTCCCAGTCCATCTCGCGGCAGAGACAGCGGGCGTCATCCTCGCTGTCGGCTTCGATGACGACGCGAACCGAACCATCCAACGCACAGAAGCGCACGCGCGCCGGAAGACGGTGCCGCTTCACGCGGACCACGCCGACACTCAGCTCTGTCGCAATCCTACCCATGCGTGGCTGAACGCTCCCGCTCATCTGGAGTTCCTGTTATGTTCTCTCACGATTCGGGAATCGCTCGCAAGCCCGCTCAGCGCAGACCTGATAGTTTGAGCCATGTCTGAATTCGATCTCGGCCTGTCGGTGGCGCTCGGCATCGGGCTTGCCGCGGCAACGGGCTTGCGCCTGTTCTTGCCGATGCTGGTGGTGAGCGCCGCGGCCTATACCGGGCATCTCCCTTTGAGCGAGAATTTCGCCTGGCTGGCGACGCCGCCAGCGCTGATCCTGCTAGGCGTGGCCGCGATCGCCGAGATCCTCGCTTATTACATTCCCGGCGTCGACAATCTGCTCGACACTTTGGCGACGCCGGCGGCCTTCGTCGCCGGCACGCTGGTCTCAGCCGCCGTCATCACCGATCTGCCGCCAATGGTCAAATGGGCGGCGGCGATCATTGCCGGCGGCGGCATCGCCGGCATCACGCAGTCCGTGACCACACTGGTCAGGGCCAAATCCACGGTGATGACCGGCACGCTGGGCAATCCCGTCGTCGCGACGGCGGAGCTCGGCGGCTCGCTCATCGTCTCGTTGCTCGCGCTTCTCGCGCCGCTGCTGACGGCGATGGCGATCGTCGTGCTGCTATGGCTCGCGATCCGCTGGCTTCGCTCGCTCTCCGGCAAACCGAGTCCGTCGTGAGCCAATACTTCCGTAATCCCTGGAAGCCGCTCGCCATCGGTCTCGCGCTGCTGCTCGCGGCGGCCCTGATCGCTCTGGCGCTCGTCGCGGCGGACGTGATGCAGCTCGGATTCTCGTTGCTCTGATCGGCGTCGCTGGCAGGGAGCATGGACTGCTCACCCGCCTGTAAAGGCCTGGACGCTCAAATCGCGCCCGGGCCGTTCAGCGGCACGACGATGTCGCATTTGAGCCCGCTCTCGGCGAAGTCCAGGCGGACCTTGCCCCTGACGTCGGCAGCAAGCGCACGCTCGAGCAACAGCCGACCAAACCCGCTCCGCTTGGGCTCCGCGACACGCGGGCCGCCTCGCTCCACCCAGTGCATCGCAAGCTCGCCGGCATTGATGTCCCAGCTGACGTCGACGCAGCCGCCTTTGGTTGAAAGCGCCCCGTATTTTGCCGCATTGGTCATCAGCTCGTGGATCGCCATGCCGAGCGTCAGCGCCTGTTTCGGATTGAGGCTGACGGGTGGCCCCGAGACCCGCACATTGGGGCTGTCACTACGGCGATAAGGCGCGAAC
The DNA here is from genome assembly GCA_963817175.1 of uncultured Alphaproteobacteria bacterium. Lineage (GTDB taxonomy): Bacteria > Pseudomonadota > Alphaproteobacteria > Rhizobiales > Methyloligellaceae > Methyloceanibacter. The sequence goes on from CAWFNK010000019.1 coordinate 347,983, forward strand.
TCGTCGAGCAGGATCGTTTCGAGCGAGACGCCTGCCCAATTCGTCTCGGCAAGGCGACCATGTGTCTGTCCGAGCGCCTTGATGCGAGCACTGAAGGAGTGGCGTGCGTCTTCCACGGTCTGATCTTTGGAAAACGACTGCTGGGCGATGGACACAACCGTGGCCAGCGTGTTCTTCACCCGATGGCTCAGCTCAGCCACCAGCAAGTCACGCTGTTCAGCTGCCTCGGCCAGAGCCTGTTCGGAGCGTTTGCGCTCGGTGATGTCGCGGGCAATCTTGGATGCGCCGACGACTTTGCCGAAGGCATCCATGATGGGCGACACCGTCAAGGAGATGTCGATCAGCGAGCCGTCTTTGCGCCGGCGGACCGTCTCGTAAGGCTCGACGCGTTCGCCGCGCCTGATGCGCTCGAGAATTTTCGGCTCTTCGTCGAGATGGTCATCGGGGATCAGAATGGTGACGGATTTCCCCAGCATCTCATCGGCCGAATAGCCGAACAGGCGCTGGGCACCCGAGTTCCAGCTCATGAGGATGCCGTTCAGGTCCTTGCTGAGAATAGCGTCATCGGAGGATTCGACGATCGCGGCGAGCCGCTGGCGTGTCTCCTCGTCAGCTTCAAGGACGAGCCTTGAAGGCGCCAGACCCGCCCTGAGCGCATCCATGGTGTTCATCGTCCTAAACGAAACTCCCCAAGCCGCCGATCGCCCGAAAATCTAACCAATCCGGGCTCAGGAAGGTTCCCCAAACGCAATTTCGGGGGCGGCCAAAGTGGTGAACCCGACCGTTCAGGCCGCCTTGGCTCCCCTTCCCGCGAGCACCTGGTCGGCTACCTTGCCGGTCAGCTCGGCCAGATGGTCGAACTTGGCATTGAAGGTGCCGACACCCGCCGTCGCCGATCTTAGCTCGACGATCAAGTTCTGGATCTCCGACTCCGGCAGATGCACCTCGACCAGGTCCCAGCCGGGCCAACCCGGGCGCGCGTCGAAGCCCAGGATCTGCCCGCGCCGCGACGAGACGATCGAATTGACTTTCGCCGTTGCGTCGGACGGCACGGCGATCTCGACCGCCATGACCGGCTCGAGCAGCACCGGCGAGCATTGCGGCATGCCTTCGCTCATGGCGATGCGCCCGGCCTGGCGGAAGGCCATGTCGGAGCTGTCGACCGAGTGATAGGAGCCGTCGATCAGGCAGACCGCGACATCCACCACGGGGAAGCCGAGCGGGCCGTGGCTGAGATAGTCCCGCACCCCGATCTCGACGCTCGGGATGTAGTTCTTCGGCACCACGCCGCCGGTGATCTCGTCGGAGAACTCGAAGCCGGCCCCGCGCGGCTGCGGCTTGATCGTCACCACCACGTCGCCGAACTGGCCGTGGCCGCCGGATTGCTTCTTGTGGCGGCCCCGCACCTCCGCCGATTTGCGGATGGTCTCCTTGTAAGGGATCTGCCGCGGGCGGGTTGAGGCGTCGATGCCGTATTTGCGGACCAGCTTCTCCAGCGCCACGCGCAGATGCATCTCACCCTGCCCCCACAGCACCATCTCGCCCATGTCCTGGCTGTGGGTGAGCGAGATCGAGGGATCCTCCTCGATGATCTTGGCGATGGCCGCGGTGAGTTTCACCTCGTCCTTCTTCTCCTTGGCGGAGATGGCGAGCCCGAACACCGGTTTCGCAATCGCGGCGGTCTCGATCTTGACCTTATTGCTCTTCTCGTCGGAGAGCGTGTCACCGGTCTTGGTGCTGTCGAGCCGGCCGAAGGCAACGGTGTCGCCGGCCTGGGTCTCGCCGCGTTTGACCGGCTCCTGGCCCAGCACCGCGAACAGGCCGGAGATGCGCTCCTCGTCGGCTCCGCCATAGAGCGTGGTGCCGTCGGCAAAGCTTCCGGTCAGCACGCGGGCGAGCGAGAGCTTGCCACCATGCGCCGTGTGGAAAGTCTTCGCCACGAACGCGCAGCTCGCCGCCTTGCCGACGCCGAGCCGCCTAACTGTGGCTTCGACAAAAGGGACTTCGTGCCTCAGCGCCTTTAACAGCCGGAAGATGCCGTGGCTGGTTTCGGCCGAACCGAGCAGCACCGGGCAGATCAGCCCGTCGCGGAGCTCCTTGGAAAGATCGTCAAAAATCTTGTCGCGCGGCGGCGGCACGTCGTCGAGCAGTTGCTCCATCAGCTCGTCGTCATAATCGGCGAGCTTTTCCAGCATGGAGAAACGCGCTTCCTTCTCCCGCTCGGCAAGCGCGGCGGGCATTTCGATCACTTCGCTTGGAGCATGCTCCCGATAGACATGGGCACGCTCGAGCGCGAGATCGATGAAGCCGGTGACGATGTCATTCTCCCAGATCGGGATCTGCCGCAGCACCAGCGGCTTGGTCGAGGCCGGCTGGAGCATCGGCACGATGTCGCGCACGCGCGCCTCGGCCTTGTCGATCTTGTTGATGAACAGGAAATGCGGAATGCCGCGATCCTCGAGCTGCTTGAGGATCAGTTGAAGCGCCGGCACCTTCTTCTCGTCGGGCTCGCACACCACCACCGCGGCGTCGCAGGCCGTGAGCGCGTTGGCCGCATCCGCCTGAAATTCGATCGAGCCCGGGCAATCGAGGAAGGTGAAGCTGTCGCCGAGGAAGTCGACCGTGGCGACGTTGAGCTCGACGCTCATGCCGTGATGGCGGGCCTCTTGCGACGCATCGCCCACCGTATTGCCGTCCGCCATCGAACCTTGGCGGGTGATGGCGCCGGTGCGCGCCAGATATGGCTTCGAGCAGTGTAGTCTTTCCGCTGAGATAGGGGCCAACCAGTGCGATGCAGCGGGCGCTGCGGGCTGGCTGGCCCTGCGCTTGGCCCATGATCTCCTCCCTTGCGGTTATGATGCCGCGCGGAAGGCTCCTGACGCACCACCCGCGCAAGCCTTTAATGACGCTATCGTGTCAAGAGGAAGCGCCTCTGGCAAGGGGTGCGATTCGCCCATTGAGGGCGCCGGCCGCTCAGGGCTTCTCCCGATGATCGGCGATGTCGCGCAGCGCCGCGGTGACCAACCTGACGAGATCGGACTGGCGATGCACGCCCGTCCGGCTATAGGCCGTCTTGAGATGGAATCTGCACCGTGTTCATCGAGATTCCGGCACGCTCGGCGTAATCCTTCAGCTCCTCCCCGGCCGCCAGCGCCGCCAACATGGTGGCTGAGCCGAGCGGCAGTCCGAACATCTCGGCGACGAGCTGCGGCACGGGCGGCGATAGGCTGAGAGGATCGTGGATCACGAACAGCGTCCCACGCGAACGTCTGCGCCCGCCGTCGACGCCAGGTTCAAGATTGAGCGGCGCGACCATGATCACATAGAGCGCCCTACCCTGTGGACGCGGCACGCGGACAACCCCGCCCGGTCCACCGGAGACAACATCGCGGGCAAGCTCTGCCAAGCGCTGGTTTGCCGCACGGTCGACGGCATACACACGGCCGTCGCGATCGAGCGCGATGCCGTCGCTGCGTGCCGACAGGCACCGGGCGGCGGCGTTGGCGAACAGCGTCCGCCCCCCGTCGTCCAATCCGATAAACCCGGCCGCCAGCCGGTCGCAAGCCTCGGCCAAAGCCGTGTCGCGACGATCGAGCGTGAGCGGGCCGCGTCGAAATCGATCAGAGCCCCGGAAGCGACATCGAACATCGCGCAAAGCAGAGCCAGCGCCTGATCGAACTCGGTGCCGTCCCGCACGCCCAAATAGAGCGCATCGAGAAACTGCCCTTCGTCGTCCGGCATTGAGCGGCTGGTCCTTACAGGCACAAAACCTCATCCACACTATTTCTTGCGAGCCGCCCCATGCCCTACCTGGTTGGGTAGTGCCACTCCCAACCCCGAACCTACAGTAGCCGGAAAGAACATTCACGCGCCTTGGGGGATGTCGTTGGCTCGCTGTGCCCTGAACAGGGACGCGGCGATGGGTTGGGGGGCTTAGTTGCTTCGTTTAACGTCTCCAGCTGAGACGAGCCGGAGGTCTTTGGGACGGCTCGGCATCGCGGTGCTGCTTGGCGTGCTGAGCGTCTTTGACGCGCCAACGGCAAGCGCCCTCGATGAATGTGGCTCCGGGGCGAGCGCCACCTGCAACAGCAGCGGCAACCCTTATGCCGGCGGTATCACCTACAACAATGCCAACCAGACGGTGACGTTTCAGCCCGGCGTGGTCGTCAACAGCACGAACGGCGTTCAGCTCACCGGCGGCAGCTCGCAGACAGTCATCGTCAACCCCGGCGTCCCAGGCGTCTCAATTCTAAGTTCCGCCAATGGCCGCACGGCTCTCGACATCCAGAACGCAACCGGCGCTGTGACGATCGACGCCGCCAACGCCACCTTTCAAGCCAACGGTGTTGGCAGCAACGGCGTGCAGGCAATCACCAGCGGGAACGGCACAACGACGGGCGGAGCCATCTCGATCACGACCGGCAACGTAACGCTTGGGCCAGCCAACGTGGATGGCCGATGGCCGCGAATCCTTCGGTGCTCACGTTGCCAGTGGTAATGGAGACAGCTCCGCCCGTGGTGTTGAAGGGCGCTCGTTGCGTTGATGCCGCGCGCACCCGCCCCTTGCGTGCTGACGACGCGCACCGGCACATTCGCCACGAGCGCGGAGGTGCAAAGCGGTGTTCTGCGGGTGAACGGCGAACTGACCACGCCGACCTTCACCGTGCAGGCCGGTGGAAAGTGACCACCGCCGACGTCTCGACGGTTTCGGCCAACGCCAACGGCATCAATGCGTTGACCACCGGAACCGGCGCCAATGGCCTGGTGGCGGTCGACAGCACGGCGCGCCTATGGCGCCTGGGGCGATTTCGATGGCAATTGGAACGCTGCAAGCGCGGAGCGCGATCTGGGCGGCTTCGTCTCAGGCGTGGACGCGCGTGTGTCCGGCACGTGGCGGATTGGCTTCGGCGCCGGCTATGCGCAATCGGATATCTCCGTCGCCGACCGGCACAGCGCGGCCGACGTAGAGAGCTTCCATCTCGCGGGTTATGCCGGTGGATTGGCCGGGCCGTTTGCTCTGCGCGGCGGCGGTGCCTGGACCTGGAACGTTCGACACAGCCGCGCCATCTTCCCCGGCTTCTTCGAACAGGAGGAGGCGAGCTACGACGCCGATACCGGCCAAGCGTTCGGCGAGATCGCCTATCCGATCGCCATGGGCCGCACGGCGCTCGAGCCTTTTGCCGGGCTTGCCTTCGCCTCGATAGAGACCGACAGCTTCAAGGAGCGCGGCGATATTGCAGCCCTTGATGGCTCGGCCAACGACCAGGATATCGGCTATTCGACACTTGGCCTGCGCGCCGCCATGACCTTCGCCTTTAACGGCGCCAGCATCACGCCGCATGTCTCGGCGGCCTGGCAACACGGTTTCGACGACATCACGCCGGGGGCCGCGCTTGCTTTCGCGTCGACCGGGATCGGCTTCGATATCACCGGCGTTCCGCTCGCCGAGGATACCGCGCTCATCGAAGCGGGGCTCGATCTGAACCTCTCGCCCAGCGCGACGCTTGGCGCCTCCTATTCCGGCCAGTTTGGCGATCGTGTGCAAGACAACGCGGTGAAGGGCCGCTTCACCTGGCTGTTCTGATGGGTCTGGCAGACCTCAGAGCAGAAACACCGTGGCGAGCCCCGCGACAAGCGTCGCCGCGGTGGCGATCAGCAGCGGCTTGCCGAGCGCGGGACCTGCAAAAAAGAACGCCATGCCGCATTTCACCAGCGTGTTGGTGAGCGCCGCGATGACGATCGCCATCACTGCCACCCCGGCATCGCCGGCTCTTGGCGAATTCCGACATTGACAGCGTGATGGCATCGACATCGGTCAGGCCGGCAAGCGCCGCCACCGCGTAGAGCCCGCTCGGCGGAAAATGCTCCTGCACGATCTTCACCGCGAGCAGCACCACGGCGAATAGCGCCGCGAACTTCGCCGCCTCGGTCAGGCTGAACGGGTTCTGGACTTTCAGGCTGCCTCTGGCGGCGGTACCGTCGACCGAGCCGCCGCGAAAATAGAGATAGGCCGCGAAGCCGCCCACGACGACGGCCATCACCGCGAACGGCACCAGCACTTGCGTCAGCAGGCCCCGATTGACCACCGCCACCAGGACGATGACACGGACGAACATCACCGCCCAGGCGAGCAGGATGCCGCAAGCAAGCGCGGGGGCGTCTTGCGGGTTGTCGCGGCCCTCCTTGGCGAAGGACAAGGTCACCGCCGTCGATGAGACGAGGCCCCCCGTCAAGCCGGTGAGCGCCGTGCCGCGCGCCGGTCCGAGCAACCGCGTCAGCACGTAGCCGACCAGCGACAGGCTCGAGATCAGGATCACCAGCAGCCACAGCGAATAAGGATTGAGCGCGCCCCACGGATCGATCGGCTCGTTGGGAAGCAGCGGCAACGCGATGAAGGTCGCGATCAACAGCCGCACACCGGCATAGACGTCGTCCCAGCCGAGCTTGTCGACGAAGCCATGCAGCGGCTGCTTGTAGGCGAGCACGGCGGCGGTGACGACGCCGAGCCCGATCGCCAAGCCGGAATGCCCGAGCATGACCATGGCGCCCAGCAGGAAGACGACGACGGCGGCGATTTCCGTGGTCAGGCCGGTCGATTGCGGCTCGACCCGCGCGGCCACAAAATAGCCTGCCACCACCGAGGCACCGACGACCAGCAGCGCCGCGGCCACGATCCACGGGGAGGACATGCTGTGCGACAGATAGCCGGCCGCGGCGCCGAACAGCGCCAGCAGGGTGAAGGTACGCAAGCCGGCGATGCCGCTTTCGCCCTCCTCGGTCTTGCGCTTCTCGCGCTCGATGCCGATCAGCGCCCCGAGCAGAATGGCGGTGGCGAAATCGAGCGCGAGGTCGAGCAGCTCCTGATACTCCATCGCCTTCGCTCCGCCACGTCTCGAGGGTGGGCATCTTATGCGAAAACCGCGCTAAACAACCTGAATCCCATTCGGAAAAGCGCCTCACTTTGATCCAGCTCCCATTGTCATTATGCTAGCGAGGTGACGGAGGGAGTTTTCATGCGTCTGGTTTGCGCCTTCATGCTGGCGGGCTTTGTTGCGCTGCTTCCCTTGACTCTCGGCGGCGGCAACGTCTCGGCCGGCATCGTCTGCGGCACCTTCGATGGAAAGTTCAGCTGCCGGAGTGACCCCAAGGCGGCCAAGCAGTTTGGCAAGAACGCCACCTCAGGCGCCCCAGTGGGTAGCGAACCAGAAGACTCTCAAGGCCTGGAGGAAGCGCCACCTCCCCCCGCGGGTGGCAGCTGGAATACCGATCAAGGCACCGCGGCGGGAGCGCCCGATCCGACGGCCTGCCAGCACGGCATGGTCGGCACGCCACCCAACTGCAAATGTCCGAAGAACTCGGAATTGCTCGGCGGCAATTGCGTGCATTATACCGCCTCGGCCTGCAGCAGCGGCATCGCCTCAGACGCCATGCCGCAAGCCTGCCGGAGCGCCGAGGAGAAAGTCTCCTGCACCATGCGCCAGGACGGGTTGAAAGACTGCTGCTGCGTGACCTACGACAAATTCTAGACGGAGACCTGCCGGCAGCTGTCAGCGCCGGTGCGGGCCGAGCGGCTGGCCGTGGCTGAACTCGATGATGTAGCCGGTCGGGTCTCTGACGGCGCAGAGATAGCCGGTCGGCGGGTCATAGTCGCGCGGCTCCCAATGCAGCAAGCCCTCGCGCCGCCCGCGCTCAGCGATCTTGTCGATGTCGTCGCGCGAGGCGACGCCAAAGCCGTAATGCGTCATGTCATCTTTGTCTTGCTCTCGCGCCGGTCCACCGCCGAGCAGCACCAGGACGAAGTGGTCTTCCTCGCCGGGGCTTGCGAGCCAAGCCACGCGTCCCTCGCCTTCTCCATGCTCTTTGACGATCTCAAGCCCGCAATAGCTGCGATAGAAGTCGATCGAGAGGACGAGATCGCGCACATGCAGCGCGCAATGGGTGAAGGCTGGTTTCATTTGCCGCCTCCGAATGGCCTAGACTGCGTTAGGCTGCGTCCACCTTGCGGTGCTCGGGATAGAGCGTGGCGAGAGCGTTCGGCGTCGCTGGCGCCACACCCCGCTCGGTGATGAAGCCGGTGATGAGCCGCATCGGCGTGACGTCGAAGCCGTAATTGGCGGCCTTCGTCCCTACCGGCGCGATCTCGACCGTGGCCACGCTTCCATCCGGCAAGCGGCCGGTCATATGCGTCACTTCCTCGCCGCTCCGCTCCTCGATGGGAATCGTGCTGCCGTCGGTCAGGCTCCAATCGATGGTCGAAAAAGGCAGTGCGACATAGAACGGAACGTAATTGTCGCGCGCGGCAAGCGCCTTGAGATAAGTGCCGATCTTGTTGGCGACATCGCCGGTCGAAGTGGTGCGGTCGGTGCCGACGATGCAGAGATCGACTTGTCTCTTCTGCATGAGATGGCCGCCGGCATTGTCGGCGATCAGCGTATGCGGCACGCCATGCGCGCCAAGCTCGAACGCGGTGAGCGATGCGCCCTGATTGCGCGGCCGCGTCTCGTCCACCCAAACATGGACTTTGATGCCGTCGTCATGCGCGCGATAGATCGGCGCCAGCGCCGTGCCCCAATCGACGCAAGCGAGCCAGCCGGCATTGCAATGGGTGAGGATGTTGACAACAGCCCCGTTCTTCTTGTCGGCATGCGCACGGATGATCCCGAGTCCATGCTCGCCTATTCTGCGGTTGGTCTCGACATCCTCGTCGCAGATTTCGGCGGCGCGGGCGAAAGCCGCGGCGACGCGCTTGTCGCGCGGCTGGTTGCGCACGGCTTTCTGCATTTCATCCAGCGCCCAGCGGAGATTGATGGCGGTGGGACGCGTGGCGGCGAGCAGCCTCGCACGCATGGTCGAGCGCTTCGTCGCTCGCATGCACGCGCAAGCCCAGCGCGACGCCGTAAGCGGCGGTCGCCCCGATCAACGGCGCCCCCCTCACCTGCATGGTTGAGATGGCGCGCGCCGCGTCCTCGAGCGTGCGCAGCGTCACAATCTCGAACCGGTGCGGCAGCTTGGTCTGATCGATGATGTCGACCGACTTGCCGTCCTGGTTGAGCCAGATGGTGCGATAGTGCTTGCCGTTGATGTTCAATCTTAATCTCCCTCGAAGGAGATGAGCGTGTGACACTCGACGCCAAGCTTGGCCAGCCGCGCGGCGCCGCCGAGATCGGGCAGGTCGATGACGAAAGACGCGCCGACCACGTCGGATTTCAGCTTGCGCAGCAACTTGACCGCGGCTTCCGCCGTTCCGCCAGTGGCGATCAGGTCGTCGACCAAAAGCACCGGATCGCCGGCGCCGATCGCGTCCTCGTGGATCTCGATCACGTCGATGCCGTATTCGAGCTCGTAATCCTGGCCGATTGCCTTCCCCGGGAGCTTGCCCTTCTTGCGGATCGGCACGAAGCCGCAGCGTAAGCGGTCGGCCACCGCGCCGCCGAGAATAAAGCCGCGCGCCTCGATCCCCGCCACGGCCTGCACCCGGCGATCGAGGAACGGGCGCGCCAACTGCTCGACGCAGGCGCGGAAGCCATTGGCGTGGCCGAGCAGCGTGGTGATGTCGCGGAACATGATGCCCGGCTTCGGATAGTCGGGTATGGTGCGCACGAGGTCCTTGAGGTCGATGTCGCTCAGCAGATTCATCAAGGGCCTCCAAATTTCGGGCGAGAGCGCAGCATGCGCGGGCTTCGAGCCTATAATCGAACCGGGAGCGGCTGGCTAGTCGAGAGCGCCGCTCGATCTTGAGGGGGTAATTCTATGACAGACGGTTCAAATCCGGTCTCCATTCGCGACATCGACGTTCCGTTCTGGCGGATCGTCATGATCCTGGTGAAATGGAGCATCGCCTCGATCCCGGCGATGATCATCCTCATCCTGCTGCTCGCGGTGTTGACCGCCGTTGTGGGCGGCGTGCTCAGCATGATCGGCCTGGAGATGCCGGAGGTGCCGACGCCGCCGGCTCAGCCCTAGCCGCTAGCCTTTCAGGACGCGGCCTGCCACCGCATCGAGCTTCTTGATGCAGCTCCGGATCGCGCGCTTCCGGCGCGGTGATGATCGCCGTGTCGAGCGCGCGGTCGGAGCCGATCGGGCATGGCTCATGCTCGCGCGGGAAATCGCGCGCCAGCCGCGCCACCAGCTTGGCGCCCTTCTCGGCATTGGCCATCAGCACCTTGATGATATCCTGCACCGTCACCGCGTCATGGTCGGGGTGCCAGCAGTCGAAGTCGGTGACCATGGCGACCGTCGCGTAGCAAATCTCCGCCTCGCGGGCGAGCTTGGCCTCCGGCAGATTGGTCATGCCGATCACCGAATAGCCGAGGCCCTTATAGGTGAGGCTCTCGGCCAGCGTGGAGAATTGCGGGCCCTCGATGCAGACATAGGTGCCGCTCCGCGCCACCGGAATGCCTTCGGCGTCAGCGGCTTCGGCGAGATGGATGCGCAAGCGTGGGCTGACGGGGTGCGCCATCGACACATGCGCCACGCAGCCTGTGCCGAAAAACGAGTTCGGGCGGTGATAGGTGCGGTCGACGAATTGATCGACCAGCACGAAGGTGCCGGGCGGCAGCTCCTCCTTGAACGAGCCGCAGGCCGATAGCGAGATCAGGTCGGTGACCCCTGCCCGCTTCAGGACATCGATATTTGCGCGATAGTTGATGTCGGTCGGCGACAGCCTGTGCCCCTTGTCGTGGCGCGACAGGAACACGATGGGCAGCCCATCGATGTCGCCGATCCTGAGCGGCGCCGAGGGCTCGCCCCACGGGCTCGCGATGCGCTGCTCGCGCACATTCTGAAGTCCCGGTAGATCGTAAATCCCCGAGCCGCCGATGACCCCCAGTACTGCCTTTGTCATAGCCCCCTCACGCCCCGTCAATCGCCGATGCGCATGTAGAACACGGCCCACACCCAATGGCCATGATGCTCATCGTTTGGCTTGAAGTCGGGCGGGCGCGTATTCAGCAGCCAAATCGGCCCCTGCTGCCCCAGACCGAGCGGCACGCCGTCGGCCGAGAGCGCAAGTATCCAGTCAGACGAATTGATGTCATCCGGATCGAGCCAGCCGGTATAGCCGTTCATCGCCACGAAACTCGTTCTGGCCTTCCCCGCCTCCAGATAACCGAGCACTTCGCGAAGTAGTGGGCCGCTGAAGCTGGTGGGCTTGTCGAATTCCGGCGGTTGAATGGTGACCGTGCCTTGCGGCAGGGCGAGCAGCATGGCCCGGTCGAACGCGAAGGCATTCTTGAAGTCCATTTTCTGCAACGCCAGCATGCTGTCGCGCTTGGGATCGAGCGGCCCGCGATTGGTCTTGCCGATCATGCCGCTCACCGTGAGCAGCACCATGTCCCGCGGCGCCGGCGCCTCGTCGCCAGCAAGAGCCGGGAGAGCGCCGAGCAGAATGAGGAGGGCGATAAGGGCACGTTGCATGGTCGCCGTTATACCCTAGGCCAGAAGCAGAGGAACTAGGCCGCGTGCTTGGCGTCGCGGCGCTTGAGCGGCGCCCACACCGCGCGCTTGGCGAGATACATGATCACCGCGAAGACGAAGAGGAAGATCAGAACCCGCGCGCCGACCATGTGGCGCTCCTCGAGCTTGGGCTCGGCCGCCCACATCAGATAGGCAGAGACGTCGCGCGCATAATTGTCGAGCGTCGGCTTGGTGCCGTCGGTGTAGCTGACGACGCCGTCGCTCAGAGGCGGCGGCATGGCGATCTGATGCCCGGGGAAGGCCGTATTGTAGTACATCCCCTGCGCCACCTCGAATCCGGGGGGCGCCGGGTGATAGCCGGTCAGCAACGCGTAGAGATAATCGGCCCCGCCCGGCCGCGCCTTGGCCATCACCGAAAGGTCTGGCGGCAGCGCGCCGTTATTGGCGTTGCGCGCCAATTGGTCGTTGGCGAACGGTGAGCGGAACGCATCCGACGGCCGCGCCGGGCGCTGGAACATCTCGCCCTTGTCGTTAGGGCCGTCGGTGACCTGTACCTGAGAAGCGAGGATCTCCACCGCCTTGGGCGAGAATTCGGGGCCGCCCGGCTCGCCGAGATTGCGGTAGGACAAAAGCCGCATCGAATGGCAGCTCGCACAAACCTCCTTGTAGACCTGGAAGCCGCGCTGCAGCTGCGCGTTGTCGTAGGTCCCGAATGGCGGCGTGAAGCTCCAGCTCTGCGCCGCGATCTCCGGCGCATGATTGTTGTTCGCGTCCTCGGCGGACGCCCCGAGCGGAAGCGACAAACCAAGCGCGAGCGCTGCGGCAAGAGCGAGCGAGGTCTTCTGCATCACACGACCTCCGCCGGCTTGCGCTTGAGCGGCGCTTTGGGTGGAGGCGGCGCCGTGATCTCCTCGGGTCCGAGCACCGGCTCGGTGATGCTGCCGGGAAGCCCGCGCGGTTTCTCGATCAGCCCGACCACCGGCATCACCACCAGGAAGAACGCAAAATAATAGACGGTGAAGATGCGGCCGAGGATCAGATAGAGGCCCTCAGGCTGCTGCGAGCCGAGATAGCCCAACGCCAGGCAGGTCACCACGAAGGCCCAGAAGAACCATTTATAGATCGGCCGGTAGCGGGTCGAGCGCACCTTCGAGGTGTCGAGCCACGGCACGAAGAACAGGATGCCGATCGACGCCAGCAAGGCGACCACACCGAACAGCTTGTTCGGGATCGCGCGCAGGATCGCGTAGAACGGCAGGAAGTACCATTCCGGCACGATATGCGGCGGCGTCTGCAGCGGGTTCGCCGGGATGTAGTTGTCGGGATGGCCGAGCCAGTTCGGCGCATAGAACACGATCGCCGCGAACACGAGAATGAACGCGACCAGCGCGAAGCCGTCCTTGATCGTGTAGTAGGGATGAAACGGCACGGTGTCGCGCGACGTCTTCACATCGATGCCGGTCGGGTTGTTGTTGCCGGGCATATGCAGCGCCCAGATATGCAGCACCACGACACCGGCAATGATGAACGGGAACAGATAGTGCAAGGCGTAGAGCCGGTTCAGCGTCGGACCGCCGACCGCGAAGCCGCCCCAGATCCACTCCACGAGCCGCGTGCCGAGTCCGGGCACCACCGAATCGAGCGATGAGAACAGATTGGTGATGACCGTCACCGCCCAGAAGCTCATCTGCCCCCAGACCAGCGAATAGCCCATGAAGGCCGTGGCGATCATCAGCAGCAGGATCAGCACGCCGAGGATCCACAGCACCTCGCGCGGCGCCTTGTAGGAGCCGTAATAGAGTCCGCGGAAGGTGTGGATATAGGCGGCGACGAAGAACATCGAGGCGCCGACGGCGTGCGAGTAGCGCAGCAGCCACCCCCAATTCACGTCGCGCATGATTTTCTCGATGGAGTCGAAGGCGCCGGCCTCGGTCGGCGCATAATGCATGGCGAGCACGATGCCGGTGGCGATCTGCGCCACCAGCATGAAGCTGAGGATGCCGCCGAAGGTCCACCAGTAGTTAAGATTGCGCGGCGTCGGGAAGACCATGAACTGGTCGTGCATCAGCCGCGGGATCGGCAGCCGGGAGTCGAGCCAGCGCTCGATGCCGGTGTTGGGCTGATAGGTCGAAGGGTGCGCCATTGCTCCGCCCTACCCGATCTTGATCTTGGTGTCGGTCGTGAAGGCGTAAGGCGGGATCGCGAGATTCTGCGGCGCGGGCCCTTTACGGATGCGCCCCGCCGTATCGTATTGCGAGCCATGGCAGGGACAGAACCAGCCGCCATACTCGCCCTTGTAATCGCCGACCGCCTGCCCCTTCGGGATGCAGCCGAGATGCGTGCAGATGCCGATCATCACCAGCCAGGGCTCGCGGTCCTTGGCGGCGCGATTGTCGTCGGCCGCCGTCGCGGTCTCGGGAAGATTGGCGTTGCGCGCGAGCGGATCGGGCAGATCGTCGAGCGGGGTATCCTTCGCCTCGGTGATTTCCTTGTCGGTGCGGTGGCGAATGAAGATCGGCTTGCCGCGCCACATCACGGTGATGGCTTGTCCCGCTTCGACATGGGAAACATCCACGTCGGTGGTGGCAAGCGACAGCGTCGAGGCGTCAGGACTCATTTGGTCCAGCAGCGGCCAGAGCGCGGCCGCGGCACCGATCGCCGCAAAGCCTCCCGCCGCGATCAGAATGACATCGCGCCGCGTCGGCTCATCGTCGTCCATCATGGAAGGATTTAAAGTATCGTGATTGGCCACGGGCCAGAAGCTCCTAGATTGAAGGTTCGGGGATCAGTTCCCCTCGCGAACCCCATGCCAACAGCCGGGCGCGAAGCCAAAGCTTCAGCCCCGGCTTTGCCGTGCCGAACCCAACGCGCCTTGGGGTTTGCCTCTCTCCTGATGCCGTAATCCGGCATTCTCGGTGCCGCTTTCTTGCATCAAGCTCCCGGGTTGTCCAGGGGCCCCGACTTGGGCAAATTGGCGCATAAAGACTTCGGTCAGAGTTCTGCCATAGGCCTCTATCGCGACCAGTGTTTTGATCCCGGTCAAAGCCGCGCCTGACCCGCCAAGCCATGCCATTGCAGTTGCTTGTACCGCGCCAAGCCGTAAGGCCGAGGAAGATGGACCAGAAGACACCGAAAGAGCCCAGCCCGTTGGACACCTTCAGCCCCGCGCGCAAGGAGCGCGCACGCGCCTGGTTCGAGCATTTGCGCGATCAGATCTGCGGCGCGCTGGAAGCGGTAGAGGATGCGGCGGACGGCCTTCCCGGCTGCGAGGGCAAGGCGCCCGGCCGCTTCGCCAAGACGCCTTGGGCGCGCAACGAGAAAAGCGGCGAGGATGGTGGCGGCGGCGTCATGGCGCTGATGTCGGGCCGCGTATTCGAGAAGGTCGGCTGTCACACCTCGACCGTGCACGGGACCTTTCCGCCGGAATTCGCCAAGCAGATTCCGGGCGCCGACAAGGACCCGCGCTTCTGGGCGAGCGGCATCTCCTTCATCGCCCACCCCGTGAATCCTAACGCGCCGACCGCGCATATGAACACGCGCATGGTGGTGACGTCGAAAGGATGGTTCGGCGGCGGCGGCGACCTCACGCCCGTGCTGATGCGCCGGCGGAACCAAGAAGATCAAGACTCGCGCGACTTCCACGGGGCGATGCAGTCCGCCTGCGAAGGCGAGCCCTCCGCCGACTATCAGCGCTTCAAGCAATGGTGCGACGAATATTTCTACCTGCCGCATCGGGGCGAGATGCGCGGCATCGGCGGCATCTTCTACGACTATCTGGATACCGGCGATTGGATGGCCGACTTCACCTTCACGCAAAAGGTCGGCCGCGCCTTCCTGTCGATTTATCCCGAGATCGTCCGCCGCAACATGGTAACGCCCTGGACCGAGACCGACCGCGAGGAGCAGCTCATCCGGCGGGGACGCTATGTCGAGTTCAACCTGCTCTACGACCGCGGCACCATCTTCGGGCTGAAGACCGGCGGCAATGTCGAGGCGATCCTCTCCTCCATGCCGCCTTTGGTCCGCTGGCCTTAGCCAGCGCCTACCCCCGCACGCCGGCATACATCAGCGGTGCCATGAGCGGCGCTGACGCCCCGCCCCGTATATCGGAAACGAGCGCGCCGACGCGGGTCTGGATCACCGGAGCTTCATAGACGAGCCGCGCCAGCAGAATGGCCAGAGCCGTCAGCAGCAGGACCACCACGATCTTCCACATGTCGCGAGCCTTTCGAGCACCACCGGCGCGCGTGCCTCGCGCCGTTCGGTGCAAGCTCTAGGGCTTCGCGGCTGAACCTTTTCTGAGGCGTCCGTTCATCTGAGGTTTAGATTCCGAAGGGGGATTTTCGACAGAGATTGTGATGGCGGGAGACCCACTTCGGGCTTGCCAATCCGCTCCCTTTCGCCCATCTTTGAGGCACCGGGCGCCCAAGGCTTTGGGCGCGGACTTGGACGACGGCAAAGTGTACTACGCGCCACAAGAGCACGACCTTTCCTGACATCTCAAGACGCCGAAGGATCCCCTTTCGGGGGCCTACGGCCCGTTTGTGTTAAAACTTCAACGGGAAAGGAATTCCCCTATGGCTCGTGTCAACGGCACAGTGAAATTCTTCAATCATGCGCGCGGCTTCGGCTTCATTCAGCCCGAAGATGGCGGCAAGGACGTTTTCGTACACGCTTCCGCTCTCGAGCGGTCGGGTGTGCCCGCCCTCAACGAGGGCGACAAGGTCTCCTTCGAAATCGAGGATGACCGCCGCGGCCGCGGCAAGCAGGCCGCCAACGTCCAGCTCGCCTAAACAAGCGCGCGGCAGAGCGATTGAGACCGCCGGGCCTGAGTGCCCGGCGGTTTTTTATTTGCCGATTTGCGGCTCGTTGCCGAGACAACGGGGCCGCGAGGCTCTCGCTTTAAAGACTAGCGGATGGTGATGCTGAGGCCCGGGCCTGAGCCGTAATAATTATAGGGCGACCCGTAATAATAACCGCGCGAGCCGTAGCCGCGACGATAGGTGTTGAGCCCGTACGAGCGGCCGTAGCCGTGGTTGTTCTTGCGGTATGAGTGGTGCTGGGCATTCTTGTTCCAGCCGGAATGGCCGTGCTTGTAAGAGCCCGCAAGGGCCGGCGCGGAGATGAGGGCCGCACTGCCCAGCAGGGCAATCGCCAGCGCGCTATTGCGAAGAATTTTGGTCATGGAAGTCCTCTCGAGTTTGGCTTAGTTGTAGAACAAACCCGAGGCGACACTCTTTTGTTCCCAATTTTTATTTGGAACTTTTGATATATCGAGAAATAAAATCTATTCGGTGCGCGTATAAATCCGGCTAAATCGCTCATCGACACCCCCAAATCTTCCCTAGTTCCTCCGCCAGCGCGTGTACGTTTAGCAACGGCGCGATCAATTCACTGCCTCCTCCGGCCTGTCGTTCAGGGCGGAAGGAACAAATATCGTACATCTGGGTTTGCCCTAATAAGTGCCTCGCCCCCGCATTGCTGCGAGCCACGCTTCACCTCAAGGAGAACCCGATGAGTAACGTTGCTGGCGCGCAGGCGCAGGCCAAAAAGCCCGCTTACAAGGCTTCGGACGTCGAAGACATCCGCGACAACCTGCAGGACCTCGGTAGCAGCGTTGGCGACATGGCGACACGCCAATACGAGCGCGCGCAGGACACGGTGTCCGACGCTCTGCGCGAGACCAGCGGCGCCATTCAACGCAATCCTCTTGCCGCCATCGCTGTTGGCTTGGGCCTTGGCTTCCTGTTCGGTCTTGTCAGTGGCGGCCGCAGCCAGCCCGCGTCTCGGCGCTCGTAATGAACGCGCCGTTGCCAAACGGCTCGTCCGCTCTGCTCGCGTTTTTTGCGGCAGCAATTCTGTTGACCGCTTCCTTCGCTGCTCCGGCCTGGACCGCAACAGGCTCCACTTCAATCCCGCGGGCGCCCTCAACCCCGTGGGAGTCCTCCGGCTCGGGTCTCGAGCTTCCGTACGAGCAACTTGATCGGGGGCCGCCCAGCAAGCCCCAACTCCGCATGCGCCTTTCGTCGAGCGCGCGCATCGATGCGCACTCGCAGTCACGACAGTTTTGATTCAAACCGCAGGAGACCGACATGGACCAGACCACACTTCTCATCATCATCATTCTCGTTGTGCTTATTTTCGGCGGCGGCTGGTATGGGCGCGGACGCTGGTTCTAACATGGAGTTAGACCAGAGCCCCATTGAGGGCCACAGCCTCGCCTTCGAAGCGCGCACCGCCTTCGGGCCGGAAGCGTTGTCGAGGTTCAACCAAATCCTTGAAGAGGTAACGGTGGATCTGGTTGGCGATGGCGTTCCCGTCGAGCGGATGCGATCAGCGGCAATGCGCACAAGGCTGGCCCAAAGGCTCCTCGGTTTCGCTGGCTCCTGGTGGACAGACACTCAGATCAAGCAGCTCTTGCTGCGGGCATTACGCAACGAGATCTCCGCCTCACGGTTTTATCCGAGAGTGGCGGTGTTGGGACCGGAGCCGACGGGAACCAAGTGCGTACCAGGCAGTTAGCCTCATGACCGGGTCCGACGACACCGTCCTTGATGATGTGTCCGTTCGAACGACACCCTCCTTGATGATGTTTCCCCTCTCTTGAGACCTGCCGGGCAGTCCTCACCGCGCGAACGGCGCGGACGAGTCTCGTCAACAAGCAACAGGAGGATGTGCAATGAAATTCGTGACTCTCACCGCCGCGGCGGTTCTGTTTAGTGCCGGTTATGCCTTCGCTGGAGCAGGCGCGCCGGTTCCGGAAGGCTCACAGTCTGACGCGTCTTCGGGTCGCCCGAGCGCGGTCCTGGATGACGCTGCGTGCCAGAGCGTGTGGAAGATGGCTTCGCCGAACGGCGACACCTTGGTCGGCGACAAGGCCGTGCCGTATATCGTGAACTTCCAGATGGTCGACACGGACAAGGACGGAAAGATTTCCGCGGCCGAGTTCAAGACCGGTTGCGGCAAGGGTTGGGTGCAGAACGCCGACGCTTCGACCACCAAAGACATGATCCCGCCCGCCAAACTCTAAGCGTTCGAAGACGCCGCGTAGTGTAACGGCGCGTGAATGAAGCGGCCTCGGGTGTTTCCTGGGGCCGTTTCCTTTTCTACCCGCCGAGTGTCGACGGAAAAAGGACTCCCATCGCCACCTGCGAGCGCGCACACTGCTGATCGGAAAGGCAGGCGTGCCATGTCCGTCCTCATGAGAGAATTGGGCAAAGCCGGCGCCACGAAGGAGTCCTGGAATCTGGTCTACGATATCGAAGCCAGGCATCTTTTCGTCGAGAGCGCTTCCGACAAGCAGAGGTTTTCAATCGAGGCCTTCATGGCGCAGCATCGCGGCCCTGAAGCCCAGGACGACCTGGTGTGGTTGTTCCTGGACATGTTTCCGAACACTCCAGACGACAACGATGACTAGAGGCCCAAAGGGCCACAACCTCCCAGTAGCCTGACCAATTGGCGTCGGCAGATAGTGAGGGAGCGTCCGGGATGTTCGGTTCCGTACGCTAAGTTTGCTACACTCCACGCGCAGACCGAGCAGAGCGAGAGCGGAATCTCCAGCCGTGGCCACTAAACGCAATCCTTTCGCCAGCATCGCGCATGGGCATGACCTGGCCGAGGCCATCGTCGACGCGATACGCGAGCCGCTTCTCGTGCTCGACCCGGACTTGCGCGTGATCGCGGCGAGCCGCTCGTTCTACCGGACCTTCGCCGTGACGCCGCGCAAGACGGAAGGAAAGCTGGTCTTCCACCTGGGCGACGGGCAGTGGAACATTCCGGGGCTCCGCCTGCTCCTCGAAGACATCATTCCGAAGCGCCGCACCGTAGACGCCTATGAGGTCGAGCACGAATTCCCGTCGATCGGCCGGCGCGTGATGCTGCTCGACGCGCGCCGGGTGTTTGACGAGGCTGGTTCAGCCACCGCCATTCTTCTGGCGATCGAGGACGTGACTCGGCGTCGCGAGGCCGATCGGGAAAAGGACGATCTGCTTCAAGCAAAGGAAATCCTGCTGCAGGAGATGCAGCACCGCGTCGCCAACAGTCTGCAGATCATCGCCAGCATTCTTCTGCTCAAGGCGAGGACCGTGCAATCGGAAGAGACGCGTCTCCATCTCCAAGATGCGCATCAGCGCGTCATGTCGGTGGCGACTGTGCAACAACAGCTGCACGCCTCTGGGCTGAACGAAAAGATCGAGATCGGGCCTTATCTGACGAAGCTCTGCGCCAGTCTTGCCGCGTCGATGGTCGGCGAACGCCGGGCGCTCTCAATCAAGGTGCAAGCAAGCTCTGGCGGGACGGTATCCAGCGAAGCCGTGAGCCTCGGGCTGATCGTGACGGAGTTGGTGATCAATGCCTTGAAGCACGGCTTCCCGGCCGGAGCGGAGGGCGAGATCCTGGTCAGCTATGACACCGAAGGTTCTGGGTGGCGCCTTTCGGTTTCAGACAATGGATCGGGCACCCAAGAAGCGGACGGCGAGCCCGCGCATACCGGCCTTGGCACGAGCATCGTCGAGGCTCTGGCGCACCAACTCGGAGCCACGGTTCAGAAAACCAGTGGACCAGAGGGAACCACGGTGACGATCACCGCGCCCTTACTGATCGGGACCCCCCAACATGCGCGGGAGGCTTAACGGCTGATTTATTTTCACGGCTCTATTTTGCCAAAAATTGAGAGCTAACTCGGTCGATCCCATCCCTGGGGACCTCCCGCCCGCTTAGGGGCACTTTAGCGGGCACAACGCTAATGAACTCGGACACACGACCAATGACCAATGCAACTTTGAAGGCCGTCGCCGCTGCGGCGCTGATCGGCTTGGGCACGCTTGCACTGCCCGCGCCCGCGGAAGCGGGCCGCGGTTACGGCCACGGCCACGGTCACGGCGGCTGGGGCGGCGGATGGGGCGCGGGCCTTGTCGGCTTCGGCGTCGGCGCCATCGTCGGCTCGGCGCTTGCGCCGCGCGAGGTTTATGTGGCGCCGCCACCGCCTCCGGGCCCTGCCTATTACGGCCCCGCGGCCTATGCCTACGCCCCGCCGGCGTGGACGCCCGACTGGTACACCTACTGCGCTCAGCGCTACCGGAGCTTCAATCCGCGCACCGGTTATTTCGTGGGCTATGACGGCCTGCCATATTTCTGCCAGTAGCTGACGCGGCGCTTGGTTGACGAGCCTGTCGCACCGACCAAGTGAGTCGGCGCGGCAGGCTTTGTCTTTTGCCTGACCGAAATGGCCGTCGGCCGCGCGCTTCTGCCCACGCTTGCGCCAATCCGCCGCGAGCGCGCAACCTTCTGGAAACCCTAATGTTTTTGACGCTCCGTTAACGCCTGCGGCAACGCGCGCCGCTTCATGTTCCAATTGTGTCTTGAATGGGGCAGCGACGCAGAGCAAAATTGAGTCGTTCCGGGATGAGTCCAATGAGAGCGCTACCGGCCTTTCCGAGCCGGACAAGCGCCGTTTAGGGGACTGACAGAAGGACTCTTGGACCATGAGCTTTGCTACCGCCGTTGGCCCCGAGATCGAGCGGCCGCGCGACGCACCGAATGTCCCTGCCGACCGGCAGGCGCTCACCCTGGTCAAGCCCTATCAAGGCATGGTGGCTTGGCCGACCGTGCTGCTGGCGCTCGGCATCGTCGCCGCCTTCGCGCTCGTCACCACCTTGGCGACGATGAGCATCATCCCGCTCTGGCTCGGGCTGATCCTCAATACCCTGATCCTCTATGCCGACCAGACGCCGCTGCACGAGGCCTGCCACGGCAACATCGCCGGCAAGGACTCACGCTATCTCTGGATCAATCATCTCGTCGGCTATGTCTGCGGAACCCTTCTGCTGCACGAGTACAAAGCCTTCCGCTATATGCATCTCGCGCATCACCGCGACACCAACAATCCGGAGATCGATCCCGATCATTGGGTCGCCGTCGAGAATCCGTTTCTGGTGTTCTGGCGCTGCCTGACGATCGTGTTTTGGTATCACCGCTATTTCTGGCGGCACATCGCCTTCCACGCACACATCCCTGGCATGCGGCCGCTCACCATCCACATCGTGATCATGCACGCGCTGTATTACGGGCTCGCGCTCGGGCTTGCGCTCTACGGCTATTGGCGCGAGGTGCTGATGCTGTGGATCTTCCCGCACATTCTCGCCTCGGCGTTGATCATCTATTTCTTCGCCTATCTCACCCATGCCCCGCACGAGGTGCATGAGCGCTATCGCGACACCAACATTTTCTGGGTGAAGGGCAAGATCATGGAGCCGGTGGTGAACTGGCTCTATATGTTCCAGAACTTCCACCTGATTCATCACCTCTTCCCGCGCGTGCCCTTCTACCTCTATCCGCAGGCGTTCCGCTCGCTGAAGCCGGTGCTCGACCGCGAGAAGGCGCATATCTACGAGTTCGGCAATGAGGCTGAGCCCGTCTTCAGCGGGGCTGGCGAAGCGCGGCAGCGAGAGTCAGGAACTCGGCTCGAAGCTTAAATCCGCGGGCGAGATCAGTACCGAGAACTGTTGGCACCAGATCACGACGCTCGGAAATTTGCTGAGATCGACGCCGGCCGGAATTGGGTATTTCTGACTTCCCTTGAACGCGCGCAAGCTGCCGAGATCGACGAACATCGTCCCGCTCACTTGACCCGCGTCCCTGATGTTGGCGGCAGGCACCAGATAGACGTGGAAAGCGGGTCCTGGACCCACTTCGAAGTTCTCGTGCAAGAACACCACGTTCCGATAGACGCTGACTCCGCCTTTTCCGTAATGGATCGGATCGCTCGGATTGGCATGGACGAACTCGCCTTTGGCGACGAGTTCGCCGGACTCCGCCGCAGTCAGCTGGTCAGTCGCGACGGGCGGAGGAAAGACATAAGGGAACAGAAAAAAGCCGAGCGCCACACCGAAGGCGCCGCCGAGCACCCCGCCGAAGAGAAAGACTGCAAGCCACCGCCACATCGACCCCTCTCCTGGAGGCCTAGCCTAACATTTGTCATGGCTTAGTTCAGCCGGAGCTCGCCGCGCACGAAGCTGAATTCGGCCGGCGCGATCAGGCGGCGATGCGCGACGCGGATGCGGTACAACGCGCCGTCGAGATTGGCCGCCCAGAAATCGAGAAAGTCGGTGAGCTTGGGGAAGCGCGGGGCGAGGTCGTAGTCTTGCCAGATATAGCTTTGCAGCAGCTTCGGGTGATCTGGCAGGCGGTAGAGGATCTCGGCGGTGGTCAGCGAGAACCCTTCGATCTGACGAAGGAAAGCAGTGTCCATGGTTAGATCCTGCTGGTCCGGTCGTTTGCGACTCTTTCCAACTTTACAATTGTTAACCGCCGGGCCCGGTTGCAGCAAGCGCATTTCATGAATTGAATCAGTTGCTTGGCAGCAAGGCGGCGGCATTGCTAACGGCTTTGGCACTCCCAGCTTGAAAGTGCTAAAATGCTTTCCACATAGCGCGCGGGTGCGGAAACCCGGCGCGTCCCTTTCATGAGAACCGTCTGGAGGAGGAGAGAGATGAAGTTTCGTCCATTGCATGATCGCGTTGTCGTACGCCGGATCGAGGAGGAGGACAGGACGAGAGGCGGCATCATCATTCCCGACACCGCCAAGGAGAAGCCGCAGCAGGGTGAGGTCGTCGCCGTCGGTCCCGGCGCGCCTGACGAGAAGGGCACGGTGCAGCCGCTCGACGTGAAGCCCGGCGACCGCGTGCTGTTCGGCAAATGGTCGGGCACCGAGGTCAAGCTCGACGGCGAGGAGCTGCTGATCATGAAAGAGAGCGACATTCTCGGTGTGCTCGAAGGCGTCGCCGCCAAGAAGAAAGCCGCTTAGAGACCGCGAACATGCTCATCCTGAGGAGCGCCCGAAGGGCGCGTCTCGAAGGATGAGGTCCAGGTTTTGAATCTCACCCTTCGAGATGCCGGCTTTGCCGGCTCCTCGGGGTGAGGCCCCCCAATGGAGAGAGTACATGGCTGCCAAGGAAGTAAAGTTCGGACAAGACGCCCGCGAGCGCATGCTGCACGGCGTCGACATCTTGGCCAACGCGGTCAAGGTGACGCTCGGTCCCAAGGGCCGCAACGTCGTGCTCGAGAAGTCGTTCGGCGCGCCGCGCATCACCAAGGATGGTGTGACGGTCGCTAAGGAGATCGAGCTCGAGGACAAGTTCGAGAACATGGGCGCGCAGATGGTGCGCGAGGTCGCCTCCAAGACCTCCGACACCGCCGGCGACGGTACCACCACCGCGACGCTTCTCGCCCAGGCCATTGTCAAGGAAGGCGCGAAGTCGGTCGCCGCCGGCGCCAACCCGATGGATCTGAAGCGCGGCATCGATCTCGCCGTCAATGCCGTCCTCAATGAGCTCAAGTCCAAGGCCAAGAAGGTCACGTCGAGCGAGGAGATCGCCCAGGTCGGCACCATCTCCGCCAATGGCGACGCCGAGATCGGCGCGATGATCGCCAAGGCCATGCAGAAGGTCGGCAATGAAGGCGTGATCACCGTCGAGGAAGCCAAGGCGCTCGCGACCGAGCTCGAGGTGGTCGAGGGCATGCAGTTCGACCGCGGCTACATTTCTCCTTATTTCATCACCGACGCCGATAAGATGCGCGTCGAGCTGGAGAGCCCGTCCATCCTCATCTACGAGAAGAAGCTCTCCAATTTGCAGACCATCCTGCCGCTGCTCGAGTCGGTCGTGCAGTCGGGCAAGCCGCTGCTGATCATCGCCGAGGACGTCGAGGGCGAGGCGCTCGCCACGCTCGTGGTCAACAAGCTGCGCGGCGGCTTGAAGGTCGCTGCCGTGAAGGCGCCAGGCTTCGGCGATCGCCGCAAGGCCATGTTGCAGGACATCGCCGTGCTCACCGGCGGCCAGGTCATCTCCGAGGATCTCGGCATCAAGCTCGAGAATGTCACGCTCGACATGCTCGGCCGCGCCAAGAAGGTGGTCATCACCAAGGACGACACGACCATCGTCGACGGCGCCGGCAAGAAGGCCGACATCGAGGCACGCGTCGCTCAGATCCGGCAGCAGATCGAGGATACGAGTTCCGACTACGATCGCGAGAAGCTGCAAGAGCGGCTGGCCAAGCTCGCCGGCGGCGTTGCCGTGATCAAGGTCGGCGGCGCGACCGAGCTCGAGGTGAAGGAGCGGAAGGACCGCGTCGACGATGCCTTGAACGCGACCCGCGCCGCCGTCGAGGAGGGTATCCTGCCCGGCGGCGGTGTGGCGCTGATCCGCAGCCAGAAGGCGCTCGACAGGATCAACACCGCGAATGACGACCAGAAGGTCGGGGTCGGTATCGTGCGCCGCGCGCTGCAGGCGCCTGCCCGCCAGATCGCCGAGAATGCCGGCGAGGACGGCGCGGTGGTGGTCGGCAGGATCGTCGAGAAGGACGACTACGCCTTCGGCTACAACGCCGCGACCGGCGAATACGGCAATCTCGTCAAGCAGGGCGTGATCGACCCCGCCAAGGTGGTGCGCACCGCCTTGCAGGATGCGGCTTCGATCGCCGGCCTGCTCATCACCACCGAGGCGATGGTGGCCGAGAAGCCGAAGAAGCAAGGGGCAGCTCCCGCCATGCCCGGCGGTGGCGGCATGGGCGGCATGGGCGGCATGGACTTCTAAGCAAAGCCGCCTAACCGATTCAAACGAATCGCCTAAATCGAGCCGCGCCTTCGGGCGCGGCTCTTTCTTTTTTGCCGCTTCCTCTCAGCAATTCGTCATGCCCGGCCTTGTGCCGGACATCCACGATTGAATAATGGAAAGACGTGGATGGCCGGGACGAGCCCGGCCATGACGAGGATCGTGATGGCGAGGAAGCAGACGACTGCCGCGGGCAGCATACGCGTCGGCATTGGCGGGTGGCTCTATGCGCCCTGGCGCGGCGTGTTCTATCCCAAGGGCCTGAAGCAGGCCGACGAGCTCAGCTACGCGGCGTCGCACCTCACCTCGATCGAGATCAACGCCACCCACTACCGGCTGCAAAGCCCGAAGAGCTTCCGCAGCTGGGCCGCGGCCGCGCCCGACGGCTTCGTCTTCTCGGTGAAAGGCCCGCGCCTCGTCACGCAGCAGAAGGCGCTCGCCGAGACCGGCAATTTCATCAAGCGCTTTCTCGCCTCGGGCCTCGCCGAGCTGGGCGACAAGCTCGGGCCCGTGCTCTGGCAATTCGCGCCCTTCAAGAAATTCGAAGCTGAGGATTTCGGGCGCTTCCTCGATCATCTTCCGCGCGATCTCGAAGGGCTGAAGCTCAACCACGTGATCGAGGCACGGCATGCGAGTTTCCGCGATCCCGTCTTCATCAAGCTGATGCGTGACACCGGCACAAGCGTCGCTTTCACCGACGCCGAGACCTGGCCGTCGATCGCCGACATCACCGGCGATGTGGTGTATGCGCGTCTGCAACGTGGCGACGATACGCTGGCTGCCGCCTACCCGCCCAAGGAATTAGACGCCTGGGCCGAGCGCGCTAAAGTCTGGGCCAAAGGCGGCGTGCCGCAAGACCTTCCGCTCGTCGACCCAGCGCACAAGCATGAGTCGAAGCCGCGCGACACCTTCATCTACTTCATTCATGAAGGGAAGCTGCGTGCGCCCGCCGCGGCGATGGCGCTGATCGAGCGCCTCGCTTGAGCGATCTCGTCGCAGCCCCGCGGCGAATTGCCAGAGGCGAAATTGCCCCGCTTCCGCGTTGTCCGGCCATGCTCCTAGACGGGAGGCGCTGCCAGCAATTCGGAGAGTCCCATGTCGAATCCTATCCACGACGCGGTCGAGCCTGATGCCGATCCCGCGAGTCAGGACCAAGACCGCGGAAGCCTGGGCATCCACCCAATCGTCTTCAAGACCGTTATCGCCGCCACGGTGTGGTTTCTCGCGGTGGCATGGCTCGCCTTCGCCCGCGGCGCCGAGACCGATTATCTGCTCGTGATCGTGACGCTGTTCTTCGTGATTTTTCTTACGCTGTTTCTGTTCACCGCGACCTATAGCCGGGGCGATGCGCGCTGGCCGACCAAGCGCGCAAGCTTCCGCGAGTTTCTCAACGGCACGGTCAGCACCGCGACCGGCGATGCGCGGGGCCGCGACGTCTTGATCGAGATCGCCGCCCTGCCCGTCGTGCTCGCCGTCGGAGCGACGCTTATCGGCCTGGCTTGGGTAATTTTCGGCTGAGCTCGGATGCGCGCGCGAGCAGCTCCTCGCGCGAAGCGGCGAAACCGCCGGCAACCCACTCGGCCTCAACTTGGCGCAGGATCTCGCCGACGGCGGGGCCCTTCGCGCCGAGCGCCATGATATCGGGACCGCGCAAGGGGAACTCCGGCACCTGCCAACGGTCGGCAAGACGCAGCGCTTGCCGCCAGTTTTGATCGTCAGGCGGAATGCCCGCATCAGCCGAGGCGAGCAGCACGCTCGCCTCGAAGCGGCAAGGCCCGAGCTGGTAGAGCGCCCGCTTGGCCGCTTCCTCGTCAGGAAGCTCGGCCGCTGCGTGGTCCTCGGCGCCAAGCGCAAGCACCGCCAGCTCGTTATTGGAAAGCCGCAAGCGCGCGGCAAGCCGCTCGGCGTCCTCCTGCACGAACACCGCAAGCGCCGCGAGCCTGAGCGCCGCATCCGGCGCAAGCCCCAGCGCCTGTTCGGCGGCGACCAGCCTCTCGAAGCGCATCAAGCGCGGCACGCCGCCGAGCAACTGGGTGAGCAGCCCGTAATCGAACAGCGCCTCGACCGCGCGGACCGCTTGCGGCGCCACCAGCAGCTTTCGCAGCTCTCCCGCAACGCGTTCCGCCGAGAGCTGATCGAGTCCGTCGCGCAGCCGCACGCAAGCCGCAAGCCCTTCCGCGTCGAGCGGGCCCTTGCCGTAATAGGCGTGGAAGCGGAAGAAGCGCAGGATGCGCAGATAATCCTCCTTGATGCGCGCTTCGGCGTCGCCGATGAAGCGCACGCGCCCCGCGACGAGATCGGCATAGCCGCCGAGCGGGTCGAACAACTCGCCGTCGCTTCCGGCATAGAGCGCGTTCAGCGTGAAGTCGCGGCGGCGTGCGTCCTCCGCCCAATCTTGCGTGAAGGCGACGGTCGCATGCCTGCCGAAGGTCTCGACGTCGCGCCTGAGCGTCGTCACCTCGAACGGCACGCCATTCGCCACCAGCGTGACCGTGCCATGCTCGATTCCCGTCGGCACGGCCTTCAGATCGGCGCCGCGCGCGAGCGCGATCACTTTTTCAGGAAGCGCGGTGGTGGCGAGATCGACCTCCGTTACCGGCAGGCCCAGCAGCGTGTTGCGCACCGCGCCGCCCACCGCGCGCGTCTCGATGCCGGGAGCGGCGAGCGCGGCGAACACGCGCTTCGTCTCGCTCTGTTGCAGCCACGCGGCGTCCTTGAGTGAAGGAGGCGGCGTTGCGGCGCGCTTGGCGGCCTGCTCGGTCATCGGATTACGCTCTAATCGATCTCGCCGGGCTTGACGACGCCATTCTCGATGACCGGCGGGTGATAGGTGCCGCCCGGATCGCCGCCCGAGAATTGGATGACCGTCGCCATGACGACCAGCAGAAGCCCGCAACCCGCAGCCAGCAGCCAGAAAATCGGCGCGCCCTGCCAAAGGCTCGACGGCGCCGCGCCCTTCACCGCGAGCATATAGGCCGCGTAGATCAGAAAGGGCAGCGCGAAGAGAAGGATATCGATCAGCGCAATGCGCAACATCGAGGGGCTCGGGGCCTCTGTCCCGGAAAAATTTGTCCGCACCATAGCGGCGCTTGCCCCGCAAAGCGAGTGGCGACCCATCGCGTCAGCCGCCGTGGACGCTTTGTGCCGGCGGGAACGGAAAGAATACGCCGCCGCTCCAGACCCCTGGCCCTTGCGACTCCGGCCCGTCGATCGCCAAGGCGGCAAGCTCGTAATAGACGGGCCTGGCAAGCCGTGCCTTCAATCCGCGCCGCATGACGACGAAGGGCGTGAAGCCGCCTTCGGGTCCGGGCTGGAAGCCGATTGCGTGCTCCGGCCCAGCCATGACCACCTCGTCCACGTTGCTCACGAAACTCAGGCGCTGCGCCTCGCCGCTTCCCTCACGCCGCATCTCCACCGCAACGAAGGGCAGATCCTCGACCTCGATCGACACTTTCTCGACCGGCGTCACGAGGTAATAGCGGCCGTCCTCCTCGAGCCGCAGCACGGAGGCGAACAGCTTGACCAGCGGCTTCCGCGCGATCGGCCCGCCTTGGTAATACCAGGTGCCATCGCGGGCGATTTTCAGCCCGATATCCCCGCAAAGATTAAGGTTTGGCAATACTGCCGAAGGCCGTTTGCCGTGGACCTTGGCAGGTGCTACCAAATCGTCTCTTTCGTCTTGGTCAGGCATGTCTATGCCGCTTCAGACCGCATCGTTGGCTGGTTGAGCAACTCTCGCGCAAGGCGCCCGGAACCAACACGATTGTGACCGATTTGCCTCTCAAAGTGTTTCAACTCTTCCCGGCCTTTGGCCCTATAGTCCCCTATCATCAGGATCGAGCCAAACTGAAGCCATGACAACACTTGCCCAGACCGAGAGCCAGCTCATCGATCGTATCGAGGAGGTTGGCGCCAAGATCAAGAAAGTACGCGAGACCACATCCTCTATCATTTTCGGCCAGGAGCGCGTCATCGATTTGGCGCTCATCACGCTGCTTTCCGGCGGCCACGCGCTGCTGATCGGTGTCCCCGGCCTCGCCAAGACCAGCCTGGTGGAGACGCTCGGCACCGTGCTCGGATTGCAGAACAAGCGCATCCAGTTCACCCCCGACCTGATGCCGTCGGATATTGTCGGCGCCGAGGTGCTGGAGGAGACGACCGCCGGCCGGCGCAGCTTCCGTTTCGTGCAAGGCCCGATCTTCACCCAGCTCTTGATGGCGGACGAGATCAACCGCGCCAGCCCGAAGACCCAGTCGGCCCTGCTGCAAGCCATGCAGGAGCATCACGTCACCGTGGCCGGCACGCGCCATGACGTACCGCGTCCCTTCCACGTGCTCGCCACGCAGAATCCGCTGGAGCAGGAAGGCACCTATCCCCTGCCCGAGGCGCAGCTCGACCGCTTCCTGTTGCAGATCGACGTCTCCTATCCCGACATCGCCGCCGAGCGGCGCATGCTGTTCGCCACCACCGGCGTCGAGGAACGGGCGCTGAAGACCATCCTCTCCGCCGAGGAGCTGATGGTGGCGCAGCGTCTCGTGCGCCAGCTCCCGGTCGGCGATCAGGTGGTGGACGCGATCCTGAAGCTGGTCCGCTCGGCGCGGCCCGGCACCGGCATCGACCAGGAGCTCGACGACATGATCGCCTGGGGCCCCGGGCCTCGCGCGAGCCAGGCGCTGATGCTCGCCGTCCGCGCCAAGGCCATGATCGAGGGGCGGCTCGCGCCGTCCGTCGACGACGTGATCGAGCTTGCCGAGCCGGTGCTCAAGCACCGCATGGCGCTTACCTTCGCCGCCCGCGCCGAAGGGGTCGACATGAGCGACATGGTGGCGAGGCTGGTCCAGCCCTTAGGGTGATCTGAGCTTGGCCGACGCGCGGCGAAAGATGCTTCAGCCTTTTTCAGGCGAGGAAGCCGAGGCCCATGCGCTGGCGGCGCGCATGCCTGCGCTCCTCATCGAGTCGCAACGCGTCGCGCACACCGTCGCTCACGGCACGCATGGCCGCCGCCGCGCGGGACCCGGCGAGACCTTCTGGCAGTTCCGCCATTACGACCAGAACGATTCCGTCACCGGCATCGACTGGCGGCGCTCGGCGGGCTCCGACAATCTGTTCGTGCGCGAGCGCGAATGGGAGGCGGCGCACACGGTGTGGCTCTGGGTCGATCTCTCGCCCTCGATGCGTTTCCGCTCGTCGCTGTCCAAGACTGCCAAGGAAAGCCGCGCGGTGGTGCTCTCGCTTGCGCTTGCCGAGCTTCTCGCCCGCGGCGGCGAGCGGGTCGGCGTGCTTGGCGGACTGCCCTTCACCGGGCGCGCCGCCGCGCGCAGGGTCGCCGAGGTGCTGCTGGGCGATACCAGCGACGCGAGCCTGCCGCCCAACGCCAAATTGAGCCGCTTCTCGGAATGCCTGCTGTTCAGCGATTTTCTCGAGCCCATTGGCGTCACCGCCGATCGTATGGAGGTGATCGCGGCGCAAGGCGTGCGCGGGCATCTGGTGCAGGTGCTCGACCCCGCCGAGGAGACACTGCCTTACACCGGCCGCACCGAGTTTGCCTCGAGCGAAGGTCGAGACCGCGTGATCGCCGGCCGCGCCGAGAATTTGCGCGAGCAATATCAAGAGCGGCTCAGGCGCCATCGCACCGATCTTGTTGAGTTGACGCAACGGCTCGGCTGGTCGTTTCTCGTGCATCACACCGACCGCCCGCCCGAGGAAGCGGTGCTGGTCGTGCATAACCGCCTCGCCGGGCTTGAGCGCGACTATCGCTATCGGCCGCCAAAGCCTGAACCGCTGAGCGGAATAGAAGCGGGCCGGCAGCCATGATGACCATCGGCGCGATCGGCTTCCTCCAGCCTTGGGTGCTCGCGGCACTTGCAGCGCTTCCCGCGATCTGGTGGTTGCTGCGCTTGACCCCGCCAAGCCCGCAAGTCGTGGTATTTCCGCCGACAAGGCTGCTTAAGGACCTCAAGACCACGGAGGAGACGCCGGCGCACAGCCCCTGGTGGCTGACGGCTTTGCGCATGCTGCTTGCCGCACTTCTTATCTTTGCCTTGGCACGGCCAGTGCTGAACCCGGACCAGCAGAGCTTCACCGGCGAAGGTCCCCTCGCTCCTCGTCGTTGATAATGGCTGGGCGTCGGCCGCGCACTGGCCCGAGCGGCGCGAGGCGATCGAGGCCGCCATTGAGCGCGCCGGGCGCGACGGCCGGACCGTCCTGCTCGCTTTCACCGCGCCCGGACAGCCGATCAGCGATCCGATGAGCCCCGAGCAGGCGCGCGAGCGCGTCGGCGGCATGCTGCCCGAGCCTTACGCGCCGGACCGCGCTGCGTTGGCGTCCGCGCTGGAAAAGCAACTCGGCGGCAAGACGGATTACAGCGTGCTCTGGCTCTCAGACGGCCTCGATTACGGCGAGGGCGACGTCTTGGCCAAGACGCTTGCCAAGCTTGCCGGAGCTAGTGGCAGCTTCGCCATGTTGCGTCCCGGCAAGGACGACGCGGCGCTCGCGCTCGGCCAATCCTCGGGCGACAAAGGCGAACTCGCCGCCCGAATCATGAGCGGCGCCGAAGGTGCGCGCTCCGGCGTGGTCAAGGCTTTGACTGGGCGCGGCGAGCCACTCGGCGAAGCCGCCTTTTCGATTGCGCAAGGCAAGCGCGAGGCCACCGCCAGCTTCGACCTGCCGCTCGAGATCCGCAATCAGGTGGCGCGCATCGAGATCGCCGGTGAGCGGTCCGCCGGCGCCGTGCATCTTCTCGATGGCCGCTCGCAATGGCACAGGGTCGGCATCGTCTCGGGCGAATCGCGCGAGGCGGCGCAGCCGCTGCTCTCGCCTCTCTATTATGTGCAGCGCGCGCTTTCCCCTTACGCCGATGTCATCACCCCGAGCGAAGGCAATGTCGCCAACGCCATCCATAGCCTGATCGAGCAGAAGGTCTCGACCATCGTGCTGGCCGATATCGGCAAGCTGGTCGCCGGCACGCAGGAAGAGCTCGAAGCCTGGCTGAAATCCGGCGGCGTGCTGATCCGCTTCGCCGGCCCCCGGCTCGAGCAAGGCGGCGATGAGCTGTTGCCCGTGGCCTTGCGCCGCGGCGGCCGCTCGCTCGGCGGCTCGCTCTCCTGGAGCACGCCGCAGCCGCTCGCGCCCTTCGAGGAGCAGAGCCCGTTCCGCGGCCTCGCCGTGCCGGAGGACGTGAAGGTCAACCGGCAGGTTCTCGCCGACCCGAGCGTGGCGAGCGAATCTGAGGTCTGGGCGACGCTCGCCGACGGCACGCCTTTGGTCACCGCCTCCAAGCAGGGGCAAGGTTTCATCGTGCTGTTCCACGTGACGGCGAACTCGGACTGGTCGAATCTTCCGCTCTCCGGCCTGTTCGTCGAGATGCTTCGCCGCGTCGTGGCGCTTGGGCCGAGCCAGGTCACGATCGACACCGGCAAGGCAGCCTCGACCGTCGAGGCGTCACCCGCCGCCGCCTCCACCCCGGCGGCCTCCACCAGCGCGCTGCCGCCGGTCCAGACGCTGGACGGCTTCGGCCAGCTCGGCTCGCCTCCCCTTCGCGCGGCACCTATCGCTCCCGACAAGCTTGACACGCTTGTACCCGGCCCCGATCACCCGCCTGGCTATTACGGTCCGTCGGGCGCGGCGCGCGCCTTCAACCTGATCACCGCCAAGACCGTGCTCAAGCCGCTTGGGCCCGTCGAAGGATCGAGCGCGATCGGCGGCTATACTTTAAAGAAGCCGATGGCGCTCGAGCCCTGGCTCTATCTCGCCGCGATCGGGCTGTTTATCATCGACATCCTCGCCATGCTGGTGCTGAGCGGCGGGGTGAGGCTCGGCCGCCGCGCCGCCGCAACCGGCGCCGCCATCGCGCTTGCGCTCGCGCTGCTCCCTTCGCTCTCCGACGCGGCGCGCGCGCAAGACGCGCCCGCCGCCGAACCTCCGGCGCCCCCTCCGGTGACGGCGCCCCAGGCCGGAACCACGTCCGCCTCTCCCGCCGATTTCGCGCTGAAGGCTTCGTTGCAGACGCATCTCGCTTATGTCGTCACCGGCGATCCCGAGATCGACCGCACCAGCGAGGAAGGCTTGAGCGGATTGAGCAAGGTGTTGCGCGCACGAACCGCGCTCGAGCCGGCCGAGCCCATGGGCGTCGACATCGACAAGGACGAGCTCTCATTCTTCCCGATTCTGTATTGGCCGGTGCGCGAGGACGCCGAGGCGCTCTCCGACGCGACGCTCGCCAAGGTCGACGCCTTCATGAAGCAAGGCGGCTTGATCGTGTTCGATACGCGCGACCATGAGACCGGCTTCGCCGGCACCGGAGCGCAAGCCAAGGCTCTGACGCGGCTGATCGGCCAGCTCGACATTCCGCCGCTGGAACCCGTGCCCGAGAGCCACGTGCTCACCAAGTCGTTCTATCTGATGCACAGCTTCCCCGGCCGCTGGGACGGGGGCTCGCTGTGGGTCGAGGCCGAGCCGCAGGACGAGGCCGAGCGCAGCGAGCGCTCGCGCCGCACCGATGGCGTGAGCTCGATCGTCATCACCTCGAACGACTTCGCCGGCGCCTGGGCACTCGACGATGCCAACCGGCCGATCTATCCGACCGTGCCGGGCGGCGAGGTGCAGCGCGAGATGGCATTCCGCGCCGGCGTCAACATCGTGATGTACGCGCTCACCGGCAACTACAAGGCCGATCAGGT
The DNA here is from genome assembly GCA_963817175.1 of uncultured Alphaproteobacteria bacterium. Classification (GTDB taxonomy): domain Bacteria; phylum Pseudomonadota; class Alphaproteobacteria; order Rhizobiales; family Methyloligellaceae; genus Methyloceanibacter. The sequence goes on from CAWFNK010000019.1 coordinate 381,683, forward strand.
GCATGTCCCTGCCCTGCTCGAACGATTGGGGCAGTGACGCCATGAGCTGGTCGATCGAGTTCCTGCCCTTCGTGCCCTGGCCGGTGCTGTGGATGCTCGCCGCGCTGGGCGCCGTGCTGCTGGCGCTCTTGTTCTGGCGCTCGCGCCGCGGCGCGATCTTCCGGCTGTTGAGCTACGCGCTGCTTCTGCTCGCCATCGCCAATCCGCAATTGAAGCAGGAGGACCGCGAGCCGCTCAACGACGTGCTCGCCGTGGTGGTCGACGACAGCCAGAGTCAGGCGATCGCCGGTCGCAACGCGCGCACGGCGGAGCTCCGCAAGGAATTGACCGAGCGGCTGAAGTCGTTCCCCAACCTCGATGTGCGCTGGGTGAATTCGACTTCGACCTCGGCCGACAGCGAGCGCGACGGCACCATGCTGTTCACCGACCTCGCGCAGGCGCTGGCCGATGTGCCGCCCGACCGGCTGGCCGGCGTGATCATGATTACCGACGGCGAGGTGCATGACGTGCCGGCTGCCGCCACCGGGCTCGGCTTCGACGCGCCGGTGCATGCTCTGCTGACCGGCAAGCCGGGAGAGTTCGATCGGCGACTTCAGGTGTTGAGCGCGCCCCGCTTCGGCATCGTCGGCTCCAACCAGAATATCGAGGTCAAGGTCACCGACACGACGGCGGCGCCGGGCGCCGCAGGTCCGGTCAAGCTGACCGTGACGCACCAAGGCCAGCCGCCGGTGACGCAGAGCGTGCAGCTCGGCGAGAAGGTCGAGATCCCGGTGAGTATCGACCATGCCGGCCCGAACATCGTCGAGATCGAGGCCGAGCCGGCACAAGGCGAGCTCACCACGGTCAATAATCGCGCCGTGCTGACGGTCGAGGGCGTGCGCGAAAACTTGCGCGTGCTGCTGGTCTCCGGCGAGCCGCATGCCGGCGAGCGCACATGGCGCAACATGCTGAAATCCGACGCGTCCGTCGATCTCGTGCATTTCACCATTCTGCGTCCACCGGAGAAGCAGGATGGCACGCCGATCAATCAGCTCTCGCTGATCGCCTTCCCGACCCGCGAGCTGTTCCAGGAGAAGCTCGATCAGTTCGACCTGATCATCTTCGACCGCTACCAGCGGCGCGGCGTGTTGCCTCTGCTCTATCTGGAGAACGTCGCGCGCTATGTGGAGAAGGGCGGCGCCGTGCTGGTCTCGGCGGGCGACGATTACGCCTCCCCGCTCAGCCTCTATCGCTCGCCGCTAGGGCAGATCCTGCCTGCCGTGCCGTCGGGCCGCGTGATCGAGGAGCCGTTCAAGCCGGCCCTTACCGAGCTTGGCGAGAAGCATCCCGTGACCAGCGATCTGCCTGGCGCATCGGGGCAGGAGCCCTCTTGGGGACATTGGTTCCGCGTCGTCGATGTCAATCCCCGCGAAGCCGAGGTGCTGATGAAGGGCGCGCAAGGCAAGCCGCTTCTCATCATCGGCCAGCGCGGCGAAGGCCGCGTCGGCATGCTGCTCTCGGATCATGCATGGCTCTGGGCGCGCGGCTATGAAGGCGGCGGACCTTATACCGACCTGCTGCGCCGGCTCGCCCATTGGCTGATGAAAGAGCCCGACCTCGAGGAAGAGACGCTGAAGGCGACGAGCCGCGGCCAGACGCTCTCCATCGAGCGGCGCTCGGTCAAGGACGAGATCGAGCCCGTCACCATCACCGCGCCCTCCGGCAAGGAGGAGACCGTCACCCTCGACCAGGGCGATCGCGGCCTTTGGCGCAAGGCCATGACGGTGAGCGAGCAAGGCGTCTACCGCATCTCCTCTGGCAAGCTCGCGAGCGTGGTCACGGTGGGCAACGCCAATGCGCGTGAGCTCGCCGCCGTCACGGCGACCGACGCGGTGCTGTCGCCCATTCTCGACGAGACGGGCGGCGGGAGCTTCTGGCTTGGCCGTGACAACGCTGACGCTGGCAAGCTCCCGCGTCTGGTGATGCTTCGCGGCGGCCATGTCATGCACGGCGACGATTGGCTCGGCCTGCACAAGCGCGACGCCTATCACGTCAAGGGCGTGCGCCTGTTCCCGCTGTTTACCGGCCTGCTTGCGCTTGGCCTATTGCTCGGCCTGCTGGCGGCCACCTGGTTCCGCGAAGGCCATTAGCGCGCATGGCCCTTGACCTGGCCGGCGGCGCCTTGCAGGGCGCCGGGCACCAGCTCGATGGCAAGCAGTCGCGCGGGATCGACCGGACCCGGCAGTGTGATCTGCCCGAACGGCACGGGCTGGAAGCCGAAGCGTCCGTAATAGGGCATGTCGCCGACCAGCAGCACGAGGCCGAAGCCTTGTGCTCGCGCCCGCGCCAAGCCTTCCTCGACCAGCGCCCTGCCGAAGCCTTTGCCCGTCTCCTGCGGATCGACGACCAGCGGCCCGAGCAGAAGCGCGCCCTCCCCGTCGCCGATGCGGATCGCGGTGAAGCGGATGCCGCCCACCAGTCTCTCGTCGAGAATCGCGCAGAGCGAAAGCGCTTCAACCGGTGGGATGCCTTCCCGCACTCGGTAGGCGCTTCGGGCAAACCGGCCGGGGCCGAAGGCCTCTGCCGAAAGTTCAGACAAAATGCACGCGTCGCCGTCGGTTTCGAGGCGGATGGCTAAGCTTGAGGAAGACATTGGAGTGAGGATCCCAAACAGGCTGATCGAGAGGGGATCCCTCGAGCCGCGGCGTGGCACCATGGATAGCGGTAAAAAATGCCGGCGGCGAGGGACGAGGCGAACCGCGCTTAGCGCGCGCGCCGTCGTCGTCGGGGAAATGTCGTGAGCTCGATTCTCGTCCACATGGCGGCGCTGCATTATCATGGACCAAGATGCGGGTCCAGCCTCACGAGGGCAAACTGCCGCGCGATGGTTCCAAACTTCCCGAAACCTCGGACGTTCACCAAGCGTTTATCGCCTCTCGTCATATCTTTGAATCTGCTACACTTAATCAGCTGGCGAGGAGGGGCTTGGAGCCACGCCCCTCGACGAGATAATGCGGGGGCGAAATCCGATGGCTGACACGGCGCGACTGCTCGTTCTTTACCACTCATCCTACGGGCACACCGAGACGCTGGCCTATGCGGTGGCGCACGGCGCCCGCGCGGTTGAAGGCGTGCATGTCAGCCTCAAACGCGTGCCGGAGCTGATGCCGGAGGAGATCATGCGCTCGGCCGGCATGAAAGTCGAGCAGCCCGCGGCGATCGCCGACCCGCAAGAACTCGCCGAGTACGACGGCATCATCTTCGGCACGCCCACCCGCTTCGGCAACATGACCTCGCAGATGCGGAACTTTCTCGACCAGACCGGCCCGCTCTGGGTCGGCGGCTCGCTGATCGGCAAGGTCGGCAGCGTGTTCACCTCGACCTCGACCGGCGGCGGCAACGAGACCACCATCGTCTCCTTCCACTGGACCTTGCTGCATCACGGCATGGTGGTGGTCGGCCTCCCCTACTCCGCGCCCGACCTTCCCGACATCAGCGAGGTGAAGGGCGGCTCGCCTTACGGCGCCGGCACCATCGCCGCCCCCGACGGCTCGCGCATGCCCTCGCAGAAGGAGCTCAACCTCGCGAGCTTCCAGGGCCATCACGTCGCCAAGATCACCAAGAAACTGGCTTAGCCTCACCACAGCGTCGTCAGCGGCGCTTCATCGAGAATCTCCTTGAGCCGCGCGCGCGTTCCGGGATCGATGCGCTCCGGCAGATCGGCCCAGGCGAACATGCCCGCCTCGGCGATCTCGCCCAGCTTGCGGTAGTCGCCCCGCCGCTGCCAATGGCGCACCACGAACACGGCGATGTGGTCGCCGGGAAAGCTCGCGAAGTTGGAGAAGATGCCGTGCAGCTCGGGCTCGCCGGTGAGCGTTACCCCCACCTCCTCTTCCAGCTCGCGGGCAAGAGCGGTGACCAGCGTCTCGCCCCATTCGACCCCGCCGCCCGGGAACCACCAGCCCGGCCGATAGCCGTGCCGCACCAGCAGCACGCGCCCCTCTTGGTCGATCACCGCGCCTTGCGCGCCGAGCGTCAGCCCCCGCCGCAGGCGCCAGATCGGCCGGAACATTGCCGTGAGCAAGCGGTTCGGCCGGAGCCGTCCGAGCAAGCCAGGCTTCGGTCTTGCCGCCTCGTGCGTCACGGCCGGTTCGCTATCGCCTGTATTTGCGCGTAAGCCTGCACGTCGAGAGTCGACACAAAGGCCGAAGCCGCGATCAGTGATTTGCAGAGCATCGCCGGGCATAGCCTGTTGATCAGCCGCACTGGTCGGGACTTTATCATTCCGTTGTTTTCCAAGGGTAAGCAAAGCGAAGACATGCGGTCTCCTTGCCGCGACGCTTGCGCGTCCGGGGTGCGATCGTAGGGTGGGCAAAGCGAAGCGTGCCCACCATTCCGCGTGGGCAACGAAAAAGCCGTTGCCCACCCTACAGGTCCCCCTGAGGGGGGATGGCGCGCCGAAAAGCGCAAAATCCTTATGGCTCGTGCCTTGCGGCACGCGGGCGCCTCGCGGCGCGCCAATCGCGGACGTTTCCGGCATCGGGCCCCGCTTTAGCTCGAGGGTCGGATCGATCTCCGCCTCGATACATCAGCCAGCTCCTGGCAGGGACTCCTAGTGGCCCCGGGGGGAGCTCCGATGCCGCCCGAGTGCCTTGTTGCGACAAGGCCCGCGGGCGCCGCACCTTCGTCCCGCTTATCGCAACGCCTCGCGACAGCGCCCCTTAGAAGGACGAGGTGAGTGCATGATAAGCCAGGTTCGGAACGAGGGGATAAGCGCACGGATTGATGTCCGCTGAGTGCCAACAGCGGACGTTAGGTCTGGCTCCACGGCGTCGAGTTTGAGCCGGCTTCCTGGTCAGTCGAACAGGGTCGCGAGCCGCTTCTTGATGCTGTCGGCGATGTAGAGCGCCAGCGCCTGGATGGTCGATGTCGGATTCACGCCGCCGCAGGTGACCAAGATGCTGCCGTCGACGATGAAGAGGTTTTTCACGTCGTGACTGCGGCCCCATTCATTCACCACGGAACGCTCGGGATCTGTGCCCATACGCGCGGTACCCAAGAGGTGTCCCGGACTACTCAGCACGGTGCTGGAGCCGAAGATGTTGCTTGCCCCGGCCGCCTCGAGCGCCTCCGTCGCGCGGGCGATGCCGTGCTCCATCATGCGCTGCGTGTTCTCGCCGATCGTGTAGTCGATCCTCGGCGCCGGGATGCCGTGGCTGTCCTTCAGCACGGGGTCAAGGGTGACGCGGTTGTGCTCCTCGGGCAGGTCCTCGCAGCCGACTATCGCCGTGAGGCGGTGGTAAAGCTGACTGCGATAGACGCGGTGATGATCCTTGCCCCAGGGAAGGCGACCGGTGCCTAGATTGGTGATCGCCTCGTGGGCGGGCCCGTTGCCGCGGACGAACTGCAGCGTATAGCCCCGCACGAAGCCGCGCGAAGGGTTGCTTTCGTAGAATTCCTTGCTCCACACCACCGTCGGCGGCGCGCGGTCGCCGTCCATCTCCTCGTCGACATAGCCGGAAACCTGCGGCCAAGGGTGCAGCATCAGGTTCTTGCCCACGAGGCCGGAGGAGTTCGCCAGGCCATTGGGAAACCGGGAGGAGGCCGAGTTAAGCAGAAGTCGCGGCGTGCCGACACCGTTGGCCGCCACGATTACCACTTCAGCGGGCTGGAACCGCTCCACCCCGTTCGCGTCGTAGTAGATCACGCCGGAGGCCATGCCCAGCTCGTTGGTGGTGATCTCGCGCACGCGGCAGCGCGTGCGCAACTCCACTCTCTCTCGCAGCGCATGCGGCCAATAGGTGATGTCGACGCTCGCCTTCGCCCCTTGCGCGCAGCCCAGCGTGCACTGGCCCAGATTGATGCACTTGGCGCGACCGTCGTATTCCGTCGTCGCCAGGGCGACCTCGGACGGCCACCAATGCCAGCCGAGTTTGTTGAGCGCCCGCGCATACCGCGTGCCGCTCCTGCCGAGCGGCACCGGCGGCAAGGTGGGCTGGTGTGCCGGATACGCCGGATCGCCGGCAAGACCGGCGACGCCCATCATGCGGTCGTTTTCCGCGAAATACGGTTCCAGAAGTCCAGTAGTCGATCGGCCAGTCGTCCGCCACACCATCAAGCGTTCTCACCCGGAAGTCGGACGGATGCAGGCGCGGGAAATGCGCCATGTAGAGGATCGTTCCGCCGCCGACGCCATTGAAGTTGGCGACTTTCATCGGGGAGTTGGAGTCGTTGACGGGATAGTCGGTGTCGCGCGCGCGCCGATTCGGGCTGATGTGGAAATCGGAATAGCGGCGCGCTTCCCAGTCGGGGCCGTTGGTGGGGAAATCAGTCGGCTTAATCCAGTCGCCCTGCTCGAGACACAAGATCTTCATGCGCGTCTCGGCGAGGCCCCAGGCCAACGCGGCGCCCGAGGCGCCGGAGCCGATGATGAGCACGTCGACGATGGCGTCAGTCGGGCGGGGGCTGCCGATATCTTCTGCCGCGGCCATTCTCAGCGCCCGTTGTCGTCCACGTCGCGCCACATTTGCGGCCGGTTGCGCACCGCGTCGAGCAGCGACCAGTCGCCCTGCTGCACGATATGGCCCTTCGGGAAAGGCGCCCCTGGCTCGAGGCCCAGCGACCTGATCACGCGCTCGTCGCGGTAGTAGCATTGCAGCACTGCACGTCCGAGTGCCGTGATCTCGGGTCCCTCACGCCGGAGTAGCGCCATCGCCGTCGCCTCCGCCTCGGCCTCGTCGATCGCGGCGAAGTCTTCGCCAGCCATCTCGCGCAGCATGGCCAGCGCCTTGCGCACGGCGCTTTGATCTCGGCCGAGAGAGCGGACGATATCCGCGAAGATCGCCCCATCGTCCGCGCCAGGCACACGATAGTCTGTGCTCGAGGGCACCATGAAGCCGACCAGTCGGCGTAGATCCCGCAACTCCGCCGGCGTCAATTCGCTCCCGGGATCAGCCGTCATGTTTGGTTTCCACGGAAAGCATCCTCCGGCGATTTCGTGCCAATAGCGGACGAAGTGAGATAACAACCGTGCGGCGCGATGTGGTGCGCCGCCGGTTTGCCCAGGTTGGCGAAAGCCCACAGTTCAACATCCAAAAAATATCTCGCGCGTCTTAGGGCGGACCGGCACCGTGCCGAGGTCGCGGCCCTTCTAGCGCTCGCGGAAGGCCTTTCTGATCTGATCGTTGAGCGGTTTCATCAGGTATGAAACCACCGTGCGATCGTCCGTGCGGATGAATGTCTCTACGGGCATTCCGGGCAGAAGCGCGAGCCCCAGGTCCTGAATTTTCTGCGGGGGGATAGCGATGCGCGCGGTATAATATCGCTCATTCGTTTTATCCTCCTGAACAAGGTCGGCCGAGACGATCATCACAGTTCCGTCGATCTCTGGCGTGGTGCGTTGATCGAAGGCGGAGAACCGTAGGAACGCCGTTTGGCCTACATGCACCTGATCGATCGCCTCTGCCGGAACCTTCGCCTCGACGTCAAGGGTGTCGCTCGCGGGCACGATCTGCATTAGTTCTTCGCCGGCTGCTATCACGCCACCCACGGTATGTACCGACATCTCGTGCACGGTGCCGTCTTGCGGGGCGCGGATCTCGATGCGGGAGAACACGTCCTCCGCAGCGATCTTCCGTTCCGTGCATAAGGATAGTTCGGCACTGATCGTGACAAGCTCCAGGCTAACCTCGGAGCGAAAATCCTGGTCGATCTGGATGATCTGCAGCTCTATCTCGGCGATCTTGTTCTTGTTCTCCGCCGTCGCGGCGATGAGCTGGCCGTGATCGCCTTCAGCCCTTGCGAGGTCGCGTTGCAGGGAAACGACCCGCGTAAACTGCACAAAATTTTTCTGCCAGAGAGTCATGATGCCCTCCAGCTCTTTGCGAATCCATTCGATCTCTTTCACCTTGGCGGCCTCTTGCGCAATCAGGCCGATGAGCTCTTGCCGAAGTTGCGCGGTGCGTTCCTCCAGCTGCGCCTTCTGGCCCTCGCGCGCCTGCCGCCGAATATTGAACAGCCTCTCCTGGTCCGCCATGAGTCGCGCCACATCTGGGTCGGCGGAGCGCTTGGTCAATTCCTCGGGAAAGACGATGCGTTCCGCACCGTCGCGTTCGGCTTCTTCTCGCGCCTGACGACCTAAGAGCTCGTCGTTGCGTTTGTTATGTATCGCCAGATTGGCGCGGGCCTGGGTATCGTCGAGCCGCACAATCACCTGCCCAGCCTTCACAAAGTCGCCGTCGCGGACAAGCAACTCTTTGACGATCCCGCCGATCGGGTGCTGGATCTTCTTGACGTTGGAGTTCACGACGACCACGCCGGCAGCCACGACCGCGCCAGCCAATTCCGTGGTGGCAGCCCAGCCGCCGACCCCCAACGCAAGAAAGCCGACGGCTCCGGCGCCCGCGATGAGATGGGTACGGATGGCTCCTAACTGTACGTTCTGTGCGCTTTCCATGACTTGCGTCCTAATAGCTACGCCCAGAACGCACGAAGTGTGCCAGCGCATTCGTACGAATTTGGAACAAGAGAGCTAACCCTGCATCGAAGCCTTGGCCCGCGGCAATTCGGAGCGCACAGAGCGGATGGTGGCCCGCGCAAGCTCGGGTGAGGTCCGCTATGGGTCAGAATCGGACGTAGGAGCGCGATACCGGTTTTGTCCGCTGAGTGCCACAAGCGGAAATTGTGCGATCTGACCGACTTTACGCTTGAGAGTGACTGGCGTAGGTCCATAAGTCGCATACGTTGCGCCCGCGCTGGAATCGCCATGTGGTCTCGCCTGCTCGTCCTCATCGCCCTGCTCCTGCTGCCCACCCCGGTCCTGGCCGGCGTCAAGGAGAAGGTCGCGGCGCTTGCTCCGCAGGGAGTGGTGCTCGTGATGGACGAGAAGGGCAACGAGCTGGTCGCGCAGAACGCCAACAAGCCCTTCGTCCCGGCCTCTGTCACGAAGATCGTGACGGCTTGGCTCGCGATGGAGGTGCTCGGCGGCGACTACCGCTTCGAGACGAAGTTCTACCTGGACGACAAGCGGGTGCTGTATGTGCGCGGGGGCGGCGATCCCTTCCTGATCTCGGAGGAGCTTGCGCCGCTCGCGACGGAGCTCGTCGCCGCGATCGGCAAGGAGCCGATCACCGGCATCGTGCTCGATGCGAGCTACTATCCCTCCGACCTGCGCATCCCGGGCATCGAGGACACCGCCGAGGCCTATGACGCGCTGAACTCCGCACTGGCCGTGAACTTCAACACGATCAGCGCCGTGCGCAAGGGCAAGACGGTCCGCTCCGCCGAGCAGCAGACGCCGATCACGCCGCTGGCGATCAGTGAGTTCCAGGCGCGGGGCCCGCAAGGGCGCGGCCGCATCAGCCTGAGCAAGGACCCGGCAGTGAGCCTGAAATATGCGGGCGAGCTGATCGCCGCGTTCATCGAGCGGGCCGGCGGCAGCGTCAAGGGCGGGATCTCGACCGGACCGGTGCCCGAGGGCCTGAAGCCGGTCTATGTTCATCGCCAGTCCCGCAGCCTTTCGCAGGTCCTCAGCCAGCTGCTCCTCGGCTCGAACAACTACATCGCCAACCAGGTCTTCCTGGAGATCGGGGGGACCCTGGGCGGACCCGTCAGCCTCGAGAAATCGCTCAAGGTCGCCAACACCATGCTCGCCGCCAACGGCCTCGCCGACTCCATCCATATCGAAGAGGGTTCGGGCATCAGCCGCGGCAACCACTTCACCGCAAGCGGCCTCGCCAAGGTGCTCGAGTTGTTCCAACCCCATGCCGACCTGCTCCGCAGCGGCAAGGGAACGCTGTTCAAGACCGGCACCTTTTCCGGCGTCCGCACCTTGGCGGGCTATGCCGACACTTCAAAGCATGGGCGGGTGCGCTTCGTGATCGCGCTCAAGAACAACGACAGCGCGATGCGCTTCCGGCTGCTCAAGGCCATCCAGGCCGGGCTTTAAGTCGCCTCTGCAATAAGCAGCGCTCTAGGCTAAAGTGCCGGGAATGGACCTGCTGTCACGCTCCATTTGCGCTGTTGCGCTCGCCTGCGCCGCACTCCTGGCCGGATCCGCGGCCGCGCCGGCCGCGGACGCCGCGCGGACGCCATGCACCGAGGACGCGATGATCGTGTTCGATGCGTCAGGATCGATGGCCGGCAATACGGTGCAAGGCCTGTTCAGCGACGTGACGCGCATCGACGAGGTCCGCAAGGCCCTGGCGCAGGTGCTGCCGTCGGCCACCAAGTTCCGCAAGGTCGGGCTGATCACTTACGGTCCCGGGCCCTACGCGCATTGCAATGTCGAGCTGGACTTCACGCCGATGCCGAACGCGGCGGAGCGCATCATGGGCGTGGTGAACGCGATCAACCCGGCCGGGAAGACGCCGCTGGTGGAAGCGGTGAAGCGGGCCGCGGAGGTCCTCGCCTACCAAGGCACCATCGTCTTGCTGACCGACGGCGAGGAGACCTGCGGCGGCGCGCCCTGCGCCCTCGGCAAAGCGATCAAAGCCGCCGCGACCGGCCGGCTCACCGTTCATGTCGTCGGCTATCAGCTCAGGGGTTTCAGTTGGACCGGCGCGCAGAGCATCCTCGACGTGAAATGTCTCGCCGAGGAAACCGGCGGCCTCTACATCACGGCGAACAACCGGCAGGACCTGGTGCAGGCGTTCGAGAAGACGCTCGGCTGCCCCATGATGTCGGCCATCGGCGCTCCATTGCGCTGAGCGCCGATGAGGCGAGGATTGAGCCTCGTCATTCCGGCGTAAGCCGAAATCCAGAGCTGCTTGCACTCTGCCTCCATCCTGGACCCCGGCTTCCGCCGGGGTGACGGCGCACATGATTATCGCCGCGACGCGAGATGCGTCCGGCTCTTGTCAAACAGCGTAGGGTGGGCAAAGGCACGTCGCGCCGTGCCCACCAGTCATTCGTTCCGCGTGGGCAACGACACATCGTTGCCCACCCTACGATCCCCCCCGAGGGGGATGGCGCGCCGAAAAGCGCAAACCTGTGGTGTCCGCGTCCGTTGCCGGATGCGGCGGGCGCCTCTCGGCGCGCCAACAAGCGCTCAAGTAGCGAAGCGATAGCGCATCAAAGATGCGCTCAAGTAGGCCAGAGGCCGGTAGCGCATCTAAAGACTCCGCCACACCTGCGCTAAGCGAGCGCATGCTATTTGCGGCGTTCTCATTCCGGCACCGGGCCTCGCTTTCCGTACCGGCTATGGCCGGGCGATCAGCCAGCTCCTGGCAGGGACTCGTAGTGGTCCCGGGAGGAGCTCCGATGCCGCCCGAGTGTCTTGTTGCGACAAGACCCGCGGGCGCCGCACCCCGTCCCGCGATCAAGACGCCTCTAGAGCGCGCCCCTCAAAGGACGAGGTGAGGCGATGATACGGCAGGTTCGTCAGCCGGGGATAAGCACTGTGCTGAAGCAGTCAGCAAAGTGCCACAAGCAGACATCTGCTGCCCACCGAGTCGGGTTCAAACCCGCGTTTGCGTGCTACGCCGCGTGAGCCGAGGTTGGTTGAGCATCGCGAGACCTCTTCCGCGGTCCTCCGACCTCCTCGATCGCTTCAGCGACCACCTCTGGTACGGCGTAGTGAAGCATGTGCCCAACGTCAGGAACCAACCGCAAGACGCTGTGCGGAATTTGCGCGTGAAGCCGGGTCGGCTGCTTGGCACTGACGACACGATCCTTGGCGCCGGCCATAATGACAACTGGGATTGCCAATTCCTGATAGCGGTGTCGCATCGCGAAGGCGCCAGGAATCATGGCGACGCCGTCTTGGCTCTCCGCTCGGATCTGCCCGGGTCGTATCGACATGTTTGGGGTAGAGCCCTTCGCGAAGCTGGCTGGTACCGGGAGAGGCGCAAACATTCCCTTGTGCAGCAGTGGCTGCATCAGTCTGCCAAGGAGCGGGGAAATCGAATACCGCAGCAGATCACCTAAGATGCGGTATCGCCGGGGGTGAGGACAACAGAACGTCCGCGCGCCAAGTTGGATAGTAGTAGCCCGATAACAGTACCAGCCCTCTTGCCGCGGTCGGGTGGTTCAGCGCCAGTGCCAGCGCCACCGCTGCGCCCCAGGAATGACCAAGGACAAGAGGACGGTTGACGCCAAGCATTTCCCAACCAGTGGTAGAGCAACCGGCTGTTAACCGGTTGGTCGCTGGTTCAAATCCGGCCCGGGGAGCCAAACTAAAACAAGTACTTAGGCGAAAATCTCAAAGCTGCAAAAACCTCAAAAACCTTAGTTGGCGACACTGTTGGCGACATTTTGTCGCTTTCGCTGTGTGATAAGTCATATGAGTGGAACGAAACAAGCCCACAGGGATCTAAGTTCGCTGTTTCCAAACCCAACCCGGCAGCGCCTCTAGGCGTTGCCGACGATCAAGGTCCATTTTGTCCTTGCTTCTTCTTTGAGTTGAAACCCATGCACCGAGCGTCACGGGTAATCATTCCACAACCAGACTTCATCGACTTGGGTTGCCCACTCGGGATCGTTCTTCAAAAACCACTTTACGAAATGCTCAAATTGTTTGCCGCGCTTTCCGCTGTCAGTATCAAACGATTTCAAGAAGGAAGAGAAAGAGGCCATTAAAACCCACTAAATGTCTATCGTAGATACCACCGTCGCTGCATTTCGAGGCATCCCGAAACCAGACAGCATTGTTGACCTGAGCTTGGCGCTTGCATCGTTTTTTCAGCGCCGCATGAATGTCCGCTTTGGGTCATAAGCGGACATGTGCGGTGCAAAACGTCATGTCCGCTTTACCCCCAATAGCGACCGCAAAAGCGGATTCCCGCAAACGGTCATGTCTGCTTCACCCCCGAAAGCGGACATGTGCGGTGCAATTAGGGATGTCCGCTATGGGCCAAAAGCGGACGTTTCAGGGCAGTGTAGCTCTTTTGTCGAGAGATTCTGTCAGCGCGAATTCGCGCTAATGCAGTGGGCACGATACACGATCGCCGCTAACGAATCTGGATTGCCATCGACGACGATGTACACGTCATCTCCTTTCACGAGATATAGGAAACGGTCTTTCACCAGTGGCGTTACCCGACTTCTTTTTGGCTTTGACACGACCACAAATTATTTCGAAGGGTTCGCCGAATGAATTTTTTCTCATCAACAGCTTCATGTCTACGAATTCGGCAGATGTCGGGTCCTCCATTTTCGCTGCGACTGCGATCTTTGCTTTTTTCAGAACGGGATCGGAGGTCTCCGAGAGCTGACCAGATGCTGGACTCTCCGTTTTCCCACCGATTGTGGTCGGTTCTTTTTTCGGAACAGGATCGGACGTCTCGGTAGGCTGACCAGATGCTGGACTCTCCGCTTTCCCTCCAATTGCGGTCGTTTCTTTTTTCGGAACAGGACCGGGTGTTGCCAACGGTTGTACAGACGCCGTGACGTCGGGTTCCGTGATGGTCCGGGAGTTTGCTTTTTCTTCCGCAGGCTCGGTTCGTGGCGTGGCAACTGTTGGTTTCGCCGCCATCGCAACCGTTTTAGGCTTCACCGTCGGTATTTTAATCGCTGTAGTGGCATTAGCTTGTGTCGAGGGCTCTCTTTCTTCACAGCGATGGCCTTCTCAGATTTTGCAATGGTCTTTGAACCCCTCTGCGAGGCCTGCTGCGACGGGTTCGGATTGCAAAGGCCATGATTGCCTGAGATCACATTCGGCCGACATTCTTCGATCAAGCGATACCCAAGCGTCCCATACGGTGTTTGGATTTGATACGACCCACCCCCTTGCGATCCCGTAACAAATCGAAGCGAGCCGCGCGCGGCCTGTACCGCAATGGTACCGGCAGATTTGTTCGGATCGTACACATATTTCTCGAGGTGCACGCTCGATTGCGGCCCGACGCTTAGATTGATGTCATTGTGAAATTGCAAATTCGCCTGACCAGTGTCACCAGTGCGGATGCGGACGGTCTCTTTCGAATACACGTCGGAACCACCTGAAAGAGTTCGCGTGCTGCCTGAGTGGATACCTTCTGCTTGAGGCCTCACCGAGGTCGCCTTTCCAATGGCTTCTTGCCCGTACGAAGCTGTTGCTTGCAGAACGAACAAGCTCGCCAGTGGCATAACTGGAATCCACTTGCGGCTTTGCATGTCCCCTACTCCTACTTCCCCGACTTAGCCGGGGGCCTGTTGACTACTTACCCAACAAAAATAGGCGCATTCGTCCACCTTAGTGCTTGCCATCAAAAGTCATCTCCAGACTGTGTTGGCCATCACAAAAAGGTGCTTTTATTGGACGGAGAATTTCAGACTTGAACTGGCGGCGAACCCATGTCCGCTTTGCCCCCGAAAGCGGACATTTGCAGCGCACTCGCCCATGTCTGCTTTGTGCCAATAGCGGACATTGATGCTATTCGATCACCGCGTTGGCTTGCGCAAACAGCGCCGGCGGGACCGTTATACCGAGTGCCTTAGCGGTCTTGAGATTGATCACCAGCTCGTACTTGGTCGGCGTCTGTCCCGGCAGGTCTGCTGGCTTCTATTCCGACGGAGGGAGCCACAGACTGAATAACTGCGAACTGACCGATACCGGACGTTGCAGCGGGGTCCCGCAGCACCGCAGCGCGCGTCACGCTCGGCGCAATCTGCTTAAGCAGTTCTAGCCATTTCGCGCTCAAGCTATATTCGAACAGCGCAAAACCGGTAGCGTTGCCGCCCGGTCGCGCCAAACTGTCCACGAGACCGGCGCCCACGGGATCGCCGACATTCACGAACGCGATCGGCACTGTGCGGGGGAGCGCTCGGTATCACCTGCGCTCGATCGATAACGCTTTGCGCTCGACAAGCGGCCGGCGCCGTAGATCGTCACCGTTGAGCATAAGCAGGTCGAAAGCGCAGGCCACCGCCAAGCGGTCGGCCCCGTGAGACAAACTCGCAATCGAACAGGCGTCTCTTCTAGATGACACGCGATAGTACGAAAATACCATACAAAATGTGATGTGTGACACAGCGAAGCTACGCGTCATCCGGTAGGAGCTTTGTTGGTCCACATGGAGACTGTGCCCATGGTCACTGACAATTTGCGGCGGCGCACAGATGTTTCAAGGCGAACCGCAGTCACGCGAAACGAGAGATCCATCAGGCGAGATCACCACGAAGATCACCGCCGATCAGTGGCCTTGGAACGACGCTTAAGTAATCTTGAACGCCGCACGAAATTTACAACAGACGCGATGCTTGGGCTTGTGTCCGCATTCTTCGCTGGCATCGGCACCGTCTACGCGGGCGGCTTCGATCCAGATACGATGATTGGCGCTTCGATCATCGCTTTCTTGGTCACGACATGGATTGCCAACTTTCTTTTTCCAGACATGACCCGCTGGTGCCTGGAGAGCTAGACTACGGCGATTAGGATTATGTTGCGACGCTTTCAGTAAAGAAGGCGGTGGAAGGGCTGCTCGCCGACAGCTCGTTTTCTATCAGCGAATTCAAGAGTAGGAGAGTAACATGTTCGGAAAATCCAAATGGAAAGTAGGCGATATTATAGAACCGTTATTGGATGAGGAGCAATTTGCTGAGCGTGAGACGCTAGCGTGCAGCAAGGAGCGGCCGCAGGTGAGAAGCTTTGCTGTCGCATCCCCGGTGCCGCCGGCATCAGAAGCGACTTCCTCCATCAGTTCCGGACTTTCGATCGTCGGCAAGATTTTTGGCCAAGGGAAGCTTGGAATTTTTGGTCAGGTACAGGGAGAAGTCCACGCCTCGATTGTTGACATAGGCGAAGGTGCACAGGTGGAGGGCGATATTGTCGCTGAGGAATTAACCATCGGCGGTCGGATCAAGGGCACGATCCATGCCAATCGCGTCAAGCTAAGTAGCACCGCTGTGGTTGAGGGCGATATCTATCATCGCTCTCTGGCAATCGAGGAGAATGCGCAATTCGAGGGAATGTCACGACGACAAGAAAATGTCGTCGATACGCCCTCGCTCGTCCCAGCGAACCGCTCACCGGCATCGGCCATCAACGTCAACGCACAGGGCAACGGCGCACCGGACGGCGTCGATCCATCGCAGACGCGGGCGGCGCTGCAACCGGCGATGTCTGCTGTGGGCCAATGCGGACATCAGAACGATTAGGAGCGTTCAGGAAGCAACGCGGCCGTGCGTGGCAGGATAACCGTGATTTCGGTGAACTTGCCCAGCTGCGTATCGACTTCGATTGCCCCCGCATGTTGCTTCACGATGATGTCATGGCTGAAAAGCAGACATGTGCAGCGCACAAGCTCATGTCTGCTTTGGGCCAAAAGCAGACGTTTCAGGGCAGTACAGCTCTTTTGTCGTGAGATTCTGTCAGCGCGAATTCGCGCTGAGGCAGTGGGCGCGATACACGATCGCCGCCATCGAATTCGGGTTTCCACCGACGATAAACGCCTCATCCTCCTTTACGAGATATAGGAAAGGTCTCTCGCTGGTGGCTTCACCCGAATTCTTTTTGCCTTTGACATGGCCACAAATGATTTCGAACGATTGGCTTATTTTGTTCACGCCCCGCTTTAGGTCTACGAATTCGACAGAGGCCGGGTCCTCCATTTTTGCCGCGACCGTGATCTTTGCTTTTTTCAGAACAGGATCGGATGTCTCTGAGAGCTGATCAGATGCGGGACCCTCCGTTTTCGCACCGATTGTGGTCGGTTCTTTCGGGACAGGATCGGACGTCTCGGCAGGCTGATCAGATGCGGACCCTCCGTTTTCCCACCGATTGTGGTCGGTTCTTTCGGGACAGGACCGGGTGTTGCCAAGGGTTGTGTAGACGGCGGGACCTCGGTTTCCGTGATCCGGGAGTTTGCTTTTTCTTCCAAAGGCTCGGTTTCATTTCGTGGCTTGGCAGCTGTTGGTTTCGCTGCCATCGCAACCTTTTTAGGCTTCACCGTGGTTATTTTAATCGCTGTAGTGGCATTAGCTTTGTGTCGAGGGCTTTCTTTCTTCACAGCGATGGACTTCTCAGATTTTGCAATGGTCTTTGAACCCATCTGCGAGGCCTGCCGCGAGTTCCTGAGTTTTGTGGGGATGGCTACATAGTACGGGCTCGGATTGCAAAAGCCACGATTGTTGCCATTGCTTGCTATCACATTCGGCCGGCATTCTTCGATCGAGCGATACGTGCAATCCCAATGCACATCGCCATCGCTCCTCGAGATCACCGCGCACCAGCGGGCCTCGGAGGCCTCCGCGTTTAGTGGACTGATGCTTACCGATATGAGAGCAGCACCGACCAACAAAATTGAGCGGGTCATATTTCAATCTCCATACAGGTGTTCGTAGTAACCCGAGGGAAGCCGTCGCCATTTCAATGAAATGTTGCTTTATTCCCGGATGGTATCTGCGGGCAGACGATGAGAAAAGGCCATCGCACGTTTGGCCTGCATCATGATACCGCAATGGTTTTTAGTTTTAATGTCCGCTTTGGGTCAAAAACGGACATTTCGCAGCGCAATCGGCATGTCCGCTTTACCCCCGAAAGCAGACATTGGATGCCTATTTTCGGATGAGGGGCCGAATATGTTGCAAAACTATTTAACGACACAAAAAGTGTAAGTTGCCCTGGGGGCCATTGGCAGTTAATCGGCGCATCTCATGCCCCGCGACGGCGCGATCATATGCGCGCGCTCGACTTGGAAGGTCGGAAGCTCCAGCACGGCCCTGCAATTACAGCTTAACTTTGTGCTCAAGTTGCGCTTTGTTCTCAACGCAGTAATAGCCGCCCTGGCGAGTCACCAGCTTTTCGCGCTGCCAGTCGTTGAGGATCCGGGTCACGTTCTCGCGCGCAACGCCGGCCATGGCAGCGAGGTCGCTCTGGCTGATCTTCTGATTGATAACGATCCGGCCCGACCCGACTTCCTGCCCGAAATTTTCCGCCAGCTCGAGCATCGTGCGGGCGACCCGGCCTGTGAGCAAAAGGAAGCTACCGGCTGCAACCACCGTGTCTGTTTCGCGCAGGCGTTTAGCGAGAAGCCCGACCAGCGATTTGTAGAGCTCCGGATGTTTTTTTGCAAAGGTCTCGAACGCGGTGCGGCTGAGGCAGCTCAATGTGGCATCGCGCAGCGCGATCACCGACGCCGAACGCGGCAGTCCGTCGATCAACGAAAGCTCGCCGACGATGTCGCCTCGGCCGACGAAGGCAAGAATGCGCTCGTCGCCGGAGTGCGAAACCATCGTGACCTTGAGGAGTTCGTCCTCGATGCGATAGCAGTCGTCGCCGGAATCACCGGCCAGGAACAATACTTTGCCGGCGGCGAGCCGCACTGGCTTGGCGCTGGCAAACAGCTCTGTCGAAAGACGCCCAGGCAAATCCGACAGCAGGTGCATATTTTCCGGCTTAAGGCCGGGCGTCGTTCTGTCTGACGGGTAATCGACTGGATCGCCATGCATGGCCCTAATACTCCACCAGCCCCAAAAGGAGGTAATGCAAATTGCTGCTGATTGTTCCTTTAGGCCTGTGATCTCGACCATGTGAGCGATCCCCAACCCAGAAGGCTGATGTCATCGTCGCGGCCGTGACCTTTCAGACTGAGCTGCGTGAAGAATTGCAGCTGTGGCCTGTTGTTACTTTGCACACAGCTTGTCGAGTGGTTCGAACATCAAACCGATCTGCTTTCCGTCTTCGGAGTTCGGATCTACATCCTGGAACGCATCCATCAACGCGGCGTATTCTGGACCGAGTTTTTTGCCTAGTGCGTCTATCTGCTGAGACAGCTCATCGAGTTTCTTGGTGTCTTTCGTTTCGTCAGCCTCCGCGAGCCGTTCGTTGAGCTTGCCGATATCGCAATAAGCCTGGGTCTTGGCCTTGTCGCCACTGATCAATTTGACGACCTTTTGCACGTCCGTCTTGGTGACCTTGGCAGCGCTCGGCTTTTGAGCCTGCGCACACACCGGAAAAGCTAGCCCTGGCCCTCTCGCGGATTTCAGACAAATACCGCCGCGCGCGGCAGGGTGACGATGATTTCGGTGAACTCGCCGGGCTGCGTATCGACGTCGATTGAGCCCGCATGTTGCTTGACGATAATGTCGTGGCTGATGGAGAGGCCTAGACCGGTGCCCTCTCCGGTCGGCTTGGTCGTGAAAAACGGGTTGAACATCTTTTCTTTCACGTCAGGCGTCATACCGGCGCCGTTGTCGCGAATCCTGACTTCCACACGATCGCCAAGGTTTTTGGTCGAGGCAGTGAGGGTCGGCTCGTAGTCGCCGCCGTCTATTTCTGCTCGGCGCTTGGTCGCCGCATGGAAGCCGTTTGAAATCACGTTGAGAAGAGCGCGCTTGATATCCTGCGGGAAGACGTCGGCCTCACCCGCAGAAGGATCAAAGGACTGTTTGAGGATAATTTCAAAGCTCTGCTTTTCGGCGCGTGCCCCGTGCCAGGCGAGATTAAGGCTTTCCTCAACCAGTGCATTGATATCGATACGCCGATGCTCACCGGAACCTTCTCGGGAGTGCTGCAGCATGCTCTTGACGATGACGTCCGCGCGCTTGCCATGCTGCACGACTTTGTCAAGGTTGCTGCGCAGGGTGTTCGTCAGCTCCATGATTTCAGCACGGGTTTTATCGTCGAATGGCCTCTTCAGGGTGTCCTGTAGTTCATCAATCAATTCGCTCGAGACGCCCGAGAAATTGTTGACGAAATTGAGCGGGTTCTTGATCTCGTGCGCGATGCCGGCAGTGAGCTGACCAAGTAAGGCAAGTTTCTGTGTCTGCACGAGACGATCTTGCGTAGTGCGTAAATCATCCAGCGACGCGCTCAGATCATCCGTGCGCTGACGCAGCTCGCTGAGCAAGCGCATGTTCTCGATCGCGATAACGGCCTGATCGGCGAAGGCCTTGACGAGTTTGATCTGCCGGTCAGAGAACAGCCCAACCTCGTGACGATAGAGAGCGATAGCACCAATGGGGTTTCCATCCCGCAGCATCGGCACACCGAGGAAAGAACGAACGCCAAGGGCTTTTTGGTGAGTTGCGGCGAATGTGTAGCGTGGTTCGGCTGCGACGTCGGGAATGTGAAGAATGGTCCGCTCAAGAATGACCCACCCCATGAGCGTTTTCTCTCGATCCGGCCGCATCGGCCAGATTTTGTTGAACGCGTCG
This sequence comes from uncultured Alphaproteobacteria bacterium, assembly GCA_963817175.1. Classification (GTDB taxonomy): domain Bacteria; phylum Pseudomonadota; class Alphaproteobacteria; order Rhizobiales; family Methyloligellaceae; genus Methyloceanibacter. Next base: position 401,735 of record CAWFNK010000019.1, read on the forward strand.
AGCGCAGGCTGGTCGAGGTTGTGGTGAGCTACGATGGAGATCATTTCTCCATTGTAGCGATAGACCACGCCATAGGTGGCACCACACAGACTGACGGACCTGCTGGCGATTGACTCGAACACCGGCTGAAGGTCCGTCGCCGAACTACAACTGGAATACCATCCCGACTCGCGAGATGCGGCCGGGTCTCGTGCACAGCGACTTCCGCGGCAACAACGTGGTCGTCGGACGCAGCCTGCTCTATCCAGGCATGGTGTCGAGCCCGCACAAGCACGTCTACGAACAGATTTTCATGATTCTCGAAGGGAGCGTGAAGCTGCACATCGAAGATCAAGTGATGGATTGTCCGGCCGGCACGATCGTGCGGATTTCGCCGAACGCCATGCATTGGGCCGAAGGTCCCAAGGAAGGCGTGGCAGTAAACCTCGATGTGTGGACGCCCTACCGTGAAGACTACGGCGTACACACCAGCTACCAGACGGATGAGTTCGATCCACCGGTGAAACCGGCGGCCTAGCGGCCTGACACGCTCGATTGAAATCTTTGCTATTGTCCGGGGCCGGCGTCGCGCAGCGATACGGCCGCGGGCATCCTGTCCGGTCTAAAATATTGCCACCGACTGTCTGCTTAAGCCGCCCCGCTAGGCGGGCGCCATCGTCAATCAGCGCTTTTGCGCCTGGCGGCAATTGGCCGACCTAACGCGCCGAACTGAACCCACTAGTTGGGCATACTGCGATCGAGGCTCAATGTCCGCTAAGTGCCGAAAGCGGACATCAGCCCCAAATCGCGTTGGCAACCTTTACGGCCAGCGCGAGTTTCGCGCGCTCATCGACTTCGGTAAGGGGATTCCCGGCGACCGTACTAGCGAAGCCGCATTGTGGACTAATGGCGAGACGATCAAGATCAACGTAGCGCGTTGCCTCTTCCGTACGCCGCTTCAGCACATCCAAACTCTCGAGTGCTGCCGTTTTCGAGCTAATGAGTCCGAGCACCACGCCTTTATTTTTCGGTACGAAACGCAGCGGTGCAAAGTCGCCCGCACGCGGCGTGTCGTATTCGAGCAGGAAGTGATTGACCTTTGTGTTGGCAAAGAAGCGCTCGGCGACAGATTCATAACCTCCAGCCGCCAGGTAGTGGCCTTTGAAGTTGCCGCGGCACATGTGCACGCCAATGGTGACATCCGCCGGGCACGCCGAAACGGCCTGGTTGATGCTATCGATATAGAGATCGACTAATACGTCGGGCTTTTTGCCCGTCTGCGCGACTTGATCGCGGATTGCCGGATCGCACAGCAGGGCCACTGCGACTTCGTCGAGCTGGATATAACGGCAGCCAGCCGCGGCGAGTTCGCTGGTCTCTTGCCTGAAGATCGCGGCGAGATCAGCAAAGAACGTTTCGACGTTTTCATAGGCTGACTGCGCGGCAAAATCGTTACAACGATAAAAATGCATTGTCGATGGTGCCGGCAGCGTGATTTTCCCGGTCACCTTGGTAACGCTGCGCAAGAAAAGATATTCGTCGAGTGCGAGCGGTTGTCTGCGTTTGATTTTCGATCTCGCATACGGCGCGGTGAATTCGACTTCATGGCCCTGATCGTTTCGGAATTTAAATGAAGCAGGTTTGATCTCGAAGCCATCGATACGCTCCACAAAGCGGCCCCAATAGGAGCCGCGGCGGAACTCGCCGTCGGTTACCACCTTCAGACCGACCTGCTCCTGAAGGGCAACCACATCGCGGATGCACTGGTCCTGCAATTTGCTGAATTCTGCATGATCGATCTCGTTAGCGGCATGATGGCGAAAGGCTTGGCGCAAGACTGGCGGCCGTAGCAGGCTTCCGACGTGATCGGCACGAAATGGTGGGCGGCCTTGCGTGCGGGCGGCCATGCGAGTTGTCTCCCTAAAGACTATTTCTATAGCTTAATAGATGGAATTTAGATCGCCGCCATGGCAGAACACAATGGCCTTGACCGTGACGGGTGCCAAACACCGGTTCGCGATCACCTAGCGCAGGCGATGAGCGAGTAATTGGATGAACGTTCTGGCTCTTCCCTCTACCCGGCGCAGCGCGAGCCAGCGCCGCCGCGCGCCGCAAATCATCGACGCGGCCGCCCGCGTCTTCGCCGAGCGCGGCTTTCACGGCGCCACCACACAGGACATTGCGAACGTCCTCGGCATCCGGCAGGCGAGCCTCTACTACTATTTTTCCTCCAAGGAAGCCGCGCTGGAGCTGGTCTGCCTTAAGGGCGTCGAAGGCTTCTTCGAAGCCGCCAAGGCCATCGCTACCGGCGGTGGAACTGCGCGGGAACGCCTGTCTTTATTGATCAAGTCGCACATGTCGCCCCTATTGGACCGCGGCGATTTCGTGAAGGTGTTCCTCAACGAACGCCAGCATCTGCCGGCCGAAAGTCGCCGCCGCATCGGCCGTTGGTCGCGCGGGCTCGAACGCATTTTCGAGGAGGTCATCAAGGAAGGTATCGCCAAGGGTGAATTCCGTACTGATCTCGACGCGCGCATGGCGACGCTCGCCATTCTCGGCATGTGCAATGCGGCATCGAGTTGGTATCGCAAGGAAAACGTACCGGTCGCCCGCATCAATGCAGAATTCACGCGTTTAGTGATCGACGGAGTGGGCAAGCGCCCCTCCACTCGCCGGAGAAAGCGCTGATCCGTCCTAGTTGTTGATAGGCCCATAGAATTCAGAATTCGATTGAGCTATAGAATTTAACCAGAGGAAACGCGCGTAACGAGCGTCCAATGACCGCGCCCGCCACGGTCGATCGCGAACGCCTGCGCCGCACCACCGCTCCGCACCTGCTATGCGAGCGCGCGCGCACGATCCCGGATTCGGTTGCGTTTCGCTCTAAGCATTTCGGGATCTATCGAGAGCGACGATGGCAAGACTACGCTGCGCTGGTGGCACATGCAGCGTGTGCGTTGAAGAGCCTGGGCATTGTCCGCGGCGAGCGCGTCGCCATCATGGGCGATGTCTGCGAAGAATGGATGATCTGCGACCTCGCCGCGCAATCATTGGGGGCGATTGTTTACGGGATCTATCCGACTGCTTCCGCAGCGGAAGTCGACTACCAGATGCGCGACGGTGGTGCCTGCGTCTTCATTGCGGAAGACCAGGAATATGTCGACCGGATTCTGCCTATCGCTGATCAGTTGCCCGACCTACGCACGATCGTGGTGCTCGACGACTCCGCGATGTTCGGTTATCGCCATACCAAACTGCATCGCTTCGGCGATTTGCTGGCCGCCGCTGAGAAAGCCGATCTTGCCTGGCTCGAAGCGCAGATTGCCACGCTTTCGTCCAACGATCCCGCCTTCATCGTCTATACCTCCGGCACCACCGGTCATCCGAAAGGAGCGCTGGTCACCCACGGGAAACATCTCGCCGCCGCCGATACGGTCCTCGCGCAATACCCGACCTTGCGTGAGAAGCAGCACCGCACCGTCGTCTATTTGCCGATGTGTCACGTTCTCGGACGAGACGTCGCTATTACACTGCCGTTGATGTCTCGGCTGGTTCCGCATTTTGGCGAAGATGCGGAAGATTTTGCGACAACATTGTTCGAGGTCGGGCCAACGGTGATGTTCACTGTGCCCCGCTATTTGCAGAAATTCGCCTCCCACGTACTGGTCGGCGTCCTCAATTCGAGCAGGCTTAAGCGCGCAGCCTACGATTCCGCTATGCATTTCGCCAAAAATTATGTCCGGTGTCGATGGGACGGCCACACGACAATGGCTCAGGACCTCCTCTACGGCACTCTGCGCGCCGGCGTCTTCCGGCCAATCCTCAACAAGCTTGGCTTCGACAAGCTGGAGCTCGTGGTTAGCGGCGGCGCCGGATTGCCAGCAGAGACCGCGGCGCTCTGGCACATGTATGGGGTCAATGTCGTTGAGATGTACGGTCAGACCGAGGAAGCCGGCGGTATCATTGCCGGCCAGCGTGGCCCCTTCCCGCGCCCTGGGAATGTTGGCTCGCCGGTCGAGGGCTTGGACGTCCGCTTGGCGGATGACGGCGAAGTGCTGGTGCACGGTCCCGACCTGTTCGAGGGCTATTGGCACAACGATGACGCGACGCGTGAGGTTAAGGGTGCCGACGGGTGGCTGCGCACCGGCGATGTTGGCGAATGGCGCGACGGCGCGCTGCGGCTGATTGACCGTGCGCGTGATTTTCTCGTCACCTCCGGCGGCAAGACCATCTCGCCCTCTTTCATCGAGAATGCACTGCGCGCCAGCCCCTATGTCGCGGAAGCGGTCGTGTTCGGCCACGGCCGCAAATATCTCACGGCCATCATCGAAATAGACTTCGACACCGTCGCCGATTGGGCGCGCGCCAACGACGTCGCCTATACCGGCTTCACCAGCTTAACCGCGCACCCACGCATTGAGCGCCTTATCAAATCCGAGATCGACAAGACCAATGCGGCGCTCGCGCGAGTTGAGCAAATCAAAAGTTTCCGCATTTTGCCCAAGGCGCTCGACCCGGAAGAGGAAGGCGAGCCGGTGACGCCGACGCGTAAGGTGAAGCGCAAGTTGATGTACGAGCGTTTCAAGGCGCTGATCGAGGACATGTACGACGACAGCGAGGAACGCCTGATCGCCGCCGGCACCGGTGGCGCCCTGGCGCTGTAACAAGACGAAAAGAAACAAGCTCAACGTTATGAAAACGGGAGGCAAAACATGCTCAAGAGGACTTTACTGGGTGCAATAGCCATCTGCGCGGTGGCCGTGCCGGCAATCGCGCAAGACGCCTATGTGGTGGGATTGACTGGCGCGCTGACCGGACCACCATCCAGCACCTACGCGCCCGCAGTCGATGCCTTGCGCATCTATATCGACCGGGTCAACGCCGCCGGTGGCATCAACGGTAAAAAGATCCAGCTCATTCTCGAAGATGACGGTGCGCAGCCTTCAAAGGCGGCAGCCAATACGAAAAAGTTGATTACGCAGGACAACGCCGTGCTGGTGGTCAATGCGAGCCTATCATCCACTTACGCGCCGATGATCGCGGAGACCAAAGCTGCCGGCGTCCCCCTGCTGTTTGCCAGCGGCGTTTGCCCGCAGAGCGTTTATCCGCCTGCCGACCCGCTACAGTTCTGCACGACCGGCTACGCCTCACATTTCGACAGCCAGGCGACACTCGATTTCGTCAAGGCGACCGCGAAAGGGCCGGTGAAGATCGGGTTCTCGGCAATGGCGATCCCACTGTCGCGCGGCGAGATGGATTATGCGCAAGACCTATCGAAGACCATGGGCATGACCCCGGTTGATGAGCAGGTCATCCCGCCGCCAACCGCTGACTACACGCCATTCGCCACCAAGCTGAAGGATGCCGGTCCGAATTGGGTCTACTCTTGGGCGCCGTGGGTGACCCAGGTCCGCACACTGGAAGCGCTCCGCAAGCTCGATTGGCAGGACGACTATATTGCCTGGGGCCATCTTGAGGCCGAAAGCGAGCTGGCACGGCTTAAAGACGGCAAGTTCTTCGTGATCAATGCCAACGCACTGTTCCAAGAGGGCCTGCCGATACAGAAGGAAATCGAAGACGCGGCCAAAAAGGCCGGCTCGAAATATCCGGCGCAGACTATGACGGAAGGCTGGATCGGCGGCATGGCGATCGAGGCGGCGCTCAAGGGCGCGGGCTGGCCAGCCGACGCCGCCAAAGTGCGTGCGGCCATGGAAAATCTCAAGATCGATACCAAAGGTCTGCGCGGCGGCCCGATCGAGTGGAATAAGGACAATCACTTCCGCACTCGGCTGTACTACCGCGTCTACAAATGGGACGGCGACAAGATCGCGCGTGTACAGGACTGGAAGACCTACGACGTGAAGTGAACCGCGGTCTATCCCTCCCGCTTTCAGGCGGGAGGGAGACTTCCCGCTGGACGGAATCCATTTGCAACTCCTCGTCAACATTGTCGTGCTCGCATCGATCTACGCATTGATCGCGTGCGGCTATGTGATGATCTACCGGGTGAGCCGCGTGCTCAATCTCGCCCATGGCGAGTTGATGATGCTAGGCGCGTATATGCTGCTGGCGACCGCGTCGCTGTTTTCCGGGCATGCGGCGATGGCGCTCGGCGCCGCTATCGTCCTAAGTGTGGTTGTCGGACTGCTCGTCTACGTCTTCCTCATGCGCAAGATGACCGGCGAGATGGTGCTGGCGGCAATTCTCACCACGGTCGCGCTCGGCATTCTGATCCGCGGGCTGGTCGTGCTGCTTTGGTCGGCGCAACAGCAATATCCGGCCCAGGCGCTTGGCGTGACAAATCCCTCGCTCGTGATCGGTAGCGCGCGCATCTCGCTGTGGTCGGCCGTGCTAGTGCTTACCAACATAGCAGTTTATGCCGGACTATTCGCATTCTTGCGTTTCGGTCGTTGGGGTATTCGCATGCGCGCGGCGGGACAAAACCCGCTGCTGGCGGCGCAGCGTGGCATCAAGCTGCACAGCGTCTATGCGCTGGCCTGGAGTCTCTCAACGCTCACCGGCGCGCTTGCCGGCATTCTCATGGCGCTCGACTCCGGTCTGACTACCAGTCTGCCGGTGATCGGGCTCAAAGCGTTCCCAGCGGCATTGGTGGGTGGACTCGACAGCCTGGCGGGGGCGCTGGTCGGCGCGCTGATCGTCGCCGCCGCCGAGGTTCTGTTGATTTATTACGTTGATCCGCTGCTTTCTGACGTGGTGCCGTTTTTGGTGCTGATCGCCATGTTGATCGTGAGGCCGTGGGGCCTGTTTGGTACGCGCGAGGAGCTCGATCGTGTTTAGGCCGATGCCGCGCGCCAGCGGCTATTTCCATACCGGTTACGCGCAAGACCTGGCGCTGCTACAAACCCGCGCCGAACGCATCAGTCTCCTTGCCTTTGCCGTGGTGCTGGTTGCGCTGCCATTTATTGCATCACCTTTCCTGCTTGATCTCGCCTGTCAGGTATTTCTGGCCTCGATCGGGGCGTTGTCGCTGATGCTGCTCACCGGCTATGCGGGCCAGATCTCGCTCGGCCATGCCGGCCTGATTGCGGCAGGCGCTTTCACCACCGGAATTCTGGCCCGCGAGATCCATGCGCCGTTCTGGCTCACGCTGCCCGCCTCGGCACTGACCGGTATCGTGCTCGGGCTCATCTTCGGTCTGCCATCGCTGCGGCTGCGCGGGCTTTATCTTGCCGTGAGCACGCTGGCGCTGCATTTCATCGTCATCTATCTCGGCGGCGAATACGAAACCAAACGCGGCTTCTCGACCGGCATCATCATAGATCCGCCAGCGATCGGAGGTTTTAGGCTGAGCGACGGCCGCGCCTGGTATTTCGTGCTTCTCGGTTTCGCCGTGGCCAGCCTCATCATCTGCATCAATCTGTTGCGCAGCCGGAGCGGACGCGCCTGGCGCGCGCTACATGCCCGCGAGACGGTGGCAGAAGCGCTCGGTATCAGCATCGCCGGCTATAAGCTGCTTGCCTTCGTTATCTCGTCCAGCATGACCTCGGTTGCGGGCTGCCTGTTCGCTTACTACCGAGGTTTTGTGTCGGTCGAAGCCTTTGATCTGTTCCTGTCGATTCAGTACGTCGCCATGATCATCATCGGCGGTATGGGCTCGCTGCTTGGCGCCTTGCTTGGCGCCGCCTTCGTGACCGTTTTTCCCTACGTCATCGAAAGCCTGATCAAGCTGCTGCCCAATGTGCAGAAGCTCGCGGGCGACATCTTTGCCGTCAATTACGCCTCGTTCGGCGTCGTCATGATTCTGTTCCTGGTGCTTGAGCCGCTCGGACTGGTCGGCATCTGGCACCGCCTGCAAAACTATTTTCTGCTGTGGCCGTTCAAGCAGCGTCCGCTCGCGAGTGCCAGAAAATGAGCGAGCCCCTTCTCCAGGTCGACAAGATCGAAGTCGTCTACAAGCGTGTCATCACTGCCGTGCAGGGTGTGACGCTGTCAGTAGCCAACAGACACATCGTCGCCTTGCTTGGCACCAATGGTGCCGGAAAAACCACAACGTTGCGCGCCATTTCCGGCTTTCTCGGCATCGACGATGCGCGTGTGACCGAAGGTGCGATCTCATTCGAAGGCGCGCGACTGGAGAACCTGCCGCCGTATGACATCACCGGCCGCGGCATCTCGCTGGTACCCGAGCGAGAGAAGGTTTTTCCCAATCTCACCGTTGCGGAAAATCTTTCTGTGTCGGTTGCACGCGCCGCCACTGTCGCGGAGCGACGGCATGACGAAGATCGAATTTATCATTTCTTTCCGCGTCTCGCGCAATTACGTCAACGCGTAGGCGGGCTGCTCTCCGGCGGCGAGCGACAAATGATGGCGATTGCAGGCGCATTGATGTGCCGGCCGAAGCTCTTGCTGGTCGATGAACTGTCGCTAGGGCTTGCACCGGTCGTGGTCGAGGATCTCACACGCCGGCTGATGGCTGTTCGTGATGAAATGGGCATCGCCATCCTGCTGGTCGAGCAAAGCGCCGCTGTCGCGCTCGAAATCGCCGACTATGCCTATGTGATGGAAAATGGCCGCATCGTCCTCGACGGCGATCGCGAACGGCTGAAAAGCCATCAAGATGTGCAGGAATTCTACCTTGGTCAGGCCGGCGGCGAGCGCCGATCCTACCGCGACGTCAAACAATATCGCCGATCACGGAGGTGGTATGGCTGAGCTTGCGGTCGAGCATTTGAGCTTGCGTTTTGGCGGCTTGACCGTGCTGGACGACGTGTCGTTTGCGGCCGAGGCCGGCGAATTATTCGCGCTGATCGGCCCGAACGGCGCCGGCAAGACCAGCGTTCTCAACTGCATCAGCGGAATCTACCGCGGCACGGGCGCGATCCGATTTCGCGGCAACGACATTGCCGGTAAGGCACCGCACGAAATCGCCCGGCTTGGGCTGGCCCGTACTTTCCAGCATGGCGAGTTGTTCGCGCAGATGAGCGTACTGGAAAATCTGCTGGCCGGCCGCCACGCGCGCATCGCCACCAATCCGCTTGCCGAAATGCTGTTCCTGCCGAGCGTGCGCCGGGCCGAGATTACGCACCGCGAAGCGGTCGAAAGGATCATCGATGTCGTCGAACTCGAGCGCTACCGCCATGCGCCAGTCGGCGCCCTGCCCTTTGGTGTGCAGAAGATCGTCGGCTTTGCCCGCGCGCTAGCTTTGGAACCGACCGTCATGCTGCTGGATGAGCCTTCAGCGGGGCTTAATCGAGAGGAGCGCGAAAACCTCGCCCGCTTCATCCTGCGCATCAAACACGAATTGAATATGACCATTGTTTGGATTGAACACGACATGCAGATGATCGCCGACCTGGCCGACTGCATCCATGTGCTCGACTACGGGCGCACCCTTGCAGAAGGCGCGCCTGCATCCGTCCTTACCGATCCAGGTGTGCTGGCCGCCTACCT
>CAWFNK010000020.1:0-123543 GCA_963817175.1 uncultured Alphaproteobacteria bacterium
ACCATTTCGACGTAGTTGGGGCGCCCAGAGCTAAAAGGGATTTCCTGTAAATGGACCGTTTTTAGCCAGGAGCCCGGGCGCAAGGCCGACCCGCTACAGTCCCTCGGATTGTCCTCTGGGGTTCTGGCCGCTTCGCCGAAATTTCATGGCGTGCCATGGAGCTTCTCTGCGTCGGGTAAAGCGAGCGCGGTTGGCATGAGCCTTGGGCGCAAAACCAGAGACAAAACAACAGCGCCGGCATCTGGCGCTCTCTCGGACAGCAACTCTGTCGTATTTGTCATCGATGATGATCAAGCTGTGCGTGCTGCCCTCAAGCAGCTTCTAAAATTGGTGGGATTGACGGTGCTGCTCTTTCAGTCAGCTGATGAGTTTCTTCAGGGTCACTTCCCTGATGCAATGAATTGCTTGGTGCTCGAAATGCGCCTGCCCGAAATGAGCGGCTTTAGATTGCAGGAAGAACTTGCGACGCGGGGGCAGCGCATTCCACTCGTCTTCCTCAGCGGTTATGGCGACATCGCCATGGCGGTTCGCGCGAGGTAAAGTTGGGCGCCGCTGATTTCCTCACTAAGCCGGTCGCCGAGCAAGATCTCTTGGACGCGGTATTTGCGGCCCTTCAGCGAGACCGAGAACGCCGTGCACAGGAGAGAACACGTTCAGAACTGCGAGCGTGCTTCGACTGATGAAGCCCCCGGGAGCGACAAGTCCTATTGGTTGTAGGGGCGGGAGGCACGAACAAACAAATCGCTGCTGACTTGGGCTTAAGCCAAATCATGGTGAAAGTGCATCGTGCCAAGGGAATGCGTAAAATGGAATGCAACCTCATTGGTTGCGCTGATCAAAATGCTCGACTCTCGACCGAAGCCTAACTGTGGCGGGGTAAGAGGATGTCGAGTATCGGTCTAAGAAAGTTTGATGCGAGCCGTGACCTCGGCAACTGGATCAAGACCGCTGAGACGCACTAGATCTCGGTAAAGAGAGTCAGACAGAGCATGACTGAGATCATGCTCATTCAGAAAATGATGAAGGCCATGCTTAATGGCCAGTCCATTCAGTCCCTCTGCGGGCATTGATGCGAGACAAATTTCGATTTGTCTCAATGCCTCATTCGCCGGTGCTAAATCTTCATCGGCTTGAACGGCCTCAAACGCGGAGAGCCATTCTTGAAAGAGTCTCAGTATGTCCGCGTCATCCATGGCAAAGCCCGCAGCGCGGCTGATACATCGCGGCTGATACATATAGAGAGCAATGTCCGTAACCCAAACGTGCGGCAACACAACGGAATTCTGAGGGCACTCTGGACTCGAAAAATGACCAAGGTGTCGTTGCAGCAGCCGAAAGAACTTTAAAAATACCGCAAGCCCCCCAAACTCCAAAATTGAAAGCATTGAGAGTTGGGTCGCTTGCGAACTACTCCTTTTTGATACCCTCGTCAGCAATTGCAATAGCTTTTTACCTCTGCCCAGCAGTTGGCGCTGGTCCGCTGGGAAGGCGTCAACCAGGTAGAGTTTTGGATCGCACTCGCAATTTCCTGCGCGATGACTATCGCTTTCTATCTGGGCACGGTGTGGCTGCTTCCAAAGGTCGGCATCAATCTCTAACCCCGCGCCCGGCCGATGTCCGCTTTGGGTCGATGCTGTCGAAAAAGGAGCTTGAGATGCCGGCGAATACTGATTCCGTCTGTTTGACGAGAGGCGGCGTTCGGAGGCGGCGATGATGGGTCGGCGGGATCGGGATCAGGCGAGCTGTTCTACGACTTCAACCTCGATGATCGATCCCGAGAACCACTTGCTGCGACGGCTCGACGTGTTTGTCACGACAGTGCTGGCCGATCTGCACGAGCAGTTGGAGCCCTTCTATAGCGACATCGGCCGGCCTTCGGTTGATCCGGAGCTGATGATGCGCATGCTCATCGTTGGCTACTGTTACGGCATCCGCCACGAGCGCAAGCTGTGTGAGGAGGTCAAGCTGCACCTGGCCTATCGCTGGTTCTGCAGGCTCGACCTCGACGACGGGATCCCACATCATTCGACGTTCTCGGAGAACCGGCTGAACCGCTTCCGCGAGAGCGACATATTGCGTCATGTGTTCGAGCGCGTGGTCTGGCGTGCATGGCGCAGGGTCTGGTCAAGGGCGAGGGCTTTGCCGTTGATGCCAGCGTCTGGAGGCCAATGCCAGCCGCTATCACGGCAAGGCGCCTGACGAGATCGACTGGACGCAGTCGAGCGCGGCCAGAAAGTCGGGCCGTTGCGGAGTATCTTGCGGCACTTGAGCAGACGAACCGAGCCAAATCCCGATCGCAAACCGCCGAAGGTGATCTCGCTGTCTGATCCTTCATCGGCCTGGACCGCCAAGGCCAACAAGCGGGTACAGTTCGGCTACGGGCTCAACTATCTGATCGACATCGAGAACGCGGTGATCGTCGACGTGGAAGCAACGCCGGCACGCACCTACGACGAGGTGGCGGCCACCAAGACGATGATCGAGCGCACCGAGCGACATTTCGATCTGAAGCCCAATCGGCTCGCTGCCGATACGGCCTATGGAACGGGCAAGTTCCTTGGCTGGCTTGTCGACGACCGGGATCACGCCACACATCCCGGTGTGGGAGAAGGGCAAGCGCGAGGACGGCACCTTCTCGCGCGCGACTTCACCTGGGACAAGCGACAAGACGAGTACAGCTGCCCAACGGAAAGGTGCTCCGTACCAGCGGCAGGGTGCACGACGGGCGTACGCTGCTCTACCGCGCCACCAAGCGCGATTGCGATGTCTGCCCACTGAGGCCGAAGTGCTGCACCAGGGACGAGGCGCGCAAGATGCCGCGCGATGTCCACGAAGATGCCCGTGACGTGCGCGCCGGATGATGAAGACCAAGGCTTCGACAAGTCGCGCGACGAGAGGAAGAGGGTCGAGATGCGCTTCGCACACCTGAAGACCCATCACGGCTTCGAGCGCCTGCGGCTGCGGGGCCTCTCGGCGCTCGCGACGAGTTCCACCTCGCGGCCATCGTGCAGAACCTGAAGACGATGGCGCTGCGGCTGCTCGGCCACCGCCAGACCTCGGCGCGTCAGTTGCGTGAGGGTCGGTGCCTGTGGCGTGCCGGAGCGTCGGGCTAGCCCCGGCTGGTGCGGATGAAGGCAAGAACCACCTCGACTCAGCCTCGCAGCAGCGAGGAGGGCCAAGCCGGTCGCGTCGCCGACTTTATCGACAGCATCGGTCAAGCGGACTTGAGATTCGTTAGTGCGCACGTCGGCTTTTTCCAGAAGCGGACATTAGTCCTTATCCGCAATCGACCCGTGGCGTTCTCGACTAGTAGCCGCTCGCAGGCGGACCGTCGGCGTACTCTCCATCGAGAGCCGGATAGTCGCCTTTCGCGGCGGGATAATTTGTAATCGCCTTCGCCAACGATAGCCGCCATTCGGCGGCACAGGCACATAGTAGCCGCGTGCGGGGAGCGTATGGGTAGGCAGGCCGCTTCGCGCGAAAAGCCGGCATCACCAGAATATCGAAGCGCGTCGACGCGCTTCCACCATGTGACATTCTGGACGGGTGACCGCGACTTCTCTCACGCTCGCCTTGTTTTAAGGCGGCGGTGGCCGAGCGGGATTCCGAGCACGCGGGCCTTTTGTCTGAGGGCACCTGGGCTACGCTTAAGTGCTCTAGAGATGGTTTTGACAGGCGTTTTGTTTTTCGAGTGCTGTCTCAGCTCTTTCACATCAGCACGGGTCCAATCACGACGAACAACGCGTTTTCTCGCGGCAACAGTCCTGGCCATCAACTACTCCTTTTTATTTCACAGGCTCTGATAGCACAGCTTTTGGCACATGAGTGCATTGAGTTGCGGCAGCGCAATCAAGCCGCGGGAAAGCTAAAGTCCGCGGAAGAGATTGCCCACCAGCAGCACCAAGTAGCCGATCAACAGCGTCTCGAAAACGTGAGCGCTGACTACGGGAATCGAAACATGCGCGTAGCGAACCAGCAACGCTAGGATCACCAAGATCACGGAGACAATGAAGGTCAGCCTGGTGGGCGGTGTAAGCCAATAGACAGCGCGTGCCATGACAATTCTCCGAAGGTGCAAGAAGTCTCGGTGGGCGATCTCAGTCGTAGCGAGAAACCTATCTAAGCGAGCCAACCCAGCTCACGAGCTTTGTCGTTAGCCGCAGCCCACGCAAGCGCTCGAAATTCGGAGAGCGTGATCGTCGCGTCAGGATCGTCGGGCCCGTATTCCTGCACACTCAGCCAAGGCGCTTCTTGTTTCCGGTATTTCACCCTGAAGCAGGTGCCCCGCATGGCGACTAAGATGTCGGCGCCTTGGACCTCGATCCTCACCAAGTCCGAGTGGGTCATGGCAATCCTCCCCCGCAAGCCGGCATACGCCCACATCTATTGCCGGGAGAACTGGGGACTTTAACGAGACAGAGCCTCTAAGCGGTGTGGCAAAAGTCCCACTTTCCACTGTTAAGTGATCCTCGATTTAGGAGGACGGCTATCTCGCCAGAAGAAGCTCTTTGGCCTCGTTGATACGGGCCGCGAGGTAGGTTGACCCCCCTTGGTCAGGGTGAAACTTCATCATCAATCGCCGATGCGCGGTGCGAATCTCGTCGGGTTTGGCGCCGGGCTTGAGGCCGAGCACATCGTAGGCTTCATTCGCCGTCATGCCGCCGCTGCGCGGTGACTTACGTTCAGTTTTCGCGCGAGCATCCTCATTTCGGTTGCGCCATCCCTGCCAGCGTCGATCAAGAAACGCCTCCATTAAGATCGCCCCTTGGGAATCGGTCGAGCGCAACTCCTCGAGCAGCTGCAATGACTCGCTTTGGCTCAATGAGGACAAATCTCTGCCGGCGAATCGACCTTTGAGACAATGCCCCTCCATACGACCGCTATCGTGGTCCAGCACCATTTCGAGGGCTTGGGTGCGTACCCCCGATTTCTGTCCGGGGTTTTCCGCTTATTGCCGAAGGGTCCCGTGGTCACGACCCACGGCGCAATCGGCAGGCCGAGGCGGTGGCCAAAGACGAGAAGCAAGAAGGCGGCGAAGGCGATGAAGACTGGCATCGGCGGTCAGCTGAGCTGTTCAAGCAGGCGAACCGCAGCTTCGCTGTTGGTTGCCGCACCGTAGTCCTGCAGGGCCTTTCGGCCGCCCGTCGCATACACCGCGACCGCCGCCAATAACTCCCGGAGTTGCCGAGCCGAGCCAGCGTCGAAATGGCAGTAAGCACCCCGCGTCAGCCGGGCGATTTCTTTGAAAGCGAGCTCGGCTTTGGGCTCCCTCCCCTCCTGAAACAGGAACATGGGCACGCCGAGCAGCCCAAGCGCGCCCGCCCGCTGGCTCAGCTCATCGATATCCTCTTCCATGCAATCGCCGACATAAACCACGGCGTTGACCTTGTTCCGCTCGCTTTCACGCCGCGCATGGGTCAGCACTTTGCGGATTTGCGTGTAACCACCCTGACAGGAGACACGCGTCATGAGTTTCGCAAGCGCTTCCGGATCGCTGACCCATTTGCTGGCGCGGGTTTCGCCGAAACCGCGGAAATAGACGAGTTGCACATCCAGTCCGCCGACCTCTTTGACGGCGCGGAACATGTCGGCTTGGAGGCCAAGGGCAAGGTCCCAGGTCGGCTGCCGGCTCATCGTTGCGTCCATGGCGAAGATCAGCCGTCCGCGACCATCGGCGCTAACTGGAGCGAGCGTGTTCACGTGGGCGAGGAAGGCATCGACCTCAGCGTCACTCGAGCGCGGCGCTTGGACAGGACGAGCCTGCGACTTCACTGGCGTTTTTGGCTGGGTCGGCATCGACCTCAAACCTCCCTTAAACGCTGAGCCATATGGACCCTTCCATCCCCGGTTACAACGCTTAACCCCACAATCTCAGCCGCCGATCCGGAAGCGAAAAACCACCCTCCCCTACAATATTTCTCGCCGCACAGAACTCGGCGCCAGCCAGCGGCGTTCTTCCGCACGTTCGGAGTAAGGCATGTTCGCCATCACCCTGTTAAAGAGCAAAGTCGACAGCGAGGCTCAGCCTCCGACCGTGACTGAGACCTCGGAGATCGCTAACTGGCAATCGATCCTCAGCAAAGCCAACGGTTCACGTGACAAATATTGCGAGGCGGTGACGGCCTTGAACGTAAAGATCATTTGCGAACTCGCGCCACTGGTTCGCGACCGACCAAGCTATGAGAGTTTTCAGCAAGAGGCTGTGGCCCTGGCGCTCTCCATTCAGGACGAGCTGTTTCGCAGCTTTGCCCTCAAGCAGGTGAAAGCATTTTTCAGAAGGGCCGCAGCCCATCCTTGGCGAGAGCCAATGCCGGATCGCAGCAAGACGCTATTCATAGCGAGTGATCGGCCTAAATGGCTTGGCCAAGGGTTCGAGAGCACCGGTCGAGCCTAACGGCAGGACGCCGCTATTTTGAAGGTTCGGCGCTTTGAGGCCTTAGTCCTGTGAGTGACCTGGGTAGGCGCCCCGAGCAAACGCCAAGGCCGTTTTGATTGATAGCGCAGCGAGCTCTTCGCTTTGACCAACTGCGGCTGCAAGCTGATTGCTGAAGTGAGCCGCTTGCAGCTCAACCATCTCGCCAAGATTTCTCGCCCCCGCTAATCTCCTGAGGAGACTGAAGCTGGCGTTCAGGTTGCGCTGAACCAGGTCAATCATTTCGCGATGGAGGACGAGACGAGAGTCATTTGCCGCATCGCAAACGCGCCGTGGCCAAAGCAAGAAGGTGAGGTTGAGAATCGGACTAGCTTCTTCAGCTGGCACTTGCACAGGCAAATCCGCATAAACAACCGTGAGCTCGCGAGCTAAATCGCTTGCATGCGAATGAGCGGTCATGTTCGCCACTCCCCAACCTTTGGTGTTGGAAGCTCACGACGCATCAATGCGCTGGCTCCGGCTGCTTGTTGCGTCGCTTCCCTAACATTGCGCGCAAAGCGATTTGCTTCAGCCGCTCCGTGTCCCGTTCACCGGTGCAGGCCGAAGCAAGAATAATTTGCGCGAGGTTGTTCTTTAGCGCCGAGGCCTCGCTCGCCCGGAGGTGCTCGGTGGCGCGAACCTGCTGCCACACGGCCACATAGGCAGCCGTCAACGCATCCAGTTCCTGCGGCTGGAAGAACGCCGCATATTTTTTGAAGATCATGACAGCTACTCCCACGGACCAGGCGGAAGTCTTGCGCTCTCAGTCACCGGTGTTGCCTGGCATGGTGCGCACCGATGATGGTTAAAGCCTAACAGGCCGGTCGCAGAGTGTCTTCATGCGGCGCAGCGACAATGACGTGCGACGCAGCATTTGATGTCACTGAACTTCAGAGGGTGCAGCAGGGCGACGGCCTAACCCTTTCGGTCAATTCGAGAGTTCAGGTGAACCGGCGGAACCAACGACCCGCTGAGGGTCATCAGCGGATCCCGACGGTTCAGCGGCGGAATCCCGTCAGTTCAAAGGCGTGACGCGGAACTCCCATCCAGTTTGTGCCCAAAGCGGACATGGTCGACGATTGCATCAAGGGGCCCGCACGAAGCCCGAATTTATTAGCCGGCGATGGAAGGCCAGAATTCGGCCCCGGGGCTCACATCCGAAATACAGACCCTCACACGCCACCATCAGCCGCTTGCGTTCTCGCTGCGCCGCT
The DNA here is from genome assembly GCA_963817175.1 of uncultured Alphaproteobacteria bacterium. GTDB lineage: Bacteria > Pseudomonadota > Alphaproteobacteria > Rhizobiales > Methyloligellaceae > Methyloceanibacter. The sequence goes on from CAWFNK010000020.1 coordinate 7,627, forward strand.
GAGAGTGGAAGCCCGGCGGCCTCCAGCACCATCGTGCCAAGATAGGCTATATCGAGCGGGTCGTAGGCCGGGAGCGGCGGCACCAGAAAGCTGCCCGCTTCCATCGCATAGAACGTGATGAAGGGACCTGGTTTGCCGTCCGATCCGACATCGGGGCTGTCGTCGCCCCACACATTGTTGATTATATCGCGCGTCGCGCTCGGTTGATGATCACCGTAACGCACGACGAGGATCGGTTCGCCAGGAAAGCGGCGCTTGATCTCGTCCATCAGAAAATCGCCATCGCGTTCGGCCATCGCCGCCCGACGCAGATATTCGCTCATCTCCGGTGAGGTGCCGGGGCCTCCGCCCGGCACATTCTCCTCTGGCATATACGCACTGTCATAGGGACCATGGGCCGCCATGGTCTGGATGTAGACGAAGAGCCGCCGATCGGACGATTTGAAGTGGTGGTCCATCGCCTCAAGCGCATTCTGGAAATAGAATCGGTCACGTTCCCGGGTGGTAGGCGCGCCTTGAGCTCGGCGATCCAAAATCTCGGAAAAGCCAATCGAGCGGTAGAACCGATCAAGCGAAAGAAAGCCCGTACTCATTGGGAAGAGCATCAGCGTGCGATAGCCACAATTCGCCAGCGATTGCGGCAGCGTTTCCTTGAGCCTGCCTTCCATGAGGACCTGCACGAACATCCGCATGTCGCCGAAGGCTTTCGTCGAGATGCCTGTCAGCAGCGCAAACTCGGTAACCCAAGAACCCCCTCCGTATGTTTCCACGCGCAGCCTGTGCAGCCGGCCATCGTCCGAGAGAAAAAACCGATCTAGAGCGCGGTCATATTGGAGCCGGGGAAACAGGCTGGGCGGCACAAGAGACTTCTTGATGAATGAGCACAATGTGCGGCGGCTTCGTCGATGGCCTGCATTGGGAGTTGCTCGCAAAGTCGGGGAGTGCCGTACGCGCCGCGGCTTCCATCAATTGTCCGCGCACGAGAGTGCCCCACGTCTGGCTCCACGATAGGTAAAACGCGGAGACAAAGGAGTTGTTTTGCGTGAACAGTCGAAACGCGCCCCCCTCCGCGCTTGCTTGAGGTTCAACTGCTCCCGCCACCGTAATTGCAGCGACCAGGGTCAAGCCGGAAACCAAAGGCGAGAGCCGAGTGGTGTCGAAGCGCCAAGTCAACGCCGCTAGGGTTGTTGCAGCCGCGACCGCTGCAAGAACTACGATTACGCAGCGGCGGTAGTGGCCCCACAGAAACTCGAACGTGTCGGCATTCAGATAGAAAAAGAGATCGTAGGAGTGCAGACCCATGTTCATCGTGGCCTGTTTCTCGAAAGAGACAAGAAAAACGACCGCGACTAGTGAGCAAGTGACCACGTTGGCAAAAAGCAACCGCCGCGTCAGAAATACGACAAGGGAGGCGACAACGACCGTCACCGCGATGGCGAACCAAAACCGGGCAGCGATAGGTTCGGTGCGGAACAATAAAACGAGCGTCGCCATTAGCAGCGCGAATGCGCTTGCGACAGCGATAACGCGCTGTGTCTTCGCTCCCGGCATCGTATGTGCCTTGGGCGCCTATCGCTTCCTTGTGCGCCGATGTCACCTTACTGTCATAAAGCGGTCGGGCAAAAGCCTTTCCCTCCTAACCAAAGGTCTCTAGTAGTCAGGCGCTTTGGGCGCAGCACACCGATATCCGCTAATGGCACAAAGCCGACATCGATGACCGCGGCGAGTAATGTCTGCTTTTGGACGTAAAGTGGACACCCTCTGCGCTGCGCTTAGCGCAAATGACCCTGAACGGACAGCTACTGAGTGAAGGTCCAAACTCTCCGGCCTTCAGGCAGTAAGCAGATAAAAATGCCGGCAGCCCAATCAGCGGCCGCTGCGATCTAGAGGTGGCGCGTAGAGTTGTGACCCCACGCGTGAACCCCGAGCGCTCGGTACCCTATATACCTGGGCAGTTTGTTTAGCTAACTTGTTGATATTATTGGTGGGCGCAGTAGGACTCGAACCTACGACCCGCTGATTAAGAGCCAGCAGGTTGAAGTTCACCGCAGCAAATTGCGCTAGTCTATCTTGGACGGATCTTTGACCGATTTCAAAAAAAATGGCGCCCCGTAGGGGTTTCGAACCCCTGTTTCCGGCGTGAGAGGCCAGCGTCCTAGGCCACTAGACGAACGGGGCGTGTGCTCCGGGCCAAGATCGAAGAAATCTATAGCTTGGCCCGGCGAAGGCGATCAAGGCTTATTCGGGCTTGAGCTTGATGCGGGAAAGCGTCTTGCCGGTCTTGAGGTCGATCACGACAATCTCCGCACCCGCGGCCGATTGCAAATGGAGGGCGAGCCGGTCGCCATCAAGGGCCAGCGTTTCGATGCTCGCATCTTTGGGAAGATGCAGGTCGGTGGCGAGGGCCTCGGGCCCCGACGGAACGCTGCTTTGCCCGCCCTTGGAGGCCTGATAGACAATGGCCGCCAGCACGAAGGCGAAGCCGCCGACCAGCAGGATCCCCATCACGATCACGGCAATCTTCAGCACCCGCACCTGACGCGGGGTGAACACCGTGCCCGGCAATGGCGTATTGTCTGGCTCGCTCGCGACCGCCATCCTCTAACACCTCATGCCCCAGCCAAACGCACTTCCCCTCAAGCGGCTCGCCGCCGAAGCCGATGCCGCCGCCGAAGGACAGCGGCTCGACCGCTTTCTCACCGAGCGGCTGCCCGAGCTGAGCCGCACCCGCGTGCAAAGCCTGATCAAAGAGGGTCAGGTCTCCTTAAGCGGGGCGACCATAGTGGACGTGAAATATCGGGTCAAACCGGGTGACCGCTTCGAGCTTGGCTTGCCGCCCGCCACCGCGCCAGAACCGGCCGGCGAGGCCATTCCCCTCACCATCGTCTATGAGGACGACGCGCTCATCGTTATCGACAAGCCTGCGGGCCTCGTCGTGCATCCCGGCGCCGGCCACGCGACCGGCACGCTGGTCAATGCGCTGATCGCGCATTGCGGGGAAAGTCTCTCCGGCATTGGCGGCGTCGCGCGGCCCGGCATCGTGCATCGCCTCGACAAGGACACGAGCGGGCTCCTGGTCGTGGCCAAGACCGATCGCGCGCACCATGCGCTGGCCAAGCAATTCGCCGACCATGGCCGCACCGGCGATCTCGAGCGCGGCTATCTCGCGCTGGTTTGGGGAGCACCGTCGCGGCCGCACGGAACGATCGACGCTGCCATAGGCCGGCATCCTACGAGCCGCACCAAGATGGCCGTGCTGCCCGGCAAAGGTCGCGAGGCTGTGACGCATTGGCGCGTGGTTGAGACGTTCGGTCGCGGCAAGGAGCCTGTCGCTTCCCTCATCGCCTGCACGCTGGAGACGGGCCGCACCCACCAGGTGCGCGTGCATCTGGCCCATATTGGTCACCCGCTGATCGGCGATCCGCTCTACGGCCAGGGCTTCAAGTCCAAGCTGCGCAAGCTTCCCGAGACGCTGCAAGCCAAGCTAGCGGGGCTCGATCGCCAGGCTTTGCACGCCGAGCATCTCGCCTTCACGCATCCGAACAGCGCCACATTACTCAAATTTAATAGTCCGCTCCCTGCCGATCTCGCCGAGATCGTGGCAGCATTCAAGGAACTGTGATGGGGAGGCAGGCTTTTATCTCTGTGACAAAAGTTTTATAGAGGGGACTCGCCGGGGGGCGGTTGGTTTGGGTAGATCGCGGCTGCTTGAAGCCGCTGGAGACGGGCTCTCATGGCCGCAAGAAGTTTGCCGAGTGTTGGCGCGCATGGCGGACTGACGCGCTATCTCGAAGAAATCAGACAATTTCCGATGCTGGAGCCGCAGCAGGAATACATGCTCGCCAAGAGCTGGCGCGAGCATGGCGACCGCGACGCTGCGCATCAGCTCGTCACCTCGCATCTCAGACTCGTCGCGCGCATCGCCATGGGCTATCGCGGCTACGGGCTGCCGATCGGCGAGGTGATCTCCGAAGGCAATGTCGGGTTGATGCAGGCGGTGAAGCGCTTCGATCCCGACAAGGGCTTCCGGCTGGCGACCTACGCCATGTGGTGGATCAGGGCCGCGATCCAGGAATACATCCTGCGCTCGTGGAGCCTGGTGAAGATGGGCACCACCGCCGCGCAGAAGAAGCTGTTCTTCAATCTGCGCAAGATCAAGGGCCAGCTGAAGGCGCTCGAAGAGGGCGACTTGAGGCCCGATCAGGTGAAGCAGATCGCGACCCGGCTCGGCGTGACCGAGGAGGACGTGGTGTCGATGAACCGGCGGCTTGCCGGCGACTCATCGCTCAATGCGCCGGTCAGGAACGACGCCGAGAGCGGCGAGTGGCAGGACTGGCTGGTCGACGACACCATGGACCAGGAGACGGCGCTTGCCGAATCCGAGGAACGCGACCACCGCCACGGACTGCTGACCGACGCGCTGAAGGGTTTGAACGCGCGTGAGCGCCGCGTGTTCGAGGCGCGCAGACTGGCCGAGGAGCCGCTGACGCTGGAGGAGCTTTCCACCGAGTTCGGCGTCTCCCGCGAGCGCATCCGGCAAATCGAAGTGCGCGCCTTCGAGAAGGTGCAGAAGGCCGTGACCAAGGCCGCCGCTGCCGCCGCGCAGCCCGAGCCCGCGCCTGCGGAGTAACTCCGTCATTGCCGGGCTTGACCCGGCAATCCATTCCGCTGCTTCCTCGCTTTGGCATGAAGCAACTCAGCGTCAACGGCATCGAGATCGCCTATCTCGACGAGGGCAAGGGCCCTGCCGTCCTCATCGGTCATTGCTCGAGCGCCTCGCACAAGGAATGGCTGCCGCTGATCGAGAGGCTCAAAGCGGACTGGCGCGTGCTCGCCCCCGACCTGATCGGCTATGGGCAGTCCGCACCCTGGCCCGCCGACCAGCCCTTCTCCGTCGGCGCCGATGTGGATGTCGTGCTCGCCGTGGCGAAGAAAGCCCAAAGGCAAGTTGCATCTCGTCGGCCATTCCTATGGCGCGGCTCTGTTGCTGGAGGCCGCGCGCACGCTCGGCTCCCGGGTAAAAAGCCTCACGCTGGTCGAGCCCAGCCTGTTTCATCTTCTGCGCGGGCGCCCCGAATGGGCCGAGGTCGAAACGCTTGCTCGCGCCGTGCTTGGCGCCGTGGCCAAGGGCGACGACCGCGCCGCCGCCAAATTCTTCATGACTTATTGGCTTGGCCGCTGGCGCTGGTGGCTGTCGCCGGAGCGCTTCAAGGCGGCGATCGAAGCGACGATTCCCAAGGTCGCGCTCGAATTTGACTTCGTCATCGACGCGCCAACCACCCTGCAAGACTATGCCGCGATCACCGCGCCCACTTTGCTGATTGTCGGCGGCTCGACCGGTGCGCCAAACCGAACCATCGTCGATCTGCTGGCAACGACGCTACCCAACGTCAAGGTCGAGATGGTGAAGGGCGCGCGGCATATGAGCCCGTTCACCCACCCGGCCGAGATCAACCGGCTGATCGTCGATCACCTCGCTCTAACGCGGTGAGCTTCGCGCCGTCGCCGTCGGGCAATTCCTCGACGTCGCGCGCGAACAGCTCCTCCAGCTCCTTCGCCTGCGACATGGCGTTGGCGCGGACCTTCTCCGTGTCTGTGTAATATTGGTAGTCCTCGTAGAGGCGCTTCTCGTCGAGCCGCTTGAAGGTCTCGGTGAGCCGCCGCACCTCGGGCTCCTTCAGCCCCAGGCCGCGCAGCAAATCCTTGGTCAGCTCGAGCGCCGCGAGGAACGTCTCGCGCTCGATGATCTCGACGCCCAGATCCATCAGCCTGTGCACATGCGTGCGGTCGCGCGCCCGCGCATAGATGGGCAGGTCGGGAAAATTCTTGCGCACGATCTCGGCGACCCGCATCGAGCACTCGACATCGTCGATGGCGAGCACGAAGGCGCGTGCCTTTTCGGCGCCGGCCGCGCGCAGAATGTCGAGCCGCCCGGCGTCGCCGTAGTAAATCTGCGCACCGAACCGCTTGACGAAATCGACCTGCTCGACGTTCGAATCGAGCGCGGTGAAGGGAATCTGCCGGGCGCGCAGCACGCGCGCCACGATTTGGCCGAAGCGTCCGAAGCCGGCGATGATGACGTGCTCGTCGCCGCCCGGCGGCATCTCATATTCGGGGGGCTCGGGCTTCCGCGCGCGCGCGATCGCGTCGTCGATCAGCAGCAGGAGCGGCGTCGCCGCCATCGACAGCGTCACGGCGAGGGTGAGGAGATTGGCCATGTGCCGGTCGATCACGCCCTCCAGCGCCCCTGCCCCGAACAGCACGAAGGCGAACTCGCCGCCTTGGCTGATCACCAGGCCAAGCCGCCGGGCGCCCTTGCTGTCGAGGCCCCACCAGCGGCCGAGCAGATAAAGGATCCCCGCCTTGATCAACACCAGCCCCAGCACGATCGCCAGCAGCGTGGCGGGCTCGGAGGCGAGCACGCCAAGATCGATCGACATGCCGACGGCGATGAAGAACACGGCAAGCAGCAGCCCCTCGAAAGGCGCGATGTCGGCCTCGATCTGGTGGCGATATTCTGAGTCGGCGAGCAGCGCGCCGGCGATGAACGAGCCGAGTGCCGCCGATAGCCCGACCGCCTCCATGACCAGCGCGACGCCCACCACGGTCAACAGCGCGCTCGCCGTCATCGCCTCGCGCACGCCGGTGGCGGCGACGATGCGATAGAGTCGGCTCAATAGGAAGCGTCCCACGACGATCACGCCGAGAATGGTGCCAATGGCGATCACGGCGCTCTTCACGTCCATGGTCGGCTCGGCGGCGCCGAGCGCGAATAGCGGCACCAGCGCGATGAGCGGGATCGCCGCAAGGTCCTGGAACAGCAGCACGGAGAAGGCCAGCCTGCCGTGCCGTGTCGTGAGCTCGCCCTTCTCCTCGAGCACCTGCAGCGCGAAGGCGGTCGAGGACAGCGACAACGCCAGGCCGATGAACAGGGCCTGCGCGGCGCTTAGTCCAAGCGCCATGCCGATCGCCGCGAGCACCAACGAGGTGACGACGAGCTGTGCCGTGCCGAGCCCGAAGATCGCCGAGCGCATGGCCCACAGTCTCACCGGGCGAAGCTCGAGCCCGATCACGAACAGCAGCATCACCACGCCGAATTCGCCGAAATGCAGCACCTCGCCGACGTCGGTCAGCGCATAAAGCGGGCCGAGCACGTAAGGCCCAATAATGATGCCCGCGGCGAGATAGCCGAGCACGGCGCCCATGCGCAGCGTGCGGCCGAGCGGCGCGGCGATCGCCGCGGCGGCTAGAAACACCGCCACTTGAATGAGTTGTGCCGACACCATGGCTTGCCTGCAATCTCCCGGGCCTTGCCTAGCACGCGAGCGCCGGACCGGCCAGACGCGAGCGGCCACGAATGCAACCGCGTGCCCCACGCGTTACGCCTATGCTACGCAGTGAGCTGGCATGGGCGCGATCGAACCATCATCCAAACCAACCTTCCGGGAAGCGTTGGCCGTCTGGGGGAAGATCGGCGTGCTGTCCTTCGGCGGACCGGCAGGCCAGATCGCGCTGATGCATCGCGTGCTGGTCGACGAGCGGCGATGGATCGCCGAGGACCGCTTCCTGCATGCGTTGAACTTCTGCATGCTGCTTCCGGGACCTGAAGCCATGCAACTCGCCACCTATGTCGGCTGGCGGTTGCATGGAACCTTGGGCGGGCTCGCCGCCGGGCTTCTCTTCGTGCTGCCCGGCGCGATCGTCGTGCTGGGCTTGAGCATTTTGTACGCCTATTTCGGGCGGGTGCCGATCGTCGAGGCGGCCTTTGTCGGCATCAAGGCCGCGGTTCTCGTGATCGTCATCGAGGCGCTCTTCCGCGTCGCGCGGCGCGCGTTGCGCGGTCCTTACGATGTCGCCATCGCCGCCGCGGCGTTCATCGCTATTTTCTTCTTCGCCGCCCCCTTCCCGCTCATCATCGCCGCAGCCGCATTGGCAGGCTTTGCGCTTCGTCCGGTCCCGACTGTTGAGCAGCCGGCATTGCCCGCGGCTCCGGTGCCGCTCTCCCGGACGCTCCAGACGGCTGCATTGTGGCTTGGCATCTGGATCGTGCCTCTCCTCCTGGTGAGCGCTCTATTCGGGCGCGCCCATGTCATGACCGACATCGCGCTGTTCTTCTCGAAGCTCGCCGTCGTCACCTTCGGCGGCGCCTATGCGGTTCTGGCTTACATGGCGCAGCAAGCGGTCGAGACCTATGGCTGGCTGAGCGCGGGAGAGATGCTTGACGGGCTCGGCCTTGCCGAAACCACGCCCGGCCCGCTCATTCTGGTGACGGAGTTCGTCGGCTTCCTCGCCGGATTCCGCAAAGGCGGCGAGCCGGCGCTTGCCTTCGGTCTCATCGGCGCCGCCGTCACGCTGTGGGCAACCTTCGCGCCCTGCTTTCTCTGGATCTTCACCGGCGCGCCCTATGTCGAGCGATTGAGCGCAAACCCGCGCCTTGCCGGCAGCGCTCGCCGGCGTCACCGCCGCCGTGGTCGGCGTGATCCTAAACTTGAGCCTCTGGTTCGCGCTGCATGTGCTGTTCAGCAACGTCGCGGCCGTGTGGCACGGCCCGCTGCGGCTTTGGGAGCCCGAGCTGGCAAGCCTCAACATCGAGGCCTTGCTGCTATCGGTGCCTGGCGGCGCTGCTCCTGCTCAGGCTGCAGCTTCGGCATCGTGAGCACGCTCGCGCTCACGGCCTTAGCCGCGCTCGCCTGGGCGCTCGCAACAGCTGCGATGTAACGGCTAGAGGCCTAGCGCGGGGACCAGAGATTGACGAAGGGCGCTCTCACCCAGGTCCCGTTCGGGCCGCTATAGACACGCGCGAATGGCGCCGCGACCCAGGTACCCCTGCGGGTATCCACCTCGGCGAAAGGCGCGCGCACATAAGTGCCATTGTTGTAGCGCCAGCGGCGCTTGTAGTAGCCGGCTTCCTGCACGAGAGCGGTGCCCGCTTGCGGTGTGGCGACGACGCCGGGTCCAGCCGAGGCCGGTGCCGGAAGACCGACGAGAAACGCAAAGCCCGCGGCGGCGAGACAAACTGAGAGGGTTCGACCGATCATTCGTGAATTCTCCTTAACCAAGCTCCCGCCGCCCGTCCGGTTGCGATGCTGAATCGATGGCGGAGTGTGGCGAGAGCGCGTGCAAGTCGCAAGCCCAAATTACAGCCAGCCTCTCCGCTTGAAATACACATAGGGCAGCACCGCCGCCAGCACCATCAAGAGCAGCGCAAGCGGATAGGCGTACCACCAGTCGAGCTCGGGCATGTGCTTGAAGTTCATGCCGTAGATCGAGGCGATCAGCGTCGGCGGCAGGAACACCACCGCCGCGACCGAGAAGATCTTGATGATGTCGTTCTGCTGGATGCTGACCATGCCGAGCGTGGCGTCGAGCAGAAAGATGATCTTGCCGGAGAGAAACGTCGCGTGATCGGTCAGCGAGGCGACGTCGCGCGCGGCGGTGCGGATGCGCGCTTGCAGCGGCTTGACCTCTTTCCGCTCGTTGACGGCATGCACCAGAAAGGTCAGCAGCCGCCCCAGCGAATGCGCGCTCTCGCGGGCCTTCGAGGTGATCTCGCCCTCGCGCCCGATCGCCCTGAGCAGCACGTCGAAGCGGCGCTGCCGCGATGCCATCCCGCCTTTGATCTCGAAGATCGAATGCGACAGGCCTTCCACCTCCGCCTGGATGCGCTCGATGAAATCCGCAAGCCGGTCGATGATGGTTTCCAGCAAGCCGATCAGGATGGCGGCGCCGCTCTTGAGGTCCGTCTCGGCGCGGTTGCAGCGCGCCACGTAGAGAGCGAAAGCCCGCGGCTCGGCATAGCGCAGCGTGATGAGGCGCGCCCCGGCGAGAATGAAGGTGACCGGCGTCATCCTCGGCTCCCCCTCCTCGGGCTGATACATCAAGGTCGCGGTCATGAAATATGCGCCGTCCTCCTGATAGAGGCGGCTCGACACTTCGATCTCCTGTTGCTCCTCGCGCGTCGGCACGTCGAGCTTGAGCGCCCGCTCGATCTGTCCCTCTTCCTCGGGCGTCGGGTTGAGCAGATCGACCCAGACGGCAGCCTCGGTGATCCTCGGCTTGCCCTTCTGGCGCTGCAACGTGCCGGAGCGGTTTTCGTAGATGGTGAGCATCGGCCCTCCCGCGGCCGCGTCCGGTTGCGACTTTGGCTTTGACTTAGATCATGTCCCCCGCCGAGCGGGAACTTATACCAGTCGTCTTATAGCGCCACTGAGACATTGCACCCCACCGAAGACTTTGACAGTGGCGTGCACGGCCGGTTAACAAAGACCATGGCTTGGCTCCGCAGAGACAAGGATTGCATTGCCCTGGTGGTCGCCTGGGCGCTGCTGCTCCAGGCCGCGATCCTCTCCTTCACTTCGGGCGTTCATGCCGCCACCTTGGCCTCTGGCGGGAGCATCGTGCTGTGCACGGCCAAGGGCGCCGTCATTGGCCGGCAGCTTCCCGGGCAGAGCCACCAGACCGCCGACTGCCAATGCTGCTCGATGTCGTGCCGCTCGGCCTGCGGCGGCGGATGCGGCGGCATCGTTCCCATTGCGCTGCGGGTTCCCCTGCCCGCTTCGGTGGAGGCTCCGGCCGATCCACCGCGAATCCTCGGGCTAAGGCTCAAATCGGCTGAAGCTTCCGCGGCGCAGCCGCGCGCTCCTCCTCTCGCCTAAGCCTCATCTGAACATCGCGCCGTTCAGCATGGCGACCCTTCACGCGAAGGGCGCGTAGCCTCGCGTTCGGCGCGTCCCGATTTCGCTTCAGTCAAGGCGCGCCGGCTCGAACCGCCGCGTCAGGGGGGTCTTTGTCATGCAACGTTCTCTATCGCTTCACGCCGGGTCACCGGCGCTCGCACTTTGCTTGGGCGCCGCGCTCGCGCTCTCCGCTTCCGTGTCCCACGCCGATCCGATGTCCGGTCAGCCTCTTTTGGCGGACCAGCACGCCCCGGCCGGCGTGAATTTCGACCACATGCATAAGAAGGGCGAGGTCATGGTCGGCTTCCGCTATGCCGGCAGCTTCGCCGGCGGCGACATGTTGCACGGTCATCGACTCCGTCGACGACCAGGACGTCATCGACAATGGCTGCCCGGGGCACAGCTGCTCGATGAAGCCGAGCGACATGACCATGAACATGTACATGCTCGACATCATGTACGCGCCGACCGACTGGGTCACGCTGATGGTGATGCCGATGTGGATGAGCCATGAGATGACCATGGTGCCGCTCAAGGGCACGCCGAGCATGGCCCACGACGACCACGGCATGGGCATGGATATGGGCGGTCATGCCGAGCACATGGGCGCGCATTCGCACAGCACCGAAGGCTGGGGCGATACCATTTTCGGCCCGGAGTTCAGGCTCGCCGATGGTCCCGGCTACCATCTGCAGATCAACCCGATGTTCAGCGCGCCGACCGGCTCGGTCGACAGGAAGGTGGATGGCGTCTTCACCCATTACGGCATGCAGCCGGGCTCAGGCACCTGGGACTTCGTCCCGAGCATCACCTATACCGGCCGCGCCAATCATTTGGCCTGGGGCGCGCAAGCGCTTGGCGTGTTTCGACTGGAGAACGAGAACGATTCGGGCTATCGGCTCGGCGATGTATTCCAGGCGACCGCCTGGGGCAGCTATCGCTTCGCCAATTGGATCTCGGGCTCGATCCGCGGTCTCTATACCGAGCAATCTCCCATCGAAGGCCATTACAACGGCGCGCATAACCATGCGAGTCCGCCCGATCTCCAGGCCAATTATGGCGGCCGCTTCTGGGATATCGGCTTCGGCGTCAACACCGTGGTGCCGAACGGCGCTCTGCGGGGCTTGCGCCTCTCCGCCGAATGGCTCCAGCCGGTGATGGACGACCCGAACGGCTATCAGCTCGAGCGCGAAGGAACGCTGTGGGCGAATGCGAGCATCTCGTTCTAGGCAGAGCGAGGGGCTCAGTTCTTCTGCACGATGCAGGCGCCGCCGGCCGAGCGCAGCGATGCGCAGAGCTTGGCGGCGTCCTCGCGGCTGTCGGAGCCGATCTGCACCATGTACATCGAGCGGCGGCCGCGGCTCAAATTCCGCTCCGGCAGCACGAAGGGCTCGCGCGCGCCGAGCAGCGAAGTGTGTTGCCGCTTCAGCCTGCCGAACTGGGCAAGCGCTTTCGCCTTGGAGAACGACGTCGAGACCTGCACGCCCCAGGGCCGCCACGCCCCGCTCGCCGTCAGCGGCTCGGTCTCGTAGACCGCACGCACCACCAGCGGCGCGAGCTTGCGGCAGGAGTCCTGCACCTCCACACCCGCCGTCTTCAGCGCCTCCGGAAGCTCGGTCTCGTCGAGCTTCCATTCCTCGGCAGCGCGTCCGGTGACGAACTCCACATAGTTCTGCGTCTCGTAAGGCAGCTTGCTCGAGCCGGCGAGCCAGTTCCGCACCCGCTCGGCGCCGGCGTTATAGGCCGCGGCGGCGAGACCGAAATTGCCGAACTCCCGGCGCAGATCGGCAAGCAGGCTTGCCGAATGCATGATCGCCATTTTCGGCTCGAACGGATCGTCGAGCCCCCGCTCCTCGGCCGTGCCCGGCATGAATTGGGCAATGCCTTGCGCACCTTTCGGGCTCACCGCCTGCGGATTGAAGCGGCTCTCCTTCCAGATCAGCCGCACGAACGGCATTGGCGGCAGCCCCCTCACCTCGGCCTGCTGCTGCATGATCGGGCAGACGATGTCGACGAAGGGCTTCGGCCCGGCAAGCGCGCGCCCCGCCTCCTTGGCGCCCGCCTCGACGCGTGCGCCGAGGCCTTCCGCCGCCTCGCCCGGCAAGGCAGGCAGGAGAAGCGCTAGAGCCAGGGACGTTGTCGGCAAGAGCCGCATTGCGCCGTCATTCTAGTTCTTTTGCACGATGCAGGCCCCGCCATCTTCTTGCAATTTGGCGCATAACGCAGTCGCGTCCTCGCGGCTATCCATGCCGATACGCGCGGAATATTGCAGCCTGGTGCCCATATTCAGATTGCACGTCTCGATGACGACCGGATCATAGCTGCCGAGGATGCTCGAATGGTCCTGCTTGGCCTTGTCGAATTGGGCAAGCGCGTCGTCCTTGGAGAAGGACGTGGCGATCACGATACCCCATGCAGGCGGGGGCTGAGCCTCTGAGCTATCCGTGCTTGCTTCGGTTTGCTCTGGGCGGCAAGGCGATAGCGGCCCCTCCTGCTCCACCGCAGGCTCGGCAAGGGCAGGCCCTAGCGAAAGCACCAGTGAGGCGATCAAGAGCGCAATCCGTGTCATTGCGGGCAGTCCGGCTCGAATCGATTGGGCATTATACCTCCCCTCGTCACACCTGCGACCTCGGTGTTTTTCCTGGGAACTGTCGCCTTTTTGCCGCTAGCCGAGGCGGGCAATCTTGCCACCAACCCGAATGCGGCGCAGATCGTCCAGCATTTCATCTATAAGCCGAAGCCGACCGAGCTTCTGCTCAAGCCGCAGCCCGAAAAGCCCAAGCCCAACAAGCCGTCCAAGCACGACGACTAGACCTCACTCGGGAAAGGCGCGGAGCGCCGTCTCGGCGACGCGCCGGAGCTCGGCGCGGCTCGCGCCTCCGGCAGCTTGCACCGCCATGCCTTGCGTCACCGTGGCGATGAAGCGGGCAAGCGCGGCAGGGTCGGCGTCTTTCGGCAGGTCGCCTTCTTTCCTGGCCCGCTTCAGCCGTTCGCGGACCATCTTCTCGTTGGCGGCTCGCCTGGCGCAAAGCTCGTCGCTGATGCATTTGGCATGCTCGCCCGAGCCGGCAATGCCCTGCACCAGCAGGCAGCCGGCGGGGCTGCTCTTATCCGTCAGAGCTTCGGCGGTGCGGCGCAGCAGTGCCGCGATACAATCCTTTGCTTTCGGAAGCGCCAGCGCCTCTTGCATGAAACCCGCGTGCATTCGCCGCATAGCGGTCGAGCGCTTGGCGGAACAGGCCCTCTTTGTTGCCGAACGCGGCATAGAGGCTCGGTGGGTTGATGCCCATGGCGGCGGTGAGGTCGCAAATGCTCGCGCCCTCGTACCCCTTGCGCCAGAACACATCCAGCGCCCGGTCGAGCGCCTGGTCGGTGTCGAAAGCGCGGGGGCGGCCCATTGTCACAGAATCAGCTCTTCCCATCGTTGAAAGGCTATACAACGCCTATCTCTGTAGTGATCGTTATATAATGCCCTTGACAGCCCGGGTCCAGGCCCACATATGTAGCAAACACTAAATAATCCCAACGGATGGAGATGGACCCATGTCGAAGAAACTCAACGGAAAGGTCGCTCTGGTCACCGGCGGCTCGCGCGGCATTGGCGCGGCGATCGCCAAGGCTTTGGCCGATGACGGCGCCGATGTCGCCATCAGCTATGCTGCCTCCGCCGACAAGGCGAAAAGCCTGGTGAAGGAGCTCGAGGCGAAGGGCGTCAAGGCCGCCGCATTCCAGGCCGACCAGGGCAACGCTTCAGAGGTCGCGGCCCTGGTCAAGAACGTGGTCGAGCGCTTCGGGCATCTCGACATCCTCGTCAACAACGCCGGCATCAGCGGAAGGAACGGCGCGGCAACGCCCGCCAACAACGCATCCGCCCGCGAGCGTCTGTTCGACGTCAATGTGAGCGGGGTCGCTGCCGCAGTCAGCGCCGCGGAGCCTTACCTTGCAGAGGGCGGCCGCATCATCAATATCGGCTCAATTCTCGGCGAGCGGAGCCTTTTCCCGGGTGTCGCCGATTACGCAGCGACCAAGGGTGCCGTATCCGCCTACACCAAAGGTTGGGCGCGCGATTTCGGCGGGCGCGGTGTCACCGTCAACAACATTCAGCCGGGCCCGATCAACACCGACATGAATCCGGAGACCGGTGAGCTGGCCGATGCCTTACGGGCCTTCACCGCACTCGGCCGCTACGGCAAGCCGGAAGAGGTCGCCTCCGCGGTGGCCTTCCTCGCCAGCCCGGCGGCTAGCTACATTACCGGCGCGACCCTGAATGTCGACGGCGGCAGCATTTCCTAAAGCTTGCAGTTCCAAGTGGAGGACATGGCTATGATCGAACGCAGACCTTTCGGCGCCCTTGGCGGCGCCGACCATGGCTGGCTCAAGGCCAAGCATCATTTCTCCTTTGCCCGCTATTACGATCCCGAGCGTTTGGGGCATGGCGCCTTGCGCGTGTGGAACGACGATGAGATCGCTCCCAACACGGGCTTTCCTCCGCACCCCCACGCCGACATGGAGATCATCACCTATGTGCGGCAGGGCGCCATCACGCATGAGGACAGCCTCGGCCATAAAGGACGCACCGAGGCGGGAGACGTGCAGGTGATGAGCGCGGGCTCAGGCATCCACCATGCGGAGTTCAACCGCGAGACCGTACCGACCAAGATCTTCCAGATCTGGATCGAGCCGGAGGCCGGCGGTGGCGAGCCGTCGTGGGGCGCCAAGCCCTTCCCGAAGTCCGATCGCTCAGGCCGCTTCGTGCCGCTCGCGAGCGGCTTCGCCGGAGACGACGACGCGCTGCCGATCAGGGCGCCCGCCCGCGTTCTCGGCGCCACGCTGAAAGCCGGCGACGTCGCCGAGTATGAGCTCGGACCGAAGCGTCACGGCTATCTCGTTCCGGCGCAAGGCAGCGTCGAGGTGAACGGCGTGCAGATCCTGACCCGCGACGGCGCCGCCATCTCGAACGAGCAGGTCGTGAAGATCAAAGCGCTCGAGGACAGCGAGATCGTCCTCGTCGACGCTGCGTAGGGAAACGAAGCGAAGCCCCCTCCCCTCGCTTCGCGTGGGCAACGGCGCGAGCCGTTGCCCACACCTTGCGTCTGATTTTGGAACTCATCGCAGCCCGAGACGTTGGTCCTCCGAGCCGCCAATCGAGCGTTCGCGCGTAGCGCGCGAGCCGTGGCGTGTTTCTCCCGCCAACTTCGGAAAGGGTTTTGCAATGATCAAATCTATTTTGGCTGCTGCGGTTCTCAGTCTCGGCGTCGTGTCGGCGGCGTTCGCGCTTCCCGCTCACGTCGCAACGCCAGGCTCGGCAACGTCGAGCGACCTTCTGCAAGTGAAGAAGGATTGGAACAAGGGCGGCGACTGGAAGCACAACAACTGGAAGCACGACAATTGGAAGAAGAGCGGCAACTGGAACAAATACAACAAGAACAAATACAGCTACCGCAACCACCCGCCGCGCGGCTGGCATTCCTACAATTATCGGCCCTATGGCTGGGCCAATCGCGGCTGCATCATCGTGGGGCCGGTCTGGTACTGCCCGTAAAGGCGTCTTAAGCGACTGAAGCGGCGGGCCATCGGCCCGCTGCTTTCTTATTGCCCCCCGCAACCCTCGATCTGATAGGTTCCCGCTGTAAGTCGCCGGCCCAGTTTCGGGCCGGCGCTCAGCGTCTTTCCCAAAAACCATGGAAGGATTTTGGAATGATCAAATCGATTTTGGCGGCGGCGATCCTGTCGCTGGGCGTGGTGTCGGTGGCGCTTGCCTTCACACCAAGCCCCGCGACCTCGCCCAAGGTCGTGGTGACGACCGATCTGGTGCAGGTCGGGCACAAGGGCCACAAGGGTTACAAAGGCGGCAAGTGGCACGCCAAACGGCACGACAAATTCGTCCACGCCCACAGATACAAATCTGCCCCGCATGGCTGGAAGCATTACAGCTATCGCCCCTATCGCTGGTCGCATCGCGGCTGCGTCGTCATCGGCAATCTGTGGTACTGCCCGTAACCGATTTTACGAGTTACAAGAGCAGCAGGTCGCGATGGCCTGCTGCTCTTTTCTTTTGCGCTTAAGGCGCCCGCACCAGATCGCCGAACAGGGAATAATTCGCCTTCGGCCCCTGCATCACCAGCGTCCAATGCGCGAAGTCGGTAGCGCTGGTGCAGGAATTGCCCCTGCCCTGCACGATCAGCGTCAGCAATTGACCGGCGGCGGCGCCCGCAGCGAACGCGCCTGAGCCGGTGACCTTCCCCGTGAGCTTCCATTCTTTATAGAGCGACGGCCCGGTGCCCTGATCCGGCGCGTCGCGCGGATCGACCTCGAAGATCGAGATCTTGCCGGGCAGCTCCAGTGCGAGCGTCCCCGCGTGGCCCTGCTCATCCTTGAGCGTGAACAGAATCGCGTTTCCCTCCCACGCGACCTTGAGCGCATAAGAAGACGATGGATCGGCGATCCCCTCGACGCTGTCGGGATCGGCCTCGCCGAGATAGAGCTTGGCGGCATCGGCGAACCGCAACTCCTCGAGCAGAGCGCGCTTGCTCTGATCGAGCGCCTCGACATTCACGTTGCGCTGGCCTTCATTGGAGCAGCAGGCGCAGGCGAGCGCGGGGCGCGGCGCCGTGAGCGTGACGATTGCGGCGATAACGACGATGAGCCGCAGCAATTGCATTTAGTCGTCGTCCTCGACCCTGGTCTCGGGCCGGTCCGTTCCGGCATCGACCTCCTCATGCCAGACGCCGTCGGCCGTCTCGTATTGGATGCCGACCGTCTCGCCCGGCACTTTCTGCTCGCCGGCCGCGATCCGTGCCGCGGCGAGAGCCGCGTCATGGCTCGGGAAGGTTTCCGAGAACGTGCCGCGGGCTTTGTAGGCCCAGCCATCCTCGTGCTTGACGATTCTGTAGACGACCTTCGCCATTTCGCTCTCCTCGCAATCGTTGGTTCAAGCCTCGCACAACCGGCAGGCCCCGCCAATGGTTCCTGGCGCCCCTTGCGGGAAATGCAGCTTTGCCTGATGCTCGCCTCCTCTCGCAATGCAAGCGGCCCCTGGATACCGGCTTGCGCCGGCATGACGGAGTTTGCTGCGGAGCAGGAAGCGAGCCGCGGCCGCAACTCCGCCCTCTTGCTCATCTACCGAAGGGCAGGCCAAGCGGTAGGCTCTGACACGTCAATCGAGGGAGGAAACAGTCATGCCAATCCAGAGGATTTTCCGCAGCGCTTTCGCCGCGCTGATCGTCCTGTTCAGCGTTGGCGTTCAAGCTGCGCATGCCGACAGCGGCAGCGTCGTGCTGACGATCTTCAAGGGCGGCTGGATCATCGGCGGCTCTGCCGGCCACGGCACGCTGAAATTCGGCGGCAAGACCTATCCGCTCTCGGTCGGCGGTATCGACTACGGCCTCGTATTCGGCGGATCGAAGACGGTGCTGCGCGGCAGCGTGAAGAACATCAAGCGCGCCTCCGATGTCGCCGGCGTCTATGCCGCGGCGGGCGCGGGCCTTGCCGTCGGCGGCGGCGCCCGCGCGATCGTCCTCACCAATCAGAAGGGCGCGGTGCTCGAGCTTTCAGGCAAGCAGGTCGGACTGATGGCGAATGTCGACCTCAGCGGACTTGCCATCACGCTGAAATGACCGGCCGGGGCGGTCGGGCGGTCTGCAGCTCGCAGGCGTTCGAGAAGACGCTCGGCTGCCCCATGATGTCGGCTGTACGCGCGCTCAAGCGCAGCGTTCGCACCGCGGCATGTTTCATCGTCTCGCCGCGAAGATCGCGCGAGCTCTGTCAAACAGCGAGCTCCCAATCCTTCGAGCCGGGCCTCGGCCCTACTCAGGATGAGGGGGATGGCGCGCCGAAAAGCGCAAACCTGTGGTGTCCGCATCCGTTGCCGGCTGCGGCGGGCGCCTCTCGGCGCGCCAACAAGCGCTCAAGTAGCGAATGCGGTACACGCAGTCAACAAAACCCGCCAGCGCCTGCGCTAAGCGAGCGCATGCTATTTGCGGCGTTCTCATTCCGGCACCGGGCCTCGCTTTCCGTACCGGCTATGGCCGGGCGATCAGCCAGCTCCTGGCAGGGACTCGTAGTGGTCCCGGGAGGAGCTCCGATGCCGCCCGAGTGTCTTGTTGCGACAAGACCCGCGGGCGCCGCACCCCGTCCCGCGATCAAGACGCCTCAAGAGCGCGCCCCTCAAAGGACGAGGTGAGGCGATGATAATGCAGGTTCGGAGGGCGGGGATAAGCAGCGGGCTGAAGTTCGTTACGTGCCAATAGCGGACATGGGGTCTCTCGTTGGGTACGAAATGGCACTGGGCGCCGCAAGTCGTCATTCAAAGACAGTCGCAACTGTGATAAAAATTCTCGTGATAGCGGAATGCAGCCGCGCATCTGAGCTTCACCTGTATCCTTGTCTTTTGGGTGCTCATGATGGGAACGACTTTTGCCGCCGCAAAATCGGCAGGCGCGTGTTGTTGTCGTCTCTCGCGTTCATAGGCCTCTGCCTACTTTCCGTTTACACCCTCGCTCAACCGCCCACGAATGGCGACCCACTGCCATCCTGGAATGACGGTGCCGCGAAGCAAGCAATACTTAGACTTCGTCAAGGCCACGACTGACCAGTCGAGTCCGAACTTTGTGCGGGCTAAAGCCCGGATCGCGACCTTCGATCAGGACGGAACCCGTGCGTTCTCCTTGCGAAAATTCGCACGCGACACCGGCGAACAGAAGACGCGCTATCGGCTACGGCGAGGCCTGATTGATCCGCTCGCGGATCGTACTGAAAGCAGGCCGTGAACGCATGGCCGAGCGATGAGCGCCAGCAGCGGCCCTCTCGACCGTTGCGCAGCAAACGCATCCTGACTCCGAGACATTCGCTTACACGATGACGCTAACGCCTGCCGATGACAGCCAGCGATACCGCAGCAGTCCGAGATCCTGACGGCGCTGCCTACGGCGCTGGAGGCGAGGCGACGAGCGCACGTTGTCAGCCACTCGCTGTCTGGCACGGTCAACATGCGGTGCGGCGATTCTGCTTCAGGGACTTTGCACGCTGGTCGCTATCGCCACTGCGTTCACAGCGACGAACCGGCTCGCGGGCCGCCGCCATGGCGATGACGCCGTTTCGCGACTGGGCCACTGCTTCCTGCTCGCTCTTGTTGCCACGCCGCTCGTACACAAGTCGGCCCTTTACCGGTGAAATTTCCGTCAGCCCGGCACCTGCGGCAACAAGTCATTACCGGGGGCGCACCGCCGTAGCCTTGTGCGGGTTGAGCCTAGCCGTCGATCCGACGAAGTGCTGGCAAAGGCGACGCGCGCCGAGCTACCCGCGGTTCCTCGGCGGCTGAGAGCGCATGTCGGGATGGACCTGCTGTCACGCCCGAGTTGCGCGGCGTCGCCTTCCCCGGGTCCATTGCCAAGGCACCCCAACTGCGACTGAGGCGAACGGCGTGGATGCCGCGGATCAAGTCGGCATGACGAACGGAGAGCTGCTGGCGCACATGCCACCATCGCCGCGGCGCGCGGTCCGGACTGTCAAACAGCGTACGGGTGGGAAGGGGCGTCGCGCCGTGCCCATCCAGCACTGGCTCGCGTGGGCAACGACCATCGTTGCCCGCCGCTACGGTCAGCCTGCTGTCGGGCTTGACCCGAGCGACGGGAATGGCGCGCCGACGACCGCAAACTGGCGCGATCTATCGTTCCGGACCGGCGGGCGCTCTCGCGCAAGCGCGAATGCAGACTGGCGAGGCACCGGACGGCAACCGCCGCGGCTCTATACGCGGGCTGACGCTCCGCTATCATCGGGCAGCCGGGTTTGGAGTTCCGTTCTCAACATCAGCCGGCGGTGGGACCGAGCTGCACTGCGACCAGATTTGTATCTCGGCGTCAGATCAAGAGCGCCTCGGACGATGACGATCAAGCAGCCGCCGATTCCGCGCATCGCCGCGCATTCGATGCCGGTCGCCGATCCACGCGCCGGCTGGAATCCTGGAAGATCAGCGTGCTTCGATACCTCGGCGGCCGGCTCGCACGTCGAGAAAATCACGATCGAGCTCTATGATTACCGCCCTGAGCAAAGCAACAAAGGGTGGATCGAGTTCGGATTGAAGAGCATCCACTATCAGGAACCTGTGGGCGGGCGGCCGACAGGCCGCTCGCTTCCCCCTATGGAGATAACTCTTGAGTTGCTATTAAGGATGTCCGCGTTGGGTCAAAGCTGACCTGCTCACTCCTCCTCCACATAGACCTCGCCGCCCAGCTCGCGGAATTTCTCGCTCATCTCCGCCATGCCCTGTTTCCTTGCCTGCTCTACCGCTTCGCTGCTCGAGAGCGTCTCCTTCTCGGCGAGCTTGGCCGCATGCTCGCGCACCTGCTGCGTGATTTCCATCGAGCAGAATTTCGGCCCGCACATCGAGCAGAAATGCGCGAGCTTGTGCGCCTCCTTCGGCATCGTCTCGTCGTGGTAGGAGCGCGCCGTCTCCGGATCGAGCGAGAGGTTGAACTGGTCCTCCCAGCGGAAGCCGAACCGCGCGCGCGACAGCGCATCGTCGCGCGCGACCGCGGCCGGGTGGCCCTTGGCGAGGTCGGCGGCGTGCGCCGCGATCTTGTAGGCGATCACGCCCGCCTTCACGTCGTCGCGGTTGGGGAGCCCGAGATGCTCTTTCGGCGTGACGTAGCAAAGCATGGCGGTGCCGAACCAGCCGATCATCGCCGCGCCGATCGCTGATGTGATGTGGTCGTAGGCCGGCGCGATGTCGGTGACGAGCGGGCCCAGCGTGTAGAACGGCGCCTCGCCGCACAGCGCCGATCTGCTTCTCGACATTGACCTTGATCTTGTGCATCGGCACATGGCCCGGCCCTTCGATCATCACCTGGCAGCCATGCTCGTGAGCGATCTTCGTCAGCTCGCCCAGAGTCTCGAGCTCGGCGAATTGCGCCCGATCGTTGGCATCCGCAATAGAACCTGGACGAAGCCCGTCGCCGAGCGAGAAGGACACGTCGTATGCGCCGCATGATCTCGCAGATCTCGCCGAAGCGCTCATAGAGGAAGCTCTCTTTGTGATGCGACAGGCACCATTTCGCCAGGATCGAGCCGCCGCGGCTGACGATGCCGGTGACGCGGTCGGCGGTGAGATGGATGTAGCCGAGCCTGCACCCCGGCATGGATGGTGAAATAGTCGACGCCCTGCTCGGCCTGCTCGATCAGCGTGTCCTTGTAGCACTCCCAGTCGAGCTTGACGGGATCGCCGTGCACCTTCTCCAGCGCCTGATAGATCGGCACCGTGCCGATCGGCACCGGCGCATTGCGGATGATCCATTCGCGCGTCACGTGGATGTTGCTGCCCGGTGGAGAGGTCCATCACCGTGTCGGCGCCCCAGCGGATCGCCCACACCATCTTCTCCACCTCCTCCTCGACCGAAGAGGTCACGGCGGAGTTGCCGATATTGGCGTTGATCTTGGTGAGGAAGTTCCGGCCGATGATCATCGGCTCGGATTCCGGGTGATTGATATTGGCGGGGATGATGGCGCGGCCGCGCGCGACTTCGCTGCGCACGAATTCCGGCGTGACGAAGGGAGGCAGCGCCGCGCCGAAGCTCTCCCCGTCTGCGAGGCGCGCTTCAGCCTGCTCGGCCGCGCATTGCCGGCCGATATTCTCGCGATGGGCGATGAACACCATTTCCTTGGTGACGATCCCGGCCCGCGCCAATTCGAGCTGCGTGACGGGACCGCCGCTTCGCGCTTCGATCCAGGGCGCGCGTAACCGGGCGAGCCCGCGCTGCACGTCATTGGTAATGGCGGGGTCCGTGTAAGGTCCTGAAGTGTCGTAAAGGCGAAACGGCTCTTCGCCGCTGAGCGCGATCTCGCGCAACGGCACGCTGAGATCGGCATGGCCTTGCGGCGCGGAATAGACCTTGCGGCTTCCCGGCAGCGGCCCGGTCGTCACCTTGGGCTCGGTCACGTCTTTTGGGCTGAGCGGCTTGTTCATGGCGTAGGCTCCTTTGCGCGAGGGCAAAGGGCGACACCGGAGAAGCGGATACGAGCAAGTTCCCGTCCCTTCGCCGGCATGACCCGGATCAGGTTCGAAGGGTCTCCGCGCACGCCTCATATAAAGGCAGCGGACTCTCAGCCCCTTCCCTGGGGCTCCCCTCGGAACGGCTTCAGTCTAGACCTCGCCTGGGCCATGTCAAACAGCGCGCAAGCCTTACGCGCGTTTCCGTGACGGCCGCTTGGTCGCTGACGCGGCGCGTGCCGCGCTCTGCCGGTGCGGCGTCTCGTTCCACAGATGCTCGTAGCCCATGATCGACAGGATGGCACCAAGTGCGATGGTGGCCGCGGCGCCGGCCAGCACGCCGCCATGGCTCGCGATCATGCGGTCGCCCAGCGTCTGCACCGTCCCGGGGAACACGAGGTTGGAAATGCCGCGCACGATCAACAGCCAGCCGAGGATGGTGACCAGCACCCGCCAATCGCGCACCCAGAGATTATGCGCGTTGACCACCGCCAGCCCCGCCACCAGCGCGAGCACGCCGGTGATGAAGATCAGCGCGCGGGAGCCGATGAATTCCTTCAACAGGCTGGAATAGTCGTCACCCTGGGTGAGCATGCCGCCGATCATGCCGATGCCGATGATCAGCATCACCGGTCCCATCAGCCGGGCGATATATTTCGATCTGTCCATTGTCCCCTCCCACTGCAAGCGTCAACGCTGCCAAGCTTGCGCGGCGCCTTGCCGTCAAGGCGCGCGCCGAAGCCGAGACGCAAGTCCCAACGCCGCATCGCGAAGGATCGACTGTTCACGAAACGAAGGCGCCTATTCGATATTTTGCCAGGCTCCCCGGCGCCCTCGAACTGGGCGCATGTTAAGCCGAACAAGCCGGAACGCAAGCCGGACACGGGACTTACGGAGACTGCAAAAAGCCCGTGGCAATTTGGCTTAATCCCTCAATCGCAACGGAATTCTTGCCCGAAACGCCGCATCCAGTTTAAGCCTCGTCATCATTCTGCCGTGCTTCACCTTGAATTGCGGGCCGTAGAGCCTGATGAGGCCGGCCTCCCAGCCGCAACCCGAGGTATAGAGAACGTGAATCAGGACGCTTCGATCGGAACGCCCACACGCGCGAAAAGCAAAGGCGCACTCTATCGCTGGATCGCGCTGTTCGTTCTTCTGGCGGCGACTGTCGGGGGCGTGCTGCTTTATTGGCGGCATGCCGAGATCTACCCCTCGACCGACAACGCCTATACCGGCGCCAACATCGTGCGCGTGGCCTCGCAGGTCTCCGGCCCGATCCTGCGCATCTATGTGGTCGACGACGACAAGGTCGCCGCCGGCGATCCTCTGTTCGACATCGATCCCACGCTCTACGACGCGGCGCTGCGCAATGCGCGCGCGCAGTTCGATGCGGCGGCCTCCGCCGCCGGCACCGCGGCCGACGATCTCAAGGCCGCCGCCGACAAGCTCGAGGAGAAGCGCGTGGCGCTCGAGGACGCGCTCGGCAAATATCGCGACGCCAAGGATGCGCAGAAGGACGGCGAGCCGCCATCGCAAGCGACCACCGATGCGCTGAAGGCCTGGCACGACGCCATGCAGGCTTACGCGGATGCCAAGGCCGAGTTCACCAAGGCGCAAGACGCCAAGCTGACCGTGACCACGCCGACCGTGCAGCTCCGCGCGGCGTCCGCCCAGCTCGACAAGGCGACGCATGAGCGGGTGCGCACCCATGTCACCGCCCCTGGCAGCGGCTGGGTCACCAACAGCAATCTGCGCCCCGGCTCCATCGTCCAGGCCGGCACCCCGGCCTTCGCCCTGATCGAGGACGGCCATTGGTGGGTCGACGCCAATTTCAAGGAAACCGATCTCGCCCGCATCAAGCCGGGCCAGCCCGCCACCATCCGCCTCGACATGTATTCCGGCACCAAGCTTGACGGCGTGGTGGAAGCGATCAGCGCGGGTTCCGGCGCGAGCTTCTCCGTGCTGCCGCCCGAGAACGCCACCGGCAATTGGGTCAAGGTCACCCAGCGATTCCCCGTAAGGATCAGGATCACCGGCACGCCCGACCCAGACAAGCCGCTGCGCGTTGGCGCCAGCGCCGACGTCTCCATCGACACCACGGCGCCGGCAGAAGGCGCAAAATGAGCCGGCCGAAGCGCGGCGGCGGCAAGGGCCGCAAGGGAGGGCAACCTCCCGCCGAGCCGCCGCGCACCGCGGCAGCCGCCGAGCCTCATCCCGAACGGCCGCCGATCCCCCTCGTCATCGCCGTGGTGCTGACCGCGGTGCTCGAAGTGCTCGACATGACGATCGTCAACGTGGCGATCCCGCATATGCTCGGCGCGTTCGGCGCCACGCCCGACCAGATCACCTGGGTGCTCACCTCTTATATCGTCGCCGCCGCGGTGGTGATGCCGCTCACCGGCTACCTCTCCAATTGGCTCGGCCGCAGGCGGCTCCTGCTCACCGCCATCATCGGCTTCATCGTCTCTTCGGCGCTATGCGGCATGGCGTGGAACCTCGAAAGCATGGTGGTGTTCCGCCTGGCGCAGGGCGTGTTCGGCGCCCCGCTCGTGCCGTTGAGCCAGGCGATCCTGCTCGACGTGTTCCCGCGCAACCGCGCCGGCCAGGCGCTTGCCATATTCGGCATGGGCATCATGGTGGCGCCGGTGATCGGGCCCGCGCTCGGCGGCTATCTGACCGACGCCTATTCCTGGCGCACGGTGTTCTACATCAACGTGCCGATCGGCCTGTTCGCGCTGCTGATGGCGATCGGCTATCTGCCGGCGCGGGCGATCAAGGACATCAAGACCGACTGGATCGGCATGGGCCTTCTGGTGCTCGCCGTCGGCGCGCTGCAATTCGTGCTCGACCAGGGCCAGATGCGCGACTGGTTCAACTCACGCCTGATCGTCGTCGGCGCCATCATCGCCGTGTTCACCACCATCGCCTTCTTCTTGCGAGGCTGGAACAAGTCCGACAACATCATCGATTTGTCGCTGTTGAGGGACCGCAATTTCGTCGCCGGCACGCTCGCCATCACCGCCTACGGCATCAGCCTGTTCGGCTGGATGGCGCTGATGCCGCTGTTCAGCCAGAGGCTGCTCGGCTATTCGCCGGCGATGGCCGGCACGCTGTTCATCCCGCGCGCCATCGTCAGCGCCATCACGCTCGCCATCACCGGCAGCATTCTCATCAAGATGTTCGACGCGCGCTATCTCGTCGGCGCCGGCCTGGTGATGACCGCGCTCGGCACCATGCTGATGGCGCATTTCACCCTCTACGTGGACTATTGGGGCATCGCCACGCCGGGCATCTGGTCGGGCATCGGCAGCGGCCTATTCTTCGTGCCGCTCACCGCCGTGGCTTTCGCCAGCATCCCGAAAGGCCAGCTCGACGAGGCATCGGGCGTTTACGCGCTGATGCGCGGCATCGGCGGCTCCGCCGGCATCGCGGTGGTGAGCTGGCTGTTCGTGCGGCAGACGCAGATTCATTTCGCCGAGCTCACGGCGCATATCACGCCGTATAATCGCGATCTCGCGCCCTATCTCTCGCAACACGGGCTCAACCCCTATTCGCCGGAGTCGGGCCCGCTGGTCGCCCATGAGATCGCGCGCCAGGCGCAGATGCTCGCCTTCAACGATCTGTTCTGGTTCATCGGGATCGTGACGCTCGCCATCATCCCGCTGGTCTTCCTCATGAAGAAGCCGGAGAAGGTCGCGCTGGTGCCGGCGCATTAAACCGCCAAGCGTCAAGAATGGATCGAGCAATGGGATCGGCCCCGGGGGGCTCGCCCCGGGGCACGATGCAGGACCTACCGAATTACCAGCAGACTTTGGCGCCCGAGGTGCAGACATAGGGCGAGACCACGCCCGACCAGCACACGGTGTAGGAATTCGATTTCACGATATCCGGCTTGAAGAAGAGATTGTCGGCGACGCTATCGCGCCAATAAGGCTGCGGCTTAGCGCGCATGGCTGTGACGGTCACGGACCCTAGGCGCTTCGACGCCTTGTATTGATTGATGGCATCGGCCACGGCGGCCTGCGCGCGCGTGACGGCCGTCACTTTGTCGAACCCGTCGGCGGTGCCTGAGAAGCCAAGACACCCAGCCTTGGCCGGCGCGTTCTGAGCCAAGCACAAGCCCGCCGCGATCAGTGCCAACCCAAAGACGCGCTTAAAGGACCTCATCGGAACGCCTCCCTCAACAACTTAGAGGCGCTAAGATTATCGCGCCCGCTTGCGCTTGCCAGTATCTTTGCGGCCGCAGGACAAGGGTTCCTGGCGCGCTGTAGCCTTTGTGCCACAGTCCTGCGCCATTTTGGAACGCTCAAAAGACGCCAAGTCTCAAGTACTTGGCCGTTCCCGCGAGACCGCTGAGAGAAGGCTCCCATGGCGTCTAAGCTCGTCCTCGTAACCGGCGCATCGAGCGGGATCGGCGCGGCCACCGCCAAGCTTTATGGCGCAAGCGGGGCGCAAATTCTGTTGCTCGCCCGCAATCAACAACGGCTCGACGAAGTGGCGGCCGCCATCAAGCGCGAGGGCGGCGCGGCCAGCGCCTACACTGTCGACCTGGCCGACGCGAACGCCATCGCCGAGACGAGCGCACGAATCAAGCGTGAGCGCGGGACACCCGACATCCTCATCAACAATGCCGGCGCGGGGCGCTGGCTCCCCTTGCTCGAGACCAGCGCCGAGGAGGCGCTGGCGATGATCGAGGTGCCCTATCTCGCCGCCTTCAACCTCACCCGCGCCTTCCTGCCCGAGATGATCGCGCGCGGCAGCGGCGCAATCGCCTGCATCACCTCGCCGGCCTCCTATGTGGTCTGGCCCAATGCCGCTGCCTATACTGCCGCGCGGCATGCGATGCTCGGCTTCACCGAGTCGCTGCGCGCCGATCTCCGGCGAACCGGGATCGACGTCACGCTCGTCGTGCTCGGCGAGGTCGAGACCCCCTATTGGCAGCACAATCCGGGCAGCCGCCAGCATATGCCGAAGTCGAATCCGATCCTCGCGCCGGTCCTGACGCCCGAGCAAGCCGCGCAGGCAATCGTGCAGGGCGTGGAGCGGCGGCAACGGCGCGTGTTCAAGCCCGCCATTCTTCGCGCGCTCATTGTGTTGAATGCGCTGGCGCCGGACCTTGTCGCCCGCCAGCTCCGCCGCGCCGTGCAGAAGCCATAAGCGGCGCTAGCGCCCGAGAATTCCCGATCGCTTCAGCAGCCAGAACACGAGCGCCGAGACGCCGACGAGCAACACGATGGCCCAGGCGAATCCGGACGGACTGCGCGTCAGCGGCAGGCCGGCGACGTTCATGCCGAAGATGGCGGCAACCAGGTTCGCCGGCAGGAACACCGTGGTGACGATGGCGAGCAGCTGGAGATTGCGGTTGGTCTGGTCCGCTGTTCTCAGCGACACCTCTTCCTGCAAGAGATGCGACCGGTCGCGCAGCGCGATCATCTCATGATCCAGCCAATCGAGTCGCTGGGCCAATTTCGCCGTGGCGAATTGCAGCGATTCAGGCGCCGACGCCTCGACCTCGCGCTCGAAGCGATGGATCAGCGAGCGTTGCGTCGCCAGTTGCCGGTGTAACCGCACGGTGACCTTGCGCACGCGGGCAAGCGATTGGTGCTGGTCGCTGGCAACGGCGATCAGCACCCGCTCCTCGACCTTGTCGAGATCCTCGGCAAGACCGTCGGCATAGCTCTCCACCGCTTCGACCATGTGCTCGACGATGGCCTCGAGCAGCGCCGCGGGCGAGCCGATCTCTGCGACCGGCGCGCAGCGACCGGCGGGTCGCCTCGAGCGCGTTCAGACTTTGCCGGCGGCCGCTGACGAAGAGTTTCTCGGTCATGGCGAAATGCAGGAAGCCGATCTCATCGGTGACGCCGGCAAGCCCATAAACGAGATCGGCGAACACGCCATAGATACAAGCGCCGTCGGCGTGCAGTTGCTGATGCCCGTCGGCCGCAAGCAGCAGCTCTCGCGCGGATGCGGACAGCTCGGTGCCCGACTTCAGGAAGTTGCAGGCGCGCGCGTCGGCGAGATTGAAATGCAGCCACAGCCACCCTTCCGCGGCGGCGGGAATCGGCTGATCGACCGGCGAGTTCCCGGACCGTGCCATCGGCATCGAAGCGAAACGCCGAGATGAGGCCTGGCAGCGCTTGCGCTTGCGCAAGGCCGGCCGGAATCGGTTGCATCGTGGTTGCGAACTGCAAGAGAGGCCTCCCCGCGAAAAGACCCTGCCGCAACCAGCAAAGGACCGCACTGTTACACTCTTGTGACACCCCTCCCCGAGGGCTGCCCCTTGCGGCCGAATCGCGGCCGCTCTACTCAGTGATTCCGAAAAAAAAGCCCACCGGAACGGCCATCGTGGATATCGAGCTTGAGGGCATCGCCCTTCTCACCGACCCCCTGCTCAACAAGGGGTCGGCCTTCACCGAGGAGGAGCGCAGCGAATTTCACCTGCATGGCCTGCTGCCGCCGCATGTCGGCACGCTCGACGAGCAGGTCGAGCGCAGGCTCAAAGGTTTGCGCAAATTCGAGACCGACCTCGAGCGCTATGTGTTCTTGCGCGGATTGCAGGACACCAACGAGACGCTGTTCTACGCGCTGCTCACAAGCAACCTGGCCGAGCTTTTGCCGCTCGTCTATACGCCGACCGTCGGCGAAGGCTGCCAGGAGTTCAGTCATTACTCGTATTACCCGCGCGGACTGTTCCTCAGCTGGGCGCACAAGGAGCGCATCAACGAGATCGTCGCCCACCCCCGCTACGACCGCGTCGAGGTCATCGTCGTGAGCGACGGCGAGCGCATCCTGGGGCTCGGCGACCAGGGCGCGGGCGGCATGGGCATCCCGATCGGCAAGCTCGCGCTTTACACCGCCTGCGCCGGCATCGACCCCGCCACCACGCTGCCGATCCTGCTCGATGTCGGCACCGACAATCAGGAGCGGCTGACCGACCCGCTTTATGTGGGCTGGCGCGAGAAGCGCGTGCGCGGCGCGGACTATGATTCATTCATCGAGAGCTTCGTTGCCGCGGTGAGCGCCCGCTGGCCGCATGTGCTGCTGCAATGGGAGGATTTCGCCCGCGGCAATGCCGGGCGGCTGCTCGACGCGCTATCGCGACCGGCTGACCACCTTCAACGACGACATCCAGGGCACTGCCGCGGTCTGCGCCGGAACCCTGCTCGCAGCGGTGAAGGTGACCGGCGTGCCGCTGCGTGAGCAGCGCATCGCCATTGTCGGCGCTGGCTCCGCCGGCTGTGGCATCGCCGCGCTGCTGAAGCGGGCAATGCTCGATGCCGGGCTCACCGAGAAAGAGGCAGGCAGCCGCTTCTATGCCGTCGACCGCGACGGGCTCCTGGTCGAGGGCATGAAAGGCATCCTCGATTTCCAGGCGCCGTTCGTGCAACAGCCCGGCACCGTCGCCGGCTGGACGCTCGAGCAGCCGGGCCGCATCGGCCTGCTCGACGTGGTGAGGAACGCCAAGCCCACCGTGCTGATCGGCGTGTCGGCGCAAGGCGGCATGTTCAGCGAGGTCATCGTTCGCGCCATGGCGGCCTCGGTCGAGCGACCCATCATCTTTCCCCTCTCCAATCCCACCTCCTGCGCCGAAGCCGCGCCACAGGACCTGATGAATTGGACCGAGGGGCGCGCGGTGATCGGCACCGGCAGCCCCTTCCCGCCGGTGGTGTGGAACGGCACATCGTGCCGCGTCGCCCAGACCAACAACGCCTATGTGTTTCCCGGCATGGGGCTTGGCGTGCTGGCGGTGAAGGCGAGACGCGTGTCCGACGGCATGTTCGCGGCAGCCGCCAAGGCGCTGGCCGGCATCTCGCCGGCGTTGCGCGATCCCGCCGCGAGCCTGCTGCCGCCGGTCTCCGACCTTCGCGCTGTCGCCGTGACGATTGCCGCTTCGGTGGCGAAACAGGCGCGGGCCGAAGGACTTTGCGTCCCCTTCGAGGACGCCGCGTTGCCCTCCTTGATCGCCGCCAAGATGTGGGAGCCGGTCTACAGGCCCTATCGGCGGAAAATGTTATGATCGGAGCTTGGGCTGAAACCTTGACGGGGCTGCGCTTGCGCCATTCTCTTTTTGCCACCCTCCTCGCTGTTCTGCTTGCCGCCCCGCCCGGCTACGCTGCTGGCGAACCGCCTTATCCCGTCGGCTTCAAGCAGGTCGAATTCACCGACGGCGACCGGCATATCGCTTTGGCGATGTTCTACCCGGCCGCGCTCGCGGACAACTCCGTGACGCCGACCGGCCTGCCCTTCTTCACCAATCTGCATCTCCACAGGGACGCCGAGCTGCGCGAGGGCCGATATCCTCTGGTGATGCTGTCGCATGGGCGCGGCTCGAACCCGCTGCAATATGCCTGGTTCGCCGAGACGCTCGCGGGCCGAGGCTATATCGTCGCCGGGCTCTATCACTATCGCGCCAATAGCTATGACCAGACCATCGCTTATCTTTCCAACAAGATCTGGCAGCGGCCGCGCGACATCTCGCTTGCCATCGACTTTCTGTTGCAGGACCCCGCGTGGGGCAAGGCGATCGACGCGGAGACGATCGGCGTCGCCGGCCATTCGCAAGGCGGCTTCACCTCGCTCTGGATCGGCGGCGCCAAGGTCGATGAAGACAAGTTTCTCGCCTTCCAGAAGGGCTGGAAGAACAACCAGTCGGTGCCGGCGCATCTGCGCGAGGCGCTGCCGCTCGATCCCGCGCCTGCGCTCGACGTGCGCGACAAGCGCATCAAGGCCGCCTTCGCCATGGCGCCCGGCATCATCAAGGCATTCGGCATGGACGAGGCGGGGCTCGGCCAGATGAGCATTCCGGCCTACATCACCGTCGGCGCGCGCGACACGCAGACGCCGCCGCAAGACAACGCCGCCTTTGCCGCCGAGCATATCCCGGGCGCCACGCTCGTCATCATTCCGGGCTTGGTCGACCACGAGATCTTCGTCAATGAATGCGACGACGAGGGCCGCGACGAGTTCCCCGAGGCCTGCATCGATGCGCCGGGCGTCGATCGCGCCGCGATCCACCAGGATGTCGGCGCGGCCGCGCTAAAATTTTTCGCTGCAAGCCTGCGCAAGTGATCGGCGGCAACATGCTCGAGGACTGGCTGCTCAATCTTCCGCTTGTCTGGCTGGCTCTCATCATCTTCGGCGGCAGCTATCTGCTCGCCGCCGGCATCTATGTGCTCGTGACGCGGCCGGCATTCAAAGACCGCATGCCCGGGGAGCTTTCGTCGAGCATGCTGCCGACCCTCGGCATCATCTTCGCGCTGCTGGTGGGCTTCATCGCCGCCCAAGTCTGGAACGATTTCGACCGGGCCAAGCTGGCCGTGGCGACCGAGGCAAGCGCGCTTCGCGCGGCCCTGCTCCTGGCTGAGGGCTTGCCCGCCGAGCAAACCCAAAATCTCAGCGCCCACATCGACCGGCATATCGATACGACGTTGCAGGACGACTGGCCGGCCATGGCGCAGCAGCGCGCCACGCTCGCTTCGGCGCCCACCGCGCTGATCGAGGCCCTGAAGGCCGTCCTGGCCCTGCCCGTGACGACCGAAGGCCAACGGACGGCGCAGCAAGAGATCGTCAAGTCGCTGGAGACGGCGCTCGAATCGCATCGCCAGGCGATCGTCATCAGCCATTCGCGGGTGAGCTCGCTGAAATGGGCGGGTCTGTTGCTTCAGGCGCTGTGCACGCTGATCGCCATCGGCCTCGTGCATAACGCCAGTCCGCGCCTGTGCGGCGTTGCGCTTGGGCTGTTTGCCACCGGCGTCGCCGTCTCGGTCCTGCTGATCGCCGCCTATAGCCGGCCCTTCACCGGCGATATTTCCGTAGACCCCGGCCTTCTCAAAGAGGTGCAGGCTACGCTCGGCGACAAATAGAGGTTAAGACGCGAGCTTGAGCTTGGCGTCGGTGCCCGTGGCGGCGCCTTCGAACGGCATGAGGTGCGGCTCGACCTTCTCGCCGGAGGGCAAGCCGAATTTCCGCAACAGCCGCTTCATATATCGGCGGAAGCGATAGTGCTGGATCTCGAACCGGTGCCAGGGCGTGTCCTTCCACTTGATGCCGTGGCCGATATCGGGATTGGCGCGCGCTTTCAGCGCCCTGAACCATGCGGCGCGTTTCGGATCGGACTCCTGCGCCTTGATGAAGGCCGCGATCAGCCGCCCCTGATAATCGGCGATCTGCCACACGCCGCCTTCGGCCGGCTCGAACAAGCCGACCACGAACAGATCGTCCAGCTCGCGGCTGAAGGTATGGATGAACAGCTTCGACTTGCCCTGCTCGTCGAGAATGTAAGAATTATCGATGAACGGGAAGCTCGGCCTGAAGCCCGTGGCCCAGACCAGAAAATCGATCTCTTCCTCGCTGCCGTCGGTGAAGATCACGCGCTTGCCGTCGAGCCGCTCGATGCCGGGCTTGACGATCGTGCGCCCATGGATCAGGTGATCGATATAGGTGTTGCAGGCGGTGGGGTGCGCTTCGAACAGATCGTGGTCCGGCCGCTCCAGGCCGAAGCGGCGATGCGGGCCGACCACGATGCGCATGCCCCAGCGATAGAGCAGCCGCATCAATTTGCGCGGCAGCGGGATGCGGCTGGTGTAGTCGATGAACACGTCGGTCGGCTTGCCGAACACCGTCTTGGGGAAGAAATAATAGGTGCGGCGCATCGAATGCACGACACGCCCATTCTCGATCGCGGCATCCGACAAGATGTCGACCGCTGAATTGCCGGCGCCCACCACCAGCACGCGCTTGCCTTTGAGCTGCTCCTTCGACTTGACGTCATGCGAATGCAGCATCTCGCCGTCGAAATGGCCGGGATAGGTCGGGACGGTCGGCTCCCAGTGATGTCCATTGGCGATGACCAGCCCGGCATAGAGCCGCGGCGCGCTCTCGCCTTCGATCTGCACGCGCCAGCCTTGCGGCGTGTGCTCGGCGCGGGTGACGCGCTTGTTGAAGCTGATCAACGGATAGAGGCCGAACTCCTTGGCATAGGCGCGCAAATATTCCTGCGCCTGCGCCCGGCTGGCGTAAGGCGCCCACTCCTCGGGGAAATGGAAATCCGGGTAGCGCGACAGCTTCTTCGAGGAATTGAGATAGGTCGAGCCATAGACGACATGCGGGCTCTCGGGGTTCCAGATGCCGCCGACATCCGCCAGCGCCTCGAAGCAATCGAAGGCAATGCCGTTCTCGGCAAAACTCTTGGCCACCGCTAGGCCGCAGGCGCCCGCGCCGATGATACAGAACCGCTTCACCGTCTCATTTACCTCTTAGTCGCTTGCCGCCCGAGGAGCGGCCACCGCCCGTCGCGGGGAGACCTAAGCATCCCCGGCATGAGGGTTCAACCCCACAGGGACGCTTCCTTACTCTCTTTGATCTGTGTCAAATCCTTGACCCCGCGCGGCACCTCTCTATGGGATAGCACCGCCGCTTGAAGCCTGGATTCGGCGGTGGTTTGCTTTATGGTCTGACGCCCGGGAGCGGGGGGAGTTGATGCAAGTCAAGCAAGACGTCACGATCAAGACCTGGGACGGCACCTGGACCTACCATCCAAAGGTGCTCGTGACGCCGGAGAGCATCGAGGACCTGGTCGAGATCATGGTCGACACGGTGCGCTTTCCTACGCCGGTGCGACCGGCCGGCTCGATGCATTCCACCGCGCGCATGAACGGCGACGACGAAGGCGGCACCATGGTCGACATGAAGGCCATGAACCGCATCCTGCATTTCACCGACGACACGGTGACGGTCGAGGCCGGCGTCACCCATATCGTGCTCGCCAATGCCCTGAAGGAGCGCGGCCTCCAGCCTTACATCACCACCGAGATCGGCAACGTCACGCTCGGCGCGATGGCGACCGCCGCCACCAAGGACTCGTCCTTCCCCGGCGGCTTCGGCCAGGTCAGCTCCTATGTGACGAGCGTCAGGCTGGTCACGCCCGACGGCAAGCTGCGCGAGATCACCGAGCGCGACAATCCGGAGGAGATGCAGCTGATCCGCTCGAGCTACGGGCTGTTCGGCATCGTCTACGAGGTGACCATCAAGGTGAAGCCGACCGTGGCGCTCGCCGTGCGGCATTATTCGCTGAGCCTCGACAATTTCCGCAAATACTTCCCGATCTACAAGGCGCGCGGCTATGCCGTGATGTATTACATCTTCCCGTATGTGAAGCGGGTGCTGGTCGAGCTGCGCAAGGAAAACCCGGGGGTCGAGCCCACCTCGCGCTATCGCTGGGTGTATCGCAACCGCTTCTGGCGCAAATACGGACCGGCCGTCACGCAATGGATCCAGCGCAACACGCATAACCACACGTTGCGGGCGCTCGCCGACAAGCTGCATTTCTTCCTGTTGCGCCAGGCGCTCGTGCTGTTCGTGCGCAGCGACCGCACCTGGCCGCACGCGCAGATCATCAGCTATCCGCGCGAGCCTGGCGCCAACAAATATCTGTTCAGCATGTGGGCGTTCCGCGAGGCGGGCTTCTTCGACACGCTCGAGGAATATTGCGACTTCCTGATCGCCTATGAGGCCAAGACCGGCTATCGCTGCGACCTGCCGAGCGTCGGCTATGCCATCTCACGCGATGTCGAGGCGCTACTGTCTTATAGCTGGGAGGGCGCCACTTTGAGCATCGACCCGGCCTCGACCGGCGGCCCCGAATGGGAGCAATTCCTGCATTATTACAATGAGTTCTGTAGCGCGCGGCGCGGCGTGCCGCTGTTCAACCAGACGCCGTTCCTGACCCGCGATCAGGTGCGCAAGGCCTTCGGCGTGCGCCTCCAGCAATTCGCCGCGCGCCGCAAGGCGGCCGATCCCAAGAACCGCTTGCTGGACAATTATTTCCGCGAGCTGCTGAGCTAGCCGAGCCTTCCTAGTCTCGAGCTATTGGCGCAAGGCCGCGCTGTTGCTGTCCCGGCGGGATGCCGACCGGCCCATTGACCATGCTGATGCCGCTCTCGCGCTGGAACATCAGCAGGTCGAGCGACGGCGCCCGGTTTGCGATCCTCGTCAGCAGGCAATGCGCCTGCCCGCGGTGATGCGTCTGGTGGTTGAAGAAATTGACGATCACCGGCAACCGCTCCTGCTCGATATCGGCAGGACTGCTGATCGTGGTGTAGCGCACGGTGCCGGCAAGATCGGCGTCGGTCAGCGACGCCACATAGCCGACAATCCGGCCATCCTCGGCCTCTCGCGCCGCCCGCAGCTCCGCGAGACCGTCGTGAATAATCTCGTCGAGCCGCATCGGCACCGGTCCATCGCCGGTCAGCCGGCGCATCCAAATGCGGTCGCCGGCGAGAAGATGGTTGAGCGTGCCGTGCACGGAGCCGAAGAACGCGCCATGGTCCGCGCGATAGTCCGCATCCTCCAGCTCGGCTGCGGCAGCGTAGAGCCGCCGGTTGGCCCATTGATTGTAGCCGGCAAGCATCTGCAGGATCGACTTCATCGCACGCCTCTACGACTGCATCGTCTTGGTGAACCAGCGGACCAGCGGCAAGGACACCGCCCGCGGCAGAGACCGCACCGTCTTCAAGAAGCCCGCGACCTGCGGCGGGAAAGGCGATCTCGTAGGGTCTTCCTCCAAGCTTTTCGAGGATCTTCCGCGCGCATCGCTCCTTGCTCATCGCGTAGAGTTTTTTCTTGGGGTCGTAGGCGGCATTGAGCGGCGTATCGACGAAGCCGGGATTGATGATGGTGACGTCGACGCCGGTCCCCTCCAATTCGAGCTTCAAACTCTCGGCGAGATTGATCACCGCCGCCTTGCTGGCGCCGTAGCTGCCGTTCTCCGGCCAGCCCGCATAGCCGAACAACGATCCCATGATGGCGATGTGACCCGCCTTCCGGGCGAGCATCGACGGCAGCACCGCGGCGACGCCGTTGATCACGCCGTCGACGTTGAGCGCCATGGTGCGATGGAAGCCGTCGAGGTCGATGTTGCGGATGTTGAAGGGCACATACATGCCGGCACCGAACAAAGCGAGGTCGATCGGGCCGAGCCTGCTTTCGATTCTGCCGACGACCGTTTTCAGCTCGGCAGGGTTCAGCACGTCGGCGGGGAAGGTCTCGATGCGCTCGCTTTCAGCGGCGAGGGAATAAAGCCTGTCGCTCGGCCGCGCCGTGGCGGCGACGGTGACGCCGGCAGCCGCAAGCCGGCGCGCGAGCTCGCCGCAGATGGCGCCCGACGCGCCGGTGATCCACGCGGTCTTCCAGGGATAATCTCGCTCCACGTCTTACCTCTTGGGCTGTCATTCCCGCGAAAGCGGAATCCAGTAACCAGCGACCTTCGTTTGATGGCACCCCCAGGGATACTGGATTGCCCGGTCAAGCCGGGCAATGACAAGAGTGAATTGCTAATCCACGAAAGGATCGTGCACGAGGATGGTGTCCTCGCGCTTCGGGCTGGTCGAGAGCAGCGCGACCGGCGCGCCGATCAGCTCCTCCAGCCGCCGCACATATTTGATGCATTGCGCGGGCAACTCGGCCCATGAGCGCGCGCCGCGCGTCGATTGCGTCCAGCCTTCCATCGTCTCGTAGATCGGCACGACGCGCGCCTGGGCGTCTTGCGCCGCCGGCAAATGGTCGAGCGGCAGCCCGTCCAGCCGGTAGCCCACGCAGATCTTGAGCTCGGGCAGCTGGTCGAGCACGTCGAGCTTGGTGAGAGCGATGCCGTTGATGCCGGCCACTTTGCGCGTCTGCCGCACCAGGCAGGCATCGAACCAGCCGCAGCGGCGCGGCCGCCCCGTGACAGTGCCGAACTCCGCCCCGCGCTCGCCGAGCAGCTTGCCGGTCTCGTCCTTGAGCTCGGTGGGGAAAGGCCCCTCCCCGACCCGCGTGGTATAGGCCTTGGTGATGCCGAGCACATAGCCGATCGCCCCCGGTCCCACGCCCGACCCGGTCGCGGCCTGCGCCGCCACCGTGTTCGAGGAGGTGACGAACGGATAGGTGCCGTGGTCGATATCGAGCAGCGCGCCTTGCGCGCCTTCGAACAGGATGCGCTTCCCCTGCCGGCGCTTCAGGTCGAGCAGCGCCCACACCGTGTCGACATAAGGCAGGATCTTCGGCGCGATCTCGGTGAGCTGAGCGCACAGCTCGTCGGCGGAAATCTCGGGCTGGCCCAAGCCGCGGCGAAGCGGATTGTGATGGCTAAGGATGCGCTCGATCTTCGGCTTGAGCGACGGCAAATCCTGGAGGTCCATCACCCTGATGGCGCGGCGGCCGACCTTGTCCTCGTAGGCCGGGCCGATGCCGCGCTTGGTGGTGCCGATCCGGCCGTCGCCGGCTTCAGCCTCTCGCAGCGAGTCGAGCTCGCGATGCAGCGGCAGGATCAAGGTCGCGTTCTCGGCGACGCGGAGATTGTCGCGGCTGATCTTCACGCCGAGCGTCTCGATCTTGGCGATCTCGTCGGCGAGCGCCCACGGATCGACCACGACGCCGTTGCCGATCACCGAGAGCTTGCCCTTGCGCACGACGCCGGAGGGCAGCAGCGACAGCTTATAGGTGGTGCCGTCGACCACCAGCGTATGGCCGGCATTATGGCCGCCCTGGAAGCGCACCACGATATCGGCGCGCTCCGACAGCCAATCGACGATCTTGCCCTTGCCCTCGTCGCCCCATTGGGAGCCGACGACCACGACATTGGCCACTGATAAGGTCCTCTAAAACTTGGATAAAAGACGCACAAACGGCCCCGAGTCCAGGCGGGGCCGTGTCCCCTTATAGCGCCTGGGAGGGGCGGACGCGAGCACTCGATGGCGTTTCGTTAAGCCGCTTTGGCGAGTGCCTGTTTTTCCACCGCAAAGGCCCAGTCGAGCCAGGGCAGCAGCGCCTCGATGTCGCTCTGCTCGACCGTCGCGCCGGTCCAGATGCGCAAGCCCGGCGGCGCGTGACGATAGGCGGCGATGTCCTTGGCGGCATTCTCGCGATCGAGCAGCGCCGCCATGCGTTGGGGAAACGCATCGCGCAGCTGTGGCGGCAGCGCCATGATTTCGGGATCGACGATCTTGAGGCAGACCGAAGTGTTCGAGCGCGTCTCAGGCACGCGGGCAAGAAATTCGACCCATGGCGTCCGCGCCACCCACTCGGCGATGACGCAAGCATTCGCATCGGAGCGCGCGATGGTGCCGGCGAGGCCGCCGACGCTTTCGACCCAATCGAGCGCGTCGAGATAATCCTGCACGCACAGCATCGACGGCGTGTTGATGGTCGAGCCTTCGAATAGCTCAGGCGTAAGCCTGCCGTCGCGCGTCATGCGGAACAGCTTCGGCAGCGGCCAAGCCGGCGTGTAGCTCTCGAGCCGCTCGACGGCGCGAGGGCTGAGGATCAGCATGCCGTGCTGCGCCTCGCCGCCCAGCACCTTCTGCCAGGAGAAGGTCGCGGCATCGAGCTTGGTCCAGTCGATCGCTTGCGCGAAGATGGCGGAGGTCGCGTCGCAGATGGTGAGGCCCTTGCGGTCGGCCGCGATGAAATCGCCGCTCGGCACGCGCACGCCGGAGGTGGTGCCGTTCCAGGCGAACACCACGTCGCGGTCGAAATCGACCTGCGTGAGGTCTGGCAGCTCGCCATAGGGCGCGATCAGCGCGCGCACGTCCTTGAGCTTCAGCTGCTCGGTGATGTCGGTGACCCAGTCGCGGCTGAACGCCTCCCAGGCCAGCACGTCGACGCCGCGCGGGCCGAGCAGCGACCAGAGCGCCATCTCCACCGCGCCGGTATCGGAGGCCGGCACGATCGCGAGGCGATAAGCCTCCGGCAGCTTGAGCAGCGCGCGCGTGCGGTCGATGGCGAGCGCGAGGCGTGCCTTGGTCTCGGGCTGGCGGTGATTGCGGCCGAGCAAGGCGCCTTTCAGCACGTCCACCGTCCAGCCGGGGCGCTTGGTGCAAGGCCCCGATGAAAAACGCGGATTGTTCGGGCGGAGCGCCGGTTTCTGCGGCTCATTCATGGCGAGGCAGGTACGTGCTGGCGCAGCACGGGTCAAGTGCGGCCGGCCACGAAAGAAAAGCCGCCCGTCGAAGCGACGGGCGGCAAGTGGGCTAGCAGTCTGCGGTTGAGGGGCTTTTATTTGAAGGCAACCGGCATCGGCGCTGGTGTTTTGCCAAGCTTCCAGCGCACGCCGAGCATGACGTCCTGCGAAGTGATGTCTTCGATGTCGAGTCCACCGGCCGAGCAGCATCCGTCATAGGTGGTGCGGATGCCGCTGCTGGCATCGCCGATATCCAGATAGCGATAGGTGAGGTCGATGGTGAGGCCGGGCGTCACGTCATAGGAAAGACCGCCATAGACGGCCCAGGCGAAGTTGGTCTCGGTGTTGTCCTTGGCGAAGGCGACGCCGCTTATTGGGAACGTTGACGTCCTTCAGGCCAAGGACGTCGATCGAGGCGAAGCCGACACCGCCGCCGATATAGGGCGTGACGCAGTGCCAGGTGCCGAGATCGATATAGGTGTTGAACAGGCCGACCCAGCTCTCGATGTCGGCCGTCCATTCGTTGGCGCCAGCCGCGTCGAAGCCGAAGCCGCCGGGATAGGCAGTCCTGCGCGATGAACAGGGCCTTGCCGCGATATTCGCCCGGTGATGTCGAAGCGGAAATAATGGCCGGTGTCGTAACCGAAGCCGACACCGAACAGCGGCGTGCTCTTGATGTCCTTGTGGTCGCACGGTGAAGTCGTTGAACTCGTATTCCTCGGCCCAGATGTCGCCGACATCAGGATTGGCGGCGCCAATAAAGCCCTTGCAGATACCAGGGTCCACTGCAGCCGACGCACGGCTCCGGCGGCGGAGGCGGCGGCAGGCCGAGATCGGCGGCATAGGCCATTGCCGTCTGACCCAAGACCAGCGCGAGCCCGATAACCAGTGAACGAGTCTGTCCCATCTTAGTCCCCTCTTGACTGCGACCCTGAGCGACCGCTTCAAGCGCGCGGCTGTCTCATTGGGAACTATGGTCGGGTTTTGGTTAATGGATGCCTAACCGGCGTGCCGACACGGGACAGGCCGTGACGCGAATGCCACGGCGCAGGCCAACGACCTGACGATATTGGATTTGGACGCTGTGGCGGTCGGCTCGCCGCGTTTAGGCCGCGGCGTCGGTCAGCGCGTGGACGATATCGGAGACCACGGTCTTGACCAGTTTCTCGTCGTCGCCCTCGGCCATGACGCGGATCACCGGCTCGGTGCCCGACGGGCGGATGACGAGCCGCCCCGACTTGCCGAGCTTGGATTTGCCGGTATCGATCGCCCGCCGCACCGCCACGTTGTCGAGCGGCGCCCCGCCATTCTTGTAGCGGACATTCTTCAGGATTTGCGGCAATGGCTCGAAACGATTGCAGATCTCGCTCACCGGCTTACCGCTCTGCGCCACCACTGAGAGGAGCTGGAGCGCGGTAACGAGGCCGTCGCCCGTGGTCGAGAAATCCGACAGCACGATATGGCCGGACTGCTCGCCGCCGACATTGTAGCCGTGCTGGCGCATATGCTCGACCACGTAGCGGTCGCCGACCGGCGTGCGGGCGAGACCGAGATCGAGGCTCTCGAGATAGCGCTCGAGCCCGAGATTGGACATCACCGTGGCGACGATGCCGCCGCCGGCGAGCCGCCCGCGCTTCTGCCAGGACTCGGCGATGACCGCCATCAATTGGTCGCCGTCGATGATGCGGCCCTTCTCGTCGACGATCACCACGCGGTCGGCGTCGCCGTCCAGCGCAATGCCGATATCGGCGCGCACCTCGTTGACCTTGCGGATCAAATCCTCGGGCGCGGTCGAGCCGCAGTCCTTGTTGATATTCAAGCCGTTAGGCTCAACGCCGATCTTGATGACCTCGGCGCCAAGCTCCCACAGCGCCTCCGGCGCCACCTTGTAGCCCGCCCCGTTGGCGCAATCGATCACCACCCTGATGCCGTCGAAGCGAATGTTTTTCGGCAAGGTGCGCTTGGCGAACTCGATATAGCGCTCGCGCGCGCTGTCGATACGCGTCGCCCGTCCGATCAGCTCGGGCGTCGCCAACAGCTCGGAGGAATCGCCCTCCATCAGCTGCTCGATCTCCTCCTCCTTCTCGTCGGAGAGCTTGTAGCCGTCGGGGCCGAACAGCTTGATGCCGTTATCGACGAACGGGTTGTGCGAGGCCGAGATCATCACGCCGAGATCGGCGCGCAGCGAGCGGGTCAGCATGGCGACGGCTGGCGTCGGCATCGGACCGAGCTGGAACACGTCCATGCCCACGGCGGTGAAGCCGGAGACGAGCGCGGACTCGATCATGTAGCCCGAGAGCCGCGTATCCTTGCCGATCACCACGCGATGGCGATAGGAGCCGTTGGTGAACAGCTTGCCGGCGGCCATGCCCACCTTGAGCGCCACCTCCGACGTCATGGGATGGATGTTCGCGCTGCCACGGATGCCGTCGGTACCGAAATATTTGCGAGGCATTGTTAGGCCCCCCCCGTGTGTTCCCCGTACGCGCCGGTCGCTTATTATGTTCTGACTGGCGCCTCATCGGGATTATGCTCTTGGTGTACCACCTTCAGGTTCAAAAAATGTAAGCAAAAATTACACCTGAGGGGGTACCCCGTGGCGAATTTGCCTTAATTTTCAGTGCCGAAGGCTGAAGCCCGCCAAACTCCAAGCGCCTGGCGGGTGCCCGCCACGTCATGCACCCGCAAGATCTGCGCCCCTTGCGCCGCCGCCACGATCGCCGCCGCCTGGGAGCCGGGTTCCCGCGCGGATGGCTCGGTGCCGCCGGACACCCCCTGGATGAAGCGCTTGCGCGATGCCCCGATCAGCAGCGGCACGCCCAAACCATGGAACAGGGAAATATTGGCGAGCAGCGCGAGGTTATGGGCGAGCGTCTTGCCGAAGCCGAGACCGGGTCGGCGGCGATGCACGACCGATCGATGCCTGCGGCCACGGCCGCCGCGATACGCGCCTCGAGATAATCGAACACCTCGAGCACGACATCGGCGTAGCGCGGGTTGTCCTGCATGGTCTTGGGCTCGCCTTGCGCATGCATGAGGACGACAGCAAGCCCGGTCGCTGCCGCGGTCTTGAGGCTATCGGGATCGAAGCTGAGCGCCGATACGTCGTTGAAGATCCTGGCGCCGGCTTCCGCCGCGGCGCGCGCCACGCAAGCTTTGCGCGTATCGATCGAAATCACGGCGTGGAGCCCTTTCAGCCCCTCGATCACCGGCACGATGCGGGCCAGCTCCTCCCCCTCCTCGACCTGGTCGGAGCCCGGCCGGGTCAACTCGCCGCCAATGTCGACAATGGCCGCGCCGGCGGCGGCGAGCTCGGCAGCGTGGGCGATCGCCTCCTCCTTGCTGTCGTAGAGGCCGCCGTCGGAGAAGCTATCCGGCGTGACATTGACGATGCCCATCAGCACCGGCCGGTCGAGCGCGATCCCGGCAAAAGGCGGCCGCCGCGCGGTGACGCGCTCGAGCCGGGCGGCGAGATCGGCGTCGCGCGAGTCCGCCAGCGCGCGAGCGGTGAAGATGCGCCTTCGGGCACTGCCCGGCGCGCCTTCGATCAGCTCGGAAGCGGTGAAGGCGATCGGACCGCCGGCCAGCGGCAGCGCCACCCCTTCGGCGACGCGCCGCGTCGGCGGTCGCGCCATAGAGGAAACCAATCGGCCTGAGATAGAGGGTCTCGCGAGCCATCTACCTGTAGGCACTCCCGGCCCAATTCTTCCAGTGCCGCTTCTGCTTTTGGTACGCCATGCTCTTTCCGACCACGAAATCGTGCCGGCTCTCGATGGGCGAGACTTGCACACCGGCCAACAGCGTGGAAATCCGGTCGCCCGAATGCGCCGCGACGACCCAATATTGTATGATGAACATGTGGCGGCGCAGCTCGACTAGGACGACCAGCCTGTGTCCGCTGGCTTCACAGCGGCAGCAGCCTCACGTCTGCGGCTGGGGCTCCATGCCGCCAGTATCGGGCTCGGGCTCCGGCGGCCGCTTGCCGCGTCCTGCCGTCGGCACGGCTGAGGCCGGTCCTGGCCGCGGCTGAACCTCGGCGGCGAAATCGCGCACCGGCGGCTTGCCCTTGAGCAGGTCCTTGATCTCCTCGCCGGACAGCGTCTCGTATTCGAGCAGCCCGCGCGCGATCGTGTGCAGATCGTCGAGATTCTCCGACAGGATCTTACGGGCGTGCTCGAAGGACTCATCGACGATGCGGTGGATCTCCTCGTCGACCCTGGTCTGCGTCTCGTCCGACAAATTCTGCTGCCGCGCGATGGAGTGGCCGAGGAACACTTCCTCCTCGTTATCGCCGTAAGCCAGCGGGCCGAGCTTGTCGGACATGCCGTATTGCGTGACCATGGCGCGCGCCAGCACCGTCGCCATCTTGATGTCCGAGGCGGCGCCAGAGGTCACCTTCTCGTAGCCGAACACGAGCTCTTCCGCGACGCGCCCGCCCATGGCGACGGTGATGTCGGCCTTCAGCTTGGCGCGCGTGTAGGAGAGCATGTCGCGCTCGGGCAGCCGCATCACCATGCCGAGTGCGCGGCCGCGCGGGATGATGGTCGCCTTGTGCACGGGGTCGGACGCCGGCATATGCAGCGCGACCAGCGCGTGCCCGCCTTCGTGATAGGCGGTCAGCGTCTTTTCCTCCTCGGTCATGACCATGGAGCGGCGCTCGGCGCC
Organism: uncultured Alphaproteobacteria bacterium; assembly: GCA_963817175.1. GTDB lineage: Bacteria > Pseudomonadota > Alphaproteobacteria > Rhizobiales > Methyloligellaceae > Methyloceanibacter. The sequence goes on from CAWFNK010000020.1 coordinate 51,887, forward strand.
CATCAGCACCTTGTCCTTGGCGTCCTCGAACTCGATTTGCATGACGAGGCGCTTCGATCTCCGCGCGGCGAGCAGCGCCGCCTCGTTGACCAGATTGGCGAGGTCGGCGCCCGAGAAGCCGGGCGTGCCGCGGGCGATGACGCGCAGATCGACGTCCGGCCCGAGCGGGACCTTGCGCACATGCACTTTGAGGATCTTCTCGCGGCCGATGATATCGGGCCGCGGCACCACCACCTGCCGGTCGAAACGACCGGGGCGGAGCAGGGCGGGATCGAGCACGTCCGGACGGTTGGTCGCGGCGATCAGGATGATGCCTTCATTCGCCTCGAAGCCGTCCATCTCGACCAGCAGCTGATTCAGCGTCTGCTCGCGCTCGTCGTTGCCGCCGCCGAGGCCGGCGCCGCGATGGCGGCCGACCGCGTCGATCTCGTCGATGAAGATGATGCAGGGCGCGTTCTTCTTCGCCTGATCGAACATGTCGCGCACGCGCGACGCGCCGACGCCGACAAACATCTCGACGAAGTCGGAGCCGGAGATGGTGAAGAACGGAACGTTGGCTTCGCCGGCGATGGCACGCGCGAGCAGCGTCTTGCCGGTGCCGGGAGGCCCGACCAGCAGCGCGCCGCGCGGGATGCGCCCGCCAAGCTTCTGGAATTTCTGCGGGTCGCGCAGGAACTCGACGATCTCTTGCAAATCTTCCTTGGCCTCGTCGACGCCGGCGACGTCGTCGAAGGTCACGCGGCCGTGCCGCTCGGTGAGCAGCTTCGCCTTGGACTTGCCGAAGCCCATGGCGCGTCCGCCGCCCGACTGCATCTGGCGCATGAAGAAGATCCACACGGCGATCAGCAGCAGCATGGGGAACCACGACACCAGCACGCCGAGCAGCGACGGCACGTCGTCCTCGGACGGCTTGGCGGTGATTTTCACGCCCTTCTGGTTCAGCTTGTCGACCAGGTTGGGATCGTTCGGCGCATAGGTCTGGAAATTGCGACCGTCGGTGAAATGGCCGGTGATGGTGTTGCCGGCGATGGTCACATCCTGGACGTTGCCAGCCTCGACCTCCGAGAGGAGCTGCGAAAAGCTGATCTCGTTGCCACGGACATGCACGCCCGGGCTCTGGAACAGGTTGAACAGCGCGACCAGCAACAGGCCGATGAACACCCAGATGGCGAAGTTACGGAAGTTCGAATTCATGTACTGACCTGACGGCTCGATCCTGTCGCGGCTACCGATGCGGCTGGCAACCTCGTCCTCAACTAAGGCACAAGCGTGAAGCTAAGCCTTGGTAACATAGGAACATGCATGCTCTTTGCCAAGTAAAGCTACCCCAAAGAGGTGCATGCTTTCTCAACGGCTTGAGCCCGCCGCCGTTCCACCCGGCGGCGCCGCGCTGACGAAGGTCGCGCGGCAGAACTGGCTCGCGGGCTCGGCTCCAATTTCGCGACCAAGCATCGGAAGTCCCAAGAGAATCTCCCCTTGCCAGCAGGCGGGCAAGGTCCGTCCCGCAAGGCGCGGCAGCGACGCCGCCAGAGCCGAGCGGTCCTTGAGCTCGCGCCAGCCCGATTCGCCGAGCGCCCTGACCAGGATCGGCTCGGGCGCATCGGCTCCGAGCTCGACCCTGAAGCGATTGTCCCAGAGTGCCTTCATCCCAGGCAGAAGCTGCATCACCGGCAGGCCTTTGCCCCTCATCTCGCGGAAGATGCCGAGCTGGCCCGCGCGCGCCTCGATGCGGCAGCGGCCGAGCGTATGCGCCTTGCCGGGATGCGCCCGCAAACCGGCGAGCAACGCTTCGAGCTTGGCGAGCTGCAACGGCGTTTCGCCGCCGCCCACCACCCCGATCAGCTGCGCGAGAGCCCTGAGCGCGATCTCTTGCGGCGCGGCTGCGAGCGCTTCCGTGTCGATCAGCGCGTAACCCGCTGCATTGGTCTCGCTGTTCGCGGCAAGGAAGCTTTGTGCTCCCGCTTCGAGCGCCTCGCGCGCACGCCGCAAGCGCCGCGCCGACAGCGCCAGTGCCTCCGGCGTCAGCCCCAGCAGCGAGAGGGCGTCGCCGCTTGCCCTCACCCGGGCGCGCTCGAAGCGCGGGTCTGCATTGCTCGGGTCGGAGATGAAATTCACTCCCGCCTGTTCGAGCGTGGCGATGAGGCGCGCCTTCGGCACGTCGAGCAGCGGGCGCAACACGGCGATTCCCGCCCATGCGCCGTACTCGGGGATCGCCGCGAGCCCATCGAGACCGCTGCCGCGCTTCAGCCGCATCAAGAAGGTCTCGGCCTGATCGTCGAGATGATGCGCGGTGACGAGCGCCGGAATGTCGTGCGCGTGGCAATGCGCGGCCATCAAATCGTAGCGCGCGGCCCGCGCCCGCGCCTGGAGGCTCGCGGAGCGGGGCTCGTGCTTCGTCCAATCGAGGATCGTGTGGGTGAGGCCAAGCTCGGCGGCAAGCCGCCCCACCATCAGCGCCTCGTCGCGAGAGCTCGCGCGTAAGCCGTGATCGACCGTCAGCACGCTGAGCTCCAAACCGAGCTCGGCGCGCAGCAGCGCTGCGAGATGCAGCAGCGCGAAACTGTCGGGGCCGCCCGACACGGCAAGCGCGACTTTCGGATATCGCCTCAGTGGCGCGAGCAACCCGCGCGCCTCGGCAAGGGTGATTGGTGTGGCGGTCATCTCAGCAGCCGGCCTGCTTGCGCTGGGCACTCGCCTCTTCGCGGATATGGTCCGGCGCGCTGGGATATTTCGCCTTCAGCTCGCTGAAGGTGGAGCAGGCCGCATCCTTCTGGCCAAGCTCGGCGAGCGCCATGCCGAGCTTGAGCAGCGTGTCGGGCGCCTTCTCGCCCGATTTGTATTTTTTGTAGCCCTTGAGGAAGGCATCGGCCGCGTCCTTGTATTGGCCGCGCGCGTAATAGGTCTCGCCGATCCAATATTGCGCGCTGCCCGCCAGCGGATCGTTTGGATAGGCTTTGACCAGCTGGCCGAAGGCGCCTTCAGCGCCCGCATAGTCCTTCTGCAGCAGCGCGCCGTAGCCCTGCTGGTAGAGCGTCTGAGGGTCGCCGCCGGGCAGCGCCGCCGCCAGGCTTTGCGGCTGGTCGTCGGGCGTCGCTTGCGGCTCAGAGCCGCCTTGGCTTGCCAGCAGATCGGCCAAATCATCGTCGCCGGGCTTCGCGCCATACCAGCGCGGCTTCGACGGATCGCTCGCATCCTCCGGCGGGGTGTCGGCTTCAGCGGCCAAGGCCGACTGAGACGGTGGAGGCGCCCATCCTTGTCGATCCGGCGCGAGGCTCGGCGCCGGGCGGCGCGATCGGCGCAGGCTGAGCGGAGAGTTTCGCCTCCAGCGCGCCCATCTGCCGGGTGAGCTGCTCGATATGGCCGGTCAAAGCTCCGATCTGGGTTTCGAGTGCATCGAGGCGGGGGCTCAGATCCGCCTGCGGCGATGGCACTTGCGGGGGCGGGGCGGCTTCTTGCGGCAGCGTCGTGCCGGGCTTGCTGCGCAGGAAGGATTCCAGCGTCCCGATCGAGATCTGCAGGTCCTGCACCTTCTCCTCGAGCCGGCCGAGGCGCCCGCTCACCGAATCGCCGCCTTGCGGCTTGGCGACCTGCGTCGGCTGAGGCTCGGGCGCCTCCTCGGCAGGGGGCAGATCATCCTGGGCAAGGCAAGGCAGCGCGGCGAGGCCAAGCAGCAGCCCCGCCAGCAATGCGTAAGCCGGGCGCGCTCGTCTGCGCCATGGGAAGGTCGATAGAGCCACAAAAGACCTTGCGGTTAGGGGTCACGCGGACGGCGGCGCTCCTTCTTCCAGGAAGCGCCGAACGCGCCGAACCATAACGCATTTGCCCGGCCTTTTGGGGCCAAACTGCGGCTTCGCCGCAAGCGTGCGAGGCGTCTAGTAGTTGCGGGCGACGGCCCCGCCGCGGTCGTTCAGGATGGTCTGGGCGCGGCGATTCTGCGTCCAGCAGGATGCCGCATCGCAAGTCGCGACCGGCCGCTCCTTGCCGTAGGACACGGTGCGCATCCGCCCGGCGTTGACCCCCGACTGCGCGAGGAAGGCCTTGACCGTCATCGCCCGGCGCGCGCCGAGCGCGAGGTTATATTCGCGCGTTCCCCGCTCGTCGGCATGGCCTTCGATGGTGATCGTGTATTGCGGATATTGGTTGAGCCAGCGGGCCTGATTGCGCAGGATCCCGTGTGCCTCGCCGCTCAGCGAGGAGCTATCCTCCTGGAAATGCACGACATCGCCGACATTGACGGCGAAATCTCTCTCGGTTCCAGGAGTGACCGGCCCTTCCCCACCGAGGCCGTATTCCCTTGTCGGGTTCTGCCGCGAGCAGGCCGCAAGGACGAAAGCGATTAGCAGCACACCCGCGAGCTTGCAGGCGTGGTCGATCCCACCACTCCAACGCATTACTGGTTACTCCCGCTAGCCAAACTTAAAGAAAATCGTAGAAGGGAATTCCTTAACGATCTCCTAGTTCCCTCGAAATCGGCGAGAATGACTTACGAGCTTAGATCGGCCGGGTGTCGAAACCGGGGCCTAAAAAAGGAAGGGATGCCTGGGAGGCCGCCGCATCACGCTACGGTCTCCCGGCATCCATATCCCATGACGCGGAAGTCCAAACGCTTCCGCAATCCGGTAGTCCAGACTAGACGCGAACAGGCAGCTCGATGGCGACGGAGCCGAGCTTCAGGGGCTCTTGCACGACGGCCTTCTCGTGGTGGCCAAAGCAACCACCAAGCGCAACGGTGGCGGCCACGATGGTGGTGGCGATGATAACGCCCTTCAAACCCTGCATGGTCTTCTCTCCTTTGGTTAAAACGGCAGTAGCCGTCTTTGCATGTACCGGCGAGGCGTTTTCAGATCAATATGGCACAACGGTCAGGCGACCGTTTTGTCGGCCATTGATGCCAAAATGCCACTCCGAATCTCATCCTCCAGCCCGATGACGCTAGCTCCCTGGGAGACGTCGATCAAGCTTGGTTAACAGGCTGGAGCGGCTTGATTAAAAAAGCGTTGAACGGTAGTTGCTTTTGGGACACAGAGGCCGCCGGGATGGCCGGATTTTTGGCCAGAAACGGGGGACTTCGCCGCGCTAATTTATCAGCGGCGACCAGGCCGGATCGGAGCCGAAAGCGGGCGTCGCAACGAGGCGTTCGTTGTAGCCGGTAAGGTCGATCGTATAGAGCTTGGGACCCCCCGAAGCACCCGGCGATTCCCGGAAGAACATCAGCACGCGACCGTTCGGCGCCCAGGTCGGTCCCTCATTGTGGAACCCCTCGGTGAGGATGCGCTCGCCGGAGCCGTCGGGCTTCATCACGCCGATGAGGAATTGCCCGCCACTCATCTTGGTGAAGGCGATGAGATCGCCGCGCGGCGACCAGACCGGGGTGGAGTAGCTCCCCTGCCCCCGGCTGATGCGGCGCGCATTGCTGCCGTTGGCGTCCATCACGTAGATCTGCCGTGACCCGTCACGGTCGGTCTCGAACACGATCTGCCTCCCGTCCGGCGAGTAGCAGGGCGCCGTGTCGATGGCGTTGTCATTGGTGAGCTGAAGCGTGCGCCGGCTGCGCAGATCCATGGCGAACAGGTTGGAATTGCCCTCATGCTCGAGGCTCATGACGATGCGCTGCCCATCCGGCGAGAAGCGCGGCGCGAAGGTCATGCCCGGGAACGCGCCGACGATCTCCTTCTGCCCGGTCTCGATATTCAGCAGATACACCTTCGGCGTCTCTCCCTCGAAGGAGGTGTAGGTGATCTCCTGCGTCGAGGGGCTGAAGCGGGGCGTCAGCACCAGGTTCTGGCCCGTGGTCAGCAGCCTGACGTTGAAGCCGTCCTGATCCATGATGGCCAGGCGCTTCATCCGCTTGTCCTTGGGGCCCGAACTCGTCGACGAACACGATGCGCGTGTCGAAATAGCCCTTCTCGCCGGTGATCCGCTCATAGATGGAATCGGCGATGAGATGGCCGATGCGGCGCGCATCCTTGCCCCGGGCGAAGAACTGCTCCCCGGCGAGCTGCTTGCCGGCGAACACGTCCCACAGCCTGAACTCGGCCTTGAGCTTGCCGTCGCCCGCGCCGATGCGGCCGACCACCAGCGCTTGTGCGTTGACCACCCGCCAATCGTCGAAACGCGGCACGGCATCGGTGCCGACGCCCTTCTCGATGAAGGCCGCCTGGTCGATGGGGACGAACAAGCCCGAAGCGCGCAGATCGTTGGCCACCACGTCGGAGATCTCGCGCGCCATCTGCGGCTCGATCGATCCGTCGCCGGCGAAGTCGGGGATGGCGATGGGAAGCGGCTGGATGGTGCCTTGCGTGATGTTGAGCTCGACCACGGCGCGCGCCGGGCTCGAAGCCGCCAGTGCGCCGAGCATCAGCAGGACCAGAGCGCCGCGGCAGCGGCGAGGATTGAGGCGAACAGTGTCGGACAGTGTCATGAGCGGTGCTTCGTTGCTGGTTTAGCCCGCGCGATACATGTCGCTTGGGTCGAAATTGAGGATCATGTCGCGCCACAGCGCATATTTGTCGCTCGGCAGCGTATAGGGCTGGCATTGATAGACCGCGCGCACCGCGCTGTCGGCGGCGGCCTGGAAGAACGGCGATGAGCCCGAATTGGCGACGGTCGGATAGCCGACCAGCGTCCCGTCCTCGTTGAGCTTCATCCTGAGCTTGACCACGATCTGCTCGGCGCCGAGCCCTCCGGGCGGCGGGCTCCAGCACTGGGCGATGCGGGCTCTGAGCGCATCGATCTCGTTGACCGACATGGTCGTCTCCGTGCCGTTCGACTGGCCGCGCACCTTCTTGGGCGCCGGCTCCTCGGAAGGCAGCACGGGGGCGGCCTCGCTTGCCGCGTCGGGGATCTTGTTGAGCAACGCGGCGATCCGGTCGGTGTTGAAGTCGCGCTTGGGCTTGGTGGGCGCGGGCTTTTTCGGCGGGGTCTGCGCCTCTTTCTTCTTTGCCGGCTTCTCCTCGGGCTTCTTCGCCTCGGGCTTGGGCTCAGGGTCTTTCGGCGTGTCGGCTTTCTTCACCTCGGGCTTAGGCTTTGGCTGAGGCTCGCTCTTTTGCTCGACGGCGGCGGTCTCCTCGGGCTTTTTCTCGGCCTCTTTCACGGCTTCAGGCTGCTTCTCCTTGGGCTTGCCGGCGAGCGGCGCGTCGTCCTTGGCGTCCTTGGTCCCCGCCTTCAGCTTGGTGACCTCTGACGGCGCCGCGAGATCGATCGGGATTTGCACAAGCTGCTGGTCGATCTTGGCAGCCGGGAAGGCGACGAGCACCCAGAGCAGGATCGCCGTATGCAAAGCGGCCGAGATGAAAGTGCTCTTGCTCATGGTTCGCTTCGTTCTACTGCTTGCTCGTCTCCGCGACCGGCTCGGTGACCAGCGTCACGGGGATGCCGGCCGACTTGATGCGCGCCAGCACCTTGGCGATGCTGCCATATTGGGCGCGGTCGTCACCCCTGACCTCGACGCGGTCGCCGGCGCCGGCCTCTCTGATAGCAGTGAGTTTTGGCACCAATTCGTCAAAGCCGATCTCGGTGCTCTGCAAGAACACCTTGCCTTCGGGGTCGACGGTGATGGCGAGCGCCTGTTTCTGCGAATCGATCGGGCCAGCTTCGGTCTTGGGCAGATTGACCTTGGGCAGATCCGCCTGCGGCACGACCTCGATGCCGGCGGTGAGCAGCGGGGCCGTCACCATGAAGATGATCAGCAGCACGAGCATCACGTCGACCATGGGGGTGACGTTGATCTCGCTCATCGGCGCGGCCGAGCGGCGCCGTGCTCGCCGGTTCGAAAGTCCGCCGCCTGGCTGTAGACCCGCACCCATGGCTCAAACCACCGTCTTGTCGATCTGCCGCGACAGGATCGCCGCGAACTCGTCGGCGAAGCCTTCGAGACGCGCCGCGTAGCGCGCGACCTCGCTGTTGAATTTGTTATAGAAAATTACGGCAGGAATAGCGGCGAGCAGGCCGAGCGCGGTGGCGAACAAGGCTTCGGCGATGCCGGGCGCCACCACCGCGAGGCTGGTGTTCTTGCTCACGGCAATCGCCTGGAAGCTCGTCATGATGCCCCACACCGTGCCGAACAGGCCGATGAACGGCGCGGTCGAGCCGACGGTGGCGAGGAAGGTCAGTCGCCGCTCGAGCCGCTCAACCTCGCGCGAGATGATCACGTCCATGGCCTTCTCGACCCTGAGCTGGACGCCCGGCATCGGACGTGTGCTGCGCTCGCCGGCTTCGCGTTCGGTCGACCGCTTCCATTCGCGATATGCCGCGACGAACAGCGCCGCCATGCCGGTGTTCCGGCGCGCATTCAAAGCATTGTAGAGCTCATCGAGCGATTGCCCCGACCAGAACACCTGCTCGAATTTGTCGGTCTCTTTGCGCGTCTTGGCGTAGAGGAACAGCTTCTCCAGGATGATCGCCCAACTCCAGATCGAGGCGAGCAAGAGCCCGATGATCACGAGCTTGACGACGATATGGGCGTTCTTGAAAAGCTCGAGAATCGAGAGATCGACGACGACATCCGGCGGGTTCATGACGGCCTCGTGGCATAAGCTCCGAGCGCGCCCCCTCGGGGGGAACGCCCGTGAGACGGCAGCTTGGCCCCGCGGCCTTGAGCCCGCGGGCTTGACGACATCGCCGGAGAAGCTTCGCGTTTCGCTCGCGAAAGCGACCTTTTGCGAGCGAATGTGACTAAACTTGGGTGGTTAGCCCTTGGATTCCCTCGCGCGCGGCCCCTCCGGCAGAGCGACGCTTTACCGGCATTACCTACGTTTCACGCGGTTGGTTAACGAATCGTTGAAGCGCGCCGCGAATCATTGTGCCCAGCCGCTGCGGCTTGCCGGCCCTGGAGACGAGAACGACCGTCACTTTGGCCCGCACCAACAGCATCGCATCCCGCATCACGTCCTGCTGTAGCACGAGGCTCGCACTGCCGATCTCGGCGCAAGTCGTGACGATCTCCAGGAGATCGTCCATGCGGCCCGGCTTCAGATAGTCGATCTCGACGCGGCGCACGACAAACACCGACGGCTCGCCCTGCGTTGGATCGGCGAGGCTCTTGGCGTCGATGCCGAGCAGCCTGATGAAGTCCGAGCGAGCGCGCTCGCAGAATTTGAGGAAGTTGGCGTGATAGACGACGCCGGCGCAGTCGGTATCCTCGAAATAGACGCGCACCGGCAGAACATGCGTCTCCCCCTCGATGCGGCCCGCGAGGTCCGGCCATTTCTCGGTCACGACTCGTCGCCACCGTTGAACAGCGGGAACTGGGTAGAAGATTGCGCCGGCTGCGGCAGGCCGAGATGGACGAAGGCCTGCGCCGTCAGCACCCGGCCGCGCGGGGTGCGGGCGATGAAGCCCTGCTGCAACAGATAGGGCTCGATGATCTCCTCGATGGCGTCGCGCGGCTCCGACAGGCCCGCGGCGATGGTCTCGACGCCCACCGGCCCGCCGCCGTAGTTCACCGCGATCAGCCGCAAATAACGATGGTCGAGCGCATCGAGCCCGCGTGCGTCGACTTCGAGCTGCGACAGCGCGCGATCCGCCACCGCGGCATCGACGGCGCCCGCGCCTTCCACGGAGGCAAAATCGCGCACGCGACGCAGCAGCCGCCCCGCCACGCGCGGCGTGCCGCGGGCGCGCCGCGCAATCTCGCGCGCGCCTTCGCGTGTCAGCGAGAGCCCGAGCAGCCGCGCACCCCGCCGCACGATCTCCTCCAGATCGTCGACGCCGTAGAACTCGAGCCTGATGGGAATGCCGAAGCGCTCCCTGAGCGGCGTGGTGAGCAGCCCGGTGCGGGTGGTGGCGCCGACCAGGGTGAAGCGGGAGAGATCGATGCGCACCGAGCGCGCCGCCGGCCCCTCGCCGATGATCAGGTCGAGCTGAAAGTCCTCGAGCGCCGGATAGAGGATCTCCTCGACCGCCGGATTGAGCCTGTGGATCTCGTCGATGAACAGCACGTCGCGGTCTTCGAGATTGGTGAGGAGCGCGGCGAGATCGCCGGCCTTGGCGATCACCGGCCCCGATGTCGCGCGGAAATTGACGCCGAGCTCGCGCGCCACGATCTGCGCGAGCGTGGTCTTGCCGAGGCCGGGAGGGCCGGCGAACAGCACATGGTCGAGCGCCTCGCGCCGGGCCCGCGCCGCCTCGATGAACACTTTGAGGTTGGAGCAGACCTTGGGCTGGCCGATGAACTCGGCAAGCGTTTGCGGCCGGAGCGAGGTCTCAGCCCCGTCCTCCTCGCGCCGCGCCGCCGCCAGCATCCTCTCGCTCATTGCGCGAGCTCCCTAAGTCCGAGGCGGATCAGCTCTTCGGCGCGCGCCTCGCGTCCCGCCTTGCCGACCGCCGCGGAAATGGCGGCCGCCGCCTCGCCATGGGCATAGCCGAGATTGGTCAGCGCCGATACCGCGTCGCGCGCGGCGAGCCCTTCCGGCAGCGTGGCGACCGGGGCGAGCCCACCGCTCGGCCTGAGGGCGGGCGCCAGCGTCGGCATCTTGTCCTTCAGCTCGGCGACGATGCGGGCCGCGACCTTGGGGCCGACCCCAGGCGCGCGCGAGACTTGCGCCTTGTCCTGGAGCGCGATCGCATTGGCGAGGTCGGCGGCCGACAGCGTGCCGAGTACGGAGAGCGCCACCTTGGCGCCGACGCCTTGTACTGTCTGCAATGCCCGGAACCAGGCGCGCTCATGCTCGGTGGCGAAGCCGTAAAGCCTGATCTCGTCCTCGCGCACATGCGTGTCGATGGCGAGGCTCACGATCTCTCCCACCGGCGGCAGGCTGGTCAGCGTGCGCGAGCCGACCGTCACCTCGTAGCCGACGCCGCCGACATCGACGATCACCGCATTCAGCGAGACGGAATCGAGCTTGCCGGTGAGCTTGCCGATCATGGCGCTGCCCTCTGCCGCGCCGACCAGCGCTTCGAGCCGCCGCCAAGAGCGCGAATGCGCATGGGTGATGGCGATGGCGAGCGCGTCCGCCGCGTCGGTGCTGTCGAACACCGCGCGCGGCAAGAGGCATTTGACCATGGCCCTGATCTGGCCCTTGTCGCCGTGGCCGGCGCCGATCACCGTCTTCTTCACCGCATTCGGCGCGTATTCGGCGATGGAGAGCCCGAGCAGCGCCGGCACCAGCAGCGCGATGCCCCGGGCTTGGCCGAGCTTCAGCGTGGCCGAGGCGTCGCGATTGACGAAGGTCTGCTCGATGGCCGCCTCCTCCGGCGAAAGCCGCGCCAGCACCTCCTGCAAGCCATCGAAGATCTGCCGAAGCCGGGCGCCCAGGCTTTCGCCCGTCGTCGGAGACGATGGCGCCGCAGGCCACGAAGACGAGCCTCACCCCGTCAGAATCGATGACGCCCCAGCCGGTGCGCCTAAGCCCCGGGTCGATGCCGATGATGCGGATTCTGGCCGTTCTCTCTGTCAAAGCCGTTGCCGGATCGGTTTTTCCACAGGCGCGTGCCCAACTCCCGCCGAATCACTCGGCGATTTTGCCATGCAACGGGGTTCGAAAGGGGGATTCCAGGAACGGAGCAACGTGATTTTGCGTTAGGATTTCGGGCGTAGACTGGAACAAGCGGCGTTTCGACGGGGAAACGTCTCAATCGCACGCCCGCGAGTATGGCGTGAGGGCCTTTACGAGTATCGCCTCGCGCCCGAGTGAGGGAGCACCATTCGTGACTGGTGCAAGCGATACGCTCGACCCGATTGCGGCCGCCGAGGCCGGAATCGCGGGGTCGAAGAACCTGATGGCGGCTGTGGCCGATGAGCTCAGCCAGCAGCAGCGCTGGCTTGCGCATTATCAGGTCGCCGAGAAACGCCACGCGCGCCGGCTCAGGGTCCAGGGCATCCTCTATCGGCTTGATCTCGCGCGCCGCGCCATGCTGCGCTTCTTGCGGCGGCTCGCTCTGCTCACCCTCCGCCTCGCGCGAAACGTGGCGCTGTTCGTCGCGCGGACGGCCGTCGCTCTGTTCGACATGTTGAGCCGCGCCGTCACGGCCGGCATGACTTGGCTGCGCCCGCGCGCTTATGCGCTCGCGCTACTGTTGCGGCGCTGGATCACCGCCTTTTGGGCGTGGACGGTCGCAACGTCGCGCGCGCTTGCGGTTGTTCTCGCACGATGGGGCTCCGCGGCCTGGGCATGGACGCGCGTGCATGCAGCCTTGCTTGCGCGTGCCTCCGCCAAGGGCACAAGCATCGCCTTGTCGTGGCTCGCCGCGACATCGCTGGCGCTCGCCATTGGGTTCGGACATTGGCTGGTCAGGATCGTTCGGCGCACCCGGGCGCTATCACGAATTCTCGCGCGCAATGCGCTTCACGCGGCGCGCGTTGCCTCCACCTGGACCGCCGCAAGCTTGCGGGTGCTTGCCGCCTTGCTTGCGCAATGGCTCTCGGCGGCGTGGCAATCGACGCGCCGCGCGGCCCTCGCGCTGGGACATTGGCTCGTTACCCGCCTGCGACGAACCAAAGCGCTGTCGCGAATTCTCGCGCGCAATGCACTGCAAGTGGCGCACGTCGCTTCGGCCTGGATCGCCGCGACCTCACACACGCTCGCCACCACGCTACGGCAGCGGCTTCCCGCTGCGTGGAAATGGACTCGCGTCGAGGCTCGCATCATCACGCGCGCGTCGCTCAAGGGAACGCGGCAGGCATCGGCATGGACCGCGGCCAATACGCGGATCGCCACGGCCGCATTGCAGCACAATGTTTCCGCCGGCGCCGCCTGGTCGGGCGCAAATGCGAGAGCTGCGAGCCGCGCCTCCCTCGCCGCGGCCACGGCGAGCTACTCCTGGGCCGCTCACAATGTCAGGAATATCTCGCGTGGCTTCTGGCATGCCACGCCGCCGCCCGACACCAACCATCGTGCCCTGGTGGTCAGGCGCTGTACCGCCCTTGCCTGCGTCGAGCCAAAGCGCGCGCGGCTCCCCGCGATCCGCGCCTCGTAGTTTCGCGCTGCGCCCGATCAGCTCAAATGCGGACCGCGCATCTCCTTGATCGCCGCCTGGATGCGCCGCCAATCGACGGCTTGACGCTTCTCGCCCTGCCGCTCGCAATCGGCGGCCTTTTGCGCGGCTTCCAATTCTGCTTTGTCGCCGAGCGCGTTCACAAGGCGACGGGCGTGCTCGTGGATCACGTTGATATCCATGACTCGTCCTCCTTGCCCAAGGCCGGAATTTTCCTGTTTGCGCTATTCCGCGCCATGAGCTGGATCAAGACACTGGCTCACGCGAAGGTTCCACGCAGATGCGGACCGCCGCCAAATCTTCGCATTGTGGCCGATAATGCGCTCATGACTCACACACCGGCGCCGGGACTGCGCTTGAGTGCCGTAGCCCTCGGCGCGCTTATTTTTGCATCGCCGGCGTTCGCCGCCGCCGACACGGCCGCCACCTGCACGCCGCCCCCCGCCTCGACCCTCGTCGTCAACGTCAAGGACAAGGGAGCCAAAGGCGACGGCCAGACAGACGACACGGCCGCCATTCAGGCGGCCATCGACGCCGTCAAGAGCAGCAAAGGCACCGTGCTCGTGCCCAAGGGCGTCTACATGATCGACGCCGTCGATAAGCGCCTCAAGCTCAAGGACGACATGACGCTCAAGCTCGCCGAAGGCGCCGTGCTGAAGGTGATTCCCAACGACGCCGAGAAATATTCCCTGCTCACCATCAACGACGTCTCCAATGTCTGGGTGATCGGCGGCACGCTCGAAGGCGAGCGCGAGCAGCACATGGGCAAGGCGGGTCAATGGGGCTACGGCATCCGCATCGGCAAGGGCGCCAAGCACATCACCGTCAGCAATGTCATCTCGAAGAAAATGTGGGGCGACGGCTTTTACGTGCAAGACGCCGAGGATGTGCGCTTTTGCGGGGTCACCGCCGATGCCAATCGCCGCCAAGGGCTTTCCGTCGTCCAGGTCGACGGTCTCTTGGTGTTGAACTCCGTGTTCAAGAACACGCACGGAACGCGCCCCAGCGCCGGCATCGATTTCGAGCCCGACCGGGTAGAGCAGAAGATCACCAATGTCCGCATCATCGGATCGAAGTTCCTCGACAACGCCGGCGCCGGCATCCTGGTCGCCGGCAAGAAGGCACGCGTCACCAAGATCGAGATGACGCGCAATACGTTCCGCAACAATCCCGTCGTGGTCGAATATGCCCCCTCGCTCGCCGCAGCCATCTGCGGTAATCGGCAGACAAGCACGGCGACCGAGCACACTGCCGGCTTCAATGCCTATGCCGAACCGATCGAGGTGGTCGCGCTCCAGAACGATTGCGGCGGCGGAGGCTTTGTCGTGGACCGGCAGAAGAAGCGCAAGAAGCCGCTCAACGACTGACGAATATCAGGCCGATGCAGCCTCCGCTTTCGGCAGCTCGATCACCTGCTTCAGACCGCCTTGGTCGCGATTGGAGATGGCGATGGTGCCGCCCGCGCGCTGAATGATCTCGCGCGCGATGGTGAGCCCGAGCCCCGCGCCGCGAATATCCTGCCGCCGCGCCGGATCGGCGCGGAAGAACGGCTCGAACACCTGGCAGAGCAGATCGGGCGGAATGCCCGGGCCGTCATCCTCGATGACGATGCGCGCCACGCCGTTCGCTTGGCCGACCTCGACCCGCGCCCTCACCCCGTGCGTCGCCGCGTTGATGATGAGATTGCGCAGCGCGCGATTGAGCGTGAGCCGGCTCGCGCGCACCTTGACCGGCTGCTTCGTCGTCTCGGTCACGTCGAGATTCTGGTCCCTGAGCTCCTGGCCGATGCTGCCGACCAGCTTGTCGAGCTCGATCAGCTCGGGCGGCGCCTTGCCGGATTCCTCGCGCACCAGGAGGATGGCGCTGTCGGCGATCCGCTCGAGCTCGTCGAGATCGGTGAGCCAGCGCGCGCGCTCCTCCTCGTCCTCGACGAATTCCGCCCGGAGCCGCATGCGGGTGATCGGCGTGCGGAGATCGTGACCCGCGGCAGCGACCAGCCGCATGCGGCTTTCCATCGCCCGCTTCAACCGCGATGAGAGCAAGTTCAACGCCTTGGCGGTCGCCCTCACCTCGGCGGGGCCCTTCTCGGGCAGCGCCGGCAGCGCGCCGTCGGGCCCGACCTGCTCGACCGCGCTTTCGAGCAGCGCCAGCGGCCGCACCATGCGGTTCGCCACGAACACGGCGATGGCCGTGGCGCCGAAGGTGATGACCAACAGCCATCGCAGCAGCCCCCGCCACGGCACGCCTTGCGGCGGCAGATCGGTGATCGGGAAGGCGAACCAGCCTTTCTCGCCCACCGGCACGGACACCATCAGCGGGGCGCGCCATCCGTCCCGCGACACCACCACCGCGAGATCGATGCCGCGCGCCGCAAGCGCATCGCGCAGCTTCTGGGTGAAGCCGTCATGCACCCGGCCGAGCGCTGGCTCAAGCGAGACCGGAACCGCCTTGCTGCCTTCCTCCGCCGCACGCAACAGCGTCACCACCTGCTGCGCCACGGGTCCG
Source organism: uncultured Alphaproteobacteria bacterium (assembly GCA_963817175.1). Classification (GTDB taxonomy): domain Bacteria; phylum Pseudomonadota; class Alphaproteobacteria; order Rhizobiales; family Methyloligellaceae; genus Methyloceanibacter. Next base: position 67,325 of record CAWFNK010000020.1, read on the forward strand.
AGCGAATAGACGCGCTTCGGCGGCCCCAGCAGATAGAACAGCACCATGGTCAGCGAGAACACCACCGAGACGATGACGATCACCATCAGCACCGCGATCTTGACGCGCAGCTTGTTCACGGCGCGGACTCCTGCACTTCGACCTTGGCGGCGAGCTGATAGCCGCCGTTGCGCACCGTCTTGAACAATTGCTGCGCACCGCGCTCGGCGAGCTTGCGGCGCAGCCGGCTGACCAGAACGTCGATCGAGCGGTCGAGCACGTCGCCGTCGCGCCCGCGCGTGAGGTCGAGCAGCTGGTCGCGCGACAGGACGCGGCCCGGCCGCTCGAGAAAGGTCCGGAGCAGATCGAACTCGGCGCCGGTCAGCTCGACGTCGCCGCCTTGCGGATCGGTGACGCGCCGCGCTTGCGGGTCGGCGGTGAAGCCTTCGAAGCGATAGATCTTGATATCGCTCGCCTGCGGCAAGGTTTCGGCGCGGCGCCGCAGCACCGCGCGCACCCGCGCGATCAGCTCGCGCGGATTGAACGGCTTGCCGAGATAATCGTCGGCGCCGATCTCGAGCCCGATGATGCGGTCGACATCCTCTTTCAGCGCGGTAAGCAGAATGACCGGCACGCTCGAGCGCCGCGCCCGCAGGTCGCGGCATACGTCGAGCCCCGAGCCGTCGGGCAGCATCACATCGAGCACGATCAGGTCGACGTGATGGGTGGCGAGCTTGTCGTTGAGCTCGCGGCAGTTGGCCGCCAGCAGCACGCGGAAGCCCTGGCTCTCGATATAGCGGGCGAGCAGCTTGCGGATTTCCGGGTCGTCGTCGACGACGAGAATGCGCTGGGCGGTGGAAGTCATCGGACCTGAAGCGGGATGCAGTATGCGCAACCTTCTAACCTCGCGGGTGGCGTTCAACGAGCCCATTTTTGTGACGAAAACCAGCGCCTTGGCGCGGCGGAAACGTTTCGACACAAAATTCGCGCACCCGGCAACATTCGGACATGCCGGGACCAAGCGGCGCAAACTTCGCGGGCTAGACCTTGACCGACAGCAACAGCTCAAGGAGCTCGATAATGACTACCCCTCGCAAGCTTGTCCCAATCCTGGTCGTGGCCGTGCTCGGCCTCGGCTCTCTCGCGGTGCTCACCTCGGCCTGGGGCGAGGGGTCGCGCGGAATGGGGCCGCATGGCTGGTCCGGCGGCAAGATGGCGCGATGCGCTCACCCGGGTCATGGCCCTAAGCATGGTTGGCATGGGCGCCCCGGCCCCGACCAGCTCGCCAAGAAGCTGAGCGCCATGGAGACCGAGATCGGCATCCGCGCCAATCAGCTCGACGCGTGGCGCGATTTCACCGACGCCTTGCTGGCCACCGCCAAGCGGCCGCCGCGTCCCGATGCGTCCGCGCCCTCGGGCGACAAGCAGCCCTTCGAAATGGCGCAGCATCTCGCCAATTACGCGATCGACCGGGCCAAGAGCGGCGAAGATCTGTTGAAAGCGGTCGACGCGCTGCGCGCCAAGCTCACGCCCGACCAGCTCAACAAGGTCGTCGAGCTCGAGGCGCGGTTCCGCGCGCATCACGGCCACGGGCCGCGGCCCGATTTCGGCCCGCCTTCGCAAGATCACGGCGCCAAGCCTGAGTCCGGCTCGCCTGACAAATCCGACGGTCCTCCCCCGCCGTCGGAGGAGTGAGGCAACGAGGGACGGCGCGGGCAAGGCGCCGTCCCTCACTTTTTCGATGCTGCGCGCGATGGCGAGCGAGAAGACATGGCAGGAATTCTTGCCAGCCTTCGCCCGTCGCGTGCTTGAAACCTGCCGTTCCCCGTATATCTAATGCTCTGATGTGGACCGGACAGGACACACTGGGCGCTGCGCTCGGCGGGGAAACGGCTCTCCCGCGTAATTTCCTGTTGCGGTCGCTGCCGCAACACGAGCTTGAGCGGCTTCATCCTTTCCTCCACAGGGTGGCGCTCACGCCACGCCGCGTGCTCCAGCACGCCGCAGTCCCGATCGAGCATGTCTATTTCCTCGAGGACGGGCTGATATCGGTCCTCGCCAGCGCCGACGAACGGAGTTGCGTCGAGGTGCGGCTGCTCGGCCGCGAGGCCGCGGTCGGCAGCGAGGCTTTGCTCGGCGTGAACATCTCTCCGCTTCGCTATTTCGTGCAGATTGGCGGCAGCGCGCTCAGGATCAGCGTTCAGGACCTGAACCGCGCCAGCGCCGAGATGCCGCGTCTGCGCGCCGTGCTGCACAGCTCGCTGCACGATGCGTTGATGCAGAGCTCGCAATCGGCCGCCTGCAGCCTCAGCCACGCGCTGCTCCAGCGCCTCGCGCGTTGGCTGCTTACGGCGCAGGACCGCAGCGCACGCGACGAGCTGCCGATCACCCAGGACCTGCTCGCGCGCAATCTCGGCGTTCGCCGCGCCAGCGTGTCGGAGGCGTTGCAGCCGCTCGAGCGCGGCGGCATTTTCGTAAGGGAGCGCGGTCTGATCACAATTCTCGACCGCGCGCGGCTCGAGCAATTCGCCTGCCGCTGCTACCGGCTCATGCGGCCGAAGCTGGAACGACCGGAGCGCGCCAAGACCGGGCGCTGGCCGCTATTCCTCCTGTCCCTCATCACTCTGCTCGAGATCGAGTTTCTCGCCCAGTGAAGGCGCCCGGGCTTTTAGGCCCGGACACCCCACCAGGGGGAGCTACTCGACGACGCCCTTGCACTTGGATGCGTCGGTACGCACCTCTTTCAGCGCAGTCTCGGCGGCATCCTTGGAATCGTAGCCGCCGGTTTGGCCGAGAGCGGTTTGACCCGCGCTCGGCGGTCCTTCGAGCACCGAGCAATTCCCGACCGTATCGACGGTCACGAAATATTTCTCGGCCGCGAAGGCCGGAATCGTCAGTCCGACCATCAATGCACTCGCCACGACGAACTGCTTCATGTGAGCGTTTCCTCCATCTTGTTGCGCCGCATGGATATGGGTTACGGCCCATCGAGGGACAGGGCAGCGCGGCGGAACTCGGTACGGTAGCTGACGGAAATCGCGGCGGGGACGCGACGCGCGCCTCACATGGGAACGGCGTTCTTGAACAGCGCCTCGCCCCATTCATAAAGCGGCCTCTGGAAATCGGACGCGGTGTGGATCGCCTGGCCTTTGCGCTCGGTCCATTTCTTGCCGTAGGTCTCGAACGGAAAATGCTTGATGTAATAGTCGCAAGTCTCCTCCCAATGCTCGACCGAGAGCGCCTTGCCGTAATGCTGGCAATGGAGATCGACCTTGACCCGGCCGAGCCCCGCCGGCACGCGGCCGCGCTCGGCGAAACTGATCTCGGGCCGGTTCCGCCACAGCATCAGAATGTCGCGCTGCTCGGGGCCGTAGAAGCGGCGGAAGTCGAGCAGCGGTAGCTCGGAGGAATAGGGCGCGCTGTCCTCCGGCGTCATATAGGCGTCGAACAGCTTCACCTTGACGCTGTCGCATTCCTCGGCGCCCGGCCCTTGCACGAAGCTCCGCAGATCGCCGGTGACGCGCTCGTCGGGATCGAAGCACAGCATCCAGTCATGCGGCAGCTGCTCGCGCGCCATTTGCAGCACGAGCCCGCGATGCCGTCCCTCGGCGAGCTTGCGCGCTTCGATGTCCTGCTCCCAGGATTGGTTGGCGACGATCAGCGCGACCTTCGGATGCGCGCGCAGGATCTCCACCGTCTCGTCGGTGCTGGCATCGTCATAAGCGATGATCGCATCGACCTGGCCGCTGAGATAATCGAGCGTGTCGGGCAGGATCAGCGCCTCGTTGCGGATGCGCGTCATGCCGACGAGGAGGTGCTTCTCGCCGAGCAACGCGCGGTTGCCGGTGATGATCCGCTCGGTGTCGCGGAGTTGCCAGTTGCCTGTGACGGTTGGCATCGCGTGCACTCAGGCGCTGAGGCGCTCGAGCACTTCGTCTGGGATCTCGAAATTGGCGTAGACGTTCTGCACGTCGTCCGAATCTTCGAGCGCCTCGATCATGCGCAGCAAACGCTGACCCGTCTCCTCGTCGGCCGGGACAGTGTTCTTCGGCCGCCAGAAGATCTGCACGGCGCGCGGCTCGCCGAACCGCGCCTCGAGCGCCTTGGCGACCTGGTGCAGCTCGTCCGGGTTACAATAGACCCAATGGCCGTCGGCGTCGGATTCGCAATCCTCCGCGCCAGCCTCGATCGCCGCGTCCAGCATCGCTTCGCCGTCGGCCTTGGCCGCCTCGAACTCGATCGCGCCGAGCTTGTCGAAATTGAACGACACCGCACCGGTCTCGCCGAGATTGCCGCCGAACTTGGTGAAGATCGAGCGCACCTCGCTCGCCGTGCGGTTGCGGTTGTCGGTGAGCGTCTCGACGATGACGCCGACGCCGCCGGCGCCGAAGCCCTCATAGCGCACCTCTTCGTAATTGGCGCCGCCGGCTTCCTGGCTCTTCTTGATCGCCCGCTCGATGTTGTCCTTGGGCATGTTCTGGGCGCGCGCGGTCTGCACCGCGCCGCGCAGCCGCGCGTTCATCGCGGGGTCGGGCAAGCCCATCTTCGCCGCCGCGGTGATCTCGCGCGCGAGCTTGGAGAACAGCTTGGAGCGCTTCTTGTCCTGGGCCCCTTTGCGGAATTGGATGTTTTTGAACTTCGAATGGCCTGCCATGGCCTTGGTCCTTGTTGGTTAGCGGCGTTATAGGCGGGCCTCGCCGCAAAATAAAGAGCGAGGCCGCTACGCAAGGCGCGCAAGCCCCGCTTTAGGAAAGCCTTAACCCTAATGGATCGACAGTTGAAGGCTCCGAATCTTTACGACGGATACGGCGTCACAAGGGGGGCACCATGAAGCAAGCTTCGAAGCACGACGACCAGGTGATGCCGGCGCTCTCGCTTTCGCAACTCTGCTCGGAGGCCGCCGACCATGTCGCGCGCGCGCGGCTGTCGCTGTTCGACGAAGCCGCCGACGCCGACCGCGCCTTGCTGCATCTCGACGAGGCGATCTTCTGCCTGAAGCGGCTGCTGGCTCAAGGCCGCGCCGGCATGAGCGAGACGCGCAACCGACGCTCCGCCTGATCATTTAGTTCCCAAGCAGACACACACTCGTCATGGCCGGGCTTGTCCCGGCCATCCACGTCTTGAGATTGAGAATTGAAATTCGTGGATGCCCGGCACCAGGCCGGGCATGACGGAATTCAGTGGAATGTAGCGATTCTAAGCGTCAGGCAGAAAGAATGCCGGCTCTGTCTGCGACAGCCTGCCGCCCAGCCTGAGCGGGGCAACGGCGCGCGCCAGCCCCGTCGCATCGTCGACATCGATGGCGAGACCGCACAAGGTCGCCTCGCCGAGCGACGGCGTGAAGCGGCCTGAGGGAATCTTGGTGAGGAAGCGGGTGAGCGGCTCCTCCTTGTCCATGCCGAGCACCGAATCGAAATCGCCGCACATGCCGGCATCGCTGATATAGGCGGTGCCGTTGCGCAGGATCTGCTCGTCAGCGGTCGGCACATGGGTGTGCGTGCCGATCACGGCACTCGCCCGCCCGTCGACGAAATGCGCAAGCGCCTCCTTCTCCGACGTCGCCTCGGCATGAAAGTCGATGAGGATGGCGTCGGCGCCGGTCTTCAGCCCGCACGCCTCGATCTCCCGCTCGACCGCGCGGAACGGATCGTCGAGATCGGCCATGAAGACGCGCCCCTGCGCGTTGATCACCAGAATGTCGGCGCCGGTCCTGGTCTTGAACAGGCCGGCGCCCTTGCCTGGCGTGCCTTGCGGAAAATTGAGCGGCCTGAGCAGCCGGTCGTGGCGCTCGATGAACACCAGCGTCTCGCGCTGATCGAACACATGATTGCCGGTGGTCACCACATCGGCGCCGGCATCGAGCAGCTCCATCAGGATCTGCTCGGTGATGCCGAACCCGCCGGCCGCGTTCTCGCCGTTCACCACGACGAAATCCAGCGCGTAGCGCTCGCGGAGCTTGGGCAGATGCTCGATGACGGCGACGCGGCCCGAGCGGCCGACCACATCGCCGAGAAACAACACACGCATGAATGAGCCGATCCGCGAGCTGATGAAAAAGTCCAGGGGTCAATACAAGGTCGCGGCATTCACCGCCAGCGTCTCGACGCCGGCGTCCTCGCCGTTTGGCGATGGACACGATTGGCGGGAAGGAAGGAGGCAAGGCCACGATGGCCGTCGGAGCGATGATCCCGGTCTCCCTACAATAAGTAGGTGGGCGCCGAGTGACGGAGACCACGGTCCCCGCCAGGGTCAGCTCCCTTAGGATCTTATAGGGCCCTGGGAAATATGCTCCTAACGCACCTCGCAGCCCGCCGTCGCGGACTATAGCGAAGAAATCGAGTTAATGCGACAGCAACCGCTCAGGATCGCTTCGCGGCGCGGCGCGGCGCCTCCGCCCCGGCCCCGAACTGCTCGTTCAGCATCTCCAGCCGGTCGGCGACGGCACTAACCCGCGCGGCGAGATCGTTTTGGCGGGACTTCGTCGATTCATCGGCGACGGAGCGGTCGCGCCTTGCTTCCGCCATCGCCGTCTTCATCTCCTGCATCTGGCGCCTCAGCTCCCACAGCTCGTCCATGACGTGCAGCGAGGCCATCAGGATCAGCCGGTCGTCGCCGACCTGGCCGAATTTGCGCTTCATGCCTTCGACATGGGTGCCGAGATATTCGGCGAGCTCGATCAGATGGGCTTCCTCGCCCTCGCCGCATTCAAGCCGGTAGGTCCGGCCATTCAAGGTTACGCTGACTTGACCCATGACCCATCCCCGCTTGGCAGACCTATCCCGGCGCCGCCGGCATCAAATCCTTGAGCGTCACCATCAACGCCTCGAGCCGGCCGGACACTTCCTCGTTGGCGGCTTTCAGTCGGCGCACGCGATTTCGCTCGGCGTCGAGATCGGTGAGCAGCCGGTCGCGCTCCTCGCTGAGGAACCGCACCTGCTTTCTGAGTTCTGCTATGGAAACGCCGCCATCCGCTTCCGCAAACACGCCGCGCAGGATTGTCTCGAGCTGATCGGTGGCGGCATCGAGCCGTTCCGTGGCCTGTTGCAGAGCGTCAGATTGACTCATCGCGCTCGCACCTCCCCGCTCAGGCGCCGCTTACCAGTCGCCTATCAGGCTGCTGGACTGACGGGTTAATGTCAATGTGGTGACGCCGTCCCCAATCGTCAACAACGGTGGACCTCCCATTTCGGTTCCAAACCAGCGGCGATTGACAGCGCCGCAAGCCGTGTGATTTGAGACGGGCGTTGTTAATGTCTGGTCAACGCGAGCGACGCGGCGGGAGCCCGTGATCATGGCCGAAGTCAAGCATCGGTGCCGGCTGTATTTTCAGTTTCCGGCGCAACCTTCGGCAAAGCTCGAGGCGCAACTCGCGCAAGCGATCGCCACCACCGACGCGGCCTGCGTTTTGCTTCGCGGGGACGGCGCCCCCATCGACGAAAATCATGCCGGACGGTTGATCGATTCTGTGCAGGCGACCGGACTGGCGTGTTTGATCGAGACCGACGCCGCCCTTGCCGAGCGGCTCGGCGCCGACGGCCTGCATATCGAGGCGGACGCGGACGTCTATGCCGCGGCGCGCAAGCTTCTCGGCGAGAGCGCGAATATTGGCGCTCTGTGCGGGCTAGGCCGCCATGACGCCATGCTACTCGCGGAACTGGGCGCCGACTACGTCGCGTTTGGGCCGAACGCGGAAAGCACTATCGACGCAATCGATCAGTACGCTGACCTAATTGCCTGGTGGTCCGAGATTTTCGTGGTGCCGTGCATCGCCTGGAACGTCGAGAACGCCGAGCAAGCAACCAAATACGCGGAGCTGGGCGCCGATTTCGTCGCGCCTGCTGCGCGGATTTGGCGGGACGACGATGCCTTGCGGCGCATTGCCGAGATCGATAACGCCGTCCGCCATGTGAGGAGGGCTGCGTGATCGCGTCTCGACTGCGCGCCGCCCTCATGGCCGTGGCGTTGGCGCAGGCGTGCGCCAGTGCCACCGCTTTCGCGGCGGAAAGCCCCTCTTACACGGCCTATTTCCAGGGCAAATACCTGACGGCGCTGAAGCTCGCCGAGCAGGAGGCGGCGCAAGGCTCGAAAGAGGCCTTCACCCTGATGGGCGAGATCTATGCCGAAGGGCTCGGCGTCGCCCAGGACTACGGCAAGGCGGCCGACGCCTACGCCAAGGCGGCCGATCTCGGCGACGCCAATGCCCAATTCTCGCTGGGCCGCATGGTGGCCGAAGGCCTTGGCGTGAAGAAGGACCTCCGCATTGCCGCCAACCTGTTCGAGAAGGCGGCGCAGAGCGGCAACCCGGCCGCGCAGTACAACCTCGCCCTCATCTACGTGCATGGCAGAGGCCGCACGGCCGACGATGCCAAGGCGGCGGAGTGGATGCAGAAGGCGGCCGCCGCCGGCAATGCGCAAGCCCAATACGATCTCGGCGCCTTCTACCAGTTCGGCCGCGGCGTGCCGATCGACAAGGCCAAGGCCGCGGAATGGACCGGCAAGGCAGCCGATGCCGGCCTCGCCGAGGCCCAGGTCGAATATGGCGTGATGCTGTTCAAGGGCCAGGGCGTCGCCGTCGACGAGAAACGCGGCGCCAAGCTGTTCCGCCTCGCCGCCGAGCAGGGCAACGCCATCGCCCAGAACCGTCTGGCGCGGCTCTATGCCAACGGCGTGGTGGTGAAGGCCGATCCCGTCGAGGCCGCCAAATGGCATTTGCTCGCCCGCCAAGCCGGCGTCAGCGACTTCTCGCTGGATATCGTGCTGTCGAAGCTCACCAAGGAGGAGCGGGCCAAGGCCGAGAAGGAAGCCGACGATTGGCGCGGCGACCGCTTGAGCGAATAACCCTGCCCGCCCGGCGCACTTGACAGGTGCGAGGCCGCGCGTGCTTAAAGGCGGCACTCCCCTATTCCTTCAAGGCATTCCATGAAGATCAATGGCAACGAGATCAGACCCGGCAACGTCATCGAGCACAAAGGCGGTCTTTGGATCGCGGTGAAGACGCAGGCCGTGAAGCCCGGCAAGGGGCCGGCCTATGCCCAGGTCGAGCTTAAGAACGCGATCGACGGCACCAAGCTCAACGAGCGCTTCCGCTCCTCGGAGACGGTCGAGCGCGTGCGGCTCGAGCAGAAGGACTATCAGTTTCTCTACGCCGACGGCGACATGCTGACCTTCATGGATTCGGATACCTACGACCAGATCCAGATCCCGCGCGACCTTCTGGAGGAGCGCGCCGCCTTCTTGCAGGACGGCATGAAGGTCACGGTCGAGAGCCATGAGGGGCGGCCGATCGGCGTGGCGATTCCCGACCAGGTGACGCTCGAAGTGGTCGAGGCCGAGCCGGTGGTGAAGGGCCAGACCGCCGCGTCGTCCTACAAGCCGGCCAAGCTGGAGAACGGCGTGCGCGTGCTGGTGCCGCCTTTCGTCGGCGTGGGCGAGCGCGTGGTGGTCGATACCAACGAGCTCACTTACGTCCGCCGCGCCGAATAGCTTTGGCGTCATACCGGCGAAAGCCGGTATCCAGACAATCTCGTCCGAGCAAGCGGCCCTGGATTCCGGCTTGCGCCGGAATGACGTGGTGCAGGAGACGAGTTCGAACAACATGCCCGCTTCAGCCCTGATGACTGTGATGCTCGCCGCCGCCCGCAAGGCCGGGCGCAGCCTGGCGCGCGATTTCGGCGAGGTCGAGCAGCTTCAGGTCTCGCTGAAAGGTCCGGCCAATTTCGTCAGCGCCGCCGACACCCGCGCCGAGGAGATCCTGTTCACCGAGCTGTCGCGCGCCCGCCCCGGTTACGGCTTCCTCATGGAGGAGCGCGGCGAGGTGAAAGGCGCCGACGGCACGCATCGCTGGATCGTCGATCCGCTCGACGGCACCACCAACTTCCTGCACGGCATTCCCATCTTTGCCATCTCCATCGCGCTCGAGCGCGACGGCGAGCTGGTGGCGGGGCTGATCTTCAACCCGGCCAATCAGGAAACCTTCACCGCCGAGAGGGGCAAGGGCGCCTATCTCAACGACCGTCGCCGCCTCAGGGTGGCCGCGCGGACCGAGCTTTCGGCGTCGGTGATCGCCACCGGCATCCCGCATAGCGGCAGGCCCGAGCACGCGCTGTTTCTACAGGAGCTTCAGGCGGTGATGGCGACCTCAGCCGGAGTGCGGCGCATGGGCGCCGCGGCGCTCGACCTCGCTTGGACCGCCGCCGGCCGGCTCGATGGCTTCTGGGAGCGCAACCTCAGGCCTTGGGACCTCGCCGCCGGCATTGTCATCCTGCGCGAGGCTGGCGGCTATGTCAGCGATGCCGAGGGCAAGGACCGCATGCTGGACAAGGGCAGCGTCGTCGCCGGCAACGAGGCGATCCAGCGGCACCTGCTCAAGCTGCTCAAGACCGCCACCGCCGCGCCCGCGGCCGTATCATCGGCCTGAGCCCATCCAATTCCCCGCCGATCGGCGGGAACGATCCGCCCTGAGGTTGCCGTTTTGCGTGTCATAGTATTCGGTTAATCTTGGATTCGCTCGGCCCGCCCGGCTAGAACGGCATTTGATGGCGCCTGTCACTTACAAGGTGAAGCTCACCCGCCCCCAGGTCTTCCTGTGGCGCATGAGCCTGTTCCTCATCCTCGCTATCCTGCTCGCCATCATCCTCGACGGCCAGACCGGGCAGCTTCGGCAGAGCTTCATGGCCAATCCCGGCCTGAACGGGCTGATCATCGGCGTGCTCGTGGTCGGCATCGTCTACGCCTTCCGCCAGGTGCTGCGGCTCTATCCCGAGATCAACTGGGTCAACAATTTCCGCATCTCCGACCCCGGCATCACCTCCGACAAGACCAACCCGACCCTGCTGGCGCCGATGGCCACCATGCTCAAGGACCGCACCGGGCATTTGTCGCTGGCGACCGGCGCGATGCGCTCGCTGCTCAACTCGGTCGCCTCCCGCCTCGACGAGCAGCGCGAGACGACGCGTTACCTGGTCGGGCTTCTCGTCTTTCTCGGCCTGCTCGGCACCTTCTGGGGGCTGCTCGAGACGGTGAGCTCGGTCGGCGCCACCATCGGCACGCTCGACACCAACGCGGGCGAGAGCGTGATGCTGTTCGATCAATTGAAGGAAGGCCTCGCCGGCCCGCTCAAGGGCATGGGCACCGCCTTCTCCTGCTCGATGTTCGGCCTCGCCGGCTCGCTGATCCTGGGCTTCCTCGATCTCCAGGCGGGTCACGCGCAAGGGCGGTTCTATAACGAGCTCGAGGATTGGCTCTCCGGCATCACCGAGCTGCAACTCGCCGAAGCCCCCGGCGCCGGCGCGGGCGTCGCTCCGCAGGTCCGCTTCGCGCTGCTCGACATGCAGCGCTCGCTCGCCGATCTGAACGACAAGGTCGAGCTCAAGATGCTGAACGACAATACCGGCGATGCGGTCAAGGACCTCGCCGCCGGCGTCGACAAGCTGATCCGGCAGATGCGCGCCGAGCAGAAAGTGGTGCGCGAATGGGCCGACGAGCAGGCGCAGCAGCAGCATGAGCTTGCCGCGGTGCTCAGGCAGATCACCGACAAGGCGAAGCTGCCCGCGCGCGAGGAGCGCAAGTAGCCATGTCGCTGGCGCGTGCCCGACGCGGTCGCTACCAGGCCAATTATTGGCCGGGCTTCGTCGACATGCTGTCCACCCTGCTGCTGGTGGTGACCTTCCTCATGTCGCTGTTCATGCTGTCAAACTTCGTGGTGACACAGGCGACGAGCGGCAAGGACACGATGTTGTCGCGGCTCAACCGCCAGCTTGCCGAGCTGACCGAGCTGCTCGCGCTCGAGCGCTCCAAGAAGGAGTCGGTCGAGGACAGCCTCTCCGCGCTGCAGGCGACGCTCGGCGAGAAGGAGAAGGAGAACGATCGCCTCACCGGACTGCTCGGCAGCGCGGGCGGAGCGACGCAAAGCGCGGAGGAGCGCGCCAAGGGGCTCGCCACCTCGCTCGATGAGCAGAAGAAGATCACCAACGATGCGCTCGCCAAGGTCGAGATGCTGAATCAGCAGCTCGCGGCGATGCGGCTTCAGCTTGCCTCCATCCAAGAAGCGCTCGATGCCTCGGAAGCCAAGGACAAGGAAAGCCAGGCCAAGATCGCCGATCTCGGCCAGCGTCTCAACGTGGCGCTCGCCAAGAAGGTGCAGGAGCTGGCGCGCTACCGCTCGGATTTCTTCGGCAAGCTGAAGGAGGCGCTCGGCGGCCGGGCCGACTTCCAGATCGTCGGCGACCGTTTCGTCTTCCCCTCCGACGTGCTGTTCGATTCAGGCTCCGACATCCTCAAGCCCGAAGCGGGCGTGCAGCTCGACAAGCTCGCCGAGGCGCTGCGCGGGCTCGAGACGCAGATCCCGCCCGACATCGCCTGGGTGATGCGCGTCGACGGCCATACCGACATCAAGCCGATCGCCACGCCGGAATTTCCCTCGAACTGGGAGCTGTCGAGCGCCCGCGCGATCTCGGTGGTGCGCTATCTGATGGCGCAGGGCGTGCCGGCCAACCGGCTGGTCGCCGCGGGCTTCGGCGAGTTCCAGCCCGTCGACACGGGCGATAGCTACGAGGCTCTGAGCAAGAACCGCCGCATCGAGCTGAAGCTCACCGAGCGCTGATCACTCAGGCTTATCGGGCGCGGCAGCCTTGGCGGCGACATCCGCGGAGGCCATGTTCACCACCTGCACGCGGCGGTTCTCGCCCGCGAGCGGATTGTCCTTGCTCTTCAGCTGCTCCTCGCCGAAGCCGACGGCGACGAGCTGCTTCGGGTCGAGCTTGAAGCTCTCGATCAGAAAAGCCTGCACCGATTTCGCGCGCCGGTCGGAGAGACTGAGATTATAGGCATCGGCCCCCTTGGCGTCGGTATGCCCCGCCACCAAGAACACCGAACCTTTTAGCTTCTCGTCGCTCAGCGCCGCGCCGAGCTTCTGCAGAATCGGCACGGACTCAGGCGTGATCTCGGCGGAATCGAACGGGAAGAACACTTCGAGGTCGATCGCCGGCAGGTCGTTCTCCTCGACCACCGTGGCGATCTCGTTCCGCTCCTCGACGGTAATCGACCGCGTCCTCTCCTTTTGCAGGCGCTTGACCAGATCGCTCTGCCGCGACTCGCGCTCTTCTTGCGCCGGATCGAAGGCGCGGTACTTTACCTTGGGCTTCAGCGCATCGACGATCTCGCCCGACGAGGGATCCTCGGCGAAGGCCGGCGCGGGGGCCGCGGCGCTGAGTAAGAGCGCCGCCGCGGCGAGAACGGCAAGATGACGGGCTGGTAGGGGCTGCATGACCGGAACTCCTTCGGACCTCGCGCCTTCCGCTCAAGTTTCGCGCGGAAGCGTATCTTGCTCAAGCTGAACCGTCGCTGAACGGGACCTATTCCGCGGCGTCGGGGGCGAATTGCAGGTCGGCAAGGCGTTTATAGATGCCGCCCCGCCCGATCAGGCTTTGATGCGTCCCCTCCTCCACCAGCCGCCCATGATCGAGCACCAGGATGCGGTCGGCGCCGATCACCGTGGCAAGCCGATGCGCGATCACCAGCGTCGTGCGGCCCTGCATGATCTTGTCGAGCGCCTTCTGCACCAAAGTTTCGCTTTCGGCGTCGAGGGCGCTGGTCGCCTCGTCGAGCAGCAGGATCGGCGCGTTGCGCAATACGGCGCGGGCGATGGCGATCCGTTGCCGTTGCCCGGCAGAAAGCGTCACCCCGCCCTCGCCCAGCATGGTGTCGTAGCCTAGAGGCAGGCGCGCGATGAAGTCGTGGGCGAAGGCGGCCCTTGCGGCGGCCTCGATCTCGTTTCGGCTCGCCTCCTCCTTGCCATAGGCGATATTGGCGGCGACCGTGTCGGCGAACAACGCCGGCTCCTGCGGCACCAGCGCGAAGCGCGAACGAAGCTCGGCAAGATCGGCCTCGTTCACCGGAACGCCGTCGATCTCGACCTTGCCTCGGTCGGCATCGTAGAAGCGCAGCAGAAGCGCGAAGATCGTGGTCTTGCCCGCGCCCGACGGACCCACGAGAGCGACCCGCTCGCCCGGCGCGATCGTCAAGCTCAAGCGATCGAGCGCGTTGGTCTCGGGCCGCAACGGATAGGAGAAGGACACGTCGCGGAAGGCGACCTCGCCGCGCGCCGGCTCCGGCAACGGCTTCGGGTTGCGCGGCGATGTGATCTTCGACTGGACTTGCAGCAACTCGCTCAGGCGCTCGGCGGCGCCCATGCACTGCGCCACCTCGCCCCAGGTCTCGCTCAAGCCGCCGACGGCGGTCGCCGCCAGCACCGCGTAGAGCACGAATTGCGACAGCCTGCCGCCGGTCATGAGTCCCGACAGAACGTCTTGCGCGCCGTACCACAGCACGCCGACGATGCTGGCAAAAACCAAAAAGATGGCGATGGCCGTGAGGCCCGCGCGCGCCTTGGCCCGGCGATTGGCCGCCTCGAACGAACGATCCACCGCCTCGCCGAAACGTTTCGCCGCCGCGTCCTCATGCGTGAAGGCTTGCATCACCCGGACTTGCGTCAAGCTCTCGCTGGCATAGGCGGAAGCCTGAGCGAGCGTGTCTTGCGCCTCGCGCGACAGCGATCTGACCGAGCGACCGTAGGCGACCAGCGGCAGCATGATGACCGGAATGGCGATCAGCACGGCGAGCGACAATTTCGGGCTCGTCACCGCCATCATGATCGCGGCGCCGATCAGCAGCAGCACGTTGCGCAGCGTCTGCGAGATCACCGTGCTCGCCGCGGCCTTGACCTGGGTGGTGTCGGCGGTAAGCCGCGACATCACCTCGCCCGAATGCGACACCTCGTAGAAGGCAGGGCTCAAGCCGGTGAGATGCTTGAACACGTCGCGGCGGATATCGGCGACCACGCGCTCGCCGAGCCAATTCACCGTGTAGAAGCGCGCCGCGCTCGCCAGCGCGAGGATCAGGCCGATACCGGCCAGCGTGAGGAAATATTTGTCGATCAGATCGGGATCGATGCCGGAGAAGCCGAGATCGATCATGCGGCGCACGGCAAGCGGCACGGCGAGCGTTGCCGCGGCCGAGACCACCAGCGCGGCAAACGCGGCCGCGAGCATCGCCTTATGGCGCAGCAGATAAGGCCTAAGCCCGAGCAGCGGGCCAAGCGAGACGCGCTTGGCGCCGCCCGCTTCCGCCTGCGGAATAGGGGTCGGTTCGCGGCGGTCGCCGCCGCCAGTCTGTGAGGTTACGAGTTGCACAAAAGAAGGGCCCAGCTTCGTCGAAGGGGCAGACTTTAAGGGGGCAGGCCGCTTAACGAAAGGGCTAGATGCAGCGCCCATACGGCGCAGCTTGTGCCGCGGGAGAAGTTCCGTTATAGGCTCGGCCAACGAAATCGCCGATTTTTGCGAAGGCCAGAGCCATGAAGAAGGACATTCATCCCGATTATCACCGCATCACCGTGGTGATGACCGACGGCACCGAGTTCGAGACCTATTCGACCTATGGGGCCGAGGGCGAGAAGCTGAAGCTCGACATCGATACCAAGACCCATCCGGCCTGGACCGGCGGCAGCGCGCACCTCACCGACCGCGGCGGCCGGCTTTCCCGCTTCAAGCGGAAATACGAAGGCTTCATCAAATAGGCAGTCTTGCCCGGCTTCTTTCGGGAAGTCTTATTCGGCCTCTTTGCCGAACGCTGCCCGCAAGCGCGACAGCTGCGCATTGAGCGGATTGTCGGCTTCTCCCGTCGGAGGAAGCTGCTTGTGGCCCAGCATCTGATCGAGCCTGATCACCCTCTCCTGCAGCTTGACGCTTTGCTCGATCAGCTCGCGCAGGCGGATCGGCAGCGCGCCGAGCTCGCGTGACGGCTGCTCGCTATTGGTCACCGGCAGCTTGATCTTGCGCTGCTCCTCGACCGCCTGCTCGGGCGTTAACTCTCCCTCGCTGACCGCGCGCCTGATCAGCAGCCATGAGGCAAGCTGCATCAGCCGCGTGGTAAGCCGCATGCTCTCGGTGGCATAAGCCAGCGAATGCGGCGGGCGAAGCTTGCGCGCCTCTTTGCGGCCGTCGCCGTCCAAATAGGTCGCGGCCGCCTCGACCAGCGCCATGCCTTCGCGAAAGACCGTCTTAAATTGATCCGATCGCGCAAATTTTGCGCCGAAAGAGACCGTCACGTTATCGTCACGGTCGCCGCTCCTCGATCTCCCCGCCATCGGCTACTCCCGTCCACACCCGTGCCGGCGGCATAGTATGCCATGCGGCAGCGACCTCGTCGCCTTCCGCGCGCAAATGGTTAAACGCCTTGAATTGGGCAAAAAAAGAGCCGCCATGCGGCGGCTCAGGAAGTTAACAGGGAGGCGTCAAACAGAGTGGACTGGCCACTCAGATCCAGAGGACTGGATGACTGAGACCCTAACGCCGAACTCCTAAGGACGAGTTAACGCTAAGCCGGGGTTTACCTAAAGGAAGCGTGACGCTTAACGTTTGAAGACGGACTCGGCCGCGCTTTTGGAGGATTGCTTGGCTCCGAGCGTCTGCTCGACGCGCGCGACTTCGGCCTTGAGATCCTCGACCAGCGCGCGAAGCTCCGCGACCGAAAGTTTGCTCAGATCCTGCCCGAGCTCGAAGCTCTTGGCCTTCTTCGGCGGCGGGGCGATGTCGTCGGTATCCATGCGAAGGATTGTAGCACTCCCACTTGCGTGGAAATCGATCACCCAACTAACAACGCACTCTCGTCATGGCCGGGCGAAGTCCCGGCCATCCACGCGGCTCGCCAAGAAAGGCAAATCGTGGATGGCCGTGACAAGCACGGCCATGACGAAATGTGGTTTAAGGTGTCCTGCCTTTTCAGGCTTCAGAGGAACGCCGATGCTGCCAGAGACCATGACCGTCATCGAAGCGACGGGAGCCGGCGGACCCGAGCTGCTGGTGCCGGCGACGCGGCCCGTGCCCGAGCCGGGTCCGGGAGAGGTGTTGATCGAGGTCGCGGCTGCCGGCATCAATCGCCCCGACGTGCTTCAGCGCCAAGGTCTCTACCCCGCGCCGAAAGGCGCCTCCGACCTTCTCGGCCTCGAAGTCGCCGGCAAGATCGTGAAGCTCGGCCCTGGCGCAACGCGCTTCAGCGCAGGCGACGATGTCTGCGCGCTGGTCAATGGCGGCGGCTATGCCGAATATGCCGTGGCGCCAGAGGCGACCACCCTTCCACTCCCGCCTGGGCTCAATTTCGTGGAGGCGGCCGCGCTGCCCGAGACCGTGTTCACGGTCTGGCACAATGTGTTCGAGCGCGCGCAACTCAAGCCGGGCGAGTGGCTGCTCGTGCATGGCGGCGCGAGCGGCATCGGCACGACGGCGATCCAGATTGCCGCGGCGTTCGGCGCCAAAGTGATGGTAACGGTCGGCAGCGACTGGAAGGCGAAGGCCTGCGAGACGCTCGGCGCGGTACGCGCCATCGACTATCGCGATGCAGGATTTCGTCGACGCCGTGCGCGATGAGACCGGCGGCCACGGCGCCGATGTCATCCTCGACATGGTCGGCGGCGACTATATCGAGCGCAATCTGCGCGCCGCGGCGCTCGACGGCCGCATCGTGCAGATCGCCTTTCTCAAGGGCTCGAAGGTCGAGATCGACCTGATGCGGCTGATGCTGCGGCGGCTGACGCTGACCGGCTCGACGCTCCGCGCCCAGCCGCCGGCGGATAAAGCGCGCATCGCGAAGGCGGTCGAGGAGCATGTCTGGCCACTGGTCGCGGCGGGCAAGCTCAAGCCGGTAATCGATTCCACCTTCAAGCTCGAGGACGCGACTGGCGCGCACCGTCGCATCGACGATCCAGAGCATGTCGGCAAGATCGTGCTGGTGACCAACTTCTACCCGAGCATCAGGAACCCGCATTGAGGGGGAAGTCCGGGCCAGACCCGGCCCTAACGCGGAAAATGCTTTGAGCAATTGCCTAAACCGGCGCCACGTCTTATATAGGGGCCATTCCCCTTCATGTGATTTTGGATTTGCTCTTTCGCCGAAGGGGCGGAAGACGCGCCCACCCTCTTGAGGTTTGAGACCACGATGGACCGTACCCCCCTGATGCCCAAAGCGACCGCCGTCTGGCTGGTCGACAACACCTCGCTCACCTTCGAGCAGATCGCCCAATTTTGTGGCCTGCATGTGCTCGAGGTGAAGGGCATCGCCGATGGCGACGTGGCGCATGGCATCAAGGGCATGGACCCGATCTCCTCCGGCCAGCTCTCCCGCGAGGAGATCGCCGACGCCGAGCTCAATCCCACCCATCGGCTCAAGCTGTCGGAGCCGAAGGTCGAGGTGCCCGAGGTGAAGACCAAGCGCGGGCCGCGCTACACGCCGGTATCGCGGCGCCAGGACCGGCCGAACGCCATCCTCTGGCTGCTCAAGAACCATCCGGAGCTGAAGGACTCGCAGATCATGCGGCTGGTCGGCACCACCAAGCCGACCATCCTCGCCATCCGCGAGCGGCAGCATTGGAACTCGCCGAACCTGCAGGCGCAGGACCCGGTGACGCTCGGGCTCTGCTCGCAGATCGACCTCGACGCCGAGGTGAAGAAGGCCGCCGCCAGACTCGAGCGCGAGCGGAAGGAGGCCGGGATTGCCGAGCCGCCCAAGGCCGGCACGCTGCTTCCCGCCGAGGAGACCATCGCACCGGCGCCCGCACCCGAGGTCGAACGGCCGATGGCAACCGCGCTTGCGCAAGAGGCGCGCGCCGCCATGGCCGCTCCCGACGAGGAGGAGGAGGCGCCCGACGTCGACTCCGTGTTCGCCAGGCTGAAAGAGCTGAAGCGCACCGACGTCCCTTCCGAGTAATCATCCCTGACCTGAATCAGGGCGATTCCTGAGCCTGATCAAAGCGTGACGGCTTGGCGCCAGCCATCGTCGGCACCTCACATTTCTCTGAGGTGTCCCATGGCCGCGATCGACATGTTCTATCTGGGATTGGTGTTGGCTGCGATCCTCGGCTTCGCCGCCGCGCTCGCTTATTACTCGCAACGCTAGTCCAGACCTCCGGGGTCATAAGCCTCGGAGGCTCGATGCCTCCGGCTGCCGATCTTCCGGATTCGCGATTGCCGATTGGCTGCCGCCTTCGCTAGGGTGCGACAAGGAAACGCGCTCCTAGGGCATGGCGATGGCCAATCCTTATGACACCGGCCTCGACAAGACGCCGGCGAACTATCAGCCGCTGACTCCGCTCGTCTTCCTCGAGCGCGCGGCGAGCGTGCATCCGGCCCATACCGCCATCATCCACGGCAAGTCGCGCCGCTCTTATGCCGAGTTCTACGCGCGAAGCCGCAAGCTCGCCTCGGCGCTTGCCGCGCGGGGCTTGGGCGTCGGCGACACCGTCTCGGTGATGCTCGCCAACACCCCGGCCATGCTCGAGGCGCATTACGGCGTGCCGATGGCCGGCGCCGTGCTCCACTCCATCAACACCCGGCTCGATGCGCCGGCCGTCGCCTTCATGCTCGACCATGCCAAGACCAAGGTGCTGATCGGCGACACCGAGTTCGGCTCTGTGCTGAAAGAGGCCTTGAAGCAAACCAAGGTGAAGCCGCTGCTGGTCGATTACCGCGATCTCGAATGCGGGGTCGATGGCACCCGTCTCGGCAATCTCGACTACGAGGATTTCATCGCCGACGGCGATCCCGAATTCCCCTGGGCCATGCCGTCAGACGAGTGGAACGCGATCTCGCTCAATTATACCAGCGGCACCACCGGCAACCCGAAGGGCGTGGTCTATCACCATCGCGGCGCGGCGCTGATGTGCTACTCGAACGCGGTCGCCACCGGCATGGGCCAGCACCCGGTCTATCTCTGGACGCTGCCGATGTTCCATTGCAACGGCTGGTGCTTCCCCTGGTCGATCTCGCTCCTTGCCGGCACGCATGTCTGCCTGCGCGCGGTGCGCGCCAAGCCGATGTATGACGCGATCGCCGAGCATAAAGTGAGCCATCTGTCGGGCGCGCCCTTCGTCATGTCGGCGCTGCTCACCGCGAGCGACGACGAGCGGCGCATGTTTCCCCAGCGCGTCGCTTTCAGCCATGCCGCCGCGCCGCCGCCCGCCGCCGTGCTCGCCAAGATGGACGAGTCGGGCTTCGAGCTGACCCATCTCTATGGGCTGACCGAGACCTACGGCCCCGCCACGCTGAACGAATGGCACGCGGCCTGGGATGAGCTGCCGTCCGAGGACCGGCTCGCCAAGCGCATCCGCCAGGGCGTGCGCTATCACGCGCTCGAGGATTTGACGGTGATGGACCCTGAGACCATGGAGAAGACCCCGGCCGACGGCGAGACGCTCGGCGAGGTCATGTTCCGCGGCAATATCGTCATGAAGGGCTACCTCCACAACAAGAAGGCGACCGAGGAAGCCTTCGCCGGCGGCTGGTTCCATTCCGGCGATCTCGGCGTGATGCATCCTGACGGCTATATCCAGCTGAAGGATCGCTCCAAGGACATCATCATCTCCGGCGGCGAGAACATCTCCTCGATCGAGGTGGAGGACGTGCTCTACAAGCACCCCGCCGTCGCGGCGGCCGCCGTCGTCGCCAAGCCCGACCCGAAATGGGGCGAGACGCCGTGCGCCTTCGTCGAGCTGCGCCCGCACGCCAAGGTAAGCGAGGAGGAGATCATCGCCTGGTGCCGCGAGAAGCTGGCCCGCTATAAATGCCCGCGCCATGTCGTGTTCGTCGAGCTGCCCAAGACCTCGACCGGCAAGATCCAAAAGTTCAAGCTGCGCGATTTGGCGAAGGGCGTGTGAGCCCTCCCGTTCTTCAGACCCCAAATCCGGCTTGCGCGCCGCCGGGGCCCGCGCCAATCTTGGCCCCAGGGGGAACGGGCCATACTCATCGAGGACAATTTCAAGGAGATCGCCGGCTTCGTCGCGCTCGCCATCGAGGCCGCGGCGGTGTTCGTCGTCAGCTTCGGCGCGCTGCAGGCGCTTGGCGGCGTCGTCACGCTGATCTTTCAGCGCGCCGCCGACGAGATGGCGGGCCGGGTCATCTGGCTCAGATTCGCCACCTGGATTCTGCTCGCGCTCGAATTCGCGCTGGCCGCCGATATCGTGCGCACGGCCGTGGCCCCCACCTGGGACGACATCACCAAGCTCGCCGTGATCGCCGCCATCCGCACCATGCTCAATTATTTCCTGGCCAAGGACATCGCCGAGTTCGATCAGGCCCGGGAATCCGCTGGAAATCCGCCGCCGGGCTGATTGCGGCGATACCAAGACGGACAGAACTTTCCCCGTAGCCGGACCTATTCCGTTGGACCCCTCGCCGGGAATATGTTTGAGTTGTTAATAGTTAGTCGTGGCGGGGGCCAAAAGGGCGCCTCCCGCCATCCGGCGGTTTTCTCGGGGGTCGAGAGCGCAGAGGCCGGTAAGCGCTCAAGTCGGAAGCGAAAGGCTTGCGGGGGCCGTTCGGGCTTCCCCTGCCTGAAATCGTTTCCTGGGACTAAGGGATGCTCGGCACCAAACGCGCGGCCAAACGCCGGTTTCAGCTCGTTCTGATCAAACCGTCCCATTACGACAAGGACGGCTACGTCGTGCAATGGATGCGTTCGACCATGCCGTCGAACTCGCTGGCCGCCGTCTATAGCCTGGCGCTCGGCGCCGCCGAGCGGCAACTGCTCGGGCCGGACCTTCCCATCGACGTCACCGCCATGGACGAGACCAACACCCGGGTCCGCACGCGGGCGATCGCGCGGCGGATCGAGCAGAACGGCGGTCTCGGTCTCGTCGGCATCATCGGCGTGCAATCCAATGAATTCCCGCGCGCGGTGGACATCGCGCGGCAACTGCGCGAGCTCGGCATCCAGGTGATGATCGGCGGCTTCCATGTCTCCGGCTGCCTGTCGATGCTGAAGGACCTGCCGTCCGACATCAAGGCGGCGCAGGCGCTCGGCATTTCCATTTACGCCGGCGAGGCCGAGGAAGGTCTCGACGAGGTGCTGACCGACGCGGCGCGCGGCGAGCTCCGCCCGCTCTACGATCACATGAAGCACCTGCCGGATATCGGCGACATCGCCTCGCCGCCCTTCCTGCCGAAGCATTTCGTGCAGAAGACCATCGGCAATCTGACCAGCTTCGACGCCGGCCGCGGCTGCCCGTTCCAATGCTCGTTCTGCACCATCATCAACGTGCAGGGACGCAAGTCGCGCTATCGCACGCCGGACAGCGTCGAGAAGATCCTGCGCTGGAACTACGAGCAGGGCGTCAACCGCTTCTTCATCACCGACGACAATTTCGCCCGCAACAAGGATTGGGAAGCGATCTACGATCGCATCATCAAGCTGCGCGAAGAGGACGGGCTGGACATCCGCTTCTGCATCCAGGTCGACACGCTGTGCCACCGCATCCCGAACTTCATCGACAAATCGAAGCGGGCCGGCGTCACCCGCGTGTTCATCGGGCTCGAGAACATCAACCCCGCCAATCTGATCGCCGCCAAGAAGCGGCAGAACAAGATCACCGAGTACCGCAAGATGCTGCTCGAGTGGAAGCGGGTCGGCATCATGACCTATGCGGGCTACATCCTCGGCTTCGCCAACGACACGCCGGAGTCGATCCGCCACGACCTCGAGATCATCAAGAAAGAGCTGCCGCTCGACATGCTCGAGTTTTTCGTGCTGACGCCGCTGCCGGGGTCGGAGGACCACAAGGTGCTGTACGAGAAGGGGGTCTGGATGGACCCCGACATGAACAAATACGACGTCGAGCACGTCGTCACCGCCCACCCGAAGATGAGCGCGGAAGAGTGGTCGGGCATTTATCAGGCGGCCTGGGGCCACTATTACACCGACGAGCATCTCGAGACGATCATGCGCCGCGCCTATGCGTGCGGCATCAATTTGCGTTCGCTCCGGACCGTGCTGTTCTGGTTCTCGAGCGCGGTGCCCGTCGAGGGTCTGCATCCCCTGCAATGGGGCATCTTCCGCATCAAGCATCGCCGCGATCGCCGCTCGGGCCTGCCGATCGAGTGGGCGATTCCGTTCTACGCCCGCTACGCGGCCGATATCGTCCGCAAGGTCACCATCGTCGCCAGGCGCTGGCGGCATTTGACCCGCATCTTGAACAAGGTCCAGGCCGACCCGAACGCCAAGCTGTACATGGACGAGGCGCTCACCGCGGTGGCGGAAGAAGACGCCGAGCATATGGAGCTTTACACGCAGAACGTCGCCGCCCGCACCGCGGTCGAGCGCGAGCGGCGCGTCGCCGCCAAGCCCGGCAACGGGCACCCGGCGCATGCCGGCAACGGCAATGGCCGCAATGGCAACGGGCATGACGGCAATGGTCACGATCATCACGATCATGATCATCACGCCCATGAGCACGAAGAGCCCCGCCCCGAAGCGTCACCGCCTGCCTAGAGCCTGTTGCCGGTGGCCGTGACGGATGGCTTCAAGGACTTCGTCAGCGAGCTTCTCGCGGATTTTGGTCCGGTGGACATCCGCAACATGTTCGGCGGCGCCGGCGTCTATGCCGACGGCGTGATGTTCGCCATCCTGGTTGACGATACCCTCTATCTCAAGACCGACGCGGCTTCGGCGCGCCTCTTCGAGAGCGAAGGCATGGGACCCTTCACCTATATGCCGGCCGGCAAGAAGCGCGTTGCCATGCCCTATTGGGAGGTGCCGCCGCGTCTGCTGGAGGAGCCGGAACAGCTTGTCGCTTGGGCGCGCGAGGCGCATCGCATCGCCCGCGCCGGCAAAGCGAGGACGCCGCGAACGCGGCGCTGATTGCCGCGAGCGCGGTTACATTACCTACCGCCGAAGGCGCGGCCGATCATGCCGGCAAACCCCGAGTTGCCTCCGCGCAAGGCGACGCGCTGCGGCCGCTCGCGCCGCATGCCGAAGAGGCCGCGTTGCCCAGGCCCGGCGGCCGCCACCATCTCGGTCTTGGCCCGCGCGGCCGCGGCATCGTTGCGCGCCGGCTGGCTCTTCTTGGCGGAAATGACGACCGGCTTGGCGGCCGTCGCCTGGGGCACGGGCGCGGCCACTTGCGCCGCTTCGGGCACGGACGCGGCCACTTGCGCCGCTGCGGGCTCGGGCGCCGCCGTGGCCACCAATTGCGGGGCCGGCGTCACGTTCTCGGGCTGGCGGTAACCGCCGGTGAACGGGGCGAGCGAGGTTTCCTTCACCCAGCCATATTGCCCACTCCCGAGATCCTGCACGCGGGCAAAGCCTGCCTCGCGCGCGATCACCCTGAGCGGGCGCCCGACGGAATAAGCCAAGAGCACCGGAGAGGCCGTCGTCGGCTCGGCGCGGACCACGGTGGTGTAGCCCGCGATCTGGACCCATTCGTCGTGCCGCTGGGGCTTGGGCGCAACCGGCGCGGCGAGCGACACGAGCTGCAAGGATAAGGCGGGTGGTTCGGCTTCAGGCGTCGACGCCACAGGACCCGGCTCCTTCGCACGCACCGTCTCATTGGTCGGCAACGGCGTTGGCCAATCGTCAATGGCGGAGAAAGGGCTGACGAGAGCGAGGATTGAGGTCGTATAGAGGGTGGCGAGTAACAGCCACACCGAGGGCAAAAGGCCACGCATGCCGCTCTCCGGCCCCCGTATGAATCACACTACACCCGCCGCCGCGCTTTTCAAGCGCGACGATGAGTCTGGATTGATCAAACGTAAGTGAGAGCCGCGCGCGACTGCCGCGGCGGAGACTAGTGGCCGCCGAGCGCGCGGTTGATCATATCGGCGAAGCCGCCGCCACCGCCACCGCCGTTCCGGCGGAACCAGCCGCGGCGCCGCGGCTGCTCGTCCTCGTACATCGCCTCGGTCTCCGGCGGCGCTCCGGGCGTGGCGACCGGCGCGAGATATTGCGCCTTCATCCAGCCGGTGGCCGCGCTTTGCGGGTCGGTCACCTCGACCCAGCCCTCATAGCGCGACACGACCCTTAAGGCCCGGCCGTAGGGGAAGGCGAACAGCGCCGGCGCATCTTCCGACGCGGCGCCATGCATGCCGGCGCCCGAGACGAGCACCTGCACCCATTCCTGCGGCTCGTCCTCGGGAGTGGGCGGATAAGCGTTGGGATCGGCATCCTCTCCCGGCAGCGCCGCCATGGGATCTTGCGGGTAGGGCTCGCCAGGCGCCGCATTGGGGTCGTAGGCCTCGGGCCCCTCTCCCGGCATGGCCCCATCGGGCCCCTCCCCCTGCATCGCCGGATCGGGTTTCTGCCAGGGCAGCGCGCCAGGCTCGGTGACGGTCACCTCGCCGGTATGCGGCAGCGCCGCCATTTGCGAATTGTCCTCGGCGGAGCCGGGCGTCGGAGCGGCGGCCTGACCGGATTCGGTGGGGGCCGTCGGCTGCTCGGCCGGGGCCGCGGCCTGTTGCTCGGGCGCGTTCTCCTGGGGAGCGGGAGCCGATGCTTCGTCGCGGTTGATCTGCTGCTCATAGGCGAGCGTCCGCGAGGCCGGCGTGGTGTCGGCCCGCTTGACGACGACCGGGCCCGAGGTCAGCGCCATGTACACCGCGCCACAGGCGACGGCGCCGATGACAAGCAGCGAAATGATCAGCTTTCTGATGGTAACTCTCCCCGGTCTCCGACCGCCATTAGCAGCAAAAAAGGCGGCAATAGCGTGTCATATGGTGAGCCATTATCGGTCTGTTAAGTTTAATTTCGCGTGAACTGTCATAGCATGGTCACGGCCGGCGCGAAAAAGGCCAAGTGCGGCAAGCACTAAGGAAATCCCCATGCTGTCCTACAAAGAATACGACAACGCCCAGGCCGTCGAAATCGTGCTCGCGGGTCGCGTCTCGACCGAGGAGTTCGACGCCGTTGCCGCCAAGCTGGAGGCCTTCATCGCCCGGCACGGCCATGTGCGCGTGCTCGAAATCGTCAAGGATTTCGATGGCATGGACGCCATCGCCTTCTGGCACGACATCAAATTCAGCCTGCGCCATTTGAAGGATTTCAGCCGCGCGGCGATCGTCTGCAATCCGGACACGCATCACCTCTGGTCGAGTCTGGTCGCGCCCTTCATGACGTGCGAGGTCGAGCATTTTTCGCCGGGCGAGGTCGAGGCCGCTCGCGACTGGCTGATGTGGCCGGAAGGCGCCGTCGACTAGCTCTTGTCGGGTTGCGCCGCTGGCGCCGCCGGCTGCTCCTGGATCGACTGCAAATAGTCGATGATCGCCTGGACGTCGGTCGCGTTGAAGGCGAAGATCGGCATGTCCGGATGGCCCGAGACGATGCCCTCGGCCAACGATTCGGCGAGATCCTCGACAGGGTATTTGCTGGAAAGCGTACGGAAGGGCGGCGCTTCCGGGTGCGGGCTCGTCCCCTCCTTGCCGATGGCGTGGCAGCGCGCGCAGTTCTCCTTGACCAGCGCCTCGCCCCTGTCGGTCAGGCCCTTCTCCGCCGCGACCACCGGGGACGCCATGACGCCGAGCACAAGGCCGGCGGCGCACAGCGCCGCAAGCGCCCTTCCCTGACCGCTGACAGCTTCCGGCATCGCCAATCTCCCCCTTGAGGCGCCGCGCCGATTTCGCGCGGCGAAGCAAAATGAAAGGCCGCTCTGGGCGCGAGCAATCCTTGCGCCCCCCACGGCCTTGTCAAACTTTAAAAGCGCGAGGAGCCTAGTGGCTCATTTCGTGCTTGAGACGCTCAATCTCATCCTTGAGACGCAATTTTTGACGCTTCCATTCCGCGATTCTGAGGTCGTCTGCGGTTGGCCGGGCCAACTCTTCTTCGATCTTGCGATCCAAAGCACGATGCTTTTCAGACAACTCCACGAGGTGTGCGTCTAGCGCCATATCGGACCTCCATATTTGTTGGTCTCCGATCGTCCATTCTGTCAAATCGACGCCGATTTGTCTAATGCTGGCCTGCGCTTTGGCGTCGCTCCTTGCGCTGCATCAAACCTAACGCCAACCCCTTAGCAAATCGTGCCAAGGCCTTGCGCGGCCCACGGTTCGCCGCGATACTTTCGGCCGTCCCGGGGACAATGAAGGAGCAGGGGACGTCGGATGGAGAGCGAGGAGATTCGCGAGCTCCGGGCGACGCTGCTCAGGCTCAAGCAGGAGCACCGGGACCTCGACAGCGCCATCAACGCCCTGGAAGAATCCGGCCGCGCCGACGCGCTTCAGCTCAAGCGCCTGAAGAAGAAGAAGCTCTATCTCAAGGACGAGATCGCCCGCATCGAGGACCAGCTGCTCCCGGACATCATCGCCTAGGCAGCGGACCTCCGTGCGTAAGCGAGCACTGCCAGACCGAGCAGACCGCCAAGGATTTCCAGACCGAGATAGACATCGAGCAGCCGGCTGGCGGGGCCGTCCACCACCAGGCTGATCGCCCGGCCAAGCGCGAGCGAGAACGTAAAGAACACAGCCCAGATCACCGCGACGCGCCGCCACGCCGGGGTGAAGGCGGCGATCGCCCAGAAGGTCGACGCGGCGAGATAGAGGCACATCAGCGCGCGAAAGATTTGGGTCTGGTCGTTGCCCTCGACTTCGATGTTCAGAAACTTCGGAAGTGCGGTCGCGGGCGCGATGCCGTAGCTGAGCGCGATCGGCACCAGCAAGACGGCGACGAGCAAGAGATAGGCTCGCATCAGCTTCTCGCTCCGCTGGCTGTCTCGCTCCATCGCTGTCATTTGCGCCCCCTCCCCGGTCGTCGTCCAGGCCGCTTTTGCGGGCGGTCCGGGCGAGCTTTGCCTTGCCAAGCAAGGTCCCATCCCTATAATCCCGCGCTTTCGCGAGCCCGCCTACACCCCCCGCGAGCAAAGCATGAGCGCTGAGAAGCCCGTCGTCGGCATCATCATGGGCAGCCGCTCCGACTGGCCGACGCTCAAGGCCGCGGCCTCGGTCCTCGACACCCTGAAAGTCCCCTACGAGACCAAGGTCGTCTCGGCGCATCGTACGCCGAAGCGGCTCTACAGCTATGCCACCAATGCGCGCAAGCGCGGGCTCAAGGTGATCATCGCCGGCGCCGGCGGCGCCGCCCACCTCCCCGGCATGACCGCCTCGATGACCGAGCTGCCGGTGCTGGGCGTGCCGATCGAGAGCCGCGCGCTCAAAGGCCTCGACAGCCTGCTCTCCATCGCGCAAATGCCGGCGGGGGTTCCGGTCGGCACCTTGGCCATCGGCGAAGCCGGCGCCATCAATGCCGGACTGCTCGCGGCGCAGATCCTGGCGCTGCACGATTCCCGCCTCGCCGCCCGCGTCGCCGCCTATCGCGCGGCCCAGACCGACGGCATTGCCGAGGCGGTCGAGGATAATGCCTGACGCTCCGCTGCCGCCCGGCAGCACCATCGGCATCCTTGGCGGCGGCCAGCTCGGCCGCATGCTGGCCGTGGCGGCGAGCCGGCTTGGCCTCAAGACCCACATCTATTCGGATGAGGCGGGGGTTCCAGCCTTCGACGTCTCCGCTGCGAAGACCGTCGGCCCCTATACCGATGCGGACGCGATCGCCCGCTTCGCCGACGCCGTCGACGTGGTGACCTGCGAGTTCGAGAACGTGCCCGGCCGAGGCGCTCGAAGCCGCGTCACGGGTGGCGCCGGTTTTCCCCAAGGCCAAGTCGTTCGCCGTGGCGCAGGATCGCCTCGCCGAGAAGGATTTCGTCACCGGGCTCAACATTCCCGTCGCGCCTTACGCGAAGGTCGATTCACTCGCAGATCTGCGCGCTGCCCTGTCGCGCATCAAGCCGCCGGCGCTGCTCAAGACCCGGCGCTTCGGCTATGACGGCAAGGGCCAGGTGCCGATCCGCGGTGAGGACGACGCGGCTGTTGCGCTGGAAGCGATCGGCAATGCGCCGGCGCTGCTCGAAGGCCTGGTGCTATTCGAACGCGAGGTCTCGGTCATCGTCGTGCGCGGCCAGGACGGCGCGCTGGCCTTCTACGATCCGGTCGAGAACGTGCATCAGAACGGCATCCTCGCCATCAGCCGCGCCCCCGCCCGCATCTCCCAAAGCACGGCGGTCGCGGCCAAACAGATCGCCGGCAAGCTCGCCGACGCGCTGTCGCATGTGGGGGTGCTGTGCGTCGAGATGTTCGAGCGCGCGGGCGATAGCCCCGCGCTGATCGTCAATGAGTTCGCGCCGCGCGTTCATAATTCAGGCCATTGGACGCTCGATGCCTGTCTCGTCAGCCAGTTCGAGAACCACGTCCGGGCGATTTGCGGCTGGCCGCTGGGCGATACCGCGCGCCACAGCGATGCGGTGATGACCAATCTGATCGGCGCCGATGTCGAGACCTGGCGCGCCCTTGCCGCCGAGCCCGCCACGGCCGTCCACCTCTACGGCAAGGCCGAGGCGCGCCCCGGGCGCAAGATGGGCCACGCCACAAGGCTCTATCCAAAGAGCTAAGGCCCCATCTGGACAACCAGCCGCCCTTCTGTTAGAGCAAGTCCCGATGCGGGACCCTGACCGGTATCAGGTCGGGTTACATTTGGCCTCCCGCTCGATTCCCAAATCCAACGGCCAAACGGAGAGCTAGACGCGTGCAAGTCGTCGTTCGCGATAACAATGTCGATCAGGCCCTTCGGGCGCTGAAGAAGAAAATGCAGCGCGAAGGCATCTTCCGCGAGATGAAGCTCCGTAATTATTACGAGAAGCCGTCGGAGAAGCGCGCCCGCGAGAAGGCCGAGGCCATCCGCCGCGCACGCAAGCTCGCGCGCAAGAAGGCCCAGCGCGAAGGCGGTGGCGGTACCGGTCCCAGCGCCGCAGCGAAGCCGACCCGCGGTCCCCGCCGGTAGCGACCATCCAAATCTAAAGTCGTTTCTGTCATGGCCGGGCTTGTCCCGGCCATCCACGTTTTTGAGGCCGTGGATGTAGAATCGTGGATGCCCGGCACGAGGCCGGGCATGACAATCGGCGGTGTGAGGTAAATCCGGCTGCTACCGCGCTTCGCCGCTCGCAGCCGCCGCGATCTCGATCTGCCGCCCGGCCTTGACCACCACCGGTACGGGGCGCAACGCATCGAGGAAGCCACGCACCTTGTCCCAGGCGCCGCGATCGAACAGATCGTTATGCCCCGCAGCCCGCACGACCGCGAGGCTCTTCGGCTCGTTGGCGGCGTGGAACACTCGCCGCGCCAGGTCGAGCGGGATGATCGCGTCCCTGCCGCCATGCACGATGAACAGCGGGACCTGCACCTCGCCGATGTGGTCGATGGTGCGGTATTGGTCGGCCATGATGAGGGCGAGCGGGAAGCCCTTCCACATCAGCCTGCCGACATCGACGATCGAGGTGAACGGCGCCTCGAGCACGAGCGCCTCGAGATGGCGCTGTAGCGTCAGCCTGGTCGCGACCGCGGTGCCGAGCGATTCGCCGTAAGCGACGATGTCGTGCGGCGCGACGCCGAGCCCGCGCAGGCAATCATAGGCGCTGACGGCGTCTGCGGTGATGCGCCTCTCGTTCGGCCGGCCCTCGGAGCCGCCATAGCGACGGTAATTCAGCATGAACACGCCATAGCCGTCCGCCGCGATGGTGCGGATCTTGCCGGCGCGATTAGCCACGTTGCCGCTATTGCCGGTGAAGTAGAGCAGCGTGGGCTTGTTGCCGCGCGCGGGCCGATACCAGGCGATCAGCTTGGTGCCGTCGGCCGCCTTGAAGACGATCTCCTCGACGCCAAGCAAGCCTGCATCCTTTGGGGCAACGCGCGCCGGATCGGGAAGGTAAATGAAATAACGGTGAAGCAGGCGCCCCACGACGACGATCAGTGCGAAAATGCCAGCAAGAGCAAGGACAAGGTTCAGCATGGTTCTAGCAATACCTTTCGAGCTGTTCCGTTCAAGCTTCTTATCTCGTTTATCCTAACTTTCATGAATGCACCTTGAATGACGTGTTCATGGAAGCTGCAATCTCCCGGTAACCACATGGATTGGGGAAAGTATCAGAAAGAGACGCATGCGGGCGTCGGCGCATGCCGACGACCAATGGCTGCAATCTCTGTGCCGGGGCGGGTTAGCTGCCGAATCGAGCCAGAATTAGGCGATTCTTCGTTGCGGATGAGGCCATTAGCCCCATCAGGCGCGTCAGATTGACTTGGCGATTTCCTCGGTCATCTTCTTGGCGTCGCCGAGCACCATCATGGTGTTGTCGCGATAGAACAGCGGGTTGTCGATGCCGGCATAGCCGGATGCCAGCGACCGCTTGTTGAACAGCACCGTCCCCGCCTTCCACACTTGCAGCACCGGCATGCCGTAGATCGGCGATGACGGGTCGTCCTCGGCGGCAGGGTTGGTCACGTCGTTGGCGCCGATCACATAGACCACGTCGGCCTGCGGAAATTCGGAGTTGATGTCCTCGAGCTCGAACACCTCGTCGTAAGGCACGTTGGCTTCCGCCAGCAGCACGTTCATATGGCCGGGCATGCGGCCCGCCACCGGGTGGATCGCATATTTGACCTCGACCCCCGCCTTCTTCAGCCCGTCGGCCATCTCGCGCAAGGCGTGCTGGGCCTGCGCCACCGCCATGCCGTAGCCCGGCACGATGATCACCTTGCCGGCATTCTTCATCAGATAGGCCGCATCCTCCGCCGAGCCGAGCTTGACCGGCTTCTGCTCGCCGCCGGCCGCCGGACCCGCCACCTCGCCGCCGAACCCGCCCAGGATCACGCTGATGAAGGAGCGGTTCATCCCCTTGCACATGATGTAGGAGAGAATCGCGCCCGACGAGCCGACCAGAGCGCCGGTGATGATCAGCGCCGAATTGCCCAGCGTGAAGCCGATGCCGGCCGCCGCCCACCCCGAATAGGAGTTCAGCATCGAGATCACCACCGGCATGTCGGCGCCGCCGATGGGCACGATGATGAGCACGCCGAGCAGGAAGGACAGCGCGGCGATCGCCCAGAAATAGACCGCCGACTGCTCCCGGCAGAACAGCACGATGCAGGCGAAGCAGCGCGAGCGCCAGCCCGATATTCAGCAGATGCCGCGCCGGCAGGATGATCGGCTTGCCCGACATGCGCCCCGAAAGCTTCAAAAAGGCGATGATCGAGCCGGTGAAGGTGATGGCGCCGATCGCCGTGCCGAGCGACATCTCGACCAGGCTCTGCGTGTGGATCGCGCCGGGAGTGCCGATGCCGAACGCTTCCGGCGCATAGAACGCGGCTGCCGCCACCAGCACGGCCGCGAGGCCGACCAGCGAATGGAACGCCGCCACCAGCTCCGGCATCGCCGTCATCGGGATGCGTCGCGCGATCACCGCGCCGATGCCGCCGCCGACCGCGATACCGCCGACGATCATCGCCCAGGTGAGAGGCTCTTGCGGCTGCGCCACCGCCAGCGTGGTGAGCACGGCGATCGCCATGCCGGCCATGCCGAGATAGTTCCCCTGCCGCGAGGTCTCGGGCGAGGACAGCCCGCGCAGCGCCAGGATGAACAGGACGCCGGCGACGAGATAGAGCAGCGCGACGAGATCCGGGCTCATTTCTTCTTCTTCTGATACATGGCGAGCATGCGCTGCGTGACGAG
The DNA here is from genome assembly GCA_963817175.1 of uncultured Alphaproteobacteria bacterium. GTDB lineage: Bacteria > Pseudomonadota > Alphaproteobacteria > Rhizobiales > Methyloligellaceae > Methyloceanibacter. Next base: position 99,659 of record CAWFNK010000020.1, read on the forward strand.
GAAGCCGCCGAAGATATTGACGCTCGCCATGATCAGCGCGGCGAGGCCGAGCAGCTTGGCGATGAGATGGCCGCTGGCGCCCACGGCTTCGGCGCCCTCGACCGCGACGGCGAGCAACGCGCCGACCACGATCACCGAGGAGATGGCATTGGTCACCGACATCAGCGGCGTATGCAGCGCCGGCGTCACGCTCCACACCACGTAATAGCCGACGAAGATCGCCAGCACGAAGATCGAGAAGCGGAACACGAATTCCTGCCCGCCTTCGGCTTGCGCCGCTTCCTGCGCATAGGCCGTGCCGAGCAGCGCGGCTTCGGCGAGCACGAGCCCCGCAAGGAACAGAAGCGCAAGGCTGAAGCGCCGTCTCGTCATGACTTGGCTCCCTTGGTCTGCCGCTTGGCGCCGCCATTCTTCTTGCCGTCGCCGTTGGCCGCCGCCGTTGGCTGGAGCCGCGGCTGATGCCTTGCCGCCGAGGCGCTCGGCGATCATGGCGTTGACGATTCTGCCGTCCCGCCCGATCAGCGTGCCCTTGACCAGCTCGTCGTCGAAATTGATGGCAAGCGTCTTCTTCTCCTTGTCGATCAGCGGCTCGACGAAGGCTTGCAGATTGCGCGCATAGAGGCTCGAGGCATTGACCGGCACCGAGCCCGGCAGATTGAGCTTGCCCATGATGCGCACGCCGTTGTGGTTGACGGTCTCGCCGGGCTTGGCCAGCTCGGCATTGCCGCCGCGCTCGACCGCGAGATCGACGATGATCGAGCCGGGGCGCATGCTCTCGATCATCGCCTTGGAGATGAGCTTCGGCGCGGGCCGCCCGGGGATCAGCGCCGTGGTGATGACGATGTCCTGGTTCTTGACGTGCTCGGCGACGAGCGCCGCCTGCTTCTGCTTGTAGGCGTCGGACATTTCCTTGGCGTAGCCGCCCGAGGTCTCCGCCTGCTTGAATTCCTCGTCCTCGACCGCGATGAATTTCGCGCCGAGCGATGCGACCTGCTCCTTCACCGCCGGGCGCACATCGGTCGCGCTGACGATGGCGCCGAGCCGCCGCGCCGTGGCAATGGCTTGCAAGCCGGCGACGCCCACGCCCATGACGAAGACACGCGCCGCCGGCACGGTGCCGGCCGCCGTCATCATCATCGGCAAAGCGCGCTCGAACGCGGCAGCCGCATCGACCACCGCCTTGTAGCCGGCGAGGTTCGATTGCGAGGACAGCACGTCCATGCTCTGCGCACGGCTGATGCGCGGCATCAGCTCCATGGCGAACAGCGCGACACCCGATTTGGCCAGCGCGTCGAGACCTTCGGCATCGGAGAATGGATCGAGCATGCCGATCAGCGCCGCGCCCTTTTTCATCTTGCTGGCGAGCTCGGCGCTCGGTCGCCGCACGGTGAGCACGATATCGGCGTCAGCCACCGCGTCGGCGTCGGACGCGGCGATCTTGGCGCCCGCCGCCGCATACTCAGCGTCGGGAAAATGCGACCTGAGCCCGGCACCTGAGCGCAGCGTGACGCTCGCGCCCGCCTTGACGAGCTTCTTGACCGTCTCGGGCGTCAGCCCGATACGCGGCTCATCCTTGTCTTCGGCCGGCACGCCAATCGCGACCATCCAAGGCTCCAAGGCTCAAGCAAAGCGCCGGGCGAGAAGGCTAGCGCCCGTGCGAAGCGATGTCGAAGGCTAAAGGAAGCGGCGTCAGACGCCGCATCAGGCAGGAAACTCTAGCGGCTCAAGCCACGAATATGTAGAGAAACGCCATCAGCAAAGCCGTGCCGACAATGGTCACCGCCGTCAGCTTGATGAACAGCTTGTAGGTCTTCTGGTGCTCGGCATAGTCCATCGCCGGATGGCACTCGTTCGGATCGATATGCATTCCACTCCCCTCTGACGCTCGTTTTATTGCTCTCCCGCGGGAAATACCAAAAACCCGCGCCCGGGGCAATATTGGGCGCTGAAGTCCTCTTGGCACCCTAGAGGATGCGGCCCGAGACGGGGATAAGGTTGTTGCCCTACGACCCCTCGGGCAGCGGCACGCCGGCTTCGGCGAAGGCCGCGCGCTGGCGCTCCGCCACGTCGGCGAGATCGGCGCCGGCGATCGTATCCTCGAACAGGCGGTGATAATTCAGCTTGGCGTCGAGATGCAGGAACACCCCGCCGAGCCCGATTGCCGCGCGGTCCATGAACACGAATTCGCGCGGCACCTTGACCGGCCCCTTCTCCTGCTAGCCCGCGATGCACCCTGAAGGCCTCCTGCCGCCCATACATGCCGGGGCTCACCTGATCGGCGATGGTGCGCACGCGGTCATCGAGCATCGGGCCGTAGATGAAATTCGCCCAGATATTCAGAATGTCGATCAGCTCGTTGGAGAGCCCGCCGAAGCCCCAGGTCTCGTAAGCATGCACGATCAGCGCGCGATCGCCCCGGAGCAGCCCGTGATAGAGATCGATCACCCCTTGGATGAATTTCGGCGCGAAGGTGCGCATGCAGCCATAGTCGAGCAGATTGATCCCGGCCGCCCTCCCCGCCTCGTCCTCGAACACGCTGTAATTGCCGAGATGCGGGTCGCCATGGATCACCCCGTAATGGCTGAACGGGAACCACCAGGCGCGGAACATGGCGCGGGCGATTTGGTTGCGCTCCTCGAGCGGCCGGCTGGTGTAGTCGAGCAGCCTGCGGCCCTCCAGCCAGGTCATGCTGAGCAGCCGCTTGGTGGAAAGCTCGGGCACGATCTCCGGCACGCGGATCAGCCTATCGTCCTTGAAGATGATCCCGTAGAGCCGGGTGTGGCGGGCTTCGAGATCGTAATCGAGCTCCTCGCGCAGCCGCGCCGAGATCTCCTTCAGCATCTCGGAGGTCTCGATCGCCGGGCTCATGCGCCGATGGATCGAAAACAATATGGAGAGCTGGGCGAGGTCGGCTTCGACCGCCGACTGCATGTCCGGATATTGCAGCTTGGCGGCAAGCGCGCGGCCATCATGGGAGCGCGCGCGATGCACCTGACCGAGCGAGGCCGACGCCGCGGCCTCATGCTCGAAGCTTGCGAATCTCGCCTCCCAGTCGGGCCCCAACTCTGCCGCCATGCGCCGCCGCACGAACGGCCAGCCCATCGGCGGCGCCTGACTTTGGAGCTGGCCGAGCTCGGCGGCATATTCCGCCGGCAGCGCCTCGGGGATGGTGGCGAGCAGCTGCGCCACCTTCATGATCGGGCCTTTCAGCCCGCCAAGCGCCGCGGCGAGCGCGGCGGCATCCTTGCCGCTCTCGGCCTCGAGCCCGAACAAACGCCGTCCGGCGATGCGCGCCGCGACAGAGCCGACATTGGCGCCGACCTTGCCGTAGCGCAGCGCACGCGCGCTCAACCGGTTCTTCTCCTTGTCGGATGGGCTATCGTTCATTGCAGCGATTGCGGCCTTCACGCGCGACTGGGGGCTCCCTTCATATAGGAGCCCCAATCCCGGTATACCGCCGCCGCGACACCTGAATTCACCACCAAAGAGGATTGCATGATCGCTTGGCTTAGGATGTTGGTCGGGCTCGGTCTCGCCTTGGGCATGGTTTTGACGGGGCTCGGCTGGCTCGCGCAATGGTGGCCGGCGCTCGACCTCGTCAATAACGGTCTCCCGGCCTTGGCGGCAGGCGCGGTTGTGCTGTTCCTGCTTGCCCTCGTCACGCGGGATTGGCGCGCGATCGCGCTGACCGGGCTGCTGGCGGCGATCAATATCGGACTGATCTTCGCCGGCTTGCACGGCGCCGCCGCCGAGGCTCCCCCCGGCAGCAAGCGCTTCTTGCGCGTGGTGACCTTCAATATCCGGTTCGACAACGACCGGATCGACGGCGTCGACAAATTTCTCAACGACACCGACGCCGACGTGGTGGTGTTGCAGGAGGTCACCAAGGACCATCTCGACCCACTGCACCGGGAGCTCGACGCTCGCTATCCTTACAGCGTAGGCGAGTTCAGCGTCGTCATCTTCTCCAAATACCCCATCAAGACCGACGGCCGCGTCGACCGGCCGGGCTATCCCGAATGGATTCGCCTTCTCGCGCGCTGGGTCGAACTCGACGTGAACGGCACGCGCGTGGAGGTGGTCGGCGCTCATATCGCGCGGCCCTTTTATCCCGTGCTGCAAGAGCACGACGTCGCGGCGCTTACGCAATTCGTGCTGACCAGGAAACTCCCACTCATCGTGGCGGGCGATTTCAACATGACGCCGTGGACCGCCCAGCTGAAGCGATTCACCTATGTGAGCGGCCTCGGCCGCTTCAACACGTTTCACTTAACCTGGCCGATGCGCTGGCGCCGATATCAGATCATGCCGGTGGTCGCCATCGACAATGTGTTCGCCTCGCGGGATTTCACCAAGATCGACATTTTGGGCGGCGCGCGGCTCGGTTCGGATCACCGGCCGGTCATCGCCGATATCGCGCTCGCGCCTGCTGCGCTCGCTAAGGAGTGAATTGCTCATCCCGCGCCGAACGGCCATGCTTGGCGGCGGAAGGAGAAACCCATGTTGCAACGCATGTTGATAGTGCTGCTGGCGATGCTGCTCGGCTCACCGGCAGTCGCCGGCGACCGAGAGCGCGATCGAGGTCTGGAAGTCCGACACCTGCAAATGCTGCGTCAATTGGGTGAAGCATCTCGAGGCGAACGGCTTCGCCGTGAAGGTGAACGCGGCCGACCCGACGATGCTCGACCGCATCAAGCGCCAAGCGGGCATCGGCGAGAAGCTGGCCTCCTGCCACACCGCCAAGATCGACGGCTATGTCGTCGAGGGTCATGTGCCGGCGGCCGACATCAAGCGGTTGATCGCCGAGCGGCCCGACGCGCTCGGGCTGACCGTACCTGGCATGCCGGTCGGCTCGCCGGGCATGGAGCAGGGCGACGAGACCGAGCCCTATGACACGCTGCTCATCAAGAAGGACGGCAACGCGGAGATCTATGCCCGGCACTAAGCTTGGCCGGCCTCACTCCTTGCCGAGCTTCTCCAGGGCATGGCGATAATTGCGCATCGCCTGCCGGGCGACGTCGAGCTCCGCTTCGAGCGCAAGCGTCGCCGCCGATTTCGGCTTCCATCTCTCGCTGGCGAAGAACAGCAACGCGAGGATCGCGATCGGCGTGAGAAAGTCGGTGAACATGATCGGCCCGGCGTTGCCCGCGCGAGATTTCCCGTGGCAACGATATCCCTGATATGGCCGATGCCGGCGCCGAGCAGGAAGCAGGAAGCGACGATGCCGGCCGCGACCCGCGCCTCGAAGCCCCTGAAGGCGGCATAGATGCAGGCAAGCCCGAGCCCAAGATTGGCGACCCCCACTTCATATTGGAACGGGCTCGGCGCCCAGCCGATCGAGGCGGCGGATTGCTGCGGAAAAAACACGTGGCCGATAAAGGCCCAAACGCCCTGGATGCCGAGCGGGAACAGGAACAGATAGCGCAAGAGCCTGTCGATCACGAAGCTCTGCATGACCGGACGCGGCTCGCGCCACACCTCGATGCCGGTCGCGACCAGCGCCGCGACCCACAACAGAATGGGCACCAGGGAAACCTGAGTCATCGCGATGAAACCCCCGATTATCGCGAATCCAGCGCGTCAAACCGCTGTCGTCAACCGCTTCGACTGCTGACCCTAGCGCTTGGCGGTCGCCGCCTTGTCCATGGCCTCGAGCTCGTCGATCAGGCCCTCGACCACCTTCAGTCCCATCGACCAGAAATTCGGGTCCGAGGCATCGAGCCCGAACGGCGCGAGCAGCTCCTTGTGATGCTTGGTGCCGCCGGCCGCGAGCATGTCGAGATAGCGCTCGGCGAAACCCTTCTCGGCCTTCTCGTAGACGGCGTAGAGCGAGTTCACCAGGCAATCGCCGAAGGCATAGGCATAGACATAGAACGGCGCATGAATGAAATGCGGGATGTAGCACCAGAAGGTCTCGTAGCCCGGCTTGATCTCGATCGCCGGGCCAAGGCTCTCGCGCTGCACCTCGAGCCAGATCTCGCCGAGCCGATCGCTGGTCAGCTCGCCCTCGCGCCGCTCGGTATGCACCTTGCGCTCGAAATTGTAGAAGGCGATCTGCCTGACCACCGTGTTGATCATGTCCTCGGCTTTAGAAGCGAGCAGCGCCCTTCGCTCGCGCGGGCTTGGCGCTTGGTCGAGCAGTGCGCGGAAGGTCAGCATCTCGCCGAACACGCTCGCCGTCTCGGCAAGCGTCAGCGGCGTCGGCGCCATCAGCGGTCCTTGCTTATTGGCGAGCACCTGATGCACGCCGTGGCCGAGCTCATGCGCGAGCGTCATCACGTCGCGCGGCTTGCCCTGATAATTGAGCAGGATATAGGGATGCGCGCTCGGCACGGTCGGGTGCGAGAAGGCGCCGGGGGATTTTCCCTCGCGCACCGGCGCATCGATCCAGCCTTTGGCGAAGAACTGGCCGGCGATGTCGGCCATGCGCGGCGAGAAATCGCCGTAGGCCGCGAGCACGGTCTTTTGCGCATCGTCCCAGCCGATCACCTGCTTCGGCTCCTCCGGGCAGAGGCGCGTTGCGGTCCCAATGCTCGAGCGTCTTCTTGCCGAGCCATCGGGCCTTCATCGCGTAATAGCGGTGCGAGATGCGCGGATAGGCCTCGCGCACGGCGGCGACCAGCGCATCGACCACTTCCTTCTCGACCCGGTTGGCGAGATGGCGTGAATCGGCGACGTCGACGAAGCCGCGCCAGCGGTCGGAGATCTCCTTGTCCTTGGCGAGCGTGTTGGTGATCAGCGTGAAGAGCCGGACATTGTCCTTGAAAACCTTCGCCAGAGCCTCGGCCGCTTCGCGGCGTTTGTCTCCGTCCGGATCGAGCAGCCGGTTCAGTGTCGGCTCGAGGCTGAGCTTCTCGCCATCGGCCTCGAATCTGAGCGACGTCATCGTCTCGTTGAACAGCCGGTCCCAGGCGCCGCGCGCCGTCACCGCCTTCTCGTGGAACAGCTGCTCGAGCTTGTCCTCGAGCTGGTAGGGCTTCTCCTTGCGCAGATCCTCGAGCCAGGGCCGATAGTGGCCGAGCTCGGAATTGGCCATCGCCGTTTCGAGCGCCGCGTCGTCGAGGCGGTTGAGCTCGAGCGGGAAGAACAGCAGCTTGGAGGAGATGGCCGTGATCTTCTCCTGGATATCGCCGAAGAACTTCTGCCGCTTGGGATCGGAGGTGTCGGCCGAATAGAGCAGGCTCGCATAGGAGACGATGCGGCCGAGAATGTCGTTCAGCGCCTCGAACTCGCGCACGGCTTGCGCCAGCGGCGCGCCGCCCTTGCCGCCATCGAGCAGCGCGGCAAGCTTGCCGGCATAGCGCTCCTGCATGGCGTCGGCCGCCCGCTCGGAGGTTTCGAGGTCGGATTTGAGCTTCGGCGAGTCCGGCCCCTGATACAGATCGGCCAGGTTCCATTCCGGCAAGGTGCCGAGCTTCGCCTTGCCGCCGGTCTCATGAGGCTTCGCCGGCGCCTTGCCTTTGGTTGAAGCCGTCACGGCGTAATAAGGGTGCCCAGGCCAATTGCGGAGTTTGGAAAGCATCGGTCGGTTGAACCTCGTTGAGGATGAATCGCATCCTAGTGTGGGAGGGCAAGCGCGCCCCTGCAAGGGGCCATACAGCATCCGTTTTGGTCCTTTTGGAGGACCGCACGCGTCGCACCTTCACCAAAATCGTACTTTGATAAAGGGGATATTTACCCTTCGAGTGCACAATTTTGGCACAGGAGCAGCGAGCTTCGACCGCGTATAGGCGATGCCGCTGTCCTCCGTCGTGTGGGTTCAAGCGTAACGTAGCGAGTCATGCGTCATGCCTAAGCGCGTATTGGTCGTCGACGACGACCCTGCTCAACGTCGTATTCTCGAAGAGACCATCAAGCGGTTCGGCTATAGCGTCGCCACGGCGGATAGCGGCGACAAGGCGCTTGCGGCGCTCAAGGCCGACGGCACGGGAGAAATCTGCCTTGTCCTGCTCGACCTCGTCATGCCGGACACCGACGGCCTAGCCGTTCTGTCCGCCATGCGCACTTTGCCGCGAAAGCCTCCAGCCATCGTGCAGACCGCCCATGGCAGCATCGATGCCGCTATCACGGCGATGCGCGCCGGCGCCGTCGACTTCGTGGTCAAGCCGGTGAGCCCCGAGCGGCTCGAAGTCTCCATCAAGAACGCGCTCAAGATCGAGGCTCTGGCCGACGAGCTGGTGCGCATGAAGGCCTCGGCCCATGGCGAGCTCGGCTTCGCCGATTTGATCGCCGGCAGCGAGGCCATGAAGCGGGTACTCGCGCTCGGTCGCCGGGCCGCCAACTCGACCATTCCGGTTCTGATCGAGGGCGAATCGGGCGTCGGCAAGGAGCTGATCGCCCGCGCCATCCAGGGCGAAAGCGCGCGGAAAACCAAGCCTTTCGTCACCGTCAATTGCGGCGCCATCCCCGAGAATCTGGTCGAGAGCATCCTGTTCGGCCACGAGAAGGGCTCCTTCACCGGCGCCATGGAAAAACGCATCGGCAAATTCCTCGAAGCCGATTCCGGCACGCTGTTTCTCGACGAGATCGGCGAGCTGCCGCTCGACGCCCAGGTGAAGCTGTTGCGCGCGCTGCAAGACGGCGAGATCGATCCCGTCGGCGGCAAGAGCAAGGTCAAGGTCGATTTCCGCCTGATCTCGGCGACCAATCAAAATCTCATCAGTCTGGTCAATGAGGGCCGCTTCCGCGAGGACCTGTATTACCGGCTGAACGTGTTCCCCATCTGGGTGCCGCCCTTACGCGAGCGGCTCGAGGACGTGCCCGAGCTCGTGCGCCATTTCATCGCGAGATTTGCCGCCGAGGAAGGCAAGCGAATCGACGGCATCGACGCCGAGGCGATTGGCATGCTCGGCCGCTATAGCTGGCCCGGCAATATCCGCCAGCTCGAGAACGCGGTGTTCCGCGCCGTGGTGCTTGCCGACACGCCGATGCTGACGGTGAACGAGTTCCCGCAGATCGCCGCCCATGTCGAGGGCTATGCCGTGACCGTGCCGCCGGCCCCGGCGCCGAAGGATCCGGCGCCGCGCATCGAGGGTCCGGTCATGCTCGGCGAATCCGCGGGCACGCCGGCGACCATGCATGTGCCGCAGGCCAACGGCAAGGACGCGATCGGCATCCCGGCGCTGAGCGACTCGGGCGACATCCGCTCGCTCGAAGCCGTCGAGGCCGACATGATCCGGCTCGCCTTCGGCCGCTATCGCGGCAGGATGACCGAGATCGCCAGGAGGCTAGGGATCGGCCGGTCGACCCTCTACCGCAAGATGCGCGAGATCGGGCTCGAGGCGCGACCCAACTAGCATTGGTCCCAGCCGCTGGCAGAAATGCACAGCCCGGGAAGAAAGGCGTAACGGGGACGGGTTAACTTGGTCGCTGACACTGGCGAAGGCCAGTCGGGACACCTACGTCCTAATCGATTGATTAAAATGGCCGATTTCGGCCACGGGGGAGTCTGCATGAAGGCCATGATTTCGTATCGCGATAGCCTTGCTTCTGGCAGGCTCGGCGAGCCTGCCCGTGCTTGCGGCCGAGCCCGACGCGCCTCAGGCGCTGATCACCCGCGCCGAAGCGATCCGCATCGCCGTGCAGGCCAACCTGTCGGCGAAATTCACCACTGCCACCCAAGCAAAGAAGGCCGAGCAAGGGGCGCTGGTCGAATATTACGCGGTTCCCGACCAGCGCACGCTGTGGGTGGATGAGCACGGCCTGACCGACGCGCGGCAAGGCGGTCATCGCCGAGATCGAGCAGGCCGACGATTACGGTCTGCGCGCCGCCGACTATCAGCTGCCCAACCCTGCCGAGTTCACCGCCGGCGACGCGCGCGCCACCGAGTGGCTCGCCGATGCCGAGATCAAGATCAGCTACGCCGTGCTCGGTTACGCGCGCGACGCGCGCGGCGGCAGGATCAACCCCTCGCGACTCTCCGCCAATCTCGACCCCGATCTCGCTCTGCCCAATCCCTCGGAGGTGATCGAATCGATCGCCATCCGCTCAGACCCGGCCGCCTATCTGCGCAGCTTTCAGCCGGACCAGCCGCAATTCGAGGCGCTCAGGCAGAAGCTGATCGAGCTTAGAGGCGGCAAGGCCGATACCGCGTCAAAACCGTCGGTCATCATCCCGATGGTCCCGTGCTCAAGCTCGGCATGGTGGATGAGCAAGTTGCGCTGCTTAAGGAAGCGACTCGACGTGCCGGCCGACGACGCCGACGCGGCCAGCTTCGATGCGACGGTGCAAGACGCCGTGCGCAAGTTCCAGCTCGCTCACGGATCGATGCCCGACGGAATGGTCGGCGCCGGCACGCGGCGGCTGCTCAATAATGGCGGACAGCAACCGCGCCAGGTTGGAAGCGCGGCGCGAATCCGGTCCGTGCTGATCAACATGGAGCGCTGGCGCTGGCTGCCGCACGACCTCGGCTCGTTCTATGTGAACGTCAACATTCCCGAGTTCATGCTGCGGGTGATGTCAGACGGCAAGCCCAGCTTCACCACGCGCGTCGTCGTCGGCAAAGTCGACAAGCAGACGCCGATCTTCTCCAGGGATATGCAGACGATCGTGTTCGGCCCGTACTGGAACGTGCCGACCTCGATCAAGGTCGAGGAGATCAGGCCGTATCTCCGGCAGGAGGCCTCGTGGTTCGGCGGCGGCGGCTGGAACACCGCGGTGTTTCGAGCGCCATAATCTGCGCATCCGCTATGCCGGCCGGGAGACTCGATCCGGGCGCGATCGATTGGAGCCGGGTGGATATCCGCACGCTGGAGCTGTTCCAGCCGCCGGGACCCGGCAATGTGCTCGGCCGCGTGAAATTCGTGTTCCCCAACAAGCATGACGTCTACATGCACGACACGCCGCAGAAATTCCTGTTCGCCAACACCGTGCGCGCCGAGAGCCACGGCTGCATGCGGGTGCAAAACCCCGATCAGCTGGCCGCCGTGCTCCTGAAGCAGGACCAGAATTGGAGCCAGGCGCGGACCATGTCGGCCATCGAAAACGGCTACGACCAGCAGGTGGGCCTCAGGCAGAAGATTCCGGTCTATGTCACCTATTTCACGCTTAAGATTAACGATGACGGGTCGATCTCAACTTACGGGGATCTTTACGGTCACGACGCCCGCATGGCGGCCGCCCTCAAGCTGTAGCGGCGACTGTAGCGCTGTGAAAAACTTGGGGAAATCCTGTTAACTCTATGACGAGATTCAGGGGACGGTTAACCCGTTCGCCTTGTTTTTCCCGCAATTTGGCTAATACTCAACCTTAACGGACGGCATGGAAGGGATGCTGTCCGTTGGCGTGGCCCCTTGGTCCGCCAAACGGGGAGCCGGCATCGGGAAGGCCGGCGAGGGAAAGGCGTAAGTCGGGGATGCGAATTCGGGGGAGTGTCGCACGTCGCGCCGTGCTCGGCGCAAGCCTCGTGCTTCTTTCCGCTGCAGCGTGGTGCACCGCGACCGCCTATCGGGCGGCTGCGCTCGGCGAGACGCGCACGCTCTCCATGTACAACATCCACACCAAGGAAACCCTGACCGTCACCTTCAAGCGCGACGGCAAGTACGACGACGCTGCGCTCAAGCAGCTCAACACGTTCATGCGAGATTGGCGGGCCAAGGAAGAGACCAAGATGGATCCCGCGCTGATCGATCTGGTTTGGACCCTGCACAAGCAGCTCGGCTCCAAGAAGCCGATTCATTTGGTTTCGGCCTTCCGCAGCGCGGCGACCAATGCCTCCATGCGGAAGAAAGGCGGCGGTCAAGCCAAACGCAGCCAGCACATCCTCGGCAAGGCCGCCGACATCCACTTCCCCGACGTTCCCGTGAAGCTGCTGCGCAACTCCGCGCTGGTGCAGGAGCATGGTGGCGTCGGCTATTACCCGACCTCGGGCATCCCCTTCGTCCATGTCGACACCGGCAACGTGCGCATGTGGCCGCGCATCCCGCGGCTCGAGCTGGCCGCCCTCTTCCCCGACGGCAAGACGAAATATCTGCCGAGCGACGGCAAGCCGATCACGCATGGCCGACTACAAGCTCGCGCTCGCCAAGGGCATGGTCAACAAGACCATGATCGCTTCGGCCACGCCGGTGCAGAAGGCCGAGCCTGACATCGACGTCGTGGCCGAGGCCGAGAGCGATGCCGCGACCGAGACCGATACGCCGCGGCCGATCCTCGCCTCCCTCGCGCCGCCCGTGATCACGGAGGATCCGCGCGAGCCGGGCACGCCTCCGGGCAAGCTGTTCACCTATGCCAGCGCCGGCGGCATGTCGATCCCAGGCTTCGGCCACAAGGCGGCGCCAAAGCCCGCCGCTGCACCGCTGCCCAGCTATCAGGACGCCGCAGTCGTGAGCGCGCCGGAGGCCGACGACGACCATCCCGACGCCTTGGCCTATGTGCCGTTCGAGATCGCCGGGCTGATGACCGATGCGTCGGTCACCTATAGCCGCACCGTGGCGCCGCTCAGCCATCCCGAGCAGCAGGATCTCGACTACGTGTTCGACGAGATGGACCAGCCGACATCCTTCACGCTGCGCAAGAGTTCGGGCTATGTCAGTCTGGCCGCGGCCCAGACCTTCTCGGGCCATGCGGTGCGAAGCCTCTACGCGGAAATGGAGCCTCAGGCTGCCGCTCCGACCCGCCTCGCCCAGAGCATCCGCTAGCCCTTCCTTCAGGCGTGCCAAGACGTGAATGGCCGGGACAAGCCCGGCCACGACGCCTCGCGTCTTTCGAACAGTGACGGGTTAGGCCGCTTCGGCCTCTGCCATGCCGAGCGCATGCAGATAGGTGGTTAGCACGGCCTCTTCCTCGCGCCGCTTGTTCTCGTCCTGCTTGCGGATACGGATCACGGCCCTGAGAGCCTTCACATCGAAGCCGTTGCCCTTGGCCTCGGCATAGACCTCGCGCAGATCGTTGGCGAGCGCCGCCTTCTCCTCCTCCAGCCGCTCGATACGAGCGACGATGGCACGAAGCTGGTCTTTGGCTGATGATGTCTGGAGCTGCACTGTGACTGTCCCCCCGCAAAGGCTTGTGATTCGATTCCAGCCAAGCTTAGGTCGCGTGGATTTGGCGCGGCAAGACGGCAGGCGACTTTTCCCGCTTATCCAAAGCGACCATTGTGTCCTTCCCGCGAAAGCGGAAATCCAGTAATCGCGACCTTCGTTGTCGATGGGCGCCGAGGTTACTGGATTGCCCGGTCAAGCCGGGCAATGACAATGAATGTCAGCCCGTGCGCTTGCGCGGCTTGGCGGGCGCTTCCGTCTGATACTTGGCCTTCCACGCATCATAGGCCATGCCGTAGACGATCTCCCTCGCCTCCTCCTTGCTGAGAGGCAGCCCTTTCGCCTCAGCAGCGTCCTGATACCAGCCGGAGAGGCAATTGCGGCAGAAGCCGGCGAGTTCCATGAGATCGATATTCTGCACGTCGCTGCGCTCGCGAAGATGAGAGACGAGGCGGCGGAAGGCGGCAGCCTCGAGCTCGGTTCGGGTCCTGTCGTCCATGACAGGCACTCCTTTCTTTGCAGGCGCCACGCGAGGCTCGATGTCGGTGTGGGATCCATGCAGCTCGATCGCATGCAGCGCGCGCCCCGTCCCGCTCAGCACCTTGCTGAGCACATGCGCGAGCCGCATCGCCCATTGCTGCTGCCCCTCGGGGCCGAGGATCAGATCCTGGCGGACCTCGACCAGGGCATGCGCCAGCCCGCGCATCGTGCCGTGGCAATAGAGTGTGTCGCCCTTGAGCTGGCCGGAATAGGGAACGTTGTCGCCGACCTCGATGTCCGGGATGGATCGCAAGCCCTCCAGCAGAGCGAGCGCGAGCCGCGGGTCCTTGTCCCACAGCACGCCGATCGCCCAGGGCCGGGGCACGCCCTTCCAGGCCTGGGTGAAGCTATGCATCGAGACGATCACCGGCGGCTTGCCCGACGCGATCGCCGCGTCGACGGCGCGCCCGATCGCCTCGTGATAGGGCCGGTAGTAACGCGCGATCCGGGCTTCGATCTCAGCTTCCGCCAGGCCGACATTGCCCGGCACGACCAGCCCGTCGGAGATCTGCATGATGAGCGTCGGGTCGTCGAGCCCGCGATTGGGGTCGATCAAGAGGCGCGAGAACCGCGACAGGATGGCCGGTGCGCCGAGCGCCTTGGCCAGCTGCTCAGCCACCTCCGCCGCGCCGAGGTCGTAGGCGATGTGGCGGTGCAGGTCTTCCGTCCTAAGCCCAAGCGTCCCGTAGCCTTCCGGGATGGTGTTCTCGGCGTGGTCGCACAGGATCAGGAGGCCGGTCGCGGCGTCCCCGTCGATGCTCCGATAGGGCTTGGTGCCCAAGTCTTCTTGGTGAAGAGTGTCCAGACTACGCTCCGCGCCACCCGTGGCTGGCATCTCTTTAATTGCGCGCAAGGCCAGGTTCGGGCAAGAAAAAAGCTTGAAAGCCGCCTAGGTTGCGTCGCAATTACCGACGATTTTCGGCGGGTCTTTTGCCCCCGCCAACTGGCTCTATAATCGGCCCACAGGTTGAGAGAAACGCAACCAATTCGGTGCTATCCTTCGACATTCTTTAACCGTGATTGCAGGCTCTTAGAGGGATGATGCTCGGTTTACACTTGATCCGGACCACGGCGCGCGCCGTGTCCGCCCCCTTCACCCGGGGGCGAGGGTTCGGTGTTTCCCTCGCAGCACTTGCCGCCTTCGCCTGCCTCGGCGCCTCTCCCGCTCTGGCCGACCTCAAGCTCTGCAACACCACGGCGAGCCGGGTCGGCGTTGCCATCGGTTACAAGGACGCCGAAGGCTGGGCCACCGAGGGCTGGTGGAACATCGCCTCGCATACTTGCGAGACCTTGCTCAAGGGCGTGTTGATCGGCCGCTTCTATTACATCCACGCCGTCGATTACGACCGCGGCGGCGAATGGGCCGGCACTCTCTATATGTGCACCGACGACAAGTCCTTCACCGTCCGCGACACCAAGGACTGCGTGAAGCGCGGCTACAAGCGTACCGGCTTCTTCGAGGTCGACACCGGCGAAGAGCGCGACTGGACCGTCCGCCTCACTGATCCCGAGGGCGAAGCGAAGTCCCAATGAGGCGCAATCGCCGGGTCAAGATCGTCGCCACGCTCGGTCCTGCCTCCAACAACGAAGAGACGATGCGACGCCTATTCGAGGCGGGCGCCGACGTGTTTCGCGTGAACATGAGCCACGCCACGCATGAGGGCCTGCGCGACATCCACGCGGTGGTCCGCAAGCTCGAGACCGAATTCTCGCGCCCGATCGGCATCCTGGTCGATCTGCAAGGCCCCAAGCTCCGCATCGGCAAGATCGAGTCGGGCGCCGTCAGGCTCACCGAGGGCGATGTGGTGAGCTTCGTCAGGCGCGAGTCGGTGGGAGGCCTCGGGCGCGTGCACCTGCCGCATCCCGAGATCTTTCAGGCCGTGCAAGCTGGCCATACGATGCTGCTCGACGACGGCAAGTTCAAGCTCCGCGTCGTCGAGGCTTCCGACGTCAGGATCGACGCCGAGGTGATGACCAGCGGCGTGCTCGGCAGCCGCAAGGGCATCAGCCTGCCCGACACCGTGCTGCCGTTCGGCGCCATGACCGAGAAGGATCGCGCCGATGTCGACTACGCCATGTCGCTCGGCGTGGCCTGGATCGCGCTGTCCTTCGTGCAGCGGGGCGAGGACATCGCCGAGGCGCGCAAGCTCGCGCGCGGCCGCTCTTCCATCCTGGCCAAGATCGAGAAGCCGTCGGCGCTCAACCATCTCGACGAGATCATCGATCTGTCGGACGCCATCATGGTGGCGCGCGGCGATCTCGGCGTCGAGATGCCGGTGGAGAAGGTCCCTGGGCTGCAGAAGCAGATCACTCGCGCGGCGCGCAATGCCGGCAAGCCTGTGGTGGTCGCCACCCAGATGCTGGAATCGATGATCTATGCGCAGGCCCCGACCAGAGCCGAGGTCTCTGACGTCGCCACCGCCGTGTTCGACGGCGCCGACGCGGTGATGCTGTCGGCAGAGTCCGCCGTCGGCAAATATCCGGTCGAGGCCGTGGCCACCATGGACCGCGTCGCCATCGAAGTGGAGCGCGATCCGCTTTACGAGGCGATCATCCACGCCCAGCGCATCGGGCCCGAGGCGACCGGCGCCGACGCGATCTCGGCCGCGGCGCGCACCGTGGCGGAGACGCTCAATCTTGCGGCCATCGTCTGCTACACGGCTTCCGGCGCCACGAGCCTCCGCGCCGCGCGCGAGCGGCCGCAGCAGCCGATCATCGCGCTGACCCCGATTCCCGCCACCGGGCGCAAGCTCGCGCTGGTGTGGGGGCTGCATTGCGTTCTGACCGACGACCCGCGCGACCTGGATGACATGGTCGCCAAGGCCTGCCGCATCGCCTACCAAGAAGGCTTCGCGCTGCCGGGGCAGCGCATCATCATCTCGGCCGGCGTGCCGCTCGGCACGCCCGGCGCCACCAACATGCTGCGCATGGCCTTTGTCGGCGACGAGTCCGAGGATTTCTAGCGGCGCGGCCGCGCGGACGCTAAATGTCCTGGCCTTCGACCTCGCGGCGAAGCTCGTCAAATGTGCGCTTGGTCTCGCTCAAGAAGGGATTGATCGCGAGCGCCTTGCGATAGGCCTCGAGCGCCTCTTTCTTCGCGCCGATCGCTTCATAGGCGACGCCTAGATCGCTCATCGCATCGTAATGATTGGGATCGCGATCGAGCGCGCGCTTGAAGTCGACGATGGCGACCTCATAGTCCTTTTTGAGATACTGAATCTTCGCTCTGAGATGCCAGGCTTCCGCGTCGTCGGGGGCCATGTCGACCGCCGCGTCGGCGATCTTGAGGGCAAGATCGAGATCCTCTTCCTTGGCGAAGCGCTCGGCGCGGGCCAGCAACAAATTGACGGTGTCGCTCCCCGAAAGCCGCCAGAGATCCTGGATCGCCTCCATGATCGGCGCCGCGGCTTCCGCATCCGCCGCCTTGCCGAGTTGCGCGTAGAGCTCCGCCAGCACCTTGGCCTTGTCGATGGGCGATTGCAGCGGCAGATCGTCGAGCGACGGATCGAGCTTGTCTTGCTTATTTTCCTCGGCCGATTGCGGCGGGGGCCCGCCCTCGCCGCCTTGCTTGACGTCGGGCCGCATCGCCGCGCCGGGATCGAGCTCATCGGGTTCGATCAATTCATCTTCGGAAGGCTCTTCCGCATCGTCCGGCGCGATCTGCGCCGGCGGCTCGACATCGTCCAACGGCGCTTCGATCCCCTCCTCGGCTGCGCGAGCGGGCGCGCCCACGGTCATGGGTGCAAACAGGAGACCGGCGAGAAGGAGCTGGGTCGCGCCTAGAGACTTCAGGGAGAAGCTCGGCCGAGAGCGCATTCGCGGCGCTAGCCTTGACGCGCCTTGTAGCGGCGGTTGGTCTTATTGATGACGTAGAGCCGCCCCCGCCGCCGAACCACGCGATTATTGCGATGGCGCTTGCGGAGCGCGCGGAGCGAATTCTTGATCTTCATGGCAAAGCATCCATCGCTTGCTGGAAAAAGGGGCAAAAGCAGGCCGGCAACCGGCCGCTCATTAAGCCGGGCGGACCATAAAAAGCCAAAGCGCCCCTGTCAACGACCCTGGCAGGCGTCGGCGGCACCCAAAAGGGAGCGGGCGCCGTGCTTGCCGCCCGACGCCCGCTCGCGATCCAGTTTTCGGCTGGGAGATTGAAGAATAAGAAGGACCCGCGCCTAGTCCTCTTTCTCCTTCTCGGTGATCTTGAAGTCCTTATCGAGCAGCATGTCGTAGTTGCCGTCCTTGCATTCGACGTCGTCGGCCTTGTAGCCGTCGCCCTTGGCCATGATGTCGGTCTCTTCGACCGTGCACCCGATGGCCTTGATCGCCGCCTCGACGCCTTCGACCTGCTTCTCAGTCAGCGCCGCCGCGTAAGCCGAGCCTGCCGCGACAATGGTGAGAACTGACGCTGCAAACAAAATCCTCTTCATGGATATTTCCTCCGAAAGAGCATGCTTTTATTGAGGGTCGTGACTAGACCGGACTGGCCGCGCGGCCACAACCTCGGAAAAACTGCCAAGGGACGGTAAGGAGGTTGGAACGCTTGGCAATTCCATTGCCGCGGTCGCCGTCTGTTGACAGGACCGATCAGCCTTCCCTAAACTTAACCACATGGTTAAGTATCAACCGGCCTCGCTCGACCGCACCTTTGCCGCGCTTGCCGACCCGACGCGACGCGCCTTGCTGGCGCAACTCGACGAGCACGAGAACGTTTCGGTGAGTGATCTGGCGAGGCCGTTTCCGGTGTCGCTTCCGGCGATCATGAAGCATCTCGACGTGCTGTCCGATGCCGGCCTGATCACCCGGACCAAGTCCGGCCGTACCGTCTCCTGCCGGCTTGCCGCGGCGCCCATGCAAGAGGCGGTCGGCTGGCTCAACCATTATCAGCGCTTTTGGTCAGAGCGGCTCGACCGTCTTGCCGCGTTTCTTGAGGAGGAGAAGTCATGTCCCTCGCAGCCAACGTCCTCATCGAACCCAGTCTCACCCTCAAGCGGCGGCTCAAAGCCTCGCCCGAAGCGGTCTACGCCGCCTGGACCGACCCCGCGAAAGTCTTGAAATGGTTCGGCCCCGATTCGGGGCCGGTCGAGCACGCCAAGCTCGATGTCCGCGTCGGCGGCCATTACAGCATCGCCTTCCGCACCGAGAACGGCGAGGAGCACCACGTCAGCGGCGTCTATCGCGAGGTGGTGCCGAACGAGAAGCTGTCCTTCAGCTGGGCGTGGCGCTCGACGCCAGAGCGCGTGTCGCTCGTCACCATCCTGATCAAGCCCGACGGCACGGGCTCGCTGCTCACCCTCAACCACGAGAAATTCTTCGACGAGAAGGCCCGCGACGACCACCGCTATGGCTGGAGCGGCTGTCTCGACAAGCTCGTGGCCTATCTTTCGTAAAGGAGTTGCACATGCCGCAACACAAGATCGTTTCCCAGAGTGAATGGACCGCTCAGCGCAAGGCGTTTCTCGCCAGGGAGAAGGAGTTCACGCGGGCGCGCGACAGATTGAGCGCGGAGCGCCGCGCGCTGCCCTGGGTCAAGGTGGAGAAGCCTTACGTCTTCGAAACGCCTGCCGGCAAGAAGACGCTTGCCGAGCTGTTCGATGGCAAGAGCCAGCTCATCGTCTACCACTTCATGCTCGGCCCCGGCTGGGTAGAGGGTTGTCCGAGCTGCTCTTACCTCGCCGACCATTTCGATGGTGCAATTATCCACCTGTCCCAGCGCGACGCGGCGTTCGTCGTGGTCTCCCGCGCGCCTCTCGCCGAGATCGAGGCCTACAAGAAGCGCATGGGCTGGCAATTCAGATGGGTCTCCTCGTTCGGCAGCGACTTCAACTTCGACTATCAGGTCTCGCTTCGCGATGACGAGATAGGCGCTGAGGCGACCTACAATTACGAGCGTCAGGAAATCGATAGCGGGGAGATGCCGGGAGCGAGCGTGTTCTACAAGGACGAGAGCGGTTCGGTGTTTCACACCTATTCCGCTTATGCGCGCGGGCTCGACATTCTGGTCGGCGCTTACAACTGGCTCGATCTCACGCCCAAGGGTCGCGACGAAGAGAAGTTGCCCTGGAGCATGGCTTGGGTACGTCGCCACGACGAGTATGACGACGCGCCAAAATCGGAATCCTGCTGCGGCGCGTCCCGGCACGACAGCGCGGCCTGACAATCGAACAAGAGGAATAGTGCGATGGCGCTCAGCGCGCAGAAGATCAATCCGTGCCTTTGGTTCGACACCGAGGCCGAGGATGCGGCGAAGTTCTATTGCTCAATCTTCAAGAACTCGAAGATGGGCAAAGTGAGCCGCTATGTGGACGAAGGCCAGGAGATCCACGGCAAGCCGGCCGGTTCGGTGATGGCGGTCGAGTTCGAGCTCGAGGGGCAGAAATTCGCGGCTCTCAATGGCGGCCCGCATTTCAAGTTCGACGAGGCGATCTCGTTCCAGATCGCCTGCGCATCGCAGGATGAAGTCGACTATTTCTGGACCAAGCTGTCCGACGGCGGCAGCGAAGGCCCTTGCGGCTGGCTGAAGGACAAATTCGGCCTGTCCTGGCAGGTGGTCCCCACCGTGCTCTACGACATGTTGCTGGACCCCGACCATGCCAAGGTGAAGCGGGTCACTCACGCCTTCCTGCATATGAAGAAATTCGACATCGCCGAGCTGAAGCGCGTCTTCGCCGGCACCTGACGAGCGAGGAGCAGCTGAACTCAGAGTGCTGCATGACACTGAAGCTCTATTGCCATCCACTCGCCCGGTTTCCGCGTTAGAACGAAAAACCGAGATACCTGAAAGAGGAGAACGATCCATGCCCTATGTCGACGGATTCGTCTTGCCGGTGCCGAAGAAGAAGGTCGAGGCCTACAAGCGCATGGCGCGCAAAGCCGGCAAGGTCTGGCGCGAGCATGGAGCACTCGACTTCAAGGAATGCATCGCTGACGACGTCAAGATGGGCAAGCTCACCTCCTTCCCGCGCAGCGTGAAGAAGAAGCCCAACGAGACCGTGTTCTTCTCCTACATCGTTTACAAATCGCGCGCCCACCGCGACAAGGTGAATGCGAAGGTGATGAAGGATAAGCGCATCGCCGGCATGATGAACATCAGGGACATGCCGTTCGATGCCAAGCGCATGATCTATGGCGGGTTCAAGGTGCTGGTCGACGCGTAATTACCGCGCGCTTCATCGGCTGACAGATCAGCGTCCCCGCCGGGCGATGGCAATGAGATGGCCGGCGAACGGCCGTGACATGGTTCGGTCGGAGAGCCAATTCTCACGCGGCATCGTCCATTTCGAGACGGCCGTGGCGCCTTTGGGCGAGAGCTTATGCAGCGGGCGCAAGGGAGCGAACATCGCGCCCCTGATCTGGACATCCTCGAAGCCGGTCCCTTCCAGCTTCCGGCGGAGCGAAGCGACGGACTCGAACTCGACATGGTAGCGGGGGACGGCCTTCAGCAGGACATCGCGAGCCTTCTGTAGCCTCACGAATTGCCGATAGAAGTCGAGCGCCCATCTATTCACATAGGTGCCGAAATACACGCCGCCGGGCTTCAGCGCCCGGAAGATCTCGCGATGGCCGCGCATATTGTCGGCGGTGTCGAGATAGCGGAACACCTCGATCGCATAGATGAAGTCCAACGTGCGATCCCCGGCCGGCAAATCCGTGACCGACCCGTCCGAGATGAGCCCCTCGGGCACGCGCTCGGCCGCGAGCTTGCGCATCTCGGGGCTTGGCTCGATCCCGCGCACATCCATGTCCGCTTCAAGCAGCCGCGCCATATAGGCGCCGATGCCGCAGCCGATATCGAGGCAATGCGCGCCCGCGGGTAGCCCCTCGACCACCTTCCGCCACTGCTCGTCGATCAGCGAGCGGCCATACCGGAAGGGCGAGTCGTAGACGTTGTCGCTCGAATATTCGGCCGAGAAAAAGCCGGCCGTCTCGTCGTGAACGTCGATGGCTCGCTTGCGGGCCCAATTCATCTACGCACCTGACACCGATGGGGCTAAGCGGCGCGCGACGCCTGGACGGCAGTCGCGCCATTGGCAATCTCGTACATGGCCCTGCTCCGCATGCCGTGCTCGCCACGCAGCCTGTCGAACACACTCAGGACCCTGGTAAGAACGCCCAGATTCTCCGCAAGGTTCGCGCCGAAATTCTCCGGGTGCCACCAAAGATGAAAAGTGCCGCCCGTCAAGGCCGCTTGCTCCATCGCCTTCTCGATGCGCCTGAGCCGCAAGCCGTCGAGCGGCGCAAGCCGCTGATTGAAGGGACGCAAGAAACGGCTCGATGCGACGTTGACGAGCGGCTCGTTGCCGCCACGGGGGACCGACACGTTCGATCCCGAAAGGTTGATGTAGCTGTCGGCGAGCCGGCAAAGCCGGCGCGGCTTGGTCTGTCTGTCGCCCGTGGCCGGCGCATAGTACCAGGCCCTCTCATTACCCCGAAAATGCGTGAGGCCGAGCAGGCTGCAAGCTTCAAGATGCGCGAGTGAGTACTGATTGCGCGGGAACACGATCGACCGGCACCGGATCCCCCACTCCCTGAGCTGTAGCAGAGCGTGGGAAACATCGGCGGCGAAACCTTTGAGCGTCTCGCCGGACTCGAGCGCGCAGCGATGCGAGAAGGTGTGGGTGCCGATCTCTTGCCCCTCGCAGGAGGCGATGCGCCGTGCCAACGAAGCACCGAAATGATAGGGGTCGCGCCGCTCGTCGGGTCCGATATCCTCGAGGCTGCCGAGCACCTCGCGGCTCGCGGCTGCATGCTTCATCCGGGCGACGAGCTCGTCCTTGCTCTCGCAGAGCAGCGCGCCGACCGTGGCCCAGGTGGCCTTGATGCCCCGCCGGTGGAACAGATCGAGCATCGCCGGGATCGCCTGGCGCCCGCCCAGCACATTGCGCCCATAGCTCGCGCGCGTGGCGTGATCTCTCACGCCCCACATCAGCTCGTAATCGAGCGATATGACGAAATTGCCCGCGCGGCGTCCCCCGGTCCCCATGCCTGCTTTCCCCTCGTCCCCACCCCTAGAATGCGACGGTGGGGAAGCTCAGGGCAACCCTAAATCCCCCTTCTCAACGGCTGGCTTGCAGGGAACCGGCAGGCCCGGGCGCGCGTTTTCTGGCTGCACCGGCACGGGAGGGGGATCTCCATGCAAAACGACACACATTTTTTCATGGTCTGGGCGCACCGCAGCGCCGGCAGCATCTTCGGGGCGGCGTCGAGCCCCGTGGTCCGCAATGGGGTATTTCTTTGCTTCGAGAGTGAGGAACGGGCGCGCGCCGAGAGCGACCGGCTCAATGCGCGCGCGGGCGGCTCGCATGTGCATTACAGCGTCAAGCCGACCCCTGTACAAATGGCGCTGCCGCGCAGCCTCGGCAAAGGCGCATCCTCGGAGCCGCAATTCGCCATGCCGCTCTCGGGCGCACCCTGCACCGTCTCGTCCCGCAGCCTTTAGGGCGCCAATGAGCCTAGTCCTGCTTCTTCAGGCAGGTGCTGAAGAATGCCGCGTTGGAACAGAATTCCGGGGGCGTTTGCGCCGCTTCGCCTTCGAGCCATTGGCGGCAGGCCGCTTCATTCGGACATAGCCGGCATTTCCCCTTTGCCTCCAGCATGGCGAGACCGCCATCGACCCGCGATGCCGCGGCGATATCGACGCCGCGCAGTTGCAACATCTGGTCCATCAACTCTTGGCGTTGGCTCTCCTCTTCAGGGCTCGGCCAAAGCAGCCTCGAATTTGCCATCACTCCTCCCCCGCGCGCCTGTAACGTGAATGAACGGCCCAGCGACGAAGGCCCTTTCTAGGCTCGCCGATCGAGCCGCGTCATTGCGCCAAATCAAGTTCGAAAACCAAACCGGCCGTTAGCCTTCGGGTTCGGAACTTGGCTTTGCGTTGGGCGGTTAATCCGGCTCAACCAGTGGAACGGTGATCATCATGCGAGCAACGCTCATCGCGGCATTCGCCGCCTGTTTCGCCATCATGCTGTTGATCTCGCCGAAGCCTGCGGTCTCGCTGCCGGCTGCCGCCGCGCTGCATCACGGTCAGACGGACACCGGCATCGTGCAGGAGGTGAAGAAGAAGTATCGCTATGGCTATCGGCGCTATCCCCACTACCGGGGCTACGCCTACCGGCCATATTACCGGCCTTACTATCGGCCCTACGGCTATTACGGCTATGGCTACCCATACTGGCGCCGGCCAGGCTTCAGCATCTGGCTCGGTTTCTAAAAGAAGGAACGCCTGAGCCATCGCCGCCAAGCGCAGCAGCGCCGACGAGCCGGCCTGCGGGATCGCGGCGGGCGCGCACCTCGCCGTGTGAAACGAGGGCCATTCAGCGCGAGCTGAAAGGAATGGTGGGCGCGACTGGGATCGAACCAGTGACCCCTGCGAT
>CAWFNK010000021.1:0-88989 GCA_963817175.1 uncultured Alphaproteobacteria bacterium
GACTTGGCTTCCTTGAGATGCATGGGGTTTGTGGTGCTGTCCTTGTGACGCGCGATCCACGCCGGCTTCTCTGTGCCTACGTCGATGACCCACGCAATGGCCTTTGTGTGCGGTAGCCGCCCCAGTGACCGAGACGTGCAGGGACGTTGGTCATCTCGCCGTTGGTGAGCTTCCAGGTGCAGTCGTTGACCTTTTCGAACTTAAAACGAGAAGGGTTAGGGGGTCGGGTTTTGGCTGCTAGGACGCTAGTGATTTCAATGTCTTGCGAGGGCTCAAAATGACCCCCCGCTATATCGGTCCATTTCTCCAATTCGATTGCCTTCCTTCAAAAGAAAAGGCCCCCGAGAGGGGGCCTGGTTTGCGCGATGTAAAGAGTGGTTAGGCTAGTCGATACACAGACGCCCGACTGATCCCGAGCTGCTTAGCGATAGCCGTGGCACCGATGCCCTCATGCCGTAACCGCTTCACCTCAGGGCCTCTCGCGCGTGCTGTAGGCTTGCGACCCTTGTATTTGCCTTCGGCCTTGGCCTTGGCGATGCCTTCCCGCTGGCGCTCGAGCATCAGCTCACGCTCGAACTGAGCGATTGAGCCAAGCATGTTGAACATCAGTCGGCCGGAAGGTGTCGAGGTGTCGATTGCCTGGTCGAGAACCTTCAGGGCTACGCCCTTGGCGTCCAGGCGTGCACCGATCTCAACGAGATGAGCGACAGAGCGGGCTAACCGATCCAGCTTGGTGACGATGAAGACATCACCCTGCCGGACATACTCAAGAGCCGCCTCTAGCTGCTCACGCTTGGCTACCGATGAAACCTGCTCTGCAAAGACCTTCTCGCAGCCGTGAGCCTGGAGGGCCTTGATCTGAGCCTGATAGCCCGCCTCCTGCTCGATAGTGCTCGACCGCGCATAGCCCACCAACATCCCAGCCTCCTGTCTCGCATGAGTCTAAGACGTTATACCCTGGCTGGTCTTGGAGCGCAAGGAATCGCAGGATTCCGCCACCAGATTTCGTGCTTGATACAGTGTCACTTGGGCCAGCCCTATTTAGGCGCTCTCCCGCGCCTCCTCAGAACAACACCCAATCGAGAGGTTGTTCGTCGAACCCTAGCGGCCGGTAACCGCTGTCGGGTTTGGGCTTTTCCGGCTCTCTCGGTTTCTGCCCGGGCACCATCTGATCAAGCAACTGGCCCACGAGCCCGAGCGCATCGACCTGGTCGTCATGCTTGCCGGCGGGGAAACTCAGGAGCTCTGACCTGAATGCTGAATACCAGCTGCACTTGTCGGGACGTACAGCCCCTCTAGCGCCATCCGGCCACGAATGGATTGCGCCCTGACGGCCTTGTCACCTCGGGTAGGGAAAGGTTTGGCGATAGCAATAAGCTTGTCGCTCTCGCTGCCTTTTGTCGAGTGCAGGACCCACACCCGCGCTGATCTGGCCCTTTCTCCTCTGCCCAGCCGACCGGCTTCCATTCCGTCAAGAGATTGCAGAAAGCTTCGATCCATTCGTCTGAAGCGGTTTGCTTCCGCCACAGGTCCAATAGGTACATGCGACCATCGGGATCGATGCCGACAACAATATGGACGGTGTAGTCACCACCATCTGCCGTCACCGCGTAATCTGACCCGCCGTAGACCCTCAGCGTCTCCCGCGCTGGCCGAGTATCATAGGGCTTGAGCCAGTCGGCTTTGAAATAGTCGCCTTCTTCCGGAGCGGGACGCTGCTGATAGAGCGCCGCCCACATCATCGGACTGGTTTCACGCTGCCGCGCACGAAGAAAGGAGGCGTAGTTGTAACCGCTGGGATCGTCCCACAGGAATTCGCCGGGCTTTCGGCCTAGCGCGTCGTTTTCTTCTGCGATGGCAGGAATTGAGATCACGCGTCCCTTGATCTCCTTTCGCTCGATCTGCTGCAGCACTCGACCGGCAACGTCTTCTTCGTGCCATCGCGTGTTCATGAGGATGCGTTTGGCTCCCGGCTTTAGGCGCGCACTGAAGTCGTCTTGGTACCAATCCCATCGCTTCTGTCTGACGGTCTCGCTGTAGGCATCCTCGCGAGAACCGAACAGATCATCACCTACGCCGAGGTTTGCACGAAAGCCGGAGATGCCAGTGCCTGCTCCCACGCCGTAATACTCTCCTCCAGCTCTCCAGCGACCATCGCGCAGCGGCCTTGCTGTCTTCCGACAGCTTGATGCCGAGCACGTTTTCATCAGCGGCGATGTCGTTGCGAACTCGGCGGCCCCATCGCTCCGCGAACTCGACCGAGTGTGTCGCGGCCAGAATGCTGTGGGTTGGATTGTTGGCCAGATACCACGAGGGCAGCAGAACCGAGACGTAGGTGCTCTTGGCCGATCCTGGCGGAGCAAAGAGCAGCAGCACCTCGTCATCACTGGCGAGGAACGAACTCGATCTCGCTGATGATCAGTTGGTGATGCGCCGCAGGCTCAAATCCCTTATGCCTTGCCCACTCGGCAAGGCTCTTTCGTGTTGATCGACGTTTGAGAAGTTCTTCTGCGGCCGCAACCGAGTTAGTGCGGTCGGTCATCAGCCTGGATCCCGTTCCGAACGATGGCTGCAAGCTCTGCATCGCTCATCGTGCTCGGATCGATCTTGGTGAGCGTCTGTGAGATGGGCTGTGTTGGCTTGCCGTAGCCGCGATCAAGCAGTGAGTTTGCAGCAGCGACTCTTGCTGCAGGTGGTGCCTTGGGATCGTCCATGATAGCCACAAGCGTGTTGATCGCTTCCGGTGATCGCTGTCGCGCAAGCTCCTGCACGTCACCCAGCACCTTTGGCCTTCCCCCTGGATTTCCACTCACTCCTTTTTGAAATGGTCTTCCTTTACCTGGCATTGGCTGTTCCTCCTTGTTCTCAGCATATTGTTTTCGCGGCGCGGGCAGTCCCGCGACCACCCAGAGGCGAGATGCGACCTATCTACCCAAGATCCTTGTTATTGGTTGTGACCGCAGCGACGGTGATCGGGTGGCCCCATGCCGGAGAGGCACAGGGAGGCCCATGGATATCATCGCCGCGAAAATTCGGGCTCAGGGTTACGCCTGTGATTCCCCGCAAAGTGCCGAGCGCATGCGGCAGCGTCTACCGCCAACGAGGTCGTTTGGATGTTGCGCTGCCAAAACGGGAGTTATCGGGTGACGCTTATCCCCAATGCTGGCTTTCTTGACCGGCACGCCAGTTTCTTCGCCCTGCTGCTGTCTCGTTGCGCTCCTCGATGTAGCCATCAGCCGTTTCTGGCTTGGCCATCTCCTCGAGGGCGGTGGTGTCGGCGGGGGAGCTTCGGTCCCCCGTGGTAGTGGGGTTCTCTTTTCTTCAGTCAGATCGCCTCCTTTTCGGCTGCCGGAATTGGCGGCCATTGGCTTGTTATTGTTTCGGAACCAACTATCATCATTGTTGTTACGCCTTTAGCCACCGGACCTCCAACTTTCCCGATGGTTAGGCTCGGCATCCGTATTCTCCAGAGCGGAATTGGGCGGGTGTCGGGCCGCATTATTGGAACACGACCCGAACCCATTCGTTTTATCGGCAGCCGGCCAACGTCGGTGGCTGGTAGCCCCCGGCGCCCCATTCGTCTGTACCCCCGTACTCACCCTTAGTGCCGGGGCCGCTTCAAGCTCTTTCAGTATTGATTGCCGGATGAGGTCTACCGTGAATTGGCAGGCTCGGCGCGGAGAGGTGTGCAACGCGATGAGTTGCTCTTTGGGCGTCTCCTGGTCGTTTCTTCCATAGTCGTCTCCATGATGTTTAAGCCCCCACCACTGATCTCACGTAAGACCTCCAGCCAGCCGAGCACGCTGGTTGGGTCCGGCTCTCTGAACCCACACGAGGGACCGCAAACAAGAGCCGGACCCATTAAGCTGCTTCCGAAAGCGATGCGGCGACGATCAAGTCACGCCGGATCTCGGATAGCCGTCGTCGTAGTATTCGAGTCTGATGGTCATCGCCCAGGATGGCGGGGCCGTGGGATATCCTCTAGGGGCCATTGGTATGCCGCCAAACCCCATCAGCCTCGCATAGAGGTGGCTGGGGGGGCTGCAAGCCGAAGCCCGAGCATGCCGGCTGCTAACCAAAGCCTTGAGTGTGGTCCCGTTGCCCCGCCATTTATCCCATGGGTCCTCCACGAGATGCTCAAGCGCATCCAAGTCGCCGCATGGTGATAACGCCGGATAAGATCGAGTTCGGCTTCAGCGTGACGGAAGGATAGGCCGCCGGCTTGGCGAGTGGCTTCGCACGCACGCTGGAATAGTTTGGGTTGGGAGGGTCGCCCTCGGCCCACTCGTAATGAACTAGCACCCGTCACGCCCCCGACCCATTTTGAGGCAGGGTTCAAAATACTCAGGCGGCATCGGCGTCATCCTTCTTCTGTCCGTCGGATGATGCTTCACCGTGAAGCTTCTTCAGCCACGGCTTGCGCAGCCAAGAATCGCTTCCCGATTTTGATGTGGGGAATTCGTCATGACGTATCGCGTTAGGCTTGGTTCACGCCGATATCCGCTTCCTTCGCAGCCTGACGCACGCTCTGCGTTAGTGGTTCGTCCTCTTAATTATGATAGCTCCTTTCTAGATGCGTGCGGAAACTACCACCCCCCAGGAGCGTTTGACAAGCACTTTCGGCACTGGTATAGAAAGTGACGGGAGGTGAGCAATGCACAAAAGCGAATGGGCAGACCGACAAAGCCTCCGGTCGAGGGCGAGCGTGTTTCCCTCGGGCTTCGAGTAACCGCAGATGTAAAGCGTAAGCTTGAGGCGGCCGCCATCAAGAAGGGCCGGTCAATCAGTCAAGAGGCAGAGATAAGGCTTGAACAATCTCTCCAGTCAGACAAGCATTCTATAAGTATGGGCGGAGAGTGGGGGCCTGTACTTTTCGGTGAAAATGAAATGATCATTTATGTTGGGGAATGGGAAGTAGTGGTAATCCCCATTACTGCGGAGATCAGACAGAGACTACAAAACGCCTTCGACCCTGAACGGATGCGCAAGAGTGGGAAGACGCGGCCAAAGGGGGCTATCTATGAGAGGCAACATCACGAAACGCGGCAAGAGCTGGCAGATCAAGTTTGATGTGCCGTCGATCGACGGTAAGCGCCAGCAGCGATACGCCACCGTGCGGGGCACTTATAAGGACGCCCAGCGCGAGATGACGCGGCTTCTAAATGCAGCCGATGAAGGCACCCTCCCCGATCCGTCAAACGCTACGGTCAGCGAATATGTGCGGATGGTTTGGTGGCGCCCCGAAGGTGTCACCCAAGACGCTCGAACGCTATCTTGAACTGAGCGAGCGGCAGATCATTCCGCATCTCGGGCAGACCAAGTTGCAGAAGCTTAAGCCGGAGCACGTTCAACAATGGCACGGCACACTGTTGAGCGGCGGTCTTTCCGCCCGCACGGTCGGCCACGCGCATCGCCTCTTGCGACTTGTTCTGCAATGCGCCGTCAAGAATGGCACCCTCTCCCGCAATGTGGCGAGCGTTCATCAGCCGCCACCCGTGGAGGAGAAGGAATTACAAATCTTGTCAGCCTCGCAAATCGCGGACGTGCTTGAAAAACTCGACGGCCACGCGCTGTTGCCCATTGTCTCGATCGCACTTGCCACCGGCATGCGCCGGGGAGAGTTGCTCGGACTCCAGTGGGGCGATGTTGACTTGGACAGTGCCACGCTTCGCGTCGAGCGCAGCGTCGAAGAAACGAAAGCAGGGCTGCGACTCAAATCACCAAAGACGAAACGCGGACGGCGCAGCATCTCGCTGTCCGAGGATGCCGTTGGCGTGCTTCGCGCACATCTGGTCAATCAACTGCAACTGCGCATGATGCTCGGCATGGGCAAGCCTGGAACCGATGCGCTTGTGTTCTGTGCGGTCGAGGGTGGATTGCTCTCACCTGACAATCTCAGCCGTGACTGGTGTCGCGTGTCGCGGTCTAAGAAACTGCCGCGAGTAACATTCCATGCGCTGCGGCACACTCACGCTTCCGTGCTGATCCGTGCCGGCGTGGATATTCTCACCATCAGTCGTCGTCTCGGTCACAGCAAGGCATCGGTCACGCTGGACACTTATGGACATCTGATCGAAGGCGCCGACGCAGCCGCAGCTTCAGCCATTGCCGGAATCTTGCAACCCAAACTGCAACCGAAAAAGAGTTAGGGTTTCCGCCCCCTGCCCTGCGGAACGCTTGGAGAGCAAGGATAAGAAGGAATGGCAACGGACAGCGAAGCACTAGAAAAACAATAGCTCGCGCTTTAGCAAACCGCCGCCTTCAGCCTCTCGGCCACGTCTCCGAACACGCAAGGCTTAATGATCCGGTGCTGGACGGTCAACCTCGGTCCCCTGGACCCGAGGTGGCGCGACGCGATCCCGGCAAGCCCCTGCCCTTCAAAGACAAATGGTGCGGCTCGCGTGGATGTCGAGGGAGAGGCGGAGGATCCGGTCCGCGGTGCTTGGCGACGCGCGCCTGGGTTGCACATTAAATCCTGGTTTTTCGCGCCGTTCCGCCATAATCCCTGTGCTAAACTTCTAGGCAAATCGGGAGAGGGACACCCCGCGCCATGGTTTGGCAGACTTGCCAGAAACCGCTGTTGCACGCAGCCCTCGCTGCGGGCGTCATCGGCTGGGCGATGCCCTCGGCAAGCGCCGGTGAGGCTGCCTATTGCCTCCGCTGCACTGGGCCGGACCAAACCTATGTGTGCAAGGTCGAAGCCGGAGGCGGCAAGCCGAGCGACGCGCTGAAGCTTTACTGCGTCATCCGCACCGCCAAGGAAGGCCACCACGCCTCGTGCTCGGCCGAGCGCAACTCACCCGCCTGCAATGGCGTGGTGAAAGTTTATAGCTATGACGGCCCGATGCCCGAGGACCTGGCAGCGGACCCGCGCGTGAAGAAGCTCACCGACAAGATCCAGGACGAGCAGAAGGCCTTCGATAAGCCGGCAGGCAACGCCAGAACGCCCAAGACTCTCGTCGAGCTCGGCGGCCGAGCGGTGAATGCCTCGCGGCAGGGTTGGCGCAATGCACGCGGCGCGTTTAGCGGTTCATCGCCAGACGATCCATCTCTGGCCACCGGCGAATCGCTCGCCGCCGAAGAGCAAAACACGGCGCTTGCCGCGCAGACACCGCCCGCGCCCAGCCTCGATGCGCCGCGTCCAAACCGGGCTCAACGCGCCTATCGCTGCATGATGTCGTTGTTCCGGCATTGCGGCAGCGAGCCGGCTCCGGGCGAGCCGATCCGCTAGCCGCGCCCCTGCCCTAGCTGGCTCAAGCGCATCCTCTTGCAGAAGCGATCATGGCCGGGCAAGCCCGGCCATGACGAAGCGACCCTGACGCCTATCTTGTTAGTGGGTCTGCAGCCATTCGCGGGCGAGCTTCTGCGCCTCCGCCACCTGGTCGGTCGACATCTCGCGGGCAAGCTCGACGCGGTGAGCGAGCGCATCCCGGTTGCCCCGCGCCGCGGCAAGGTTGAACCATTTATGCGCCACGATCAGGTCCGCCGCCACGTCCCGCCCGGTCGCATAAAGCATCCCGAGTTCGAACAGGGCATCCGGCGCGCCAGTCTGCGCCCCAAGCTCGACCTGCTCCGCCGAAATCTCCATCCGTGCCATCCCACTATCCCCTTTTTTCCCACTCGTCTGACGACCTGTCGAATATTCGGGTGATTAGACAAGATTACCTTTTGTCTTTATTCCCCTCGACGTGGGTAATCATGGGAGAGCACTTTCAACAACTTGTGAATCGGCGTGCTTAATGCAAAATCACCAAATCTATAACGGTCGGTAATATTAGTTTAGATTGCACGCTAATCGGCGACCTCTCCGTTAAGCTTTATGGTTTGCAAGGATTTGTTGACCAGTCGCCGTCACGGCTCGATAACCAAGAAGCGATTTCGCAGGCCGCACGCCTACGATTTCGGATCGGCGACCACGATCACCCAATCCCAAATGCGCTCGGCCGATCCAGGCGGATAAGGCTGCCAGGGAACGCGCACGCGTTCGGGCGTGGTGTCGAGCTTGCCCGCGATCTTGGCAAACTCACTCGTCGCCTCCTTGGGTAGCCGGTTGTCCGAGCCCTTGCGCCAGACCACGGCGACTTTCGCTGTCAGGTCCGCCGGTCGCATCGGCGGCGCGTAGGCCGGACGCTCGACGCGGACGATGCGCGCCTCGGGAAAGTAGCGGCGCAAATTCCCGGCGTCG
The DNA here is from genome assembly GCA_963817175.1 of uncultured Alphaproteobacteria bacterium. Classification (GTDB taxonomy): domain Bacteria; phylum Pseudomonadota; class Alphaproteobacteria; order Rhizobiales; family Methyloligellaceae; genus Methyloceanibacter. The sequence continues at coordinate 8,186 of CAWFNK010000021.1, forward strand.
TGGCGGTCGGCCGCGATCAGCGTGCCCGTCTTGAAGCCATGCGCCTCGAGCGCCGCGGCGAGACCGTCATAGGGAACCGCCACGCGGCATTTGCGGCATTCGGGGCCCATGGCATGCAACAGATCGTGCAAGCGGATCGGCACCACGATCAGTGTGACCGCGACCAGCACCATGGCAAGCACCGCGAGCCGTCGCGAAGCGTTGCCGCTCGCCTCCACCAGCCCCACCAGCCATAACGCCGTCAGCAAGAAGAAGGGATGCATGTAGCGTTCGAGATAATGCGTGGCGCCGGTCAACAGCGCGCCGAGCAGCAGCAGGAGAAAGCCGCCAAAGGTCATGTGCAGAATCAGCAGCCGCCAATCCGGCTGGCTCCCGCTGAACGTGCGCGGGCTGACGGCCCGCTTGATCGCCGCCCAGCCCGCGCGCGCCACACCCGGAAACAGCACCAGCACGATCAGATCGAGCGGAAACAGAAAGGCGAGCGGCGCGTAGATCGCCTTGGCGAGACCGATGGCGGTCGCCTTGAGCCGGTTCGTCTCGGCGAGCGGCGCCATGGCTGAGCCGGAGAACGCGATCAGATCGTGCTGCCCCTCGATCAGCCAATAAACGAATGGGGCGGTCACCACCGCGGCCGCGCCGACGCTGAGCAGCGTGCGCCAATCGAGCAGACGCGCGCGCAGAGGGGGCTGCAACAGCGCGGCCCCGAGCAGCACGACGAGGAAACCGGCATAGCTGTATTTGCTGAGCAGCCCGAGCCCTGCGATTGCGCCGAACAATACGTAATCGACGCTCCTCCCCCGCTCGGCGAGGCGCATGAAGGACCACATCGAGGCCGCGACGGCGCAGATCAGCGCCATGGTCTGCGTCACGCCCTCATGCAGGTTCCAGCCGATATGGTAGAGCAAGAGCGGCGACAGCGCCGCGATCGCCGCCCATCGTTGATCGGCGAACATCCGCTTCGCCACGAGATAGAGCAAAGCGAAGGTCGCCGTGAGCAGCCCATATTTCAGAATGAGGAAGCTTGGCAGCGTCGGCCCGGTGAAACGCTGCACCGACCAGAGCAGCCACTCATACAGCGGCGGTTGCTTCAGCACATAGCCGGGCTCGAGCGTCTGGGCGAGGATGTTCGAGGTAACGTCGTCCTGCGGCAGATTGTGCGAGATCGCCAGCCGCATGCTGGCATAGACGAGGCCGTAAAGCAGCCCGACGGCGATGACGCCGGCGAGGCTGAACGGCCAGGAGGCGCTCTCCGCCCTCCCCGACATCGCGCCCGCAAGCGGCGCTTGCACTGACATCGCTCCTCCCCCAACCCGTAGCGAGGCTAGGGTCGGCGCATGTCAGTTTTACGTCGCGGGCTGCGATTGATTGGCGCGCCAAAGGCTTAGGACTGGCGCCTAGGGCAAGAGCACGGTGGAGCCCGTGGTCAGGCGCGATTCAAGGTCGTGATGCGCCCGCGCCGCCTCGGCCAGCTTATAGGTCTGGTTGACGGCAACCTTCACCTTGCCATCGGCAACGACCTCGAACAGATCGTTCGCCGTGGCGACCAGGTCCTTGCGCGATCTTGTGTAGTCGACGATCGACGGACGCGTGGCGAACAGCGAGCCCTTTTGCGACAGCAGCGTGATCTTGAACTCAGGCACCGGGCCCGACGACTGGCCGAAGCTCACCCACATGCCGAGCGGCTTGAGGCAATCGAGGGAGGCCGGGAACGTGTCCTTGCCGATCGAGTCGTAGACGACATCGACGCCCTTGCCCTTGGTGTAGTCCTTGACCTTGGCGACCAGATCCTCCTCGCGGATGTTGATGACGTGGTCGCAACCATGCGCGCGCGCGATCAGCGCCTTGCCGGCAGAGCCGACCGTGCCGATCACGGTGGCGCCCAGCGACGCCGCCCATTGGCAGGCGATCAGCCCGACGCCGCCGGCCGCGGCATGGAACAGAAGCGTCGTCTCGCGGGTCACTTTATAGGTCCGCCGCAGCAGATACTGCGCGGTCATGCCCTTGAGCATGATGGCGGCGGCGGTCTCATCGCTCACGCCGCTCGGGATCTTCACCACGCGGTCCGCTTGGATCAGCCGCTCTTGCGCATAGGCACCGACCGGACCCGCATAAGCGACCCTGCGCCCCACTTTCAGATCGCGCACGCCCTCGCCGACCGCGGTGACGACGCCGGCCCCTTCCATGCCCGGGATAAAGGGAAACGAGGGTTGCGGATAAAGCCCGGTGCGCAGATAGACGTCGATGTAATTGAGGCCGACCGCCGTCTGCTTGATCTTGACCTCGCCGGGACCTGGATCGCCGACCGTGACCTCCTCCCATTTGAGGACGTCGGGGCCGCCATAGTCATGCACCCGGATCGCGCGGCTCATTCGATGCCGAGCTTCTTCTTCAAGAGATCGTTCACGGCTTGCGGGCTGGCCTTGCCGCCGGTCGCCTTCATCACCTGGCCGACGAACCAGCCGGCCAGCGCGGGCTTAGCCTTGGCTTGCTCGGCCTTGTCGGGATTGGCGGCGATGACCTGATCGACGGCGGTCTCGATGGCCCCCATATCGGTGACTTGCACGAGCCCGCGCGTCTCGACGATCGCCTTGGGCTCGCCGCCCTCGGTCCAGACGATGTCGAACACGTCCTTGGCGATCTTGCCGGAGATCGTGCCGTCCTTGATCAGATCGAGGATGCTGCCAAGCTGAGACGAGGTAACCGGACTGTCGACGATGCTGCGGCCTTCCTTGTTGAGGCGGCCGAACAGCTCGTTGACCACCCAGTTCGCCGCCTGCTTGGCGTCGCGGCCGCCTGCCACAGCCTCGAAATAATCGGCCAACTCCTTCTCGGCGATCAGCACGTCGGCGTCGTACGGGCTCAAGCCATAGTCGGCGATGAAGCGCGCGCGCTTGGCGTCGGGCAGCTCGGGCAGATCGGCCCCAAGCGCCTCCACATAGGCTTGCGTCAGCTCGAGCGGCAACAGATCGGGGTCGGGGAAATAGCGATAGTCATGCGCCTCTTCCTTGGAGCGCATCGAGCGCGTCTCGCCGGTCTTGGCGTCGAACAACCGCGTCTCCTGGTGGATCGTGCCGCCCTCCTCCAGGATTTCGATCTGCCGGCGCGCCTCATACTCGATGGCCTGGCCGATGAAGCGGATCGAGTTGACGTTCTTGATCTCGCAGCGCGTGCCGAAGGGCTCGCCGGGACGGCGCACCGACACATTGACGTCGGCGCGGAGCGACCCCTGCTCCATATTGCCGTCGCAGGTGCCGAGATAGCGCATGATGGTCCTGAGCTTGCTCACATAGGCGCGGGCCTGCTCCGAGGAGCGCAAATCGGGCTTCGACACGATCTCCATCAGCGCCACGCCCGAGCGGTTGAGATCGACATAGGAATATTGCGGGTGCTGATCGTGCAGGCTCTTGCCCGCGTCCTGCTCGAGATGCAGCCGCTCGATGCCGACCGTGACGCGCTCGCCGCTCAAGAGATCGACGATGACCTCGCCCTCGCCGACGATCGGGTTCTTGTACTGGCTGATCTGATAGCCCTGCGGCAGGTCCGGATAGAAATAGTTCTTCCGATCGAAGATCGAGTTGAGATTGATCTTCGCCTTCAGCCCGAGCCCGGTACGAATCGCCTGGGCGATGCAGCCTTCATTGATCACCGGCAGCATGCCGGGCATGGCCGCATCGACCAGGCTGACATGGCTGTTCGGCTCGCCGCCGAACTCGGTCGAGGCGCCGGAGAACAGCTTGGCGTTTGAGGTGACCTGGGCATGCACCTCCATGCCGATCACCACCTCCCAGGGGCCGGTCTCGCCTTCGATGAGATTTTTGTCCGCCTTTTGATCCATCAGAATCACGTCCGGGTTAGGAGGAACTCCCTCGTCCTTCTCGTTCTGTTGCTGAAGCTTCTCCTCCTCATATTGGATGAACCAGCCGATCATCTGCCGCCACAGGGCCTCGACAAGCTCGGGCGGCAGGCCCTTCTCAGCGGCGCGCGCGCGCACCTTGTCGATCACCTGCTGAATGCGCCACGGCACGCGCGCCTCGGCCGGCGACTGCTTGAGCTGCCAGGCGCGGTCGACATAGGAGAAGCGCTCGCCGATCAGATCGACCAGCGTCTGGTCGATGCGATCGATCTCGGCCCTCACCTCCTCCATGCTGCGGCAATCCTTGGCCTTGCGTGGCGCCATGATGCGATCCTCTAGCCCGATATCACCGCGTCGGCCTCGATCTCGACCAGCCAGTCCGGACTGATGAAGCCCGACACTTCCAGCATGCTCGAGGCCGGTCGGATGTCGCCGAAGAACTCGCCATGCACGCGGCCGACCGCCTCCCAATGGGAGATATCCACGAGATAGACGCGCGTGCGGATCACGTCCTTGAGACTTGCTCCGGCACCTTCGAGCGACGCGGCGATGATCTCGAGGATCGCGCGGGTCTGCGCCGCGGGATCGCCGATGGCGACCGGCTTGCCGCCCGAGCCCGCGGTGGTACCGCCGACGGCGACGATATTGCCCACGCGCACCGCGCGCGAAAAGCCGATGATCGGCTCGTAGGGGCTCCCCGAGGAGACCAGAATACGCTTCGTCGCCATCTCGTTCATGCAGCCTTGCTCCACCAATCATGCGGCTTGGCGAGCGGGCCCGCCGCCGCCTCGATCACGCGCCCCGTCCGGAACAGCGTTTCTTCGTCGAACGGCCTGCCGATCAGCTGAAGCCCAAGCGGGGTCCCTTCAGAAGACAGCCCGGCAGGGACAGAAAGTCCCGGCAGCCCAGCCATGTTCACCGTCACGGTGAAGATGTCGTTGAGATACATCTCGAGCGGATCTCCCGATTTCTCGCCAAGCGCGAAGGCCGGACCCGGCGTGGTCGGCGTCAAAATCGCATCGACCGTCTCGAACGCGGTATCGAAATCGCGCTTGATCAAGGTCCGCACCTTCTGCGCCTTGAGATAATAGGCGTCGTAATAGCCCGCCGACAGAACATAAGTGCCGATCAGGATGCGCCGCTTGACCTCGGCGCCGAAGCCCGCGGCCCGCGTGTTCTCATACATCGAGATCACGTCGGAGCCCTTCTCACGCAAGCCGTAGCGCACCCCGTCATAGCGGGCGAGATTGGACGAGGCCTCGGCCGGCGCGACAATATAATATGAGGGCAGCGCGTATTTCGTGTGCGGCAGGCTCACCTCCTTGATCGTCGCCCCGGCGTCTTTCAGCCACGCCACGCCCTTCTGCCACAGGGCTTCGATCTCGGGCGCCATGCCGGCGACGCGATATTCCTTGGGGATGCCGATGGTGAGCCCCTTCACCCCCTTCTCGACCGCGGCCTCGAAATCCGGCACGGGCATATCGACGCTGGTCGTGTCCTTGGGGTCGTGGCTCGCCATCACTCTTGAGCAGGATCGCCGCGTCCTTGACCGTGCGGGCGATCGGCCCGGCCTGATCGAGGGATGAGGCAAACGCGACGATGCCCCAGCGCGAGCAGCGGCCATAAGTCGGCTTGATGCCGACCGTGCCGGTCACGGCGGCAGGCTGGCGGATCGAACCGCCCGTGTCGGTCGCGGTCGCCCCCATGCAGAGTCGTGCGGCCACCGCAGCCGACGATCCGCCCGATGAGCCGCCCGGCACCAGCTTGGCGTTAGACCCTTTGCGCTGCCAGGGATTGACCACCGGGCCATAGAAGCTCGTCTCGTTGGACGAGCCCATGGCGAACTCGTCGTTGTTGAGCTTGCCGAGCATCACGGCGCCGGCGTCCCAGAGATTGGCCGTCACCGTCGACTCGTAGGTCGGCGTGAAGCCGTCGAGAATATGCGAGCAGGCGGTGGTGCGGACACCCTTGGTGCAGAACAGATCCTTGATGCCGAGCGGGATGCCTTCGAGCGCACCCGCCTCCCCTCTCTTGAGCCGCGCGTCGCTCGCTCCAGCCATTTCCAGCGCGCGCTCCGGCGTCATCAGAATGAAGGCGTTCAGCGCATCGTTGGCGGCCTCGATCGCATCGAGATGCGCGCGCGCAAGCTCGTCGGCCGAGAAGGATTTCTTGGCAAGGCCGTCGCGCGCTTCGGCGATGGTGAGTTGGGTGAGCTTGGCCAAGGGTCTACTGCTTCACGCTCTCGCAGCGGAAGAAGGCGTTGAGGTCCTGCTCGTCGGCGCCTGCCTCCGCGCCGGCGCCATCATCGCCTCCAGCGGTCGCGCTCTCGGCGTCCTCCGGCCGGTCCATCTCCGACGGATCGAGATCGTCGGCGAACGCAGAGGAATCTTCCTCCGTCTCGTCATAGGAGTCCTGCTGCACCGTCATGCGCGTGACGCTGAGATCGCCCGTCTTCTTCTGCACGATGGCGAAGACATCGGGAAAGGCGTAGCCCGGCTCCTCGCAAAACGCGATCGCGAGCCAACTCGTCGCGTTACGCGGCGTGACGCTGACAAAATCGCAGCGCTGCGCATTGGCATTGACGCCGGTCTTGCCGAACACGGTAAAATCGAGGTCCTGGCCAAGCTCGGTGACGGTCTTCTCTTTCAGCTTGGCGCAACCCTCTTTGGAGGACGCGAAAGTGCCCTCGGGCAGGCTTTGCGCGTGCGCGAAGCCTGAAGCGGCGAGCCACAATCCTAACGCAAGCAGAGCGGCGCGGTGCATGACGCTCTCCTATTCGACGATCTTCGGCACGACGAAATAGCCGTCATCGACCTCTGGCGCGTTCTTGAGGATATCGTCGGCGCAGAAGCCGTCGGTGACCTCGTCGTTGCGCATCTTCATGGTCATGGCGGCCACGCGCGTCATCGGCTCGACCGCGCTGGTGTCGATCTCGTCGAGCTGGGCGACCCAATCGAGGATGCCCGACAGCTCCTGCTCGAGCCGGCCCGCCTCCTCCTCGCTAATGGCGAGGCGGGCAAGGCGGGCGATGCGGCGGACTGTGGCGCGATCGACGGACATGTCGTAGAGGAATAGCCTGAATTTGCGGGTTCCGTAGGCGCTCGTCTAGCACCGCGAGCCCGAACCGGCAACTTGGCTCAGACCTCGAAGGCTACCCCCACCTCGGGGACCAGCACGGAATCGCTATCCATTTCCTCGATGAATTTGTCGGCCGTCTGGTCGAGCACCGGGAAGGTGCCGTAATGGCACGGCACGATCAGCTCGAAGGCGAAAAAGCGCTTACAGGCCAGCGCCGCCGTCTTTGCCCCCATGGTGTAGCGGTCGCCGATCGGCACGAAGCCAATCTCGGGCCGGTAGATCTCGTTGATCAGGCCCATGTCCGAGAAGATCGCGGTATCGCCCATATGGTAGACGGTCTTCCCGCCGCGAGGCGCGATCACGAGCCCGCAACAGGCGCCAAGATAGACCGGACGCCCATCGACGATGTTAGACGCCGAATGCCAGGCGGGAACGAAGGTGAGGTCGAAATCGCCAAGATAGAGCGTGCCGCCGGTATTGCCGGGATCGACCTTGTCGACGCCGCGGCCCGCCATATAGGTGGCGAGCTCGTGCACGGCGAGCAGCTGGGCGTCGGTCTCCTTGCAGACGCGCACGGTATCGCCGGTATGGTCTTCATGCCCATGCGTGAGCGCCACATGCGTCACGCCCTCGACCGCCTTGTGCACGGGAATGCCGGCATCCTCGAAGGTGGCGTTGCCGGTGAGGAACGGATCGATCAGGATGCTGCTGGCACCTGTGTCGATGCGGAAGCAGGAATGGCCGAACCACGTAATCTTCATGCGTCTAACCCCTTGATGCGGCTCTCGTGACTGTAGCACCTCTCGTCCCGATCGAAGACCTGCCCCCCCTGCTCGCCCGCGAAGCCCGGCTGCTCGGCCTCGATGTCGGCACGAAGACCATCGGCATGGCCCTGTCTGACGTCACGCGGTCGGTCGCCACGCCCTACCATACGGTGCGGCGGACCAAGTTCACAGAAGACGCCGTCGTCATCGAAGCGGCGATCGAGGAGCACGATGTGGGTGCCGTCGTGATCGGCCTTCCTCTTAATCTCGACGGGTCGGAGGGGCCGCGCGCCCAATCGACGCGGGCCTTCGCGCGCAACCTTGCCGCCCGCATCGCCGTTCCCATTCTCTTCTGGGACGAGCGACTTTCGACCGCGGCGGTCGAGCGCCACCTCATCGAGGCCGACGCCTCGCGTAAGCGGCGTGCCGAAGTGATCGACCGCATGGCAGCGGCTTACATCCTGCAAGGCGCGCTCGACCGGCTAAAGCGACTGAGCGAGCTCGGTTAGCCTGAGATTGTCGTTGAAGATCAGATAGCCGGCCGGCGCCTCGGGGCAGAAGCCGGCGCCGCAGATCAGAATCGTCGAAATCACATTGCCGACCGCGAGCACGAAGAACACGGCGAACGCCGTGAGCGGCAGCACGCTCAAGCGATTGGACCACGGCTCGGAGCGGGCGAATTGCCGGTCGTCGAGCAAGAGGATGGCGCAACCGATAATCATCAACGCAAAGGCGATGAAGGCCCATGTGTAGAGATGCATGCCGAAGATCGCGTTGCCGTAGCCGGGGCTTCCCGGAACGATATGGATCAGCATCTGCCGCAAGGAGATGGCCGCGCCCACGGCGGCGCCGAGGATCGTGACGCCATACTGGCTCGGACGCGGACCGAACACGAGATTGAGGGCAAGCCCGAAGCCCGCGGCGAAAAACGCCACCCGTTGCAGGATGCACAAGGGGCACGGCAAGTCGCGAAACCAGAGCTGATCGACAAACGCCAGCGCAAGCACCGTATCGACGGCAATCAGCCCCAGGGCGTTGAGGAGCCTCGACAGGTCCCCTGGCACAGGTTCCCCCTAACTCACAGCGCGATGTTCAGCACGTCGTTCATATGGACCCGGAATAGCACGAGCAGCACCACGAGGCCTGCGACCCAAAAGCCCATCGCCGCCCCGCGCTGCCTGAGCCAAGCCGCTCCAAGCCCGCAGGCAAAAAGAAGAAAAGGCAAGCTCATCATGGCGCAGCCTCCGCCTGACCGACTTCCATGCCGGCTTCCAGTCTTTCCGGTCGCGCGAGTCTCGGTGATTCGCCCCGAGCCGTAAACCGCAAGTTATTGAAATTTCGGGCGCCGTGGCAAGGACAAAGCCGGCAAGCCACGTTGCCGCCGCCCCCGAAAAGCAAGAGGCCGCCTCGCGAGGCGGCCTCGAATACCTGGCGCACGGACGCGCCGCTGAAAGACGTTGTCCTAGTAGCAGGGCCTGCACTTGCATTTGTACGGGCCGCACCGCCACGTATACCCCGGCGGGCAATACCGTCCCCAACCGTAGCAGGCGGTCTGCTCGACCGGCGAATGGTGCTTCGCCGCGGACGGAAGATTGAGCGTCCCCGATTTCAATGGCGTTGCGTCGGCCTTCCATGCAAGGCCGCCTGCGAACAACACGGCGACAGCGACACCTAGGGCAATCGCAAGCTTACGCATCTATGCCTCCTGGTTTGAAGTTTTCCCTACCGGCATCGTCGGTAGGATGACATTCCATGTTAGCGCAGATTCGTGACACCTGACACTCCATGGCGGCGTGGATCATTACCAATCGCTGAAGCCAAAGTTCATGAGTGTCGGGTTCGCCTGACATCGGACATTGGGGGCCGCCGGCTTCTGGCGAGATGCGTTACATCACGCTTACCTTAGTTGAAGCGGCCCGCTTGCCGCTTCGGCTGGCTCGGCCTATACAGTGCCCTTTAATGAGCATTGCGGCCGACGCGAATATTGCCTTTCCTCATCGCCATCTTCTTGGAATCGAAGGCCTTTCTCGAGACCAGATTACGGCGCTGCTCGATCTTTCTGACGAAGCCGCCAAACTCAGCCGGCAAATCGCCAAGAAGCGCGACGATCTGCGCGGCCGGACCCTGATCAATCTCTTCTTCGAAGCCTCGACCCGGACCCAGAGCTCTTTCGAGCTTGCCGGCAAGCGGCTCGGTGCCGACGTGATGAATATGTCGGTGGGGACGTCTTCCGTGCAGAAGGGCGAGACCTTGATCGACACGGCGGTGACGCTCAACGCCATGCGCCCTGACATCCTGGTGGTGCGGCATCATGCGGCGGGCGCGGTCGAGCTTCTGTCGCAAAAGGTCGATTGCTCGGTGATCAACGCCGGCGATGGGAGCCACGAGCATCCGACCCAAGCCTTGCTCGATGCCGTCACCATCCGCCGCCACAAGGGCCAGATCGAGGGCCTGATCGTCGCCATCTGCGGCGACATTCTCCATTCCCGCGTGGCGCGGTCGAATATCCTGCTGCTCAACACGCTCGGCGCGCGCGTCCGCGTCGTCGCCCCCTCGACATTGCTCGCCTCTGGCATCGAGCGGCTTGGCGTCGAGGTTTACACCTCGATGTGGGACGGTTTGGAGGACGCCGATATCGTCATGATGCTTAGGCTTCAGCGCGAGCGCATGACCTCGAGCCTGGTGCCGAGCACCCGCGAATATTTCCACTTCTTCGGCCTCGACTACGACAAGCTCGCCCGCGCCAAACCAGACGCTCTCGTCATGCATCCAGGCCCGATGAACCGCGGCGTCGAGATCGACTCCAACGTCGCCGACGATCCGCAAAGTGTGATCCGCGAGCAAGTGGAGATGGGCGTGGCGGTGCGCATGGCCGTGCTGCAAGCGCTCGCCCGCCACCTGCCGAACCAATGATGGCGATGCAACCTTATCCGCCAGAGCAACGCTCGCGTACCCTCGCCTTGATCAATGCGCGGCTGCTCGATCCTGCCTCGCGGCTGGATCGGCCAGGCGGCCTGCTGATCAGGGACGGCATGATTATCGATCTCGGACCGCATATCGCGGAAGGCGTCTTGGCCGACGCCGAGATCGTCGATTGCGGCGGCCACCTGCTCGCGCCGGGTCTCATCGACATGATGGTGTTCACCGGCGAGCCGGGGCACGAGCATCGCGAAACGCTTGCCACGGCGAGCCGCGCCGCAGCCGCGGGCGGCGTCACCACCATCGTCTGCATGCCCAACACCGATCCCGTGATCGACGACGTGGCGCTGGTCGATTTCATTCTGCGGCGCGCCCGCGACACCGCGCTCGTCAATGTGCATCCCATGGCGGCGATGACCAAGGGTCTGCTCGGCGAGGAGATGAGCGAGATCGGGCTGCTGCGCGATGCCGGCGCCATCGCCTTTGCCAACGGCAAGGCAAGTGTCGCCAATGCAAGGGTCATGCGCAACGTGCTGGCTTATGCCAAGGATTTCGGCGCGCTGATCGTGCATCATTTGGAAGATCCCACGCTCTCGAGCGACGGGGTGATGAACGAGGGCGAGGTCGCCACCAGACTCGGGCTTCGCGGCATCCCGTCAGCCGCCGAGACCATCATCCTCGAACGCGACATCCGCCTGGTCGAGCTGTCCGGCGGCCGCTATCACGCGGGCCAAATCTCCTGCCGCGCTTCCCTCGACATCATCCGCACGGCGAAGCTGATGGGCTTGCCCGTCACCTGCGGCGTCTCGATCAACCATCTCACGTTGAACGAGAACGACATCGGCCCCTATCGCACCTTCTTCAAGATGAAGCCGCCGCTCCGCTCGGAGGACGATCGCCGTGCCATGGTCGAGGGCGTGTCAAGCGGCGACATCGACGTGATCGTTTCCGCCCACGACCCGCGCGGCGCCGAAGGCAAGCGCCGGCCCTTTGCCGAGGCGGCCGACGGCGCCGTGGGCCTCGAGACCATGCTCGGCGCGGCGCTGCGCCTCTACCATAATGGCGAGGTCGAGCTGACGCGGCTCCTGCAAGCGCTGACCACAAATCCGGCGCGGCTGCTCGGGCTCGGCAGTGGACGCCTCGCCAAAGGCGCGCCCGCCGATCTCGTGCTGATCGATCTCGACCGGCCTTGGGTGGTCGAGCCGGAAGCGTTGCGCTCGAAATCCAAGAACACGCCGTTCGACGCGGCACGGCTGCAAGGCCGCGCGCTGCTGACCGTCGTTGCCGGTCGCCTCGTCTACAATTACGCTGACAGTCCCGGCCTTTAGCGGCGTCCTTTGCATGGAAGGGTGATCGATGTCTCCTCCCGATTGGGGTGGCGCCCTGATCCATCTTGCGGCTTTTGCCGGCGGCTATCTGCTTGGCTCGATACCCTTCGGCCTGATCCTCGCAAAGCTGTTTGGCCTCGGCGATCTGCGTCAGATCGGCTCCGGCAATATCGGCGCGACCAACGTGCTGCGCACGGGCAGCAAGGGCGTCGCGGCGCTGACCCTTCTGCTCGATGCGGCCAAGGGCACGGCGGCGGTGCTGCTTGCCGCGCATTGGGGCGAGACGGCCGCCATGCTTGCCGCGCTCGGCGCCTTCCTCGGCCATCTGTTTCCGGTCTGGCTCGGCTTCCGCGGCGGCAAAGGTGTCGCGACCTATATCGGCGTCCTGCTCGGTCTCTATTGGCCGGCGGCGGCGGCCTTCTGCGCCGTCTGGCTGATCGTCGCCTTCGCCATGCGCTATTCGTCCCTCGCCGCGCTGGTGGCGAGCGCGGCAAGCGTCGCGATGCTCGCGCTGACGGGCCAATGGCGGCTCGCCGGTTTGTCTCTGCTGCTCACGCTGCTGCTTTATATGCGCCACGCCGGAAATATCGGACGCCTGGCGCGAGGCGAGGAGGCGCGCATTGGCGAGAGAAAGGTCTAAAGCGCCGCCCAAGCAGAAGAGTGCTGCGCGCCTCAACCATCAACAGCGCGTCGCCTGGCTCAGGTTGATCCGCAGCGAGAATGTCGGCCCCGCCACCTTCCGCGGTCTGGTCAATGAGTTCGGTGGCGCCGAAGCCGCCATCGAGGCGCTGCCGCTGCTGTCGCGGCGCGGAGGACGCACCGACATCCGCCTTTGCACCGAGGCTGAAGCCGAGGCCGAACTCGAGGCGGCGGATCGGCTTGGCGCCACCCTGGTTGCCATCGGTGAGCCCGGCTATCCCCCCGCCCTTGCCCAGGTCGACGCCCCGCCGCCCCTGCTCTACGCCAAGGGCCGGCTGGAGCTCGCCGATATCCCCATTGTCGCCATTGTCGGCGCTCGCAACGGCTCTGCGGTTGGACAGAAATTCACGCGCCAAATCGCGACCGAGCTTGCGTTGGAAGGTTTCGTCATTGCCTCCGGCCTCGCCCGCGGCATCGACACGGCAGCGCATATCGCAGCGCTCGAACATGGCACCATCGCCGTGCTCGCCGGCGGCATCGACAGCGTCTATCCGCCCGAGAACGAAGAGTTGCAGCACGCGATTGGCGAGCGTGGCCTGCTCATCAGCGAACGGTCTCCCGGGTTCTCGCCGCGCGGCAAGGATTTCCCGCGCCGCAACCGCCTGATCTCGGGCGTCTCGCTCGGCGTCGTGGTGATCGAGGCCGCCGAGCGCTCAGGCTCGCTGATCACCGCTCGCTTTGCCGGCGAACAGGGGCGGGAGGTGTTTGCCGTTCCCGGCAGCCCGCTTGATCCCCGCTCCGCGGGCACCAACAATCTCCTGAAGCAAGGCGCCTGCCTCGTCACCTCAGCCCGTGACATTCTTGAGACGCTGGCGCCGATCCTCGGCCGCCCCGCCGCCCCGCCGCCGATCGAGCTCGCCGCCGCCGACGAGCATCGGGCGCCCGAGCCGCTCCCCGACATTCGCCAGAACGAGCGCGAGCTGATCGTCTCGGCGCTTGGCCCAAGCCCCGTCGATATCGACGAGCTGATCCGCGCCACCGGCGTGGCGACCAGGAAGGTGCATATCGTGCTGCTCGAGCTCGACCTTGCCGGCCGGCTGCAGCGCCACGGGCAGCAGCTGGTCTCGCTCAAGGTCTGACCGGCCAGCCCTCAGCCACTATTCGTCTTCTCGTTATTGGCTTCTTCCAGCGCGACATTGATCAAATAGGCCAGGAAGGGCATCCGGGCGCTATGGGCGACCAGCTTCAGCCCTTCGAGCAATGAGGCGATATATTCCGCCGCCTCCTGGTGCGTCAGGTCAGGCCCCTGGCTCGATGGGCTTGTACCGCTCGCTGGAGGCCGGGCGCGCGACCCTGCCATTCTGTAATGCCCTATTTTCGCGCTGATTGGACCCCAGCACCGCGCCGAAATGTTGAATTTCGGCCGCGGACGCCCTCCAAAGACACCGCTTCGACTAACAGCTTCAGGTTGTTTTAGTTAGTATACACAATTAGAAGTTGTCAATTGGGTTCACCCGAATTTGACACTTGCCGGTCTAGACACCATTTTCCGGGCACTAAGCAGGGTCCATCCGGATCCATCGCCCTCAGCCTGACGCAATTTGCGCGGCTAGGAACGTCTCAATGAACATCGTCATCGTCGAATCGCCCGCCAAGGCAAAGACCGTCAACAAGTACCTGGGGCCAGGTTACCGTGTGCTCGCCTCTTACGGGCATGTGCGGGACCTGCCCTCGAAAAACGGCTCGGTCCTGCCTGACAAAGACTTCGAGATGCATTGGGACGTCGAGCCCAAGGCCGCCAAACGGCTCGAGGAGATCGCCAAGGCCGTCAAGGGCGCGAGCAAGCTGATCCTCGCCACCGACCCCGACCGCGAGGGCGAGGCCATCTCGTGGCATGTGCTCCAGGTGCTCGACCGCAAGAAGGCGCTCGCCGGCATCCCCGTGGAACGGGTGGTCTTCAACGCCGTCACCAAAGAAGCGGTGCTGGATGCCATGCGGCATCCCCGCGCGATCGACGGGCCTCTGGTCAGCGCCTATCTCGCCCGCCGCGCGCTCGATTATCTCGTCGGCTTCACACTTTCTCCGGTGCTCTGGCGCAAACTGCCAGGTGCCCGCTCCGCCGGCCGGGTGCAGTCGGTAGCGCTGCGGCTCGTCTGCGACCGCGAGCTCGAGATCGAGCGGTTCAAGGCTCAGGAATATTGGTCGATCGTGGCCGAACTCGCCACGGCCAAGAACGAGGCCTTCCAGGCGCGGCTGGTTGCCGCCGACGGCAAGAAGCTCGACAAGTTCGACATTCCCGATGCCGCGACCGCCGAGCGCCTGAAGGCCGCGCTCGAGGGCGGCCGCTTCCAGGTCTCGACTGTCGAGAGCAAGGCGCAGCGCCGCAATCCTGCCGCTCCCTTCACCACCTCGACCCTCCAGCAGGAGGCATCGCGCAAGCTCGGTTTCTCGCCACGCCACACCATGCAGCTCGCGCAGCGGCTTTACGAAGGCATCGACATGGGCGGCGAGGCCGAAGGCCTGATCACCTATATGCGGACCGACGGCGTGCAGATCGTGCCCGAAGCCGTGTCTGCGGTCCGCCGCCTCGTCACCAAGCTCTATGGCGATCGCTACGTGCCCGCCTCGCCGCGCCAGTACGAGGCCAAGGCCAAGAACGCGCAAGAGGCGCACGAAGCCATCAGGCCGACCGACTTCTCCAAGGAGCCCGACAAGGTCGCCCGTTATCTCGAGGATGACGCGGCCAGGCTCTACAAGCTGATCTGGCAGCGCACGCTGGCGAGCCAAGCCTCCAGCGCCGAGATCGAGCGCACCACCGCCGATATCGACGTCACCGGCAAGGACGGCAAGCCTTACGGCGTGAGGGCAACGGGCTCGGTCATCCGCTTCGACGGCTTCCTCAAGATCTACGAGGAAGGGATCGATGAAGCGGTCGGCGACGACGGCGCCCTGCCCGCGCTCGCCGCAGGGCGACAGGCTCGACCCGCGCAACATCGAAGCCAAGCAGCATTTCACCGAGCCGCCGCCCCGCTATAGCGAGGCGACCTTGATCAAGAAGATGGAGGAGCTCGGCATCGGCCGCCCCTCGACCTATGCCTCGACGCTGAACGTGCTGCGCGACCGCGAATATGTGCGGCTCGACAAGAAGCGCCTCTACCCCGAGGACAAAGGCCGGCTGGTCACGGCCTTCCTCGAGAGCTTCTTCAGCCGCTACGTCGAATACGACTTCACCGCCGATCTCGAGGAGAAGCTCGATCTCATCTCGGCGGGCGAGCTCGAATGGAAGGACGTGCTGCGCGACTTCTGGCGCGAGTTCATCGGCGCGGTGAACGACATCGGCGATTTGCGGATTACCCAGGTGCTCGATGCGCTGAACGATCTGCTTGGTCCGCACATCTTCCCCGACCAGGGTCAGGGCGCCGATCCGAGAGGCTGCCCGTCCTGCAATGTCGGGCGCTTGAGCCTCAAAGTCGGCAAATTCGGCGCCTTCATCGGCTGCTCCAACTATCCCGACTGCCGCTACACCCGCCAGCTTGCCGATACCAACGGCGAGAAGGCCGCTCTTGCCGAAACGAAAGTGCTCGGCACCGATCCCGAGACAGGCCTCGATGTGAGCCTCCGCACCGGCCGCTTCGGTCCTTACGTCCAGCTCGGCGAGCAGAACGGCAAGGAGAAACCGAAACGCGCCTCGATCCCCAAGGGCACCGACCCCCAGACCCTCGAACTGCGCCAGGCACTCGCGCTGCTGGCGCTGCCCCGCGAAGTGGGTCTGCATCCCGAGTCCGGCAAGCCGATCGTGGCGGGCTTCGGCCGCTACGGGCCTTACATCCAGCATGACGGCAAATATGCGAGCCTCGGCAGCCCCGAAGAGGTCTTCGAGGTCGGCTTGAATCGCGCCGTGACCCTGCTTGCCGAGAAAGCCGCCTCGTCGCGGGGACGGCGCGGCGCCAACGTCATCAAGGAGCTTGGCGAGCATCCAGAGGCTGGCGGCAAGGTGCAGGTCCTGACCGGCCGCTATGGCCCTTACGTCAAGCACGGCAAGGTCAACGCCACGATCCCCAAGGACCGCGAGCCGGAGCAACTCACCATGGACGAGGCGGTCGCGCTGATCGCCGCGCGAGGCGGCAAAGCTCCCACCAAGAAGAAGCCGGCCAAGAAGCCCGCGCGCAAGAGCGCAAAGAGCAACAAAGAAGCCGTCGAGGAGACGGCAGGCTGAGCGGCGCACGTGGCTAAATCCAAGGGGGCTCCCGCCAAGCGCAGCAAGGCCGCGGGCAAACTACCCTCCAAGCAGGAGATCCTCGATTTTCTCGCCACCGCGACCGGCGAAGCCGGCAAGCGCGAGATCGCGCGCGCCTTCGGCGTCAAAGGCGGCGACCGCATCGCCCTGAAAGCACTGCTGCGCGACATGACCGAAGACGGGCTGATCGCCGGCTCGCGCCGCAAGCTGATGCGGCCGGGCACGCTGCCGCCGGTGACGGTGCTCGAGATCGTCTCACGTGACGCCGACGGAGAGTTCGTGGCAAAGCCCGCGACATGGGATGCGGAGCATGGGCCCGCGCCGCGCATCCTGATGGCCGAGAGCAAGCGCGAGGAAGGTCCCGTCGCCGGCATCGGCGACCGCGTGCTGGCCCGCATCACGCAGCTTGGCGCCGACTCCGACTATCCCTATCAGGCACGCACCATCAAGCGGCTTGCCCGCGCGCGCGGCAGCGTGCTCGGCATCTTCCGCGCGCTGCCCGGTGGTGGTGGCGTCATCGATCCGGTCGATCGCAAGCAGCTGAAAGAATGGCCGGTGCCGCGCGGGCAGACCAACGAGGCCGAGAGCGGCGAGCTGGTGCGCTTCGAGCTGACCCGTTCCTCGCGCATGGGCGTGCAGACCGCGCGCGTGACCGAGCGGCTCGGCAACCCCGCCGCCCAGCAAATGACCAGCCTGATCGCGGTGCATGCCCACGGCATCCCCGATGTCTTTTCCGAAGCCGCGCTCGCCGAGGCTCAAGCCGCCACCGAGCCCGACCTCAAGCGCAGGGAGGATCTGCGCCATCTGCCGCTCGTCACCATCGACCCGTCAGACGCGCGCGACCATGACGATGCGGTGTGGGCGGAAGCCGACCCCAACCCCGCCAATCGCGGCGGCTGGGTGGTGATCGTCGCCATCGCCGACGTCGCCGCTTATGTCCGTCCCGGCAGCGCCCTCGACAAGGAGGCGCGCAAGCGCGGCAACTCGGTCTATTTCCCGGATCGCGTCGTGCCGATGCTGCCCGAGCGCATCTCCAACGAGCTTTGCTCGCTGACCGAGAACGACGCGCGCGCCTGCCTCGCGGTCCGCATGATCTTCGACAAGGACGGCAGGAAACTCGACCATCGCTTCTTCCGCGCGCTGATGCGCTCGGCGGCAAGCCTCACCTACGAGCAGTCGCAAGCGGCCATCGACGGCCGCGTCGACGAGACCACCGGCCCCCTGCTCGAGACCGTGCTCAGGCCGCTCTGGGGCGCCTATGCGAGCCTCGTGCTGGCGCGCACCGAGCGCGCACCCCTCGACCTCGACCTGCCGGAACGGAAGATCCTGCTCGATGACAAGGGCCGCGTCAGGGCGGTGGTGAGCCCTCCCCGCCTCGACGCGCATCGCCTGATCGAGGAGTTCATGATCTCGGCCAATGTCGCCGCGGCGGAGACGTTGGAGGCGAAGCGCTCGCCTCTGATCTATCGCGTGCACGACAGCCCGTCTAAGGAGAAGCTCATCTCGCTTGGCGAATTCTTGAATACGATCGACATCAAGCTGCCGAAATCGGGCACGGTCAAACCCGCGCTCTTCAATCGCATCCTGGCCGAGACCCGCGCCACGCCCACCGCCGAGCTGGTAGGTGAGGTGATCCTGCGCAGCCAGGCCCAAGCGGTTTATAGCCCGGGCAATTTCGGTCATTTCGGCTTGAACCTTCGCCGCTATGCCCATTTCACCTCGCCGATCCGCCGCTATGCCGATCTGATCGTCCATCGCGCGCTGGTGCGCGCGCTCGGGCTGGGCAATGACGGGTTGACCGATGCCGAGATGGAAGAGCTCGACCAGATCGCGCAAAGCATCTCGGACACCGAGCGCCGCGCCATGGCGGCCGAGCGCGAGACCGCCGACCGGCTGATCGCCGCTCACCTCGCCGACAGGATCGGCGCGACGTTCCACGCCCGCGTCTCCGGCCTCGTCCGCACCGGCCTGTTCGTCAGGCTGATCGAGACGGGGGCCGACGGCTTCGTCCCGGCGTCGTCGATCGGGCACGAATATTTCTTTCACGACGAGGTCCGCCAGGCTCTGGTCGGCGAGGATACCGGTCTCGCTTATCGGCTTGGCGATCCGGTCGAGGTCCGCCTGGTCGAAGCGATCCCCACCGCCGGCGCGCTCAGATTTGAAATGTTGAGCGAAGGCCGCTCGATCGGGCCGCGACCAAAGGGCGCCCGTGGCCCAAGTGACAAACGGGGCCCGCGAGGCTACAAGGGCAAACCCCGCGCGCATCAGCGCGGCGGCTCCCGCAAACGCCGCTAGGCGAGCGAAGCAGCAAGGATCGAGCGATGCAAAATAGGGCCTCCGAGATCTACCGCTATGGCGGGCAAGCGCAAGGCGCGCGTCCAGTGTTCGCCTCGATGCTGCGCGGCGCTTTGCTCAAATGTCCGGCCTGCGGCGTTGGCGCCATGTTCCGCCGCTATTTGAAGGTCGCCGACGCGTGCCCCTGTTGCGGCGAGGAGTTGCATCATCATCGGGCAGACGATGCGCCTGCCTATTTCACCATCGTCATTGTCGGGCACGTCGTGGTCAGCCTGGTGCTCGCGGTCGAGATGGCCTACCGGCCCCCGATCTGGCTGCACATGACGTTGTGGCTGCCGCTGACCCTGATCCTTACCTTGGTGCTCCTGCCGTCGGTCAAAGGCGCGCTGGTCGCCCTGCAATGGGCGCTGCGCATGCACGGCTTCGATCCCGACGCCAAGGAGGAGATGGTGGAGAGCTTCGACGCCGAGCTTGCGAAAGGGCCCTCGCCCCGCCTTGACTTCCGGGCTTGAGCGAGTAGGTTCCCGGCAAACACTTAAAGGTTCTATCGAGGACGAAAATGGCCAAGCCCGTCACCCAGAAGATCAAGCTCGTCAGTTCAGCCGGCACGGGCTTTTACTACGTGACCAAGAAGAATCCGCGCAATCAGACCGAGAAGCTCGTGTTCAAGAAATACGATCCGGTCGTGCGCAAGCACGTAGAGTTCAAGGAAGCCAAGATCAAATAGCTGAATTGGAAGCCGGGCTTCGACGAAGCTCCGCTCGTCTGCGGGCCGGCCCCGGCCCCGCACGATCTTCATCGCCCAAAGAGGTGGCCGGCCGAAACGCGGCGCTAACGAGGAGGCCACTCAACCGTGCTCCGGCCGGCCGAACCCCACGGACCCAGGAGATGCGGCGGACCTGAGCACTCCGTAGGGTTATCTGCGACGACAAGGAAGAACGGAAGTTCGAGGGCGCGCTTGGGAATTCGCGCTTCAGACCCCCCTACCCCAATTGCCTCCCCGTCGAATCCATTCGCGAGAGTCAAACCATAAAACAGCCACTCACGCGACGAAAACAACCACAATCTTCTGATTATTACGATAAAATGCTAGGTATTGTAAACCCTTAAGGTTAAGCCTTCAGGTTCTGCCTCAAGTCGGGCAATCGCCCGTGGGCAGACCTTCAGCCTACGGAATTGGCCAACGGTGATTCGGCTGGAGCTGAAGGCCAACGACCTGTGGGTATCCTAGGCCGCGTCGGCCACCACCCGGTTGCGGCCATCGCGCTTGGCGCAATAGAGCGCCTGGTCGGCACGCTTCAGAATAAGCTCGGGCGTATCGTCGGCGAATTCGAGCGCGGCGACGCCCACGCTTGCCGTGACCTCGAGGGTGCCGATCCGCTCCCCGGCATAGAATGGCGCCGCCGCGATGCATTGACGCAACCGCTCGCCCACCAGATAGGCCTTGGCGAGATCGGTGTCGGGCATCACCACCACGAACTCCTCGCCGCCGAGGCGGCAGGCAAGATCGATGCCGCGGATGTTGCGGCGGACCCGCGCCGCGAACTCCCTGAGCACCGAGTCGCCGGCGTCATGGCCATAGCTGTCGTTGACCGCCTTGAAATAATCGATGTCGAGCAGCAGCACCGAGAGAGGCTTGCCGCGCTGCGAGGACTCCTCGAACAGCGTCTTCAGGTGGCTCGTCATGTATCGGCGGTTGTGCAGCGCGGTGAGCGGGTCGAGGATGGCCATCTCGACCGTCTCCTCGAGCCGCATGCGCAGATAGTCGGTATAGCGCTTGCGCTTGATCTGGGTGCGGACGCGGGCCAGCAGCTCGTTGGCGTCGACCGGGCGGACGATATAGTCGTTGACGCCCATATCGAGGCCCCTGAGCAGCCTCGCGTCGTCGCCCGGCTCGACGATGATCATGATCGGCAGATGCCGCGTCCGGTCGAGCGAACGGACCTGCGAGCAAAGCCGCAAGCCGTCGGCGTTCTCCAGGCTGAGGCTGACGATCATCAAGTCGAAATTGCCGTCGGGAAGCCGCAACAGGGCGCGGGCCGGATCGGTCTCCCGCTCGACCTGATGCTCGTCTTGCAGAGCGGTCGTGATGCGCTCGGCCGAACGATCGCGGTCATCCACCAACAGAATGCGGCCGTTGCGGCCGAGCTGATCGAGCTTGATGCCGAGCGTCGCGGTGAAGCCCATCTGCTCCTCGGTCGAGGCGCGCATCAGCATCTCGTCGGTGAGCATCTTGAGCCGCGCCAGGTTCTTCACCCGCGTGATCAGCGCGATGTCGTCGACGGGCTTGGTGAGGAAATCGTCGGCGCCGGCCTCGAGCCCCTTGACCCGGTCCGCCGGCTGGTCGAGCGCGGTGATCATGATCACCGGGATATGCTGGGTGCGCGGCTCGGCCTTCAACCGGCGGCAGACCTCGAAACCGTCCATGCCGGGCATCATCACGTCGAGCAGAACCACGTCGGCCCGCTCTCGCGCGCAAATATGCAGCGCCTCGGGACCGCTCCGCGCCGTGCGCACCTCGAAATATTCGGCTGTCAGCCGAGCTTCGAGGAGTTTCACATTGGCGGCGACGTCGTCGACGACAAGAACGCGTGCGGTCATGGTGCGCTACCGTGCCTCGCCGATGAACTGCTTGACCGTGTCGAGGAACATCGTCACCGAGATCGGCTTGGAGATATAGGCCTCGCAGCCTCCTTCGCGGATGCGCTCTTCGTCACCCTTCATGGCGAAGGCAGTGACCGCAACCACCGGAATTTGCCTGAGCTGATCGTCCTCCTTCAGCCATTTGGTCACCTCGAGCCCCGAAACTTCCGGGAGCTGGATGTCCATCAGGATGAGGTCGGGACGATGCTCGCGCGCAAGCGCAAGCGCCTCCATGCCGTTCCGCGTCTGCAGCGTCTTGTAGCCATGGGCGTCGAGCAGATCGTGGAAGAGCTTCATATTCAGCTCGTTGTCCTCGACGATCAGAACGGTCTTGGTCATAGCCCTCAGCCCCGGCGATTCGGTCGGCACATGATGGGCGATCTCCCTATAATGCGCCATGGCGCTCGGAGCCGGCCTATGATGCACCGTGGCGCTCGGAGCCGGTCTGACCCTCCAAAACATCGTGGTACTCCCATCCTCCCAGGGCAGAGGGATTTCACCGTAAACCTGTAACCAATTTCTTTAGAGATGAGGCAAAGAGCGTGTGGAACCGGAATATTCTCGGCATGGCTAACAGCCCAAAGTGGGCCTTTCGCCTGAAGAAATGGGGAGCGAGCGATCGAGAGATGCTTTACGGCGCGCCCTAACGGCACTCGGGCGCCTTGAGATATTCGAGCGAGGTCAGCGTGCCGTGGATGGAAAAGTCGCCATAATCGATCAACAGCTCGCGGCTGACGCCATTCTCGTAGAGGCGGAAGTCGATCTGGTAGCTCGGCGTGAGATCGCCGCCTTTGGCCTCGAAATAGCCGATCGACACAGGCCATGACGCAAGCTCGCCGAGCCCCTTGTCCTTGGCGGCCGTCTCGAGCTTGGCATCCACGCCTGGCTGCACCTCGGTGCCGATGAACGCCGTTGTGTCGTAGACCTTGCGTCCCTTCTCGGAGCCGTCATAGACGCGTGCCTGGAACAGCCCTTGGCCGGTGCGCGCCGCCTCGATCAAGGCGAGGCTATGCTGGGTCGGAAACAGCAATGGGCCCGACAGGTTGAGCTCGTCCGTCGAGGGCTGGCTGAGCTTCACCTTGACCGCCTCGTTGGGCGTCTCGCGCACGGCGCGGCCCATGGTGACGTCGCCAAGCTTGTCGTTCAGATATTGCGCCGACTGGAAGCGGAACTTCTGGCCGTCGCCCTGCTCCCAGGTCGAGGATCTGAGATCGGTGAGATTGGTCTGGCCTTGCGAGTTGGTCATCTGCGTGACCATGCGCATGTTCAGCGAATAGCCGTCGCATTCGGAGCCGGTGAACTCGAACACCATGCGGCCGTCGATGCCGGTGATGCCCGAGGCCGAACGCGCATCGTCGAGCGTCATCTCATAGATGGCGCGGTGGGCGACGAGCTTGTTCGGCTCCTTGCCGGCAAAGGCCAGAGCCCGATCGGCGAGCGGACCGCCGAATAAAGGGACCGCAAGCAGCACGAGCGCCAGACGCAAGCCAAACCGAACCATTGCTGTGCCACTTCTCTGTTTTGACCGGCCGTGCCCGGCAAAGGCCGGAGGCGAGGAATTTGTCGCATCAACGCTCCCGCCGGACAAGAGGCGCCGCGCGGCGGCCCGCTTGCAGGCGAGCCGGATTTGCTCGATGCTTTAGGCCTCTAAGGCAACGCGCTGCAAGGCGATCGGAGGCGACATGACGGGAGAGATCGAAGCACGGCTGAAGGCTCTCGACCTCGTGCTGCCCGAGGTACCCTCGCCCGTCGCCGATTACGTGTCCTATCTCCACCTCAATGGCCAGCTTTACGTGGCGGGGCAGCTCCCGTTCAAGGCTGGCCGCGTCGCGGTCACCGGCACGCTCGGCGCCGACCTCGACCTCGATCAGGGCCAGGACGCGGCGCGGCTCTGCGCGCTCAATATTCTCGCTCAGGCGAAGGCGGCGCTGGGCGACCTCGACCGCATCGTCCAATGCCTGCGCTTGAACGGCTTTGTGAATGCCGTTCAGGGCTATGCCGACCACCCCAAGGTCATCAACGGCGCCTCCGAGCTGATCGTCAAAGTGCTCGGGCAGAAGGGACGCCATACGCGCATCGCGGTCGGCTGCTCGAGCCTGCCGCTCAACGCCGCCGTCGAGATCGATGCAATTTTTGCGATAGACTAGGCCCTCCGGCTTTGAGCGCCTCACATGGCCGAGCTTTATTGGTTGCAGCGGCCGATTGCCCATCGCGGCTTGCACGATCATGCCAAGGGCATCGTCGAGAACAGCGCCTCGGCGGTGAGCGCCGCCATGGGCAAAGGCCTCGCCATCGAGGTGGACCTGCAATGCGCCGCGGACGACATGCCGATCGTCTTTCACGACGACACGCTCGACCGGCTGACTTTGGAGACCGGGCCCGTCGCCGCGCGCACCGCCGAGGCGTTGGCGAACATTCCGCTGCGCAACAGCGCGGACCATATTCTCTCGTTGCCGGCGCTGCTCGCGCTGGTCAACGGCTATGTGCCGCTCGTGCTCGAAGTGAAAAGCACCTGGAGGCGTGACGGCAAGTTCGAGGCCAACATCGCGCGCCTGCTCGCCGCCTATAAGGGACCGGTCGCGGTGATGTCGTTCGATCCGCACTGCCTGGCGGCGTTTCGCGAGGTGGCGCCGGATCTGCCGCGCGGTCTGATCGCGGATCGCTTCGACGACCCCGAGTACTGGCAAGGGCTGAAGCTCTGGCAGCGCCTCGCCATGCGCAACCTGCTCTCTTCCGCCATCGCGCGGCCCAACTTCATTGCCTACGATATCGCGGCGCTTCCCGCGCTCGCGCCGCTCATCGCGCGCTTCCTGTTCGGGCTTCCGCTGCTGACCTGGACCGTGCGCACGAAAGAAGAGCGCGAACGCGCCTTGCGCTATGCCGACGCCATGATCTTCGAAGGGATTACGCCTTAGCCGCCATGGGCGATATCGAACAGGCTCCTGCCTCCGACGCGCGCGAGACCGTCTTGCTGCGCACCGTCTCGCGCATCGCCGATGTGCCGGCGGCCGACTGGGATGCCTGCGCGCGCGGCGCGGAGGCCAACCCAGCCGCGCCTGCGAGGCTCGATAACCCCTTCATCTCGCATGCATTTCTGCGCGCGTTGGAGGACAGCGGCTCCGCCACGCGCGAGACCGGCTGGCTGCCGCAGCATCTTCTCCTCGAGGATCAGTCGGGAACGCTGATCGCCTGTATGCCGTGCTATCTGAAATCGCACAGCCAAGGCGAATATGTCTTCGACCATGGCTGGGCCGACGCTTATCTGCGCGCCGGCGGCCGCTATTATCCGAAGCTGCAAGCCTCGGTCCCCTTCACGCCGGTCACCGGCAAGCGGCTGCTCGTCCGCGCCTGCGACGACGCGCGCGAGCGAGAAGCGCTGCTGCTCCAGGCCGCCGTGCAAGTGACCGACCGGCTCGGCGTCTCTTCCCTGCATGTCACCTTCCTCACGCGCGCCGAATGGCAACTCGCCGGCGAGATGGGATTGCTGCAGCGGACCGACCAGCAATTTCATTGGCAGAACGACAACTATCGAAGCTTCGACGATTTTCTCGTGAGCCTCGCCTCACGCAAGCGGAAGGCGATCCGCAAAGAGCGCCGCGACGCGCTTGCCGACGGCATCGAGATCGAATGGGCGACCGGGAGCGATCTCACCGAGGCGCATCTCGACGCCTTCTTCGCCTTCTACATGGACACCGGCTCGCGCAAATGGGGCTCGCCCTATCTCACGCGGGAATGCTTCAGTCTGCTCGGCGAGAGCATGGCCGATCAGATACTGCTCATTCTCGCCAAGCGCGCGGGGCGCTACATCGCCGGCGCGCTCAACTTCATTGGCGCCGACACGCTTTACGGCCGCTACTGGGGTGGCATCGAAGAGCACCCCTTCCTGCATTTCGAGGTCTGCTACTACCAGGCCATCGACTTCGCCATCGCGCGCGGGCTGGCGCGCGTCGAGGCCGGCGCGCAAGGCGCGCATAAGCTCGCCCGCGGCTATCTGCCGAGCGAGACCTACAGCGCCCATTACATCGCCGACCCGGCGCTCCGCCGCGCCGTGGCCGATTATTTGAAGCGCGAGCGGCGCGCCGTCGCGCGGGAGATCGCGTTGCTTAGCGAGGACGCGCCCTTCAAGCGAACGTGAGCCTAGCCTTCGAGCACGAACGAGATCTTGCCGTTGATGCGATACTTCTTGATCTTGCCATCCTCCACCGTGGCTTCGAAGTTCTCGATCCAGATGGAGCGGACATTGCGCACGGTATCGTTGGCCCGCTTGACCGCCGTCTGCGCGGCATCCTCCCAACTCTTGTCGGACTCCGATAAAACCTCGATCACTTTCAGCATCGACATCTCACTCTCCTCGGCTTGGTGCGTCAGGGCATGGACCCTTCCCTCCAACTAAAGGATGATCCGACGTCTGGGCTTTGATGCTGATCAACTGGCCGAATTCAGTTATAGAGACCGCCATGGTTTACGACCCGAACAACATCTTCGCCAAAATGCTGCGCGGCGAAATCCCCTGCCACAAGATCTACGAGGACGAGGACACGCTCGCCTTCCTCGACATCATGCCGCGCAGCGAGGGCCACGCGCTGGTCATCACCAAGGAGCAGGCGCGCGATCTGTTCGACATCAAGCCTGAAGCGCTCGCCAAGCTGATGGCGGTGGTGCAGAAGCTCGCGCCCAAGATCAAAGACGCGATGGGCGCCGAAGGCGTGCTGATCCAGCAATTCAACGGCGCGGCCGCGGGTCAGACCGTATTCCACCTGCACGTCCACATCATCCCGCGCAAAGAGGGCGAGGCGCTGAAGCCGCATGCCGGCAAGATGGAAGACCAGGCAAAGCTCGCCGCCACGGCCGAGACAATCCGGAAAAAGCTGAACGGCTAGTTCGGGACTACTTCGTGCCGAGCGGGACCTTGGGCACGAGGCTCGCGCCGACGCTGCGGCTGCGGGCCGCGCGCGGCTTGCGCGGGCCCCCTCGCCGCACCCGCGGCTTGGGACCGCCCGCCTTCGGCGGACCTTTCGGACCGCCATCGTCGGGTCCCTCGCCGTCCTCGGTATCCTCGGGATCGCGCGGCCGCACCGGCGCGTCGGCCTTCAGATATTCGAAGCCGAGCATCTTCTCTCCGGCCTTCTCCTCGACCAGCACGCGGACGATGCCGCCATCCTTCAGCGCGCCGAACAGGATTTCCTCTGCCAGCGGCTTCTTGATGTATTCCTGGATCACGCGGGCGAGCGGGCGGGCGCCGAACTTGTCGTCATAGCCGCGCTCGGCGAGCCAGGTGTTGGCCTCTGGGGTCAGCTCGATGGTGATGTTGCGGTCGCCGAGCTGGGCTTCCAGCTGGAACACGAACTTCTCCACCACCTTGGAGATGACCTCCGGCGGGAGATTGGCGAAAGTGATGACCGCATCGAGCCGGTTGCGGAACTCCGGCGAGAACAGGCGGTTGATCGCCTCCTCGTCGTCGCCCTCGCGCTTGGAGCGATTGAAGCCGATGGCAGCCTTGGCGAGATCGCTCGCACCGGCGTTCGTGGTCATGATGAGAATGACGTTCTGGAAGTCGACCCGCTTGCCGTTATGGTCGGTCAGCTTGCCGTGATCCATCACCTGCAACAGGATGTTGAACAGATCGGGATGCGCCTTCTCGATCTCGTCCAGCAGCAGCACGGAGTGCGGGTGCTGGTCGATGCCGTCGGTGAGCAGTCCGCCCTGGTCGAAGCCGACATAGCCGGGAGGCGCGCCGATCAGCCGCGACACGGTATGGCGCTCCATATATTCGCTCATGTCGAAGCGGAGCAGCTCGACGCCCAAGAGCAGCGCGAGCTGGCGCGCGACTTCGGTCTTGCCCACGCCGGTGGGTCCGGAGAACATGTAGGAGCCAATCGGCTTGCCGGGCTCGCGTAGCCCCGCGCGCGACAGCTTGATCGCGGCGGCAAGCGCCTCGATCGCCTTGTCCTGGCCGAACACCACCCGCTTCAGATCCTGATCGATCGCGCGCAGCACCTCGGCATCGGACTTCGACACCGTCTTCGGCGGGATGCGCGCCATGGTGGCGATGGTCGACTCGACCTCCTTGACGCCGATGATCTTCCGCCGCTGCCGCTCGGGCACCAGCATCTGCGAGGCGCCGGTCTCGTCGATCACGTCGATCGCCTTGTCGGGCAGCTTGCGGTCGTGGATGTATTTCGCCGACAGCTCGACCGCCGACTTGATCGCCTGGCTGGTATAGCGCACGCGGTGGAAGTCCTCGAAATATGGCTTCAGCCCTTTGAGGATCTCGATCGCATCCGGCACCGACGGCTCGTTGACATCGATCTTCTGGAAGCGCCGCACCAACGCGCGGTCCTTCTCGAAATGCTGGCGGTATTCCTTATAGGTGGTCGAGCCGATGCAGCGCAGCGTGCCCGACTGCAGCGCCGGCTTCAGCAGGTTGGACGCATCCATGGCGCCGCCCGAGGTCGCGCCCGCGCCGATCACCGTGTGGATCTCGTCGATGAACATGATGGCGCCGGGATAGTTCTCGATCTCGCGCATCACGGCCTTGAGCCGCTCCTCGAAATCGCCGCGATAGCGCGTGCCGGCGAGCAGCGCGCCCATGTCGAGCTGGAAGATGGTCGAATCGGACAGCACCTCCGGCACGTCGCCCATGACGATGCGGCGGGCCAACCCTTCGGCGATAGCCGTCTTGCCGACGCCGGGATCGCCGACGAAGAGCGGGTTGTTCTTCTGCCGGCGGCAGAGCACCTGGATGGTGCGCTGGATCTCGGGGCCACGGCCGATCAAGGGATCGATGCGGCCCGAGCGGGCCTTCTGGTTCAGATTGATGCAATAGACCTCGAGCGCGTCGGCGCCGCGCTTCTTCTCCTCGCCGCCCTCGACCGTGGCCGCGTCCTCGTCGACGCCGCGCACCGCGCGCGGCTCCGACATGCCGGCCCGCTTGGCGATGCCGTGGCTGATGTAATTGACCGCGTCGAAGCGCGTCATGTGCTGCTCTTGCAGGAAAAAGGCGGCATGGCTCTCGCGCTCGGCGAAGATGGCGACCAGCACGTTCGCTCCCGTCACCTCCTCGCGGCCGGATGACTGCACATGCGCCACGGCGCGATGGATGACGCGCTGGAACCCGGCGGTCGGCTGGGCGTCGCCATGCGTGTCGAGCACCAGGCCCGACAGCTCGTTGTCGATATAGCCTGTGAGCTTGTCGCGCAGCAGATCGAGATCGACGTCGCAGGCGCGCATCACCGCCGCCGCGTCGCGGTCGTCGATCAAGGACAGGAGCAGATGCTCCAGCGTCGCGTATTCGTGGCTGCGCTCATTGGCATATTGCAGAGCGCGCCGGAGAGCCTGCTCGAGAGACGTCGAAAACGAAGCCACCTAGTTCCTACTCTTTCTCCATCGTGCATTGCAGCGGATGCTCGTGCTGCCGCGCGAAGCTCGTCACCTGAGCTACCTTAGTCTCAGCGACCTCGTAAGTGTAGACCCCACAGATGCCGACGCCCTTTTGATGGACGTGCAGCATGATTCGGGTCGCCTCCTCCGGCGGCTTGTTGAAGAACCGCTCGAGGACGTACACGACGAAGTCCATTGGCGTGTAGTCGTCGTTCAGCAGCAGCACCTTGTAGAGGCTCGGCCGCTTGGTCTTCGGCCGGGTCTTGGTGATGATATGGGTGCCGGTGTCGTCGCCCCGGCGAGGATCGCCGTTCCGCGCCATCGTCAGCCTCTATGTGGCGTGTCGTTTGTCATCTGCCAAGGCGAGCGGGCCGCCTGGTCGCGACCCGTCTCGTCCATTCTAGCGGCAACGCGTTCACAACCGCAAATCGCCGCGCTGTTCTCTTCATAACATAGTGTGACTTGCCGACAGGAAAACGGCAAAAAAAAAGACCCGGCACCGAAGCCCGGGTCTTTCGAATGGGAAAGGGAGTTTGGCAGGAGGTGTTAGACGACCTTCTTGGTGAAGGCAGACTCGACCGGCTTATACGCATCCTTGGCAAGGCCGACATACATCTCCCCGAGCTTGGACATCTCGGCGATGTAGGTGTCATAGGCCTTCTTGGCATACTGGGACTGGATCTCGATGGCCTGCTCGATCGACTTGGCGCCGATCAGCTGCTCGAAAGCGCGAGTTGAATCCTCGAACGCCTTCTTCGAATAGTCGGTGACCTCTGCGGCGATAGCCTGGAAGCCCTTATTCACCTCACCGAACGAACGGACGGCCGCATCAAAGCCATCTTTGCCTACTTTCTGGAACTCTTCGAAACCTTTGAGCATGGGAGCCCTCTCTAAAACCGGGTTGCGCGATTGCTGCGAACGCGAGCGATATATATGCGTTGCACAAAAAACGTCAACCGAAATTTTTTGCACTGCACAATAGATCTGTTTGCCTTAACTTAACGCTTTGGCAAGAGACGACTTTTAGCCTTCTTCTCGCCATGTGGGGCGGCGAATTTATGGGCAGTTCGCATTATCATGGCGAGGGCGGCGCCGGAATCGGGCCAGGGACGGGGTCTAAACGGGGGGAAGGCATACGCCTTCGGGGTCAGTGGACATCGCTGAGCGTCAGTGTCGGAGCCACGCGCAGGGCTTGAGCCGCGTGCTGCTCGCGCTCGCGCTCATTGTGGTGGCAGTCCTCGCGCCGGCCGGCGAAGCGCTGGCCGCCAAGAAGAAGCCGCGTACGCCGTCGATTGCCGCTGCCATCGTCGTGGACATGAATTCCGGCACGATCCTGCATGAGCAGGCAGCCGACGCGCCCCGGCACCCGGCTTCGCTGACCAAGATGATGACCCTGTATGTCCTGTTCGGCTATCTGAAGGCCGGCAAGCTCACGCCGAGCTCCGACCTGACGGTGACGGCGCATGCCGCGAGCCAGGCTCCGACCAAACTGGGCCTCAAACCCGGTGCGACCATCAAGGTCAACGACGCGGTCAAGGCTCTGGTGACCCAGTCCGCCAACGACGCCGCCGCCACCATCGCCGAGAACGTCTCCGGCAGCGAGGAGGCGTTCGCCAAGCTGATGACCGACACGGCCAGGCGAATCGGCATGCGCAATACGCTGTTCCGCAACGCCTCGGGCCTGCCCAACGACGAGCAGATCACCACCGCGCGGGACATGGCGATCCTCTCGGCGCATCTGATTCACGACTACCCGGACTATTACGCCGTGTTCGGCACGCAATATTTCACCTTCAAAGGCCGGAAATACCGCAACCACAATAAGCTGCTGCTCAACTACAAGGGCACCGACGGCATCAAGACGGGCTATACGCGGGCAAGCGGCTACAATCTCGCGGCATCCGTGCACCGCGGCGACAAGCATCTGATCGCCGTGGTGCTGGGCGGCAAGACCGGCAGCCAGCGCGATACCGCGATGCGCGCTTTGCTGGACAAGAACTTCGCCGCAGCCTCGAGCACCAAGCCCACCGCGGCTCAATTGGTCGCCTCGCTGGTTACGCCCACCGCATTGCCGCCGGTGAAGAAGCCGGCCTATGCCTTGGCCTCCGCCACGCCTGCTCCGGCGGCCCGGACCCAAGCTGCCGCCAGCGCCGAGGGCGATATCTCCGAGCCAGCCCTGCCGCTCCGAGCCAGCCTCACCTCGAGCGAGCCGTCGCCAAAGTCGTCTGCCAAGCGGATTCAATATAGCGGCGCCTATCATGTCCAGGTCGGGGCTTACATGACCCAGGACGAGGCCGAGAACCGGCTCGGCATGGTGCAACAGCGCGCGATGGATCTGCTCGACGGCCACCTGCCCTTTACCGCCTCCTTCATGAAGGACGACAAGGAATGGTACCGCGCGCGTTTTGCCGGCTTCTCGAAGTCTGACGCGCAAGCTGCGTGTGCCGCGCTCAAGAAGATGTCGCTCGACTGCGCGGTGATGACCGCCGAGTGAGCCGGCGCGGCGCCTGAAGCTTTCGGCTCATTTGCGGCCGAGCAAAACTTCCTTGGCCTCGTTGATCCGCGCCGCGAGATAGGTCGAGCCGCCCTGGTCGGGGTGCATCTTCATCATCAACCGCCGATGCGCTTGCCTGATGTCCTCCTCGCTCGCATCCGAGGCAATTCCAAGCACCGCATAGGCCTCCTCTGCGCTCATCCGGTTGGCCTGCCCGCGGCCGCGCCGCGGTCCCGCCCGCTCAGCCGAAGGCTGTTCATCCTCGCGCCAGCCCGGCAGACGCCAATCGAGATAGGCTTCCATCAGCGCCGCTTCCGGCGCGCTTTCGCGATGCAGCTCAGCCAGAAGCTCCATCGCCTCGCGGTCGCTGAGCGTGGAGAGCGTGCGGCCGGCAAACCGCCCGAACAGGCACGTCCCGTCCATTTGCCCGCTGTCATGGTCGAGCTGCATCGCCAGTCTGTCGGTGCGGATGTCGGATTTCTGCCCGGGCGTCTTGGTTGAGGAGCTGAACGGACCGCCGACCCCGAGCCAGTTGCCGCGTCCCAGCAGCGATAGCCCGAACACCGCAAGCGGGATGGCCAACGGCAGCGCGCCCCGCACCAGCAGGAAGCCTGCCACTGCCAGCGCCGCGACCCCGCCCGCCTTGCGCACCACGCCAGCGAGCCTCCGTGGGTCGGCCAGAGTGATCCCGCGCCCGACGAACAGCAGCAGGATCAGAAGCGCGCAACCGGCGAGGAAATAAACCATGGATGAGCCGTCAGCCGAGCTGCTCGAGGAGGCGCAAGGCCCCGCCGCTCTTCGTCTCCTCGCTGAAATTCTTTAGCGCCTTGCGGCCGCCCGCGGCGTAGACCGCGACCGCGGTGAGCAGCTCACGGAGCTGCCGCGCCGAACCCGCATCGAACGGCGCATAGGCGCCGCGGGAGAGCCGGGCGATTTCCCTGAACGCACGCTCGACCTTCTCGTCGCGCCCTTCCTGGAACAGGAACACCGGCGTGCCGATCATGCCGAGCTCGCCCGCGAGCCCGGCGAGCCGGTCCACATCCTCCTCCATGGCATCGCCGACATAGACCAGCGCGTTGACCTTTGCCGCCGCGCTTTCCCGCCGCGCATGGCTCAGCACCTTGCTGATCTGGGTGAAGCCGCCGGCGCAGGAGACCTGGCGCATCAGCCGCGCCAATGCGTCGGGATCGCCGACCCATTTCGACGCCTGGCATTCGTTATAGCCTCGGAAATAGACGAGCTGCACGTCGAGCCCGCCGACAGACCTTCACCGCCTTGAACATGTCGGCCTGGAGTTCGAGCGCGAGGTCCCAGGAAGGCTGGCGGCTCATGGTCGCGTCCATGGCGAAGATCAGCCGACCTTGGCCCGAGCCTGACGGCTTGAGCGCCCGCATCGTCTGGATGAAGGCGTCGATCTCGCCCCGCGTCGATCGCTTCTCGGCGACTTCGCTTTTCTCGGTCTTTGCCGGGGCTTTCGGCTCGGCCATTCTCTTGTAACTCCGGGCAGCCAGATGCCGCCGAAGCTATAGATGGACCCTTAACCGCCCTCGAACAATGGCGGATCAGGCCTCGTCGCTGCCGGCGGCGAGCAGGCTCGCATTGCCGCCCGAGGCGGTGAGATCGGTGGAGCGTACGCGCTCCAGCGCGAAGGCCTCGAGGTAGTTCGGACCACCCGCCTTGGGGCCGGTTCCCGACAGCCCCTCGCCGCCGAAAGGCTGCACGCCGACCATCGCGCCGATCTGGTTTCGGTTCACATACAGATTGCCGACCTTGACCCGCTCAGCCACGAAATCCGCTGTCGCCTTGATGCGGCTATGCAGGCCGAGCGTCAGGCCGTAGCCGGTCGCGTTGATCGCCTCGCAAACTTCGCTTAAGCGGTCGCCCGAGAAGCGCACCACATGCAGGATCGGGCCGAACACTTCGCGTTGCAACACGGCGATGGACGGGATCTCGTAGATGGCCGGGGCGACATAAGTCCCTTGCGCGTGCTCGTCTCCCAAGGGCAGGTCGAGCAGCTCGCGCGCCTCTTGGCGCATGCGCGCCTTGTGTGCCTCGAGCGCGGCGCGCGCCTCCTCGTCGATCACCGGCCCGACATCGGTGGCGTAGTCGAACGGATCGCCGATCTTGAGCTCGCGCGCCGCGCCGATGAGCATTTGCAGCGTCGCGTCGGCCACATCCTCTTGCAGGAACAGCACACGCAGCGCCGAGCAGCGCTGGCCCGCGCTGTCGAACGCCGAGGAAAGCGCGTCGTCGACCACTTGCTCCGGCAGCGCCGAGGAATCGACGATCATGGCGTTGAGCCCGCCGGTCTCGGCGATCAGCTTGACGATCGGTCCGTCGCGTGCGGCAAGCGCGCGGTTGATGGCAATGCCGGTGTCGGTGCCGCCGGTAAAGGCAACGCCGGCGACACGCGGGTCTCTGACCAGGGCCGCGCCGACACTTTCGCCTCTGCCTGGTAGAAGATGCAGCACATCGGGCGGAACGCCGGCTCGATGCAGCAATCGCACCGCGCGGGCCGCAATGAGCGGCGTCTGCTCCGCGGGCTTTGCCACCACCGAGTTGCCGGCGGCGAGCGCGCCGGCGACCTGCCCGGTGAAAATGGCGAGCGGAAAGTTCCAGGGCGAGATGCAAGCGAACACGCCGCGCCCATGCAGGCTAAGCGCGTTCTCCTCTCCGGTCGGGCCTTTGAGGAGACGCGGGCCGGCGAATTTCAGCCTGGCTTGCGCCGCCGAATAGCGCAGCTGATCGACAGCCTCGCGGAGATCGGCTTGGGCATTGGCAAGCGTCTTGCCCGCTTCCCGCACCAGCAGCATCATCAGTGCCGGCCGATCCGCCTCGAAGAGATCGGCGGCGCGGTCGAGCATCGCCGCACGCGCCTCGCCACCCCGGCGGTCCCAATCCTCGCTTGCCGCTTTCGCCGCTCCGACTGCCTTGTCGATAGCCTCGGGGCCGGCGCTTCGGCAGATGCCGACGACAGCACGCCGGTCATGCGGCGAGGTGATCCAACCGACCTCGCCCCCCTCCTCCAGCTCTTGGCCTGAGACGATGGGATTGGCCTTTGCCGGATCGGCAAGCGCCTGCTCCATCGCCGTAAGCAGCGGCTCGCGCACCGAATTTTGCCACAGCGGCAGGCCAAGACTGTTCTTCCGCTCCGGCAGGAACAGGTCGGGCGGCGGCGCAATCAGCGGGTTCGCCTTCTCAGGCAAGGCTGCCGCCTTCTCCACCGGGTCGGCAACGATGACCTCGATCGGCGCATCGTCGTCGGCGAGCCGGTTGACGAAGGAGGTGTTGGCGCCGTTCTCCAACAGCCTGCGCACGAGATAAGCGAGCAGGTCGCGATGCCCGCCCACGGGGGCATAGATGCGGCAAGGCTTGCCGAGGCGCTCGGGGCGCACCACCTCGCGGTGTAGCGCCTCGCCCATGCCGAAGAGCCGCTGGAACTCGTAAGCACGATCCCCGGCGAGGATGGCGATGGCGGCAATCGTGTGGGCGTTATGGGTGGCGAATTGCGGATAGAAGCAGTCGGGCCGCGCGAGCAAAGCACGCGCCGCGGCGAGATAGGCGACATCGGTACTCACCTTGCGCGTGAACACCGGGTATCCCGCGAGCCCCGCCTCTTGCGCCCATTTGATCTCGCTGTCCCAATAGGCGCCCTTGACGAGACGCACGGGGATGCGCCGTCCGGTCGCCTCCGCGACCGCGCCGAGCCAATCGATCAGCGGCAGAGCGCGCTTGCTATAGGCCTGCACCGCAAGCCCAAGCCCGTTCCACCCCGCAAGCTTGGGATCGGCAAGCAGCGGCTGCATCAGCGCCAGCGAAAGATCGAGCCGCTCTGCCTCTTCGGCATCGATGGTAAGCGGCAGCCAGGCGTCGCGCATGGCCTGCGCCAGCGTTGCCAGCCGCGGCACCAGCTCGGCCCTGAGGCGCGCTTCTTGTGAGGGCTGATAGCGAGGATGCAGCGCCGAGAGCTTCACCGAGAGCCCAGGTCGTTCGATCAATTCCTCTTCGCTCCGCGCCGCCGGATGGCCGGCCCATGATGCGATCGCCTCGGCCGCCTCCTCGTAGCGCAAGGCGTAACGCTCGGCGTCCTCAGCTGTCCGCGCCGCCTCGCCCAGCATGTCGAAGGAGAAGCGATAGCCTTGTTCGGCTTCGTCCTCGGCATTGGCGAGCGCGTCGGCGATGCTCTCGCCGAGCACGAATTGATTGCCGAGAATGCGCATTGCCTGGCGCAGCGCCTGGCGGATCACCGGCTCCCCGCTTCTGGCGATCAGCCGCTGCACCATGCTGGCGGGATCCGATTGCCGCTTATCGCTCCAATCGAGGATTCGGCCCGTCAGCATCAACCCCCAGGTCGAGGCGTTGACGAGGAGCGAGTCCGAATGGCCGAGATGGCGCGACCAGTCACCCGTGCCGATCGTGCCCGCGATCAGCCGGTCGGCCGTGGCGGCGTCGGGGATGCGCAACAGCGCCTCGGCGAGGCAGAGCAGCAGCACCCCCTCCTCGCTCGACAGACCCATATTCGTGCAGGAAGGAATCGACCCCGCCGCTGTCTGCCCTTCCCTCGCGCGCCGCCCTGACCAGGCTCAAAGCCAGGGTCTCGATCTTGCGGCGATCCTCGGCGCCGAAGCGGGCTTTGGCGATCAGCGCCTCGACCAACGGCCCTTCCTCGGCAAGCAGCGCCGCGCCGACCCCGGCTCGGCTCGGCAATTCAGCGCTCGGTCCGATATGGCGTTTCGCCTCGCCCATGGCATAAGTTTAACCCCTGGCCGTTAGGAGCAGAAGAATGACGAGCGCCATCCCCATTATCCGCACCGTCAACGAGCTGCGGAAGCAGATCGCCGCCTGGCGCAAGGCCGGCGAGACGATTGCCCTGGTGCCCACCATGGGCGCGCTGCATCAGGGCCATCTGTCGCTCGTCACCCTGGCCAAGACCAAATGCGACCGCGCCGTCGTGTCGATTTTCGTCAATCCGATCCAATTCGGGCCCCGCGAGGATTTCAACACCTACCCGCGCGACGAGGCCGGCGACATCGCCAAGCTCGCCACGGCCGGCGCCGACCTCGTTTTCGCACCCGAGGCGGCCGAGATGTATCCGCATGGCTTCAGCACGCATGTGCGGGTCGGCGACCTGACCGACGATCTGTGCGGCGCGGCGCGTCCCAATCATTTCGACGGTGTCGCCACGGTCGTCGCCAAGCTCCTCATGCAATGCGGGCCCGACATCGCCATCTTTGGCGAGAAGGACTACCAGCAGCTTCTGGTCATCAAGCAGATGGTGCGCGATCTCAACATCCCGGTCGAGATCGTGGGCGGGCCGATCATGCGCGAAGCCGACGGCCTCGCTCTCTCCTCGCGCAACGTCTATCTCTCGCCGTCGGAGCGCAAGATTGCGCCGCTGCTGCATGAGACCATTGCCGGCGTGGCAGCCGATCTCGCGCAAGGTCGGGGCTGCGATGACGCGGTGGTGGCGGCGCGGTTCAAGCTCGATGCCGCCGGCTTTCGCGTCGATTATGTCGCCGTGCGCGATCCCGACACGCTGAAGCCTCTGCGGGGTCCGGTGAAGCGGGCACGCGTGCTCGCCGCCGCCTATCTCGGCAAGACGCGGCTGATCGACAACGTGGCCGTGCCGCCGATTTCTACCAATCGATAAGGCGAAGCTCGCGCAGCTCCTCGCGCATGCCGCGCGGTATCGCGTCCTCAGCTTCGGCAAAACCCTTGGCGTCGCGCGGCGCGTCTGCCGCTTCGAAATAGCGCCAGCCTTGGAAGGCGCGGCGGGGATGGGCTCGCGTCGTGACCAGCTCGGCGTCGAGCACGATGCCGCAGCACGCTGTGCCGTCCTCTTTCGCGTCGGCCCTGAGATCGATGATCCGCTGCCGAACCAGTACGAAGCCCTTGATCACCCAGTAGAGCGAGCCGCCGTCGAGAATCTCCTCGCGCCGCCGCGGCGTCTGCAAGGTGCGATGGCACAGCTCCGGCGTCTTCTTTTCGCGCTTCAGGCGCTTCAGCCGGTCGTCCTGCCACTCGGCAAGCTCGCTGACCGTCTCGACGCCGACGCAAAGCTTGATCAGATGCACCGTCATGTGCCGCTCAATGCGCCATGAACAAGGGAATCGCCGCCTCCTCGAGCACCCTCAGCGTCACGCCGCCAAGGATGAACTCGCGCCAGCGCGAATGATGGAAGGCGCCCATTACCATCATGTCGGCGCCAAGCTCTTTTGCCGTGGCGAGCAGCACCCGGCCGACATCGCTCTCGGCGATCTTGACGCGCATCGCCTCGGCCTTCACCCCGTGCCGCTTCAAATGCGCGATCATGTCGTCGATCAAGGGCGCGCGCTCGTCGCCCTCTTCGCTGGCGATTCCGGCAAGCAGCACGACGCGGGCGGCAGGCTTGAGGAAGGTCAGCGCATCGTTGATCGACCGCGCCGCCTCAGCGCTCCCGTCCCAGGCAGCGACGATGGTCCCTTTCAGCGCGAGCTTCTCCGGCGAAGCCGGCACGATGATGACCGGCCGCCCCGAGGCGAACAGGCAGCGTTCGACCAGCGCATATTGGCCGAGCAGCGGATCGCCGTCGCGCGGCTGGCCGAGGATCGCGAGATCCGCGTGCCGCGCCGCGTGCGCGAAGTCGTGCGGGAACTCCTCGCTCATGCCCTGCATCAGCCGCGCCTCGACGCTCACGCCTTCCCCCGCGGCGCATGTCTTGAAGGCTTCCAGCGCGTTGGCGCTTTGCGTCTTCACGCTCTGCAACACTTCGCTCATGTCGGCGAAGCCGACGTCGGCGCCATAGAGCGGCAGCAGCGCGGTCGGCGCGAAGGCGATGCCAACCAGATGCGCGCCATGCTCCTTGGCGAGCGCCACCGCGAAGCTCACCCGCGTCTTGGTCGCCTCCGTTCCGTCAACATAGACGGCAATGTCGTTGAGCCCCATCGGTACACTCACCCGCCACGATCCTGCGCCCAGCCTCTCCGATCACGCACAGTTGACGCGCGCGTGAATTGGGTCAAGTGCGCAAAGCACGAAGCTTTGAACAGGAGTGACGCAAGCCTCCCTGAGATCAGGGCTATAGCTCGCTTGGCGGCTCTCCGCCAAGAACGCCTAGAACTCATGCACAGGAGAGGAAAATGAAGCTCAACCAGAAGTCCGGCGCTAAAATCGCTATGACGGCCGCGGCTCTCGTCGTTTCCAGCGTGGCGCTGATCGGCTCCGCCTATGCCGTCGAAGGAATTCCGGGACGCTGCTTCGGCGTCAACGGCTGCGCCGGCAAGGGCGCCTGCAAGACCACCAAGAATGACTGCAAGGGCAAGAACGCCTGCAAGGGTCAAGGCTGGGTCGAGATGCTCCAGGAGGAGTGCAAGGGCCACGGCGGCCAGTTCGAGAACAGCTAAGCGAATTACGCCAGCAATGGCCGGCCGCGGCATTCGCGGCCGGCCATTGCGCGATTTCCGAGGAGCCGACAGCCATGACCAGCGGCAAGCCTGACTATCTCGGCTTCGGCTTGGGGCTGAGGCCGCAGCATTATCGGGAGATCCTCGAGGGCTCTCCCAAGATCGACTGGTTCGAGATCCTCTCCGAGAACTACATGATCGAGGGCGGCCAGCCCTTGTACATGCTCGACCAGATTTGCGAGCGCTATCCCGTGGTGATGCACGGCGTCTCGCTGTCGATCGCCTCCACGGCGCCGCTCGACCTGGACTATCTCGCCGCGCTCAAGAAACTTGCCCAGCGCGTGAACCCGAAATGGATCTCCGATCATTTGTGCTGGACCGGCGTGCATGGCGTGAACCTGCACGACCTCCTGCCCATCCCCTACACGCAAGAGGCGCTCGACCATGTCGTCGAGCGCGTCGGCCAGGTGCAGGACTTCCTGGGCCGCCGGCTGACGCTGGAGAACGTGTCGAGCTACATCACCTTCGGCCAGTCCGAGATGAGCGAGTGGGAGTTCGTCAGCGAGGTCGCCAAGCGCGCCGATTGCTGGCTGCTGTTCGACGTCAACAACGTCTATGTCAGCGCCTTCAACCACGGTTTCTCCACCGACGAATTCCTGCACGGCGTGCCGCGCGACCGCGTGGTCCAGTTCCACGTGGCCGGCCACAGCCATGAAGAGAGCCACATCATCGACACGCACGACCATCCGGTCTGCCCCGAGGTGTGGGACTTCTATCGCGAGGCGGTCACCCATTTCGGCCCGGTCTCGACCATGATCGAGCGCGACGACAACATCCCCCCGCTTGCCGAGCTGGTCGACGAGCTCGACCACGCGCGCTCGATCGCGGCTGAGATGTTCGGCGGCAAGCGGATCGCGGCGGCGGAATGAAGAACCTCAGAGAGCTCCAAGAGAGTTTCCAGCGCGGCATCCTCGCCGGCGACGACTCGATCCTTGCCGAGGTGAATGACAGCGCCAAGGAACAGCGCAAGGTACTGTTCGGCGTCTATCGCAACGCTTATGTCGCCCGCCTGGCCGAGATCCTCGCCGACGACTACGCGCAGCTCCATGCCTATCTCGGCGACCGGGCTTTCGCCAAACTGGTCAAGGCCTATATCGACGCCAATCCGTCGGACCAACGCAGCGCGCGCTGGTTCGGCCGCCACCTCCCCGACTTCGTCCGCGCGAGCGCCAACGACGCCAAGCACGCTGAGCTGGCCGAGATCGCCGATCTGGATAAGGCGCTCGCCGATGCCTTTGACGGGCCCGACGCCGCGCCGCTGACGATCGAGGCACTGGCGGCGTTACCGCCCGAGGCTTGGCCGCATCTCACGTTCGAGCCGCATCCGACGGCGATCCGCCTCAGCTTCAGCACCAATGCCGCCGAGATCTGGGCGGCGTTGAAGCAGGAAACCGCCCCGCCGAAGCCCGTGAAGTTGCCCGAGCCGCAAGCCGTCGTGGTGTGGCGGCAGGGCTTCATGGCCCGCTTCAAGCCGCTGACCGCCGAGGAAGCCATGATGTGGAACGAGGCGACCAAGGGCGTGAGCTTCGGCGTGCTCTGCGAAATGGTGGCGACCTTCGCCGGCGAGGACGAGGCCGAGCTTCGCGCCGCGACCTATCTCAAGGGTTGGGTCGACATGGGGATGCTGGCGGGCTTTCGGACGCGTTAGCGCCGGGCGCGGCGAGGTCGCAGCCCGCGACCGCGAGCGGCCGAGGCGCCGGGAACAACGCATCGCTCCGTCCCCTCAGCCAATAAGCCAGGAGCCCGACCCATTCGCGCGCGGCCACATCGACGCGGCGCAAGCCTTCCGACACCTTGTCGAAGGGTCGGGTCAGGTCGGCCACCCCGCGCGTGCGGTAATCCACCGGCCAAGGTTCGACATTGAAGCCGGCCTGGCGGAACGCGCCCATCGCGCGGGGCATGTGATAGGCGGAGGTGATCAGCAGCCAGCGCTTGCCGGGGCCAAGCTCGCCGGCGCGCGTCAACTCCTCCTTGAGATAGGCGGCGTTCTCGTAGGTGTCGCGCGACTTCGCTTCGAGGATCAGCCGGTCTTGCGCCACGCCGAGGGCGGTGAGCAAGCTCTCGGCGCCTTCCGCCTCGCTGCCCGTCTTGTAGAGAATGCCGGCATCGCCGCCTGAGAAGGCGACCTTCGCCTCCGGAAACCGGCGCGCAAGCATGGCGGCCTCGACCATGCGCTCGCTCGCCTCGTTGAGCGTAGGCGCGCCGCGGGCCTCGCCGACCAGCCGATCCTCGGCGCCACCGAGAATGATGAACCCGGTGGGGGGCGGCGGCGCGTCGAGATCGGCGCGCGGAAAGCGGTCCTCGAGCGGCAGGATCAGCGCATTGCCGAGCGGCGAAAGCCCGACGACGAGCAGCAGGATCGCGCCGATGGTGACGAAGCGCCGTCCCCATCGCGCCCAACCCGTCCAGATCAGGATCGAGCCATAGCCGATCAACAGCGCGATGAGCGTCGAGGGTTGCAGCAGGAACCACAGCCCTTTGGCGATATAGAAGAACATTCGAAGCCCCCCGCCGCTAAACTAACCACAAAGCGGCCAGTCCGAGAAAGGCGAAGAAGCCGACCACGTCGGTGACCGTGGTGACGAATACGCCGGACGCGATGGCCGGGTCGAGGTCGAGCTGATCGAGCCCCAGCGGGATGAGAATGCCGGCGAGAGCGGCGGCGACCAGATTGACGACCATGGCGACCCCGATCACCAGCCCCAGCTGGTCGCTGCCGAACCAGAAATAGGCGATCGCCGCCATGATGACGGCAAACAGCAGCCCATTGAGCAGGCCGACCGCCGATTCGCGCAAGATGACGCGGAACGCGTTCACCGGGCCGAGATCCTGCGTGGCGAGCGCGCGCACCGCGACCGTCATGGTCTGCGTTCCGGCATTGCCCCCCATCGAGGCGACGATCGGCATCAGCACGGCAAGCGCCACCATCTGCTCGATGGTCGCCTCGAACAGGCTGATGACGAACGAGGCGAGGATCGCCGTCGCCAGATTGGCGAGCAGCCAGGTGAAGCGCAGCCGCGTCGTCTGCCAGACCGAGTCGCTCATCGACTCGCCGGCCACGCCGCCCATCCGCAGGATGTCCTCCGACGCCTCCTCCTGCACGACCTCGACCACGTCGTCGGCGGTGATCACGCCCACCAGGCGCTTGTCCTCGTCGACCACCGGCGCCGAGGTCAAATTGTAGCGCTCGAACTGGCGCGCCACCTCCTCCTGGTCGGCCTCGGCCGGGATCGGGTGGATGTCGTGGTCGGTGATGGATTGGACGCTGCCCGTCCGTTTGGAGCGCAGCAGCCGATTGAGCGCGACGGAGCCGATCAAATGATAGGCGGGATCGACGACGAACACCTCGTAGAAGCGATCGGGTAGGTCGTCGGCCTCGCTCATATAGTCGATCGTCTGCCCTACCGACCAGAATGGCGGCACGGCGATGAGATCGGTCTGCATGATGCGGCCGGCGGAGTCCTCGGGATATTCGAGGCTGCGCTCGAGCTGGGCCCGCTCGAAGGACGGCAGCTTGGCGAGGATGTCCGACTGCTCGTCCTTGTCGAGGTCCTCGATGAGATAGACGGCGTCGTCGGAATCGAGCTCCTGCAACGCCTCGGCCACCTGCTCGGTGGGCATCGCCTCGAGCACCTGGTCGCGCACCGCCTCGTCGAGCTCGGGCAGCGCCGCGGCCTTGAAGTCGTCGCCGAGCATGG
The DNA here is from genome assembly GCA_963817175.1 of uncultured Alphaproteobacteria bacterium. GTDB lineage: Bacteria > Pseudomonadota > Alphaproteobacteria > Rhizobiales > Methyloligellaceae > Methyloceanibacter. Next base: position 50,956 of record CAWFNK010000021.1, read on the forward strand.
CGATGAGCACGCCGCGCTGCTCGGGACGCAGCAGCTGGATCAGGTCGGCAAGGTCCGCTTCATGCAGCGGCAGCGTCAGCTGGCGGGCTTTTTGCTCGTCGCCTTCATCGATCGCGGTGGCGACGGCATGCAGGAAGTCGGAGCGAATACCGCCCTCGTCGTCGCGCAGTTCGACCTCGCCTGCGGCGTCCTGCATCGCCTGTCCGATCGTCGGGTTCTAATGTTCCCTTGGGAACCCGGGTCGGGCCCGGGCCTGACGCATTGAAGGAAAGGAAATTGGTGCGGTCGAGAGGAATCGAACCTCCACGGGCTAAGCCCACAGCGCCCTCAACGCTGCGCGTCTACCAATTCCGCCACGACCGCTAAGCGTGACCCCGAAAAGTCGAGAGACAGTCCGGAAAGGCCATGCGTCAAAACGAGGAATTTCGAGGCTTTCCATCCCCGATATGGCTATAGGCTGCCCCATCGGCAAGCGCCGATATGGGCCTGCTGCCTTAGCAAACCCTTCTTGAGGGTGCAAGGCTTGGCCTAGGATATCTGAGCATGACTATGCCCGCCATCATTGGAAGCACGCACGCCTCGTCCAAGCCCGGCGTCGAGTGGCTGGCCAGCGTTGAGCCCGTGCCATACGCGGAGGCTGTCGCGGTCATGGACGGTCGTGTCGCGGCAATCGCGCGTGGCGGGGCGGCCGAATGCGTCTGGTTGCTCGAGCACCCTCCCCTCTACAGCGCAGGCACCAGCGCCGATCCGGCGGAGCTGCTCAACCCCGATCGCTTTCCGGTGTTCAGCAGCGGGCGCGGCGGGCGCTTCACCTATCATGGCCCGGGCCAGCGCGTCGCTTATGTGATGCTCGATCTCAACCGGCGCGGCCGCGATGTCCGGGCCTATGTCGGCGCGCTCGAAGACTGGCTGATCGCGACACTCGCGCAACTTGGCGTCGAGGGCGAGCGCAAGCCCGGCCAGATCGGCATCTTCGTGCAAGGCGCCAAGATCGCCAGCATCGGCGTCCGCGTGCGCCACTGGGTGAGCCTGCATGGCGTCAGCCTCAACGTCGATCCGGATCTGGAGCATTTCTCAGGCATCGTGCCCTGCGGTCTGACCGGCACGCCCGTCACCAGCCTCGCCGCGCTCGGCGCCGAGACCGAGATGGAGAAAGTCGATCGGGCCCTCCGCGCGGCTTTCGCCGAAATATTCGGCTAGTCAGCGGCGCTGCCAGTCGGTGCCGAGCACCTTGAAACCCGGCGCGACCGAGCCGCCTTCCGCCAGGATCGTCACTTTGCTCACGCGCGCGTCCTTCGGGCCGTCCTTGCAGCGCCGCAGCATGTCCTCGACCACGTCCGCTGGGCCGGAGAACACCGCCTCGACGCTGCCGTCGCTCAGATTGCGCACCGTGCCGTCGAGCTTGAGGTTGCGCGCCGTCTCATTGGTCCAGGCGCGGTAATAGACGCCCTGCACCCTGCCCTCGATCTTGACCGTGACGGTACGCGTCTTGACTTCGGACTCTGACATCATGCGCAGCCTTCGCCCAGAATTCGGCTCGTCATGCCCGCGAAAGCGGGCATCCAGTAACCACCGATCTCGGTTTCCTACGAAGACTGAGGTTACTGGATTGCCCGGTCAAGCCGGGCAATGACACGAAATGTGAAAGTGCGGCTAAGCGAATTCGAGGATCACCGCGTCCACATTGAGGCTGTCGCCGGGCTTGGCCAGGATCTTCGACACTTTCGCGTCGCGCTCGGCCTTGAGCACGTTCTCCATCTTCATCGCCTCGACCACGCAGAGCGCGTCTCCCGCCGCGACCTCCTGCCCTTCGCTCACGGCGAGCGAGACCACCAGCCCCGGCATCGGGACACAGCAGGAATTTCGACATGTCGGCTTTGACTTTGACCGGCATCTGCGCCGCAAGCTCGGTCTCGCGCTCGGTGAAGACCCGCGTTTGCGCCTCCACGCCCTGATAGGTGAGGTTCACGCCGTTGAGGATTGGCCGCACCTGCACCGCGACTGGTGCGCCGTCGACGGTGCCTTCCCAGACGGGTTCGCCAAACCACCAGGATGAGACGAGCGTGATTGCCTTGGGCTTTGCCTTGCCGTCCGCACCGAGCGTCACGGTGATCGGCCCGTCGAGCCCGCCCGCCACGCTGACCTTCACCCGCTCCGCGCCGAGCTCGACGATGCGCGTCTCGGCGAAGCGCACGGGCTCGCCATGCATCTGCTGGGTGATGGCGCGGCGGCGCACATTGCTAATATGGTCGATCGCCGCCGCGACCGCGACCAGCGTATCCCGCACTTCGCCGACCGGCTTGGGCGGCTTGAAGCCCTCGGGAAATTCCTCGGCGATGAACTTGGTGGAGAGCCGCCCCTCCTTCCACCGCTCGTTTCGCATGAGAACGGCAAGGAAGGGGATGTTGTGGCGGAAGCCGTCGATGGCGAACGCATCGAGCGCGCTGCCCATCTCCTCGATCGCGCGCAACCGCTTCGGCGCATGCGTGACCAGTTTGGCGATCATCGGGTCGTAATAGACGCTGATCTCGCCGCCCTCCTCGACGCCCGAGTCGAGCCGCGTGGTGACTCCGCCTTCGGTGCCGAGCTTGGGCGGGCGATAGCGCACCAGCCGCCCGGTCGAGGGCAGGAAGTTCCGCTGCGGGTCCTCGGCATAGATGCGCACTTCGATGGCCGAGCCCTTCAGCTTCACGTCTTTCTGCTTGAGCGGTGAGCTTCTCGCCGGCGGCGACTTTCAGCATTTCCTCGACGAGGTCTAGCCCGGTGACGAGCTCTGTCACCGGGTGCTCCACCTGGAGCCTGGTGTTCATCTCGAGAAAATAGAAATTGCGCTTCTTGTCGACGATGAACTCGACGGTGCCGGCCGAGTCGTAACCGACCGCCTTGGCCAGCGCGACGGCTTCCGCGCCCATCGCCTCGCGGGTCTTGGCGTCGAGGAACGGGCTCGGCGCCTCCTCCACGACCTTCTGATTGCGCCGCTGGATCGAGCATTCGCGCTCGTTGAGATGGATGACATTGCCGTGCTTGTCACCGAGCACCTGGATCTCGATATGCCGCGGCTCCTCGATATATTTCTCGATGAACACGCGGTCGTCGCCGAAGCTCGACTTGGCCTCGGACTTGGACGAGTTGAAGCCTTCCTCGACCTCCTTGCGGCTATAGGCGATGCGCATGCCCTTGCCGCCGCCGCCGGCCGACGCCTTGATCATCACCGGATAGCCGATCTCGTCGGCGATCTTCACGGCTTCCTTGGCGTCCTTGATTACGCCGAGATGGCCGGGGACCGTCGAGACCTTGGCCTTGGCAGCTAGCTTCTTGGACTCGATCTTGTCGCCCATCGCCTCGATGGCTTTGACGTTGGGTCCGACAAAGGCGATGCCCGCTTCTTCGAGGGCACGGGCGAAGGCGGCGTTCTCGGAGAGAAAGCCGTAGCCGGGATGGACCGCCTGCGCCCCGGTCGCCTTGGCGGCGGCGACGATCTTGCCGATATCCAGATAGGACTGGGAAGCCTGCGCTGGGCCGATCGGGACCGCCTCGTCGGCCATATAGACGTGCATCGCGTCGCGATCCGCCTCGGAATAGACGGCCACGGTCTTGATGCCCAGCCGGCGCGCGGTCCTGATGACGCGGCAGGCGATCTCGCCCCGATTGGCGATCAGTAACTTGGCGAACATGCGGGTCCCCGCCCCTTGACTGGTCAAGGCTTTCTAGAGGCTCGCATCAGGCGAGTAAACTAGGTGCGGTGCGATAACAGCCCCTACTCGGCCGCGGTGGGCAGTTTCGGCCCCCGCCCCCTGCGGCGCCTAGCCCGGCGCTCATGGCCAGGACTTGATGCGGCGGCCGCCGCCGAGCTGAAGGCATGCGCCTCGGGCGACACTTGGCCCTCCGCCGGGACCGGCTCCTCGGGCGCGGGGAACAGCATTCCGGCCTCGGCGGCCGAGTCAGCCTCGGCCACGCTCTCCGGCGCCGACGCCTCGTCCTTGGCGGCAGCCGCGGCATGGGCGAGAGCGGCCTCGGCCTTGGCCTTGGCCTTCTGATGGTCCCTGGCGAGATAGGTATAGACGGCAGGCGTCACGAACAGGGTGAACAGCGTGCCGATGGTCATGCCCGCGGCGATCACCACGCCGATATCGAAGCGGCTCGCGGCGCCGGCGCCCTTGGCGACGAGCAGCGGCACCATCGCCACCACCATGGCGGCGGTGGTCATCAGGATCGGCCTAAGCCTGATCGCGGCGGCATGCTCGATCGCCTCGCGCCGCGAATAGCCCTGCTCCTCCTGTAGCTTGTTGGCGAAGTCGACCATCAGGATGCCGTGCTTCGAGATCAGCCCGATCAACGTGACGAGTCCGATCTGCGTATAAATGTTGATCGAGGCGAGCCCGGCATTGAGCGGGATCAGCGCGCCGAACATCGAGCACGGCAGCGCGATCAGAATGATCAGCGGATCGCGGAAGCTCTCATATTGCGCGGCGAGCACGAGGAAGATGATGATCAGCGCGAACACGAAGGTGTAGACGAGGGCGTTGCCCTCCTGCACGAATTGCCGGCTCTCGCCCTGGAAGTCGTAGGTGAAGCCTTCAGGGAAGCTGTCCGCCGCCTTCTTCTTGAGGAAATCGATGGCCTCCCCGACCGTCCGCCCGGGGAACGGCACGGCTGAGAGCGTCGCCGAATTGAGCTGCTGGAAATTGGTGAGCGAGTTCGGCTGCACCACTTTCTTCACGGTGGCGACGTTGGAGAGCGGAACGAGCGCACCCGAGCCGGTGCGAACTTGATAGCGCGTCAGCCAGTCCTCGTTCAGCCGGAACTCGCGCGGCACTTGCGGGATGACCTGATAGCTCCGCCCATAAAGGTCGAACAGATTGACGTAATTGCCGCCGAGCAGCGTCGCCAGAGAGTTGCCGATATCGGCCATGGTGATGCCGAGCCGGTTGGCTTTGTCGTGGTCGATCCGGAACTCGAGCTGCGGCGTCTCGAACCTGAGATCTGAGTCGGAGAAGATGAACATGCCGCTCTCGCGCGCGGCCTTCTCCACGTCGGCCAGCACATCGGCAAGCTCGCGGAAATCGCGCGTCGTGGTGATGACGAACTGCACCGGCGGACCGCCCACCGAGCCCGGCAGCGGCGGCGGCGAGAAGGAGAGCGCGAGCGCCGGCGCGATGCTGGCGATTTTCGGCTGCAGATCTTGCAGCACGGCCTTGTGGTTGCGCTCCCGCTCGCCCCAGGGCTTCAGCAGGATGCCGGCAAAACCCGTATGCACGTCGCCCATGCCGTTGATGGCGAACACGTGCTCCTTCTCCGGGAGCGTGCTGAACACCTTGTTGAGCTGGTCGGTCGCCTCCTCGAGATAATCGAGATTGGCGTATTGCGGGGTCTTCACCAGCGTGAAGAGAATTCCCTGGTCTTCCTCGGGCGCGAGCTCCCTCTGGGTCGTCATGTACATGAGCCCGGTCGCGGCGATGACGCCGACCAGAACCAGCAGCGTCACCGGCCGGTAGTTGAGGGTGCGGCCGAGCCGGCGCTGATAGCGCCGCTTCAGTCCCTCGAACATCCGATCGAGATTGCGCGTGAGCCAGCCGCCCTTGTCGTGCTCGTTCTCGGCCTTGAGCAGTTTCGAGCACATCATCGGCGATAGCGTCACGGCGATGACGCCCGACACGATCACGGCTCCGGCAAGCGTCAGCGCGAACTCGCGGAACAGCACGCCGGTCAACCCCGACACGAAGGCGATCGGCGCGTAGACCGCGGCGAGCGTGATGGTCATGGCGATGATCGGATAGAGGATCTCGCGGGCGCCGACGAGCGCCGCATCGAACGGCCGCATGCCCTGCTCGATATGCCGGTGGATGTTCTCCACCACGACGATGGCGTCGTCCACCACGAGCCCGATGGCGAGCACGAGCGCCAGCAGCGTCATCAGATTGATCGAGTAGCCCAGCGCCGCGAGAAGCGCGAGCACGCCGACCAGCGACAGCGGGATGGTGACGATCGGGATGATGGTCGACCGGAGATTGCCCAAGAACAGGAAGATCACCACGATGACGATGATCGCCGCCTCGCCGAGCGTCTTCATCACCTCCCACAGCGAGGCGCGGATGAAATTGGTGGCGTCATAGGCGATGGCCGCTTCGAGCCCCGGCGGCAGCTCCTTCTGGATCTCCGGGAAGGCCTTGCGCACATCGGTGATCACGGTCAGCGGGTTGGCGGTCGGCGTGGAATAGACGCCGATGAACACGGCCTTGAGCCCATCGAATGCCGACGAGGAATCGGCGTTTTGCGGCCCAAGCTCGATTTGGGCGACATCGGCGAGCCTGACCAAGGAATCGCCGCGGCCCATCACCACCAGCTTGCCGAAGGATTCCGGCGTCTGCAGCGAGGTCTTGGCGTCGATATTGGTCTGCACGAAGTCGCCCTTCACCTGGCCGGGCGCCGAGGTGAAATTATTGGCGGCGAGCGCGTTGCGCACATCGAGCGGAGTCACGCCGAGCGAGGCCATGCGGTCTGGATCGAGCCAGATGCGCATGGCGAACACCTGCCCGCCGAGCATCTGCGCGTTGGCCACGCCGTTGATGGTCTGCAGCCTCGGCTGCACCACGCGCGTGATGTAATCGCTGATCTGCGAGGCGTTCATCACCTTGGAATTGAAGGAGAGATACATCAGCGCGTAGCCCTCCCCGGTCTGCTTGGTGACGATCGAGTTGTTCGCCTCGCGCGGCAGGATGCCCTTCACCTGCGCGACCTTGGAGAGCACGTCGGTCATCGCCCGGTCGGGATCGGCATCGAGCTTTAGGTTGAGCGTGACCGTGCTGACATTCTGCGTCGACGAGGCGGTCAGCGTGTCGATACCTTCGGCGCTCGCCACCGCCTGCTGGATCGGCACGGTGATGAAGCCCTGGATCAAATCCGCGTTCGCGCCGGGATAGGTCGTGACCACGGTGATCGTCGTGTTCGACAGCTCCGGATACTGCCGGATCGGCAGCTTGAAGCCGGCCTGCGCCCCGACCAGGAGGATCAGCAGGCTAACGACCGTGGCGAGCACCGGCCGTTTGATGAAGATATCGGTGAAGCTCATGGCTCTATTGCTTCGGCAGCTCCGCCGGCGGCTTCAGCGCGCCCGAATTGTCGACCTTGATGGTGGCGCCCGGCTGCAATTTGAGCTGGCCGCTGGTGACCACCTGCTCGCCGGCTTTGACGCCTTCGAGAATGGCGACCCGGTCGCCCTCGGTCGGGCCGACGCGCACGAAGCGGCGCTCCACGGTGAGCTTCGGCTCGGCCGGAACCGCGCCCGTCGTCGTGGCATCGGCGGCGACCGCGGAGGCCACCGGCTCACTTGATGCTGTCGGTGGCGAAGCCGGCGCGGGCTCCGGCGCGCCTTCCTTCACCACCCAGACGCTGTCGCCATAGAGACCGTAGGTCACCGCCGTGCGCGGCACCGTGACGAATTCCTTCGCACCGCCCGCAAGCACGGCGACATTGGCGAACATGCCGGGCAGCAGCTTGCGGTCGGGATTGGGCACCCTCGCCCGCACCATCAGCATCCGCGCCTCCTGGCTGAGCTTGGCGTCGAACGCCTCGACCTCGCCCTTGAACAGCTGCCCCGGATAAGCGTCGGCGGCGAGCTCGATTGCGCTGCCGATTTGAAACTTGGCGACGCTTGCCTCGGGCACGGGGAAATCCACCCAGATCGGGTCGAGCGCTTGCAGCCAGACCAGTGCCTGACCGGCCGAAACATATTGTCCCTTCTCAACATGGCGAAGGCCGAGCCTGCCGGCGAAGGGCGCGGTGATCGTCTTCTGCGCGATGATCGCCTCGACATGCTGCACCGAGGCAGCCGCGGAATCGCGCTTGGCAATGGTCTGATCGAGGATCGCTTGCGACACGGCGCCGGTCTTGACCAGCTTCGACTGGCGCTCGTAGTCGAGAATGGTCTGGTTCAGCGTCGCCTTGTTGTCGGCGAGGTCGGCCTCCTCGACCGAGGTGTCGAGCTTGACCAGCTTCTCGCCCTTCTCGACGTCCTTGCCGCTGTCGAAGAAATAGTCGGTGACCGTGCCGCCGAGCTGCGGCGCCACATCGACGCCTTCGATGGCCACAAGCGTGCCGATGGCACGGAGCCGGTCGATCCAGCTCTCCGTCTTGGCCGCCTCGGCGGTTACCGTCGCCGGAGGGGGCACCATCTTCGACACGAAGTCGGCGATCATCTTCGGCTTGAAGACGAGGTTGAAATAGCCCACCCCGCCCAGGAACAGGCCGACAATAATTGCGGCAATGACAAAGCGCTTAATCATGTTGCTGTTGCTTGCAGCCCCCGTGCCAAGGCGAATCCGGCAGACCCTAGCCATGGGAGAAGGCTAAATTGCGCCCCGACTGGCGCTTGCGACAACGAGATAGCAGCCTCTTTGCGCTTTGCAAACGGGTCGGATGCCACCTTTGAGCCGCGAGCCTATGGTTAAGCTTCGCGGCCGAATTTGGACGCTTTTGCCCCGTCGCAAGAGAATAGCGAAAGAGAGCCGGCATTGGCCCAGCGCATGCGAGCCCTTTGTCTGATCCTGGTCGTTTTGGCCCTCCTGGCCCCTAGCGCGGTAGGCGCCGAGGAAGGAGCGTCACAGCAAGCGGCGGCAGAGCAGCCTTTCGGCATCGCGCTCGAGGGCTTCCCCTACCCTTATCCGGTCCACATGTTGCCGATCGTGCATCAGGGCGAGACCCTGCGCATGGCCTATATGGATGTTGCGCCCAAGGGTGAGCCGAATGGCCGCACCATGCTCCTGCTGCACGGGCGGAACTTCCCCGCGAGCTATTGGCAAAGCCTGATCGAGAAGCTTTCCGCTTCAGGCTATCGCGTCGTCGCGCCGGACCAGATCGGCTTCAACAAGTCCTCCAAACCCGCCTTCGATCTGCATTTCGATCAGCTCGCGCGCAACACCGCCGCCTTGCTCGATGCGCTCAAGATCGACAAGGTCGCCATCGTCGGCCATTCGATGGGCGGCATGCTGACGGTGCGTTTCACCCGCATGTATCCGGAGCGGGTCGAGCGCATCGTGCTCGATGCGCCGATCGGCCTCGAGGATTACCGCCTCTACGTGCCGCAAATCCCCGCTGAGCGGCTCATGGAGATCGAAGACAAGGTCACGCCCGAGAGCTACGTCAATCAGCTCATCAAAGGCTATGGGCTGACGCTTTCGCCGGAAGCGCTCGCGCCTTACGTGGCGGCGCGCACGCGCATCAAGGGCAGCGCCGAATATCCGCGCTGGCTAAGGACCTTCGTCAATTCCGCCGAGATGATCTGGCGCGAGCCGGTGGCGCATGAGATCCCGCTGCTCACGCAGAACGTGCTGTTCGTCATGGGCGGGAACGATCATCTCGCGCCCGGCCGCGACTTCGCGCCCGAAGAGTTGCGCGGCAAGATGGGACAGAACGCGGAACTCGCGCAGGCGCTCGCCGCCAAGATGCCACGCGCCCGCGTGGAGGTGTTCGAAGGCATCGGCCATCTGCCGCATCTCGAGGCGCCCGAACGCTTCAACGATGTCGTGCTGCGCTTCTTGAATGAAGCCGAATGATGGGTCGTGCTATAGGATACGCATGACCATCACTCTTTACGACATGCCGGAGTTGCCGCACGCGCGCAAAGTCCGCTTGCTCGCCGCCGAGCTCGGCATTCCACTCGATTGCGTTCGCTGCGATCCGCGCACCGGGGAAACCCGCTCGCCCGACTATCTCGCCAAGAATCCCAACGGCAAAGTGCCGACCCTGGTTGAGGATGACTTCGTGCTCTGGGAGTCGCCGGCGATTCTCAAATATCTCGCCGCCAAGCATCCAGAACGAAAACTGGCCGGCACCGATGCGAAGCAGGCAGCCCAGATCGATCAGTGGCTGTTCTGGTGGGGCTGTGGTGCCGAGGCCGCCATCGACGCGCTAGCCTGGGAGCTGCTCATCAAGCCCAAAGTGCTCAATCAGCCGGGCAACGATCCCGGCATCATCGCCGACGCGCATATGCGCATCAATCGCTTCCTCCCCGTGCTCGACAAGCAGCTCAACGGCCGCGACTACATCGTTGGACCGCTGTCGATCGCCGACTTCGCCATCGGCCCGCGCTTCGACGGTGCGCCGGAGCTGCTTAAATTCGACGTCGCGCCTTACCGGAATATCGGCGCCTGGCTGACGCGGCTGCGCGCCAAGCCCTATTGGGGCACGGCCTAGCAGCCCTTCTTCGCCTCGGCCTTCTTGACCGCCTTCACATTGTGGCGCTCGGCGGCATTGAGCGGCACGTCGGCCGCGTCGTCATATTTACAGCCGGCATTGCCGAACGCCTTGATCGCTTTCGGCGTGTGGAAGCAATAGCCGTTCTCCTTGTAGATCCAGTTGCGCACTTCCCACAGCGGCTGACAGCCGAGCTGCATCAACTCGGAATGCTTGAAGTAGTCCTTATTGGTGCAGCCGATCAGCTCATAGCAATTGGCGCTGGCCGGTTGCGCCGCCGTCATTACAGCGATTGCGCCGCCGCTGATCAGGCCGATCGACAAGCAGAACCTGGTAGCACGCATTACTTCCTCCCTTTGAAATCGAATTCGGGGCGCGACAATACTTGATTTTTCTATCCGTCGGAATGCCAGCCATTGTGGGTGGCGCGGCTCTAGAAGCGTGCTAGAACCTCAGTCCGAATTTAAGAGGGATCGCCAATGACGCGTTTTCGCACAAGGTTGCCTGCCGCCTTTGTCTTGATTTTCCCTTTCCTCTGCGCAGGCTCATCGTCGGCCTTTGCGCAAGCGGGGACCATCTCCAAGGGCATGCAGAACAACTGCGCCAACGACTACAAGAAGTTCTGCGGCGACTACGGGCTGCAGACCTCTGCCTTGAACCTTTGCATGAAGAAGGCGGGCCCGAGCCTGTCGCCGGCCTGCGTGCAGGCGCTGGTCCAGGCTGGAAAAGTCTCGCAAGCCGATGTGGATAAGATCAAGGCACAGATGAAGCGGTAAGAGAGCAGCCTGAGCGACCGCCTCCCGCTGCACTGGACGCCCTGCCCTTACCCACCCGACCCGAAACAAGGAACTCTCGATCATGAAAAGATTTCTCGGCTTGACTGTGTTCGTGGCCCTGGCGTTGACGGGCAACGCGACCTTCGCCGCCGATGAGTGCGCCAAGATCACGGCGACCGGCCATCCGCAATATCCGGCGATCGCCTATAAGGACGGCGATAACATCGCCGGCGCCGCGCCGGCGCTGGTCGAAGCCATCGCCAAAGAGCTCAAGATCCCGCTGGAGTCGAAATACATGGGCACCTGGGAAGAGGCTCAAGCGGCGGCGCGCGATGGCAAGGCCGACATGATTTTCGGCATCTACTACAACGATGAGCGCGCCACCTATCTCGATTACGTCCAGCCCGCCTTCATGTTCGACGACGTGGCGATCTTCGTGGTCAAGGGTAAGGAATTTCCCTTCAAGGGTCAGGACGACCTGATCGGCAAGAAGGGCGTCACCAACCAAGGCGAGAGCTACGGCACCGCGTTCGATGCCTTCATCAAGGACAAGCTCGACGTCGCCCGCACCGACGGCATCGACGACGCCTTGAAGGACCTGGTGGCCGGGAAGGCCGATTATTTGATCGCGGGCTATTATCCCGGTCTCGCCGAAGCGGCCAAAGCCGGATTGAAGGACCAGGTCGTGCCCCTCGATCAAGCGGTGGTCACCGCCGAGATGTACGTCGCCTTCTCCAAGAAGTCGCCCTGCCGGTCTCTGGCCGAGGGTTTCGGTAAAGGCATCACCGAGATGACCACCGACGGCCGCTTCGACGCCATGCTGCAGGACGCCATCAAGCAGTGGGACGCCGCGCAAGCCAGGAAGTGACGGAGGGAGAGCTAGTCGCCCATCCCCATGGCCCGCGTGAAGTCGTTGTCGGCGGTGGTGCGCCGCGCGGCGGGCGTTGAGGCGTCGGCCTCCCCGGCCAGCGGCTTCTTCGACTCGGGCGGCGGCGCCGGAAAACCCGTGGCATCGCCGAACAGCGCGGCGGCCATCTTGCGGTCGAGCCCGTAGACGTCGGCGGAAGTATCGACTTTGCCGCTCTCGTCCACCACCGCGGTGAAATAGACCATATGCACCGGGATCTTCTTCTCCAGCGAGACCGGGCTGTTCACGCCCTTGTCCCATAGCTCCTTGACGCGCGACGCCGCCCAGCCTTTGTCCTCGGCGAGCAGGACTTCCGCGAACTTGTCGGGCTTCTCCATGCGCACGCATTCATGCCCGATCAACCGCGCCGTCTGCTTGAAATATTTCTTCCGCACCGGCAGCGTGTCGTGCATGTAGACGGTGTGCCGGTTGGGGTAGAGGAATTTCACCTTGCCCAGATTGTTGTGCGGCCCCGCCCTCTGCGAAAAAGTGTACGCGAGAGGATTGACCCGGTTCCAATCCACCTTGGTCGCGTCGATCGGCGTGCCGTTATAGCTGACGAACAGCTTGTGGGTTTTCAGGATGGAGTACTTTCGCTGCTGCAAAGGCGGCACGATGTTCTCCTTCACTACCGTCTCCGGCGCGTTCCAATCCGGATTGAAGACGATGGTCTTCATGTCGGCGGTGAACACCGGCGTCGCATAGTTGATGGTGCCGACCAGCGTCTTGTCGGCGTAGACGGTCTTCCCGTCCTTCACGACATAGAGCATGAAGGCGGGCGAGTTGTTCCACACATAGAGGCTGCCCAAATCCTCGGGCATCCAGCGCCAGCGCTCCATATTGAGGATGAGGCGCTTGCTGTCCTTGTCGCTGCCCGCCGGTTTGGCGCCCTCGCCTTCCCCGCCCCCGCTGCGCGCGCTCATCAGCGCCTGGCGCAGGCGCTGGAACTGCTCGTGCTTCGGATGCAGCGACTGAAGATACGCACCTGGCGCCTCGGCGGCTTCGATCTCCGTCAAGACGAGCTTCGGATCGCGCAGAGGCGGCGTCTGATCGAACAGCTCGCTCACCTTCGACGGCACCAGCCGGCCGCCGCGGGCAAAGCGGGCATATTTCAGAATGGCGAAATCGAGCTTGATCTCGGCCAAGGCTTGCGCCTCGGCGCTTCCCGGTAGCTCAGCCGCCGACGGCAGCACGAAGGCTTTGGCGTCGAGGCCCCACTCGTCGGCCTTCTCGATCTCAAAGATGGCCGCTTGCCCCTTGGCCGAGAAGCCCATCTCCGTGATCCATAACGGACCTCCAACCCTCGCCGCATAGAAGGCTTCGAGCGCCGCGAGGTCGTCCGCATTGGCGTCTTTGCGGACGGCAGGATCGCTGAGCTTGGAGCGGATCGACGCGACCACCGGATCGGCAGGTGTTGCTGGCGCCGTCCCTTGCGCGAGCGGCGGCATCTCTGCCGATCCGGGCTGCCCGGCATCTGGCGCCGCGAGAGGCGCATCCGGCGAGGCCGAAGGAGCGGCAAGCGGCGCTGCCGGCGTCGGCTGCACCTCGGGCGGCGGCGGCAGCGGCTTGAGCGCGGGCTCGAGGGAAGGCGGTTGCAATTGCTGCGAGAGCGGCGGCGCGCCGGAGACCTGCGCCAGCGCGGGCGCGATTGCCCCCAAAGCCAAAGCTTGGGCCGCACATGACAGGACCGCTGCTAGGGTCGCCCCGCGCATCCTCGATTTCCCTCGCGAACCGTCCCGAAATTAGCCCGAGACGATGCTTTCGGCCACCCCGATCTTAGGCCGGAATCGGCGAAGAAAACGGCGGCGCGGCCACCTTCGCAGGTCAGTTGGCCTGGGGAGCGGCGGCGGGCTCGATCTCGCGCAGCTTGCCGACCAGGTCGTTCAACGACGCCTTGCAGAAACGACCCGCCTCGACTTTGGTTTGCGTGCCTACCATCTTGAAGGCGTCATTCTTGTTGGCCGTCGCCTGCTTCAACAAATGGGCCTTGTCGAGCGATGGGTCGCGATTGAGATAATAGGCCTCGATCTTGGCAATGGCGCCCTTGGCCGCTTCGGCGTCGGCCGGCGATAGATGCGACTTGCCGGAGCAGTCCAGCACGATCGCGTAATCCGTATAGTAATTCTTCAAAAACACCGACAGGTTCCCCGCGGCGGACGCGCCGAGCGGGAGCAAGATTGCGAAGGCGGTAAGCAGCAGGCGGGCAGCTGATCTCTGCATGTCGTTTTCCTGAATGGCTGGAGGCGCCGAGGCGGCGAGCGCAGATTACAAAAAACGCGAGGCTCTACAAGCGCTCTGATGATCTTATCCCGCGTGTCGCCGCGCGGCTGAGGCCAAAAGGTCACAGCGCACCTCGCCACGGGGCGGCCTCGCCCGATATAGCCACACTTGGGTCTAGGAACTGGCAGCCCGAGCTATGGCGCGCATCTCGCGAAATGAGATCCCCCGCCGCTGCTCTTCGCTCCACAGCGCCATCCGCACACATTTCAGGCTTTCCAGCAGCGTGAGGCGCCCGACGGCGGCAAGTTGCGGGTGATCCCGCAACACATGGGGCAGCCGGTAATACGGGATACGGCTGCACAGATGGTGGACGTGATGCACACCGATATTGGCGGTGAACCAGCGCAGCACGTGCGGCAGGTCGTAATGCGAGCTTCCGTGCAGCGCCGCCTCGTGAAAATTCCAATTCTCGTTGCGGTCCCAGAAAGTGTCTTCGAACTGATGCTGGACGTAGAATAGCCAGACGCCGATCGCCGCTCCGAGAAAAATAATGGGGAGGTGCACCAGCAGGAACGGGCCCACGCCCACCAGCCAGATCAGCAGTGCGGCAACAATGGCGATCCCGGCATTCGTCGCCATCGTGCTGGCCCAGGGCTGCCAGCCGCTGCGCATCAATCCCAGCGGCAGCCTTTGGCGCAAGACAAATGCGTATACGGGACCGATGCCGAACATCACGAGCGGATGACGGTAAAGCCGATACATAAGCCGGCGCCATCGTGACAGCGCCAGATACTCCCGCACCGTCAGCATATCGATGTCGCCAATACCGCGCCGATCGAGGTTGCCGGAGCCTGCATGATGGATGGCATGCGTGCGCCGCCAAAAATCATAGGGTGTCAGAGTGACCACGCCGATCACACGACCAACCCAGTCGTTGACGACACGCCGGCGAAAAAACGCGCCATGGCCGCAATCGTGCTGAATCATGAAGAGGCGCACCAGAAAACCAGCCGCGGGTAACGAAAGCAGCAAGCACAGCCAGTACCCGATATCGAGTGAGGCCCACATCAGGAGCCACAGAAGCACGAGCGGCAGCACCGTAATCACGATCTCAAGGATGCTGCGCACGCTGCTGGGCTCGCGATAGCTTGCGAGAACGTCCGACCAGGCGCGCAAAGGTGGAGACTGGTCGTCCATGGCTGTTACTTTTGTTGGGGCAAAGAGCGCGCCACTATCGGGGTCGTTGGCGCCCGACATCGGCAGACGCCGCCAGTATGGAGCCCTGTACGCTAGAGTACAAGCGCAACTGCCGTGTTTGCACCCTGCCCTACGAAGACTGTTTCGTCGACTCGCAGTTATCGGCGCGACGGCAAACCGCCTGCTCCAACGCGGCAAAACCTTTGCCAATCCAATGAATTGCCGCGAAGACGCGAGCACCTACATGACCGATGTGACGTAATGGGAGGAATTATCGCAATGCCTAGATTTATCGTACTTGCCGCGCTTGCTTCACTGTTCGGCACGATCGCCAGCACGGGCTATTCGGCCGAAGGCGGTAGCCAGGGCCAGATCTTGGATCCCGCGGTCCATAATGTGACGCGCCTGGAGCCGCTCCGCTTCGGCACCGAGACAGACAACGCCGCCCTGGAGCCACGGGAATACCGCTTGAAAGTCGGCCAGGGTTATCGCTTGAAGATCCAGGCGGTTCCCGGCGCCGAATACGCTTTCGTCGCCCCGGCGTTCTTCCGCAACATCTGGATCCGCAAGGTCGAGGCGGGCGAGGTGGAGATCAAGTCAGCGACGCTCGACGAGATCGAGTTCGAGAATGGCGGCGAAGCTGAACTGTTCTTCGTCGCCATCCGTCCCGGAACCTACGAATACGGCTCCAAAGGCATGATGGAGCGCGGCGTCGCCGGCAAGTTCATCGTCGAAGCCGCCGGCGACAGCTAGCAGCTTCGCGCACAAGCTAGCAGGCGTCGAGTGTTGCTGGCCCCCAATGCCCCTCCCCATCGGGAGGGGCGCTTTGGGATGTTGCAGCCTGACCGCTACTTGATCTTGTAAGTGAAATTATAGGCTTTGCCGTCGGTGCCGCGCGCGCTGAGCGCCATCTCCCCCAACGCTCCGGCATATTCGCCAGTGCCGCCGGTGATGGCGAGCACCGAATCGCCGCTGTCGTAGAACGGCCCCTCGACGGTCAACTGGCCCTTCTCCAGGGAGATGGTCCAGAAGCACTCCCACGCCTTGCCGGGCACGGTGCGGAAGCAGACGCCCTGGTTGGTGCCGACCTTCTCCTTGTCGTCGGCATCGAACACTTCATTGGCGAAGGTCAAGATATCGCCGGCGCTATCGCCCTTGGCACCCGTGTCGGTGACGGCGTCGGTCGTGGCACGTTCCACCACCTTCAACTCTTGCGGCTCGGCGAGTGCGGCTGGGGCTGATGCAATGAGGCAGGCGGCGGCGATGCATGGCAGGCTGAAAGACGAGAGAAACTTTGCACGATTGAGCATGACGACCTCTCCTACGCATTGACGGCCCGGTAGCGCGGCCCACCCCGTCACTATGCCACGCTCTCGTATGCCTTAGAACCTGGCTGCGTCATGCCGCGCGGCGCTTCTGCTATGAGCGCGCGATGATCTGCACGCCGCCTGCGCGCAATCCTCACCGCGCTGCCGCAGGGCTCCCCCAATTGGCCGTTCAGGCCGCCGGCACAGCCCAGGCCGGCGGGGGTGGAAATCTGCCAGTAGGCAAATTTTCATTCGTTTGGGTGTTAACTCGCCGTGCTGGCGCCATGGTTTTGCGCCATTGACAGGCTACAAGCCATCAGGACTGACGTGGGGGGAATCACGTTGAGTCTCTTCGCCGCCGGGATCGTTCTTTTCGTCCTGCTGATCGCGTCCTACAGCCGGCGCGGCACTTGGCTTGCGCTCGGTTCGATGGCGCTATCGATGGCAGTGCTGTTCGGCTGCCTCATTCTCGCGACGACCCACGATCGGAGCCAGGTCCGCACCAGATTGGCGTGGATCGCAGGCAAGTTTCCGTCGGTGCTGGATCGGCAAACTGCCGCCGACCTTGCGGCGTCCTTAGAACGCTCCCCTGTCGCCGCTTCACCCGCTTCGCCCTCCCCGGCACGTGAAGCCATGCAGGCTGACGCAACGGCCGGCTGGCTCGAGACGAAACCGGATCCCAAGGTCGATTCGCCATATCCGGTCGCTTGGCGGCTTGACGACCGGGACGTCCAACCGTCATCGAGCGGTACCGAAGGATTCTCGATCAGCGGAACTAACGTCTCCGATCAGGCCTTGGAGCAGGTCCAAGCGGTGCTCAAACCCGATGCGAGCAATCGCGAAGTGGAGCTCGCCCTCACCGTCGAGGGACACAAAGTCGGAGATGGAACCGTGATTCCTGCCGAGGCGCGCTTCAGCCTTGTCGCCGCAAACCCGAACCAAGACGGTGCGGAACAGATCCGCGGTGCCATTCTGAGTTTTCGCTATGTGCAGGCGGGACAACGCAAGAGCTCGATCTTGTATCTCACCCCGTCAATGCTCTCGCGCTTCGCCAATCGCCAATAGGTCGCTGTACGGCGCTCAGAAGCAGATGGTCTTGATCGTTGGCCATCTCTCGAAGCCTTTGAGCGAGGCCGCTTTTGCCAGCGCCGCGGTGCGTTCCGGCAGAGAGGCGTTCTGGAGCCTATGCCACGCGCCGCCGGCGACTTCGTACTTGCCGCAGCTCGGGCAGCCAATAACGTAACCATCGAAATTCTGTGGGGTGAGGTCTTTGGCTTCGCCAGCACACACTAAGCATTGCATTTTGATTGTCGCTCCGTGCGTGGGCAGTCGTCGATCTTCAAGCTCGTGTCAGCATGCCGGGCTTAACCGGCGCGAGACTATGACGCGGCGGCAGCGACCGTTGCTCCGGCGTCAGACTCGAGCTCATTTTCCTTGACGGTGCGGTAGAAGGGCTCGCAGCCGCTCTTGATGCGGTATTGGAGTTGTCCATCCCGCTCTGGAAGTTGCGCAACGACGTGGTATGCGCCCGGCGCAGCCTTCCGCGGCGGATAGCGCCTGCTAAGGCGCACGAGGTTCCCGGTGAGGAAGCTATGCCCGGAAGGTTTGGGTTCGTGCGCTTGGCTCATCGTGGTGGCTTTCTTGGCGTTGCTCAAACAGTCGAGGCTAGACGGATGTACGCGCGCATCGCGATCACCGATGCAGACACCGCCCGAGGCCACCCCAAAAAGGCGGCAGCCTCGGAGGGATCGTTTGCTAGGCGCCCGCGCCGATCTGACGGCCCTTGAGGAGAGCGTCGACCTCACTCTGGGCTTGGGTCTGGGGCAGCCCGTACTTGGTCACGACCTGCGACACGAGATCGGCCTTGCCCTTGATCGCAGCGACGTCCTGCTCGGAGAACTTGCTCCACTTTGAGCAGATTTCCTTCATAACGGCGCTTTTCTGATCAGTATTCTGAGCTGCGCTGTTCGCATTCGTTGCGGCTGAATTTTCCATTATTTAGGCTCCGATCACATAAATACTTAGATTTTGAATGACAATCATTCAAATCGTTCTTGTTAGGTACGCTATCTGCGAGGCATATACAAGTTCAAAATAAAATATTTCTGCGAATATATTTTCACCAGATCGATTTTCACAGAATTTTTTCTACAGTATAGTTTTATCAATACTTGTGCCGCGCCAGATCAAGGCGATCCTTGCGAGTGCAATTTCCTCTCAGTTCGGTCCTCGGCGGTTGCACGAACGTCAGCGGTAAAGGTTGGCTCTTGGATCACGCGCACGGATCCCGAATCGACGCAGCTGCCTAACCGAGCTTGAGCGCTTAGCCGCCTATAGGGCGCGAAGTCCTGGCAGAGCATGAGGACTGCGGGGCACCGATCGGCCGCGTCCGTTGCTCTTGTCCGCCGGCACCTCAGGCGCCGCGTCCTAAGTCCCGAGAAGCAGACGGTCTGCAGCTCGCGTCCTCATGGACGAGGGATGAGCGCAGTGTAAGCGTGCTTTGGAAACCGGGGATAAGTTTGCCTAAGAAATGTCATCATAAAACTTGACAGTGCTTGAAATGACACTGATTCCACCTCAGGTGAGAGTCAGGCATCCCCTTGAGGCCCGTGAGAAGTGCAACCACTTAGAATCCAGGCCAAGTGGCTCTCGTCGGAGCCCTCGATAAGCCGATCCGAGGCTTCGAGCCCGGACGTTGCGACCCTGCTCGAACGTTTCGGCGAGCCGCTCCGTGACGGGGATCGGCTCGCATCGACTGCGGTAAACCGTGCCCTTGCGGGCTCGGGGCAACGCTTCGTTCAGCCGCCGGGTGAAGCAAACCGGGCGGCGCAACCGCGAGCGCCGAAAGCGGTGGTTGCTCCTGCCACAACGAAGACGTCCCGAGCGCCTGTTAAGAGCCTGGTCGCAGCGCTGGTCGGCATTGCACTCGTGCCGGCGGCGATTTGGTTCGCACTGTCGTGGCAAGACACGGTGCGCCCGGGCGGTAATGAGGTGGCGCCAGCGGAACAAACGCGTGCCGCGAGCCTTCCGGGCTCGACCGCTCTCGCGCATCCAGAGCAAGCCTCGAGCCCCTTGGAAGTGGTCCTGTCCTCGCCCGACCGCATCGAGGCCAATGCCGGCGAGGTCATCGAGTTTCCCATCGCCATCGACGCGACTGCGGCGCTTCCGCCTCGCAGCATCCTGGCGATCACCGCTCTGCCCGAAGGCGCTTCGTTCTCGGAAGGCCGTCCCTACGGGGTCACCGGCTGGAGCCTGCGCCCCGACGAGATCGGCGGCTTACGGTTGCAACTTCCCCAGCGGAGCGCCGCCTCCGACATGCATCTCGAACTCGTTGCCGGGGACGGAGCCGTGCTGGCGCAATCCGAAACGCGGCTGAGCATCGCACCCACTGAAGTCGCGACGGTGGGTTCGATTCCGAGCGTGCCAACGGATGAGATGGCCAAGGCCGCCGAGGCTGTCGCCGATTCACCGCCTCTACCGCAGCGGAACCCATCTGCGTCGGCGGGAACCGATCCTTCGGTGAAGGTCAACACCGTCAAAGTCCTGACCATCGAACCCCCACGCCAAGCGCGCCCGCATGATGGCGCCTATGCCTTGGGTTCGGCAGCGGACGCGGCGAAAGCGCCTGCCGAGTGGATGCAAACCAAGACCGCCGTCGACATGCACGCGAAGGCCCAGCAGTCATCGGAAACGGTCAAGGTCGCCGACAAAGGCGTCAAGCTCCGCGTGACGGCGCGGGACAAGAACTGGGTGCAGGTAACCGATCCCACCAGTGCGACGACCGGGTGGATCTACAACCGCTTCCTCACGCCGGCCGAGCCTCCCGCGCAGTAGCGCGTTCAGAGCAAATTTCACTGCCCCCTGCAAATCGGCGTCGGCTGCGGCGGCGGCGACGGATGATCCTTTTTGTATTGAACGAGGATCGGCTCGAGCGTCTCTTTCGGCCAGAATTTCGGAACGCCGATTTCCTTCAGGCAGGAGGCGTTCCAATAGAGCCCGGTGCGCGACGGCGACCGGCCGGCCTTCACCGCTTGCGCGATCGCCGCGATGTCTGTCGATTCAGGATAGATGTAAAGCGTCGTCGGCTTTTCCTTCACCATCGGGATGATTTGACCGGCGTCGGACGGCGACCAACTGGTGCAGCCATTGCTGCGGCCGGCGGCGTAATTCACCAGCTGCCCGAACGGAACGTAACCGTCTTTGTTGGCGTAGGGGCTCTTCGGATCCTTGCGCAGGCAGACGCCTCGCAACAAGACGGCAGGATGCCCGCCGATGGCGCGAGGTCTGGCATTTGCCGTGTCGCCTTCGCCATCGAATTGCACGAAGGAGCGGTTGAACGCCACGAACTTTCCCGCCGGGTCGCGGTAATAGCCCTTGAAGGACGTGATCGTCTCCTCCGTCATATAGGCTCCGCCGGTCGTCAGCTTTGAATCCATCGCATTGCTGAAGTTCTTCGCGCAGCGCACGCCGTTGGCGAAATTGGCGATGCCTTGCAAGTTGCGGCCGTTGCCGTGCCCCGCCGGAACGGCGCGGAACGACCGGGCGTCTTCGCAGATGACGTAGAATCGGCGGCCAAAGCCGGCGGGCCGCGTGGCGTCCATGGCGAAGTAGCAGGAATTCTTCACCGTGCCTTCGCTGACTTTTGCAGGTAGAGCGCGCGCGCCCTCTGCAACACCAGCTGCGAAATCTGACCTTCGCCGTCGCCGACATGAGCCTTCAGCCAAGCCGGAACGTCCGCCGGCTGCTCCGCGGCAAGCGATCGGGGCAAGCCCGACACGGCGACGATGCGGCCATGACGACGCCGACGATGGACGATATGTAGAAGGAGCGATCTTGACTGCAACGGATCAAGTCTCCCGTCGAAGCGCGTTGCAATTCCCCCGATGTCGCCACGGCCGAACTCGGCCGCTGCGGACGCCCACTCCATTCAGAGAAGCAGAAGACCCTTTGTTCTTATGCCGCCTCGTTGTGTGAGCCGTACCAGTTTAGCGTGCTTCCCGCGGTAAAGCGACTGACGCTCGCTTCGGCTGAAAAGCGCACGCCCGCCGCGTAAGCTCATTGCCCCAACCTACAACGGAATGTTGTCGTGCTTCTTCCAGGGGTTCTCGACATGCTTGTTGCGCAGCATCTGTAGCGCCCGCGCGATGCGCTTGCGCGTACCGCGCGGCAGGATCACCTCGTCGATATAGCCCCGCTCGGCGGCGACGAACGGATTGGCGAAGCGCGCCTGATATTCGTCGATGCGCTTCTTGATCTTGGCGGGATCGCCGAGCTCGGCGCGATAGAGGATCTCGACCGCGCCCTTGGCCCCCATCACCGCGATCTCGGCCGTGGGCCAGGCATAGTTCACGTCGCCCCGGATATGCTTCGAGCTCATAACGTCGTAGGCGCCGCCATAGGCCTTGCGGGTGATGACGGTGACCTTCGGCACAGTCGCCTCGGTGAAGGCGAACAGCAGCTTGGCGCCATGCTTGATCAGCCCCCCATATTCCTGGTCGGTGCCGGGCAGGAAGCCCGGCACGTCGACGAAGGTGACGATGGGAATGTTGAAGCAGTCGCAGAAGCGCACGAAGCGCGCGCCTTTGCGCGATGCGTCTGAGTCGAGCACGCCGGCCAGGAACATCGGCTGATTGGCGACGATGCCGATGGTGCGGCCTTCCATGCGGGCGAAGCCGACGACGATGTTGCGCGCGAACGCCTCCTGCACCTCGAAGAAATCGCCCTCGTCGACGACCTTATGGATCAGCTCCTTGATGTCGTAAGGCGTGTTGGGATTGTTGGGGATCAGCGTGTCGAGCGAGACCTCCTCGCGGTCCCACGGATCGCGGGTCGGCAGCTCGGGCACGCCGGAGAGATTGCTGGCGGGGAGAAAGTCCATCAGCCGCCGCATCTGCAACAGCACCTCGACGTCGTTGTCATAGGCGCCGTCGGCGATCGACGACTTCGTCGTGTGGACAATAGCTCCGCCCAGTTGTTCCGCGGTCACCTCCTCCTTGGTCACGGTCTTCACCACGTCCGGGCCGGTGACG
Source organism: uncultured Alphaproteobacteria bacterium (assembly GCA_963817175.1). Classification (GTDB taxonomy): domain Bacteria; phylum Pseudomonadota; class Alphaproteobacteria; order Rhizobiales; family Methyloligellaceae; genus Methyloceanibacter. The sequence continues at coordinate 73,583 of CAWFNK010000021.1, forward strand.
AACATGTAGGAGGTATCCTTGACCATAAAGATGAAGTCGGTCATCGCCGGCGAATAGACGTCGCCGCCGGCGCACGGCCCCATGATCACGCTGATCTGCGGGATGACGCCCGAGGCGAGCACGTTGCGCAGGAACACTTCGCCATAGCCGCCGAGCGCCGCCACGCCTTCTTGAATGCGCGCGCCGCCGGCGTCGAACAGACCGATGATCGGCGCGCGGTTCTGCAGCGCCATGTCCTGGATCTTGATCATCTTGTCGGCGTGCGCTTCCGACAGCGAGCCGCCGAACACGGTGAAGTCCTTGGCGAACACATAGACCACGCGGCCGTTGATGGTGCCCCAGCCGGTGACCACGCCGTCGCCGGGCACATGCGTCTTCTCCATGCCGAAATCGATGCAGCGGTGCTCGACATACATGTCGAACTCCTCGAAGGAGCCTTCGTCGAGCAGGAGGTCGAGCCGCTCCCGCGCCGTGAGCTTGCCGCGCTTGTGCTGCGCCTCGATACGGGCGGTGCCGCCGCCGGCCCGCGCCCTGTCGCGGCGGATTTCAAGCTCTTCCAGGACTTCCTTCATCGAGGCTCCCCATGTAACGCGCCCATGACGGTGCATAGCATGGGCCTTTGGGGACGCAAATGCCCCGCCCCGCCAAAAGACAAGCCTGAGTCGCCTTAAGATTAGTTCATGCTGTCCATAGGCCGTGGACCGGCTCTTGAGCCTAGTCTATTGTTGTGCTTCCCCAATAGATGATCCTCCGGTGACGTTCATGCAGTCTTTTGGTGTTGCGAGAGCTTCGATCTGCGCGCTTGTCACTTTGCTGCTGATAGGCGCGGCCGCGGAAGCCGAGGCGCAAGACGGACCCAATCTTCGCAGCGGCGGCAGAAAGCTCGATCTGTCCGAGCTCCGCGCGCAACCTGAGGTGAATCAGGTGGTGGTCAAGTTCCGCGAGGGGGAGAAGGTCAGGCTCACCAAGGACAAGCTGACCGGTATGCGCAGCGGCCAGGCCAATCTCCTCAACAATGTGCTGCGCCAGGCTGGCGTCACCGAGACGGCAATGCAGCCGCTATTCGAAGCCCCGCCCGAGGAGCTGGAGCGCGACAAGACTGACGGCCAGCGCCGCACCGGGCGTCAGCTCGCCGATCTCAGCCTGTATTTCGTGCTGAAGCTGCCGCCGACGGTGAGCGCCGCCGAGGTCGCCAATAATCTGAATGCTCTGCCTTTCGTCGAATATGCCCGGCCCGCGCAGAAGCCCGCGCCGCCGCCGATCTATTCCATCCCCAAGGCCGCCGATCCCCTGCCCGAGGGCGACGCGGCGCGGGCGAGCTCGCCGAACTTCGCGCCGTTGCAGGGCTACAAGGGCAAGGCGCCTCCCGGCGTCGGGCCCATCCCCAACGTCAAGGGCAGCGACGGCAAGGGCATGTCCTTCGCCGATGTCGAATATGACTGGACGCTGACGCATGAGGACCTGCGCATCCCCTCGCTGCGCGTGCTCGAGACCGAGCTGACATCGGATCGCTTCGGCGGCCCCGAGCACGGCACGGCGGTGCTGGGCATCATCTCCGGCATCCCCAACAGTTTCGGCGTCACCGGCATCGCGCCAGGCGCCTTCGCCTATGTCGCCTCGGCGAGCTCGACGGAACTCGGCTATCAGCCGGCGCGGGCCATCGGCCTCGCCATGAACAAGCTCCGCGCCGGCGACGTGATCATCATCGAACAGCAGGCATCGGTCTGCGGGCTCGAGGATTTCGGCCCGAGCGAATTTTATCAAGACGTGTTCGATGCCGTCTCGGCGGCGACCGCCAAGGGCATCATCGTGGTGGCGGCCGCCGGCAACGGCGATGTCAATCTCGACCGCGATACCTGCGTCGGCGCCTTCGACCGCAGCAAGCGCGACTCGCAGGCGATCATCGTCGGCGCCGGCTCATCCGCCAACCGGACCAAGCTCGCCTTCTCGAGCTACGGCTCGCGGGTCGACGTACAGGGTTGGGGCGAGAACGTCACCACCACCGGCTATGGCGACGCCTATAACCCGACCAACGATGTGCGGCGCTTTTACACCAAGTCGTTCAACGGCACGTCGAGCGCGACGCCGATCGTGGCCGGCACCGTGCTCATCATCCAGGGCGTGCGCAAGGCCTGCGGCCTGCCGCCCGCCACGCCGCTCGAGATGCGCGAGCTGCTGGTGCGCACCGGAACAAGGCAAGGCAGCCCGCGGGCGCGGAATATCGGGCCTTTGCCCAACCTCCAGGCCGCCCTCAAAGCGAGCGTGCCAGCCAATTGCCTGAAGCAGGTGCAGTCCGCGAGCGACGCCGCCACACCCTGAGATCGTTCTATTGAGCGGCCCGATCGGTCAGAGCGAGCGTCTTGGCGGCGGCCGCGAAATCGCGCCAGCGGTTCTTGCGGCGATCAGCCGCTTCAACATCCTCGCCCCATTGGCTGATCTGCCAGTCCTCATCGACATGGGCGGCGTCCCACGCCTGCTCGGGCGTCAGCCGCCCTTCCGCCACCGCGAGAGCGAGCAGCGCCGATCCCGTCAGCGCCGTCATCACATGCAGCGCCGCCAGGCTGAATGCGTCCCGGCCGGCGAATGTTTGCTTCAGCCGCGCCAGCGAGGCTTCGGGCTGCACGACATGCACCACGCCCTCGGCAAGAATGAGCGGCGCGCCGAGCGCGGCCTTGGCCCAGGCGAGAACGGGGTCCCAATGGCTCGCTTGCGCCTTGACCAGCCCCTCCGGACCTTGCGCGCGGTAGCAGAGAAGGTCGGAGCCGGCATGCGCAATGATGTCGTCGATCACCGCCTGCTCGCGGCCCACCACGCCGTCGATGGCGCTGTTGGCGAGCCGGGTGAACGGCATGGTGAGGGGATCGATGCGCTCGCCTTGCGCGCGCCACTCCTCCGCAACGGCCTCGGCAAGCGCGCTCGTCGGCAGCGTGAGGGAAGCCTTGCCCGGCGTCCGCACCGGCTTGCCGTCGAGCAGCAACGATACGCCGCCGCCTTCGTCCTTGGCGGCGACGTTCTTGTAGAAGCGCTTCGGCAGATTGCGACCCCGGTCCACGCGACGCTTAGCCCTTACGCGTGGCGGGCTTGCCGGCCACCGTCCTGGTGGGTGTTAGGCGCTTCTCAGTCGACTTCTCCTTCTCGGCCAGCCGCTCATAGTCTTTCCTGACTTTTTCGAGCTCTTCCTCGTCGAGTTCCTCGAGGTCGAGCAGCACATTGCGCGCCTTCGAGGTCACGCGGATCAACTCGTCGAGCTTGATCTGCATGGCGGCCGTATCGCGGTTCTGCGTGTTCTGGATCACGAAGACCATGAGAAAAGTGACGATGGTGGTCGTAGTGTTGACCACCAGCTGCCAAGTGTCGCTAAAACCGAACAGGGGCCCGGAAAGAGCCCAAACGATAAGGGCACCAGCCGCCACCATGAAGGCGATCGGGCGCCCGGTGACGCGGGATACCCACTGGGCAAACCTTACAAACCACCCTGCTTTGCTATCCATAAATGCCTCTCATTTCCGTGAAGGTACCGGAACGAGAACGAATGAGAGCGGTTGCGGTTGCGCTGCATGCCGCGTCTTTGGCCTTCTTGCCGGCGACCCGTTTGAGATAACATGCGTGAGCGGCGGATTCAGCCGGTTCGATTGGGGGAGTTACATCACATGGTTCGCAATCTCTTGCTCGCGCTCGGTCTCGTTGCTGGCTTGAGCGCATGGCTCGCCCATGGCGCGGCCGACGCAGCCGATCCCGCCTTCTGCGGCAAATATGCGTCCGACGCCATGAAGGCCGTATCGCAGGCCAAATATCTCAAATGCGGCTTCAAGGGGCCGCGCTGGACCGGCGACAAGAAAAATCACTTGGCCTGGTGTCTGTTCGTTCCGTCGAGCGCGGCCAAGTTCGAGACCGATGCCCGCGCCAATGAGCTCAAGCTCTGTACGTGCCAATGGTACGCCGACCAGACCATGGTGCAGGTCGCCATGAATATCGCCAAAAAGTGCAAGTTCACCGGCCTGCGTTGGCTCGACTCCAAGAAGGCGCATTACAATTGGTGCTTCAACGCCAATCCGCCCTTCAGCGCGATGCAGAACGAGATGGACATCCGCAAGAAGATGCTGAAGGGCTGCTAGAGCGCCTCATTCGCGGCTTTATCGGCGCCGCGCTCCTCGAAGCCGAAGCTCTCGAAGGCCCTCGCCATATGCGGCGGCAGCGGGGCGGTGACGTCGACCACGCCCTCGCCTGAGGGGTGCGGAAAGCTGATCCGCCGCGCATGCAGATGCAGCTTCTTGTCGATCCCTTCCGGGTACTCGGCTATTGCTCGGATATTTCTCGTCGCCCAGGATCGGATGGCCGATGATCGCCATATGCGCGCGGAGTTGATGCTGGCGTCCGGTGACCGGCTTGAGCGACACGAAAGCCACCTTCTGCCCGGCGCGGTCGACCACGGCATAATGCGTCACCGCCGACTGGGCGACGTCCTGCTCGCCGGGGCGCGCCTTGCGCACGCGGTCGCCCTCGGGGCCGCTCGCCTTCACCAAAGCCGCCTCGATCTTGCCTTGCGGCGGCTTCGGCACGCCATGCACGAGTGCCCAATAGATCTTGCGCACCGAGCGCGTCTGGAAGGCTTTGCCCAGCTTCGCCGCGACCGCGCGCCGTTTCGCCACCACCAGCACGCCCGAGGTGTCGCGGTCGAGCCGATGCACCAGGCGCGGCCGCGTCTCGGGCCCGTCGCCCATGCCTTCCAGCAGCCGGTCGATATGATGCGGCGTCTTGGTGCCGCCTTGCACGGCGATGCCGGACGGCTTGTTGAGGATGAGCAGATCGTCGTCCTCGTAGAGGGTGATGGAGGTGAGAAAGTCGCGATCGGCCTTGGACAGGCTATGCCGCGGGCCGGGCGGCGGCGGCACGTCGGGAAGCGGCGGCACGCGCACCGTCTGGCCTTGCTCAAGCCGCGTGCTGGCCTTGGCCCTCCCCCCGTCGACCCTGACCTGCCCGGTGCGCAGCAGCTTCTCCAGCCGGCTATGCGGCAGGCCCGCGTAATGCGTCTTGAACCAGCGGTCGAGCCGCATGCCGTCTTCGCTCGCGCCGACCAGCTTGGTCTCAACCCCTGCCATGCCTGTTCATTCTCTCCCAGCGGAAGGATCGGGTTTACCAATAGGGACGATAAGCTGCTTCGTTAAGCCTTGATCGGTGAGAATTCCGGGCTACATTCTCATCGACATTTCCAAAAGGGGATGGAGTCCCCCTGAACCGCCCTTCGGCTGATGACTCCTACTGCATAGTCGTTATGCGGTGGGAGCTGAAAGTCCGCGAGCCCGCCGCCAAGGCGGGTTTTTTGTTGTCTTCGGCAACCCATCTTGCTGCTGTGTTACGCGGACGACGAGGAGAACGGCAATGTGCAAGCTGGGAGCTCGGGCCTGATGGGACTGTTGACGATGGGAAACACCGCGCTTCTCTATTGTTGGATCGCGGTCGGCAGCGCGCTGGGCGGTGTGGCGCGCTATTGGTGCACGGGCATCGCCGCGCGAATCTTCGGCGAGACCTTTCCCTGGGGCACTCTATTCGTGAATGTCACCGGCTCGCTCATCATCGGCTTCTTCGCCACGCTGACCGGACCTGACGGCCGCATCTTCGCGGGCACCACCATGCGGCAATTCGTCATGATTGGGCTGCTCGGCGGCTTCACAACCTTTTCCTCATTCAGCCTGCAAACTCTCAATCTCGCCAATGACGGCGAATGGCTCCAGGCTGGCGGAAATATTGTAGCTTCAGTGGTGCTGTGCCTGGTCGCTGTCTGGCTCGGACACCTGCTTGCCGTCTCCATCAACGCATTGAAGTGGATTTGAGCCATGCCGCTCTCACGCGACGCCGTGCTGCTCCGCATTTTCATCGGCGAGGACGACAAGGCCGGACATCAACCGCTCTACGAGGCGATCGTGCTGAAGGCCCGCGAGATGGGCCTTGCCGGCGCCACCGTGCTCCGCGGGCCGATGGGCTTCGGCCACTCAAGCCGTCTGCACACCACGAAGGTCCTGCGCCTATCGCAGGACCTGCCGCTGATCATCGAGATCGTCGACGGCGAGGACAAGATCGCCGCGTTCGTCGCCGCCATCGAGCCCATCATGGGAAGCGCGCTCGTCACCACCGAGAAGGTTCAGGTGATCCGCTACGGCGAAGGCGGCCCTTGCGATCCGGCCTAGCCCTTGTTGCGCTGCTTGCGCAGCTCGGCGAAACGCTTCAGCCGCTGCTTCAGCTCGGCCTCGTAGCCGAACGACGTGGGCGCGTAGAACAGCTGCCGCTCCATGCCGTCGGGGAAGTAGTTCTGGCCTGAGAACGCCTCGTCCTCGTTGTGGTCGTAGGCGTAGCCCTTGCCGTAGCCTTCCTGCTTCATCAATTTCGTCGGCGCGTTGAGGATATGCTTCGGCGGCAGCAGCGAGCCGCTCTCCGCGGCCGCGCGTTGCGCCACGCCGAAGGCGACATAGCCCGAATTCGATTTCGGCGCCGTGGCGAGATAGATGGTGACCTGCGCCAGAGCCAGCTCGCCCTCGGGGGAGCCCAGGAAATCGTAGGTGTCCTTGGCGGCGATCGCCTGCACCAGCGCGTTCGGATCGGCAAGGCCGATATCCTCGATCGCCATGCGCACCAGCCGCCGCGCGATATAAAGCGGATCCTCGCCGCCGGCCAGCATGCGCGCCAGCCAATAGAGCGAGGCGTCGGGGTCCGAGCCGCGCACCGATTTATGCAGCGCGCTGATCAGATTGTAATGGCCATCCTGGCTCTTGTCGTAGAGCGGCGCGCGGCGCTGCACCAGCGCGGTGAGCGCCTCGCGGTCGAGCGGCGCTTTCGTGGCTGGCGGGACCGCCAGGAACACGTCCTCCGCCAGATTGATCGCGCCGCGCCCGTCGCCGTCGGCCATGGAGATCAGCGCGTCACGCGCGTCAGGGGCCAGCGGCAGCTTGCGTTTCTCATGCGCCTCGGCGCGGGCGAGCAGCGCCTCGATCGCCGCCTCGTCCAGCCGCCTGAAGGTGAGCACGCTCGCCCGCGACAGCAGCGCCGAGTTGAGCTCGAAGGAGGGATTTTCCGTGGTCGCGCCCACCAGGATGATGGTGCCGTCCTCCATATGCGGCAGGAAGGCATCCTGCTGCGAGCGGTTGAAGCGGTGGATCTCGTCGACGAACAGCAGCGTGCCCCGCCCCTCCTCGCGCCGCGCCTTGGCCGCGTCGAACACTTTGCGCAAATCGGAGACGCCGGAATGGATCGCCGAGAGCTGCTCGAAATGCAGGTCGGTGACTTCGGCCAACAGCCGCGCCACCGTGGTCTTGCCGGTGCCGGGCGGTCCCCAGAAGATCACCGAGGAGAGCCGCCCCGCCTTCACCATGCGCGAGAGGATGCCCTGCTCGCCCAGGAGATGATCCTGGCCGATCACCTCGGCGAGCGATGCCGGGCGCAAGCGGTCGGCGAGCGGCCGCGGCGCGCTCATCGCGAGCCCGGCAGCCTCGAACAATGTGGCCGCACCCTTTTTCATCGCTCAGCCCTGAATGGCGAAACTGAACACCTTGCCCCCGCGCTCGACCGACAATCGCCAGCCGCCGTCTGCCGCCTCGAGCGCGGCGGCAAGCTGTGCCACCGATTTCACCTTCTCATTGTTGATGCCGACGACGATATCGCCGCGCTTGATGCCGAGCCGCGCGGCCGGCGTCTTGTCCTTCACCTCGAGCACGACGACGCCCTCGCGCGAGTCGTCGTCGACGCCGAGCTCTTGCGCGACCGCCGGCGAGATATTGGCGACCTTGCAGCCGGTCAGCGGATGGCGCCCTTGCAGATCGCGCGCGTCGCGCGGCGGGTCCTCGACCGGCGCGATCAGCGTGATGCTGGTCTTCACCCTTTGGCCCTTGCGCAATACGCCGAGCTCCGCCGCGCCGCCGATGCCCTTGGTGACGAAGCGGTATTGGAAGGCTTGCGGGCTTTGCACCGGCTTGTCGTCAACGCTCACCACCACGTCACCGGCTTTCAGCCCCGCTTTGGCCGCCGGGCCCTTGGCATGGACCTTGGCGACCAACGCGCCTGATGGCGTTGCCAGCCCGAGCGACTCGGCAATGTCCGGCGTGACGGTCTGCAAGCTCGCGCCCAGCCAGGGCCGCTGCACCTTGCCGCCCTTCAACGCCGACTGAACAACCAGCCGCACCATGTTGGAAGGAATCGCGAATCCGATGCCGTGCGAGCCGCCGCTCTTGGAGAAGATCGCAGTGTTGATGCCGACCAGCCGCCCGTCCATATCGACGAGCGCGCCACCCGAATTGCCGGGATTGATGGCGGCGTCGGTCTGGATGAAGAACTGGTAGTCGGAGATGCCGACTTGGGTGCGGGCGAGCGCCGAGACGATACCGCTCGTCACCGTCTGGCCGACGCCGAACGGGTCGCCGATCGCCAGCACGATGTCGCCGACTTCGAGACTGTCGGAATCGCTGAACTCGATCGATGAGAATTGCACGCCGCCGCCGTCGAGGCGCAGCACCGCGAGATCGGTCTGCTCGTCCTTGAGGATCACCTTGGCGGGAAACTCCCGCCCGTCGGTGAGCGCCACGGTGATCTCGGTATCGCCGCTTCCCTGGATGACATGGTTGTTGGTGACGACGACGCCCTCGGGACTGACCAGCACGCCGGAGCCGAGCGAGTTCTGGATGCGCTCGCGCGGGATGCCGAACCGCTCGCCGAACAGCCGCCCGAAGAACGGGTCGTCGAAGAACGGCGAGACCATCTGTTCGACCCGATGGCGCACATAGACATTAACCACAGCGGGGGCCGCGCGCTTCACCACAGGGGCGAAGGACTGCTTCATCGCCACCGCGCTCTCGGGCACGGCACGCTGCTGCGCCACGGCTGGCGCGCTGAAGCCGAGCAATGCCAAGACGGCCAGCAAGACCGCCCTGCCATATTTACTTGGTGATTTTGCCAAGACTCCCATTCTTCGCTCTGGTTTTCTGGATATGGTAAGAAAGCCCTCGGGCTCCTCCTATAGCCAAGCCAATTCAAGAATGAAACTGGCCCCGGCTGCGACCAAATCAAGCCCCGCGGGGCTTGCCCGCCCTTGTCTTTCCAATAAGATGCGCCCCGCGCGTGTCCTGCGGAAGTCAACAAACAACCAGTGTGGAGAGAAACGCATGCGTATTATGAAATTAGCCTTGGCCACGGTGTTTGCCCTGGTGATCGCCAGCGGCTCGGCCTACGCCATTACCGTCAAGAAGCGGATCGAGGCTCCGGGCCTGCCTGCCGAGGTTTGGGCGGTTGCCGGCGGCTTCTGCCAGATCAAGGACTGGCATCCGGCCGTCGCCGAGTGCGTGGAGGCCAAAGAGGGCGATGTCGTCTTCCGGACGCTGACCCTTAAGGACGGCGCGAAGATCAAGGAAAAGCTGACCGGCAAGGATGATCTTTCTTATAGCTATGAGATCGTCGAGAGCCCCCTCCCCGTGAAGAATTATAAGTCGAAGCTGTGGGTCGAGACCGACGACGAGCCGGATCGCACCGTGATCTATTGGCAGTCCGATTTCGACGCCAACGGCAAGCCCGACGACGAAGCCAAGAAGATCATCACCGGCATTCTCGGCGATGGCGTCAAGGGCATCAAGAAGACCGCGATCGCCGCTTGGGACAAGTTGCATCCCGAGGAAGCCGCTGGCGGCGGCGGCGATGACGACGACGACAAGGACTAGGCTCTAGGTCCAAGACCTAAGCGAAAGGGCGCGCCACTCTTAAGTGACGCGCCCTTTTCATGTCTACCGCCGACTGTCGCCGGAATGACGCGTGCCTACGCGGCGGCCTTGTCGCCTTCGTCGTCCTGGTTCTGCACCGGGCCCGAATCGAGGCCCTTGGCATCGACATCGCGATCGACCAGCTCGATCACCGCCATCGGCGCTGAATCGCCGTAACGGAAGCCGGCCTTCATCACGCGGGTATAGCCGCCGGGCCGCTCGGCATAACGGGGGCCGAGCGTATTGAACAGCTTGGCCACCATGGCCTCGTCCCTGATGCGGGCATAGGCGAGCCGGCGCGCGTGCAGGTCGCCTTTCTTGGCGAGCGTGATCAGCCGGTCGGCGACGCGGCGGAGATCCTTCGCCTTCGGCAGCGTGGTGACGATCTGCTCGTGCTTGATCAGCGCCGTCGCGAGACTGGCGAATAACGCACTCCGATGCGTGGCGGTGCGATTGAGCTTACGGAATGCATTGCGATGGCGCATTGTCGATAACCCTTCCGGCCTTGCGGCTTCGGCTTAATAATGATCCTCGAAACGCTTGGCCAGCTCTTCGATATTCTCCGGCGGCCAATCCGGCACTTCCATGCCGAGATGCAAGCCCATCGAGGCAAGCACTTCCTTGATCTCGTTCAGCGATTTGCGGCCGAAGTTCGGGGTCCTGAGCATCTCGGCCTCGGTCTTCTGGATCAGATCGCCGATATAGACGATGTTGTCGTTCTTGAGACAGTTGGCCGAGCGGACGGAGAGCTCGAGCTCGTCCACCTTCTTGAGCAGCGCGGCATTGAACACCAGCTCCGGCTGGCGCTCGAAGGTCTGCTCCTTCTTCGGCTCCTCGAAATTGACGAACACCGAGAGCTGGTCCTGCACGATGCGCGCGGCGAGCGCCACGGTATCCTCGGGCCTGACCGAACCGTCAGTCTCGATCTCCATGGTCAGCTTGTCGTAATCGAGGATCTGCCCTTCGCGGGTGTTCTCCACGCGATAGGAGACCTTGCGCACCGGACTATAGAGCGAGTCCACGGGGATGTAGCCGATCGGCGCATCGTCCGGGCGGTTGCGCTCGGCCGGCACGTAGCCCTTGCCGGTCGAGGTGGTGAACTCCATGCGGATCGCGGCGCCCTGGTCGAGCGTGCAGATCACGTGGTCGGGGTTGAGGATTTCGATATCCGCGCCCCCCTCGATGTCGCCCGCGCGCGCCACGCCCGGGCCTTCTTTCTTCAGCACCATGCGCTTGATGCCGTCGGCATGCTGCCTGAGCGCGATTTCCTTGATGTTGAGGACGATGTCGGTCACGTCCTCGCGCACGCCCGGGATCGATGAGAACTCGTGCAGCACGCCATCGATATGCACCGACGTGATGGCGGCGCCTTGCAGCGACGACAACAGCACGCGGCGAAGCGCGTTGCCGAGCGTCAGCCCGAAGCCGCGCTCAAGCGGCTCGGCCACGACCGTGGCAAAACGGTTCGGGTCGCGGCCCGAATTGACATTGAGCTTGGTGGGCTTGATGAGATCTTGCCAGTTCTTCTGGAGCACCGGTGAAGCCCTTTCTTGGTCCATGAGCGGGGCGGCCTGCCCCAGCTTCCGAGAATCCTCGTGCAACATGTGCGGGTGACTTGCCTTTCTGTTTAGACGCGCCGGCGCTTGCGGGGCCGGCAGCCGTTATGCGGAATCGGCGTCACGTCGCGGATCGAGATGATGTTGAAGCCGGCGGCCTGGAGAGCCCTGAGCGCCAACTCGCGTCCCGATCCAGGTCCCCTCACCTCGATCTCTAAATTCTTCATGCCGTGGTCCATCGCCTTCTTGCCGGCATCCTCGGCGGCGACCTGCGCGGCATAGGGCGTGGATTTACGCGATCCCTTGAAGCCCATCGCGCCGGACGACGACCAGGAGATGGCGTTGCCTTGCGCGTCGGTGATGGTGATCATCGTGTTGTTGAAGCTCGCATGCACGTGGGCGACGCCCGACGTGATGTTCTTCTTCTCGCGGCGACGAACCCGCGCTTTGTCCTTGGCCATGCTCTAATCCCGCATTTCCGAGTTGACGCCGGCCCTGGGGCGATAAGCCCGGCCACGCGCTTCTGACTTGCCTATTTCTTCTTGCCGGCGATCGGCTTGGCCGGACCTTTCCGTGTGCGCGCATTGGTATGGGTCCTCTGACCGCGCACCGGCAATCCGCGGCGATGGCGCAAACCCCGGTAACAGCCGAGGTCCATCAACCGCTTGATGTTCATGGCGACGTCGCGCCGAAGGTCGCCCTCGACCATATAGTCGTGGTCGATGACCTCGCGGATCTGGCTGATCTCCGACTCGGTCAATTGGCTCACCCGCCGCTCCGGGGGGATCGCCACCTTGGCGCAGATCTGTTTGGCAAAACTATCGCCGATGCCATGGATATAAGTGAGAGCCACCTCGACCCTTTTGTTGGTCGGGATGTTCACGCCTGCAATTCGGGCCACGTAGTCGTCTCCTCGCGCACGGCTAACGTGCTGAAATTAAAACCGGATTACCCATCGGAACACAACAAGAACGACCGCGGACAGGCTCTACCCCCGGGATCGGTCAGTCCATATTTCCATGTAGCGTGGCTTATTTAGCGATTCCGCTTGACAAGGTCAACCTCGCGTCTTGGCCTGGTCTTCCGCCTTTTTTTCGCCTTTGCCTCCCAATGCCTCTCCAATTTCCCAGGCCACCGTCGGAATATCGGCCATGCCGTCGACCGCGCTGACCTTTCCCTGCCGCCGGTAATAGTCGATCAGGGGCTCGGTCTGGGCGTGGTAGGCCTTGAGCCTGGCCCGCACCACCTCCTCATTGTCGTCCTTCCGCCGCACGAACTGGGTGCTCCCGCAGCGGTCGCAGACCCCCTTGACCTTCGGCAGCTTGTAGAGGTCGTGATAGCCCTCGCCGCAATCGGCGCAGGCGAAACGCCCGGCGATCCGCTCGACCAGGGCATCGTCGTCGACTTCCATCACGATCACGCGGTCGAGCGTCTTGCCGCGCTCCTTGAGCAGGAGGTCGAGCGCCTCGGCCTGGGCGATGGTGCGCGGGAAGCCGTCGAGGATATAGCCTTCGCCACGGCCGCCCTGGTCCATGCGCTCGGCGATCAGCTTGATGACGAGATCGTCGGGCACGAGTTCGCCGCGCTCCATGATCTCGCCGGCCTTGCGCCCGAGCTCGGTGCCGGCGGCGACGGCCGCCCGCAGCATGTCTCCGGTGGAAAGCTTGACCAGCGACCGGGAGTCTTCCAAGAGCTTCGCCTGGGTTCCCTTGCCCGCGCCGGGAGGCCCGAGCAGGACCAGGTTCATCTCCGACGCGCTCCTCTGAGACGCGACCGCTTGATCAGGCCCTCATATTGATGGGCGAGCAGATGGCTCTGGATCTGGGCGACGGTATCCATGGTGACGCTCACCACGATGAGCAGCGAGGTGCCGCCGAAATAGAACGGCACGCCGGCATAGGAGATGAGGATCTCCGGCAGCACGCAGACGGCGGCGAGATAGATGGCGCCGACCACCGTGATCCTGGTGAGCACATAGTCGATATATTCCGCCGTGCGCTCGCCGGGCCTGATGCCGGGCAGGAAGCCGCCATATTTCTTCAGGTTGTCGGCCGTGTCCTTCGGATTGAACACCACCGCCGTGTAGAAGAAGGCGAAGAACACGATCAGCGCGATATAGATGATGATGTGCAGTGGCGCGCCGCGTCCGAGCATGGCGGTGATGGTGTTGAGCCATTCCGGCCCTTGCCCGGCGGAGAAATTCGCCACCGTGATCGGCAACAAGCAGCAGCGACGAGGCAAAGATCGGCGGGATCACGCCGGCGCTGTTCAGCTTGAGCGGCAGATGCGAGGCATCGCCCTGGAACATGCGGTTGCCCACCTGTCGCTTCGGGTATTGCACCAAGAGCCGCCGCTGCGCTCTCTCCATAAAGACGATGACGGCGATCACGACGATCGCCATGAGCAGCAGACCGATGATCAGCGGGGTGGAGAGCGCGCCCTGCCGGCCGAGTTCGAGTGTGCCGACCAGAGCCGATGGCAACTCGGCGATAATGCCGGCGAAAATGATCAGCGAGATGCCGTTGCCGACGCCGCGCGCCGTGATCTGCTCGCCGAGCCACATCAGGAACATGGTGCCGCCGACCAGCGTGATGACGGTGGTGATGCGGAAGAACCAGCCGGGATCGAGCACGATAGTGCCAGCGCCCTCGAGACCGATGGCGATGCCGTAGCCTTGCAGCGTGGCAAGCAGCACCGTGCCGTAGCGCGTATATTGGTTGATCTGCCGGCGCCCCTGCTCGCCTTCCTTCTTCAGCTGCTCGAGATGCGGCGAGACGGTGGTGAGCAGCTGGATGATGATCGACGCCGAGATATACGGCATGATGTTGAGCGCGAAGATCGCCATGCGCCCGACCGCGCCGCCCGAGAACATGTTGAACATGCCGAGAATGCCGGACTGGTTCTGCCGGAACACGTCGGCAAGGGCCTGCGGGTTGATGCCGGGGATCGGGATATAGGTGCCGAGCCGATAGATCAGCAGCGCGCCGAGCGTGAACCAGATGCGCTTCTTCAGCTCGTCGGCCTTGGCGAAGGCCGCGAAATTGAGATTGGAGACGAGCTGTTCTGCGGCGGAGACCATCGAGGCGCTCTCTTCTCTTGACGAGCAGCGTCAGGCGGCATGGAGCCGCCCAAGACGTTACTCGGACTTGTCCTTCTTGGCCGGCTTGTCCTTCGACTCGGCCTTCGCCTTCTTGGGCGCCTCGGCGTCCGCCTCGGGCTTTGCCTTGGCGGCTTTCGGCGCCTCGGCTTGAGCCTCGGCGGGGGCGCCCTCGGCCTCTGCCTCGCCCTTGGCCTTCTTGCCGCCCTTTGGAGCGGCTTTCGCCACGCGCTTAGCGGCGCGCTTGTCGGCCTTGATCTTGTCGGCGGCGGGCTTCTCCCGGCCGGTGATCGATTTCAGCGTGACCGTGCCGCCTTTGGCCTCGACCGCCTTGATCGCGCTCGACAGAGGCGCCGGTGACCTCGAAGGCAAGCTTGCCGGTGATCTCGCCATGGCCGAGCAGGCGCACGCCGTCCTTGGCGCGGCGGATCAGCCCCGCTTCCCTGAGCGCTTCGACGGTGATCGGCTTCTTGCCGTCCAGCCGGCCCGAATCCACGGCGGCCTGGATGCGGCCGAGATTGAGCTCGTTGAACTTCTTGGCGAAGATGTTGTTGAAGCCGCGCTTCGGCAGGCGCCGATGCAGCGGCATCTGGCCGCCTTCGAAGCCCTTGATGGCGACGCCGGAGCGCGCCTTCTGGCCCTTGACGCCCTTACCCGAGGTCTTGCCCAGCCCCGAGCCGATGCCGCGCCCGAGCCGCTTCTTGGCATGGGTCGCGCCCGGCCTGTCCCTGATCTCGTTCAGTCGCATGATTTCGTGTCCCTAAGCCTTCGGCTCGTCTTCGACAATGCGCACGAGATGACTGATCTTGGCGACCATGCCGCGCACTTGCGGGCTGTCGATCAGCGTCCGCCGCTTATGCATCTTGTTGAGGCCAAGCCCGATCAGCGTCGCGCGCTGCACGGCGGGGCGCCGGATCGGGCTCCCGATCTGCTCGACGACGATCGTCTTCCTCTTGCCAGTTTCGGCCATCTCTTTTGAACCTTGCTATCCGGCTTAAGCCTCGGCCACCTGGCCGGTTG
>CAWFNK010000022.1:0-98298 GCA_963817175.1 uncultured Alphaproteobacteria bacterium
AGCCATTTTCCTTAAGCATGCGTTCGAGTGCGTCCGGGAAGGTCAGCTTGATCTCCTGCCCGGGGCACTCGCCGTCGTCGTTGAGCGGTTGATCGCAACTCTCGAGCCCCCAATCCGAGGCTTTGTCGTAATGGTTGAGCATCAGATCCCAGGCCTGCTTGCCCTCGCCGAGCAGGATCTTCTCGCCGACATAGCCGGCGAGGAACCCGTTTACGTCTTCCTCCGGCACGTTCGCGATCATGGTCTTGAGATAGGCCGCATGCGCCGGCTTGAAGGCCGGCTCGGTGGTGATGGTCTTGACCGCGCCGTTCTCGACGGTGAGCAGCTCGAGCGGCGCCTCCGAGCAGGCATAGCAGGCGAAGGCATAGAGGAAGGCGTTATCGCGCGTCCTGAACTCGTAGCGCCCATCGCCGTTGAGATCGGTCGCCAGCATCGGGCCGCCGTCGAACTCGCCGACATCGACTTGCTGCCACGCGGTTGCATCCTTGTTGGCCGTGATGACGCTCGTGTCGGAGCAGCAATGCGCGCCTCCGGTGTAGAACGACACCACGACCTCGGGCTGTGAATTGCCGGGATCGATCTCGGCGATCTGCACGCTCACCGGCGGGCTGCCGAAGCCGGCATCGCCTTCGAGCTTGGCGATCTCCTTGTCATTGGCGAACACGACCACGACCGGCGCGCGCATGGTGTCGCCGTCCTCGGTCTTCTCTTCCGTGTAGCTCAGCACGGCCTTTACCGCGCCTTGCGAGATCTCCTGCGGCACCGGATCGCCTTCGTCCTCGTCGTCATCCTCGCCGCTGCCGGCCTCGATCTTCGGGGCATCGTCTTGGCCTTCGACATCTGGGGCCTGGAGATATTTCGCGTCGGCCGCTTTGATGGCCTCGGCGAGGCTCGGCGCCGCATTTGCGGCACCTTGGTGCCATAACAGAATGAGAGACAGCAGGAGCAGGAGACGCAAACTGGATTTTGGGGCCATGGAAAGGCTTTCCGGAAGGACGATGGCACTCGCGCCCGACAAGCGCGTTGGCTATTCTACATTGTGGGTCCCTGGACTTCCCAGCCCTCGCCACGAACCTTTTCGCAGCAATCCTTGCGACTTTTGTAACAGTCTCGATCGAACATGAACGATACCCGCAAAAAGACGGAGCCGTTGGCGCCTGCCGTCGTCATTACCGGAGCGACGCAAGGCATCGGCAAGGCGTTGGCGGACGAGTTCGCCCGCGACGGGCATACCCTCGTCCTGGTCGCCCGGGATGAAACCAAGCTCGCCGCCACGGCGCGCGCGCTGGCCGAGACGCATGGCGGCGGCGTCAAGGTGTTCGCCTGCGATCTCGGCACGCAAGAGGCTGGCGCCGATTTGGAGACCGCGCTGCGGCGCTTCGGCCTTTACGCCGATATCCTCGTCAACAACGCCGCGCTGATGACCGCCGGTTTCTTCCAGGACGCCGATCCGGCAAAGCTCAGGCAGATCGTCGATCTCGACGTGCGGGCGGTCGTGGATCTGACGCGCCGCTTCCTGCCGGGCATGCTCGCGCGCAAGCGCGGCGGCGTGCTCAACGTCGCCTCGGTCGAAGGCTTCATGCCGGTGCCCTACCAAGCGACCTACGCCGCCGCCAAGGCGTTCGTGCTCTCCTTCACCCGCGCGCTCGCCTACGAGACGATGGGCACGGACGTGCGCGTCTCGGCGCTCGCGCCCGGCGCGACCACCACTTCGATGCACGCCAAGGCCGGCGCCGAGCATTCGCGCTATGTGCAGCTGTTCCCGGTGATGGCGCCGGAGGATGTCGCGCGCATTGGCTATCGCGGTTTCAAGCGCGGCAAGAAGGTGATCGTCCCCGGCTGGTTCAACCGCTTGAGCGTGTTCGCCCGGCGCTTCGCGCCCGACTTCGCTCTCGTGCCCTTCATGGGCTGGCTGTTCAGGGTGCGTGACGCCGAGGGCAATCTGCAAATGCCGGGCGAGGCGAGCGCGCCGAAAGCCGCCGATGGCCGCGCGCCAGCCAAGCCGGCCTCCGGCGACGGTCCCAGCCTCGCCGCCTGACACAAAAACGCTTTGTTAACCATAGTCGCCCACCCTTCCGGGATGGCTTCGCGAAGGGCAAAGACTATGAGCGACACGACGATGGCTAAGGAAAGCGCGGCGGGAACGACCAATGGAGCGACGGCGACCGGCTATCGCGTCTCGCTGGTGCCCGGCGCGCTCGAGGTTTCGGCTCGCTTGGCGAGCAACGAGGAGCTCGAGATCCTGGTGAAGGTCCTCGAGGCGAACAAGGGCAGCCTCGGCAAGCCGACCGACTAGCTAGCTTCCGTGCCTTGCGCGGCGTTCAGCGCGCGGCGTCATTCCGCCGCGCGTCTACACTCGCGTTGTCGGGTGATTTGGTGGAGCCGGACGGGATCGAACCGACGACCTCAGCAGTGCGATTGCTGCGCTCTCCCAACTGAGCTACGGCCCCAAGTGAGGGGCATTTAGGGATTGCCCTTCAGGCCTGTCAAGCGAGCGCCCCGGAGCCGCCCTTCTCCGACCCCCATTATGCCCCTCCCCGTTGCCAAAGGGAGGGAAGGCTTGCCCTCCTCGCCGCCTCTCCGTTACATGTCCCGGCTTAGCCCAGGAGGTCTTTGATGGTGCCTTTGATTGGTTTCCTCGTTCTCGTCATCGACCTCTATATCTGGGTGGTCATCGCCAGCGCGATCTTGAGCTGGCTGATCGCCTTCAACGTGGTCAATACCCAGAACCGCTTCGTCTATTCGGTCGCCGAGACGCTGTATCGGCTGACCGAGCCGGCGCTGCGCCCGATCAGGAGCATCATCCCCAATCTCGGCGGCATCGACATCTCGCCGGTGATCTTGATCCTGTTCATGCTGTTCATCCGCGACGTGGTGCTGCTCGGCTGGATCCTGCCGGCGGTCCAACCTCAGCCGACTCTTTGAGCGAGACGCGGCTTGCGCTCGATATTCGCCGCGTCAGCGACGGCGTCATGCTGAAGGTGCGGCTGACGCCGAAATCATCGCGCGACGCGGTCGTCGGCATCGAGGTCTTCGGTGGCGAGGCGGTGCTGAAGGCGCGGGTGCGCGCCGTGCCCGAGGACGGCCGCGCCAATGCAGCGCTTGAGCAGCTGATCGCCCATTGGCTGAAAGTGCCGCCGTCCTCCGTGTCGGTGGCGCAAGGCGGCAAGTCGCGCATCAAGCAGATCTTGATCGAGGGCGACGCCGAGACGCTCGCGCGGTCGATCGAGGCGCGGGTCGGCGAACTAGCGCGATAGAGCGGCGTCGATCTCCGCCACGATGGCGTCCGCGGCAGCGCGCGGGTCGGCCGCGCGCGTGATGGGCCGCCCGACCACGAGATAGTCGGCGCCGGCTTCGATCGCGCTCTGGGGCGTCACCGCGCGCGTCTGATCTTGGGCGTCCGTCCCTTGCGGCCTGACCCCCGGCGTGACGATGAGGAAATCGGGTCCCACGGCATCGCGGATTTTCGCCGCCTCATGGCCCGAGGCGATCACGCCGTCGAAGCCCGCTTCCTTGGCGAGCTTGGCCCGATGCAGCACAAGCTCGGCAAGCGGATGGTCGCAGCCCTGCTCGACGAGATCGGCGGCCGCGAGATTGGTCAGCACGGTGATGCCGAGCAGCTTGAGCGGGCTCTCGCCCCTGCCGCGCACGGCGGCGGCAAGCGTCTTCTTGTCGAGCGCATGCACGGTGAGAAACGCGACGTCCATGCGGGCGATCGCGGCCGTCGCGCGCTCAACCGTCGTCTCGATGTCGAGCAGCTTGGCATCGACGAACACGGGGCATTCTCGGCGCGCCAGCTCCTGCGCCAGGGCAAATCCGCCCGAGAACAACAGCTCGAGCCCGATCTTGTAGACGCCGACGCTGTCGCCGAGCGCCTCGATGAGAGCCTTGGCCTCTTCGACGTTCGCCACGTCGAGCGCCACGATGAGTCTGTCGCGAGGGAGCGTCATGGCACGATAAACCTCTTGGCGGCGATGGCGAGAGCTTCGACTACGTCGGTGCAGAGTTTTTGCTGCGCTTGGTCCTTGAGGCTGCCGTCGGCCTCGAACGCGTCCATCGCGCGCGGCACGGCGATTTGCTGCGGGATGACGCTGGCGCCGATGCCGACCTCGAGGATCTGGCGGAGATGCAGCAGGCTCCGCATCGCCCCGTAATAGCCGGGCGAGGCGCCCGAGATGGCGAACACGCGCGATTGGAAGACTTCGAGTCCGGTCTCGCCCTTGGCCCTGACCCGCGTCACCCAATCGAGCGTGTTCTTCAACAGCGGCGTGATCGAGGAATTATATTCGGGGCTGGCGATGAACACGCCTTGATACTCGCTGAGCAGAGCCTTGAAGGCGCGCGCCCGCTCCGGCGGCCCCTCCTTGGCGTCGAGGTCGCCGTTATAGAGCGGCATCGGATAATCCTTGAGGTCGACCTGCACCGCCTCGATGCCGTTCGCCTCGGCGATGTGGCGGGCGAGCGAGGCGAGCTTCCTGTTGAACGAGCCTTCCCGCGTGCTGCCGGCGAAGAACAAGAGACGGGTCATGATCTTATGTCTGCCCCCAGATAGCGCCGGAGTGGCACCGACGCGGCCGCCACGAGCGGCGTGGCCAGCGCAAGACCAAGCACGCCGAACATGGCGCCAAATACCAGCTGGCTGAATATCACAACGGCCGGCGGCAATGACACCGCCCTGGATTGGATCAGCGGCGTGAGCACGTAGCTTTCCAGCAGCTGCACGACGAGATAGAGGCCGGCGACCCACAGGAAAACCTCCGCGCCCTGTCCAGCCCCCACGAGCAACATGGGCGCGGCGCCGAGGATGGGGCCGATATAGGGGATGAACTCGAACATTCCGAGCAGCAGCGCCAGCGCGAAGGCGAGCGGCATGTCGAGAATGAGAAGTCCGAAATAGGTGAGCGCCCCGACGATCGCCATCGCCAGCAACTGACCGCGCAGCCATTTGTGCAGCACGATGCCGATCTCGTCGAGCACGGCGCGAAATTCGTCACGCCGCTCGACCGGCGCAAATCGCAGCACGAGATTCACATAGAGTTCGGGCGTGAGCGAAAAATACACGCCGAAGAAGATCACGATCAGAACCGAGGTGACCGCGCCGAGCACGGTCGTCGCCACCGCGGTGGCGCCGCTGGCGATGCCGAGCGGGCTTGGAAGCAATCCGATCAGTTCCGACCAGTCGAAATTGCGCAGCATGCCGCTCTCGCCGGCCTGGTTCGCGGCCTCTTGCCCGACGCTGGTAATGGTCTGGGTAAGATTGCGGCCCAGCTCCTCGAGTTGCTCGATCAGCACCGGCCCGGCGCTCCAAGCCACGAGCGCGAAAAACAGGCCGACGCAAAGCACGACGAGAGAAAGTGCCGCGGGTTTCGGCAGGCCGGTCCAGCGCATCACGGGACGGGACATGCCGTCGAGCAGCACGGCGAGGAGGATGCCGGCAAAGAGGAGCAACAGCGCGGTGCGCGCGAACCATAGCAGCGTAACCAACGCAACGACCGCCGCCACGACGGCTGCTATGCGCGCAACATCGATCGCCGCCACCCGCCATTGCGGCGCATGAGCGCGAGGCTTGGCTGGCTGGGTCGCGGTTTGCTTGGCCATGAGGCGATGAGCTTACAGGCGATTGGGGCGCCTGCAAGTCCACAACCGTGGACCAGAAGCTACTCGCCGATGCCTTCGAAGAATTCCTTGACCCGCGCGAAGAAGCCGGTCGAGGCGGGGCTCGTGCTCGGGTTCGAGGCGTCCTCGAAGGCCTTGAGCAGGTCGCGCTGCTTGCGCGAGAGGTTCTTCGGCGTCTCGACCTCGACCTGGATGTAAAGGTCGCCCTGCTGCTTGGAGCGCAGCACCGGCATGCCCTTGGCCTTGAGGCGGAACTGCTTGCCGCTCTCGGTGCCTTCCGGGATTTTCACCCGCGTCCTGCCGCCGTCGATGGTCGGCACCTCGATCTGGCCGCCGAGCGCCGCGGTGGTCATGACGATCGGCACGCGGCAGAACAGGTCCGCGCCGTCGCGCTGGAAGAACTCATGCGGCTTGATCGAGAGGAAGATGTAGAGGTCGCCGGGAGGCCCGCCGCGCAATCCCGCCTCGCCTTCGCCGGCGAGCCTGATGCGCGTGCCGTCCTCGACGCCGATGGGGATGGTGACCGACAGCGTCCGCTCGCGCGTGACGCGGCCCGCGCCGTTGCAGGACGGGCAAGGCGTCTCGATGGTCTCGCCGCGTCCCTGGCACGACGGACAGGTGCGCTCGATGGTGAAGAAGCCTTGCGTCGCACGCACCTTGCCGATGCCGCCGCAGGTGCGGCACGACGTCGGCGAGGTACCGACCTTGGCGCCCGAGCCCGAGCAGCTTTCGCAAGTGACGGATGTCGGCACGCGGATCTGCGCAGTCTTGCCCTGATAGGCCTCGAACAGCGTGATCTCCATGTTGTAGCGGAGGTCGGCGCCGCGCTCGCGCCCCGACCGCTGGCGCGGGCGGCGCTGGCCCATGAACTCGCCGAACAGATCGTCGAACATCGCCGACATCGAGGCCGAGAAATCGGCGCCGAACCCCGCGCCGCCCGCCCCGCCCCCGAGTGCGGGATCGAACGCGGCGTGGCCGAAGCGGTCATAGGCCGCGCGGCGCTGCGGGTCCTTCAGCGCCTCGTAGGCCTCATTGAGTTCCTTGAAGCGGGTCTCGGCGTTCGGATCGCCGTTGCAGCGGTCGGGATGGCATTCCTTGGCGAGATTGCGGAAGGCGGCCTTGACCTCGCTGTCGCGAGCGCCGCGACTTACGCCAAGTACGTCGTAGTAGCATCGTTTTGCCATCGCCCCTCGGCCCTTTATACCGCCGTCGCATGGCGGCGCTTAAGCCTCTTGTGTTGGGCCGGCGCCGGGCTGATCGCCCGGCGCCAATGCCATGCACGTGTCTTAGGCCGACTTCTTGCTGTCGTCGTCCTTGACTTCTTCGAAGTCGACATCGACCACCTTGTCGTCGGGTCCGGCATCGGCGGACGGTCCACCGCTTGCCGCTCCGGCCTGGCCTTGGCTCGCCTGATACATGGCCTCGCCAAGCTTCATCGAGGTCTGCGCGAGCGCGTCGGTCTTCTGCTTGATCGCGTCCTTGTCCTCGCCCTGGAGCGCGGTCTTCAGATCGCTGACCGCGGTCTCCACCAGTGCCTTGTCGCCGGCGGGGACCTTGTCGCCGAAGTCCTTCAGCATGCGCTCGGTCGAATGCACCAGCGCCTCGCCCTGATTCTTGATCTCGACCAGCTCGCGCCGCTTCTTGTCTTCCTCGGCGTGGCTCTCGGCCTCTTTGACCATGCGGTTGATGTCGGCGTCGGTGAGACCGCCGGATGCCTGGATGCGGATCGACTGCTCCTTGCCGGTGGCCTTATCGGTGGCCGAGACGTTGACGATGCCGTTGGCGTCGATGTCGAAGGTCACCTCGATCTGCGGCACGCCGCGCGGGGCCGGCGGAATGCCGACGAGATCGAACTGTCCGAGCATCTTGTTGTCAGCCGCCATCTCGCGCTCGCCTTGGAAGACGCGGATGGTGACGGCGTTCTGATTGTCTTCGGCGGTGGAGAACACCTGGCTCTTCTTGGTGGGGATCGTGGTGTTGCGGTCGATCAACCGGGTGAACACGCCGCCCAGCGTCTCGATGCCGAGCGAGAGCGGGGTCACGTCGAGCAGCAGCACGTCCTTGACGTCGCCTTGCAGCACGCCGGCCTGGATGGCGGCGCCGATGGCAACCACCTCGTCCGGGTTGACGCCCTTATGCGGCTCGCGGCCGAAGAAGGTCTTCACCGTCTCGACCACTTTCGGCATGCGCGTCATGCCGCCGACGAGCACGACTTCCTCGATCTCGGCGGCCTTCAGCCCGGCGTCCTTCAGCGCGTTGGCGCAGGGGCCGATGGTCTTCTGGATGAGATCGTCCACCAGGCTCTCGAGCTTGGCGCGCGTGAGCTTCATGGTGAGATGCTTCGGGCCGGACTTGTCGGCGGTGATGAAGGGCAGGTTGATCTCGGTCTGCGTCGTCGAGGAGAGCTCGATCTTCGCTTTTTCCGCCGCCTCTTTCAGGCGCTGCAGCGCCAGCTTGTCGCCGCGCAGGTCGATGCCGCTCTCTTTCTTGAATTCGTTGGCGAGGTAATCGACGATGCGCATGTCGAAGTCCTCGCCGCCGAGGAAGGTGTCGCCGTTGGTCGACTTCACCTCGAACACGCCGTCGCCGATCTCGAGCACCGAGATGTCGAAGGTGCCGCCGCCGAGGTCATAGACCGAGATGGTCTTGCCCTCCTTCTTCTCCAGCCCGTAGGCGAGAGCGGCCGCGGTCGGCTCGTTGATGATGCGCAACACTTCGAGGCCGGCGATCTTGCCGGCGTCCTTGGTGGCTTGGCGCTGCGCGTCGTTGAAATAAGCGGGGACGGTGATGACCGCCTGCTCGACCTTCTGGCCGAGATAGGCTTCGGCGGTCTCCTTCATCTTTTGCAGGATGAAGGCGGAAATCTGCGAGGGCGAATATTGCTTGCCGTGGGACTCGACCCAGGCGTCGCCGTTGCTGGCTTTGACGATCTTGTAGGGAACGAGCTTCTTGTCCTTCTCGACCATCGGGTCTTCGTAGCGGCGGCCGATCAGGCGCTTGATGGCGAAGAACGTGTTCTCGGGATTGGTGACGGCTTGTCGCTTGGCCGGGAGGCCGACGATGACTTCCCCGTCATCGGTGAAGGCGACCATCGAGGGCGTCGTGCGCATGCCTTCGGCATTCTCGATGACCTTGGGGTTCTTCCCCTCCATCACGGCGACGCAGG
This sequence comes from uncultured Alphaproteobacteria bacterium, assembly GCA_963817175.1. GTDB lineage: Bacteria > Pseudomonadota > Alphaproteobacteria > Rhizobiales > Methyloligellaceae > Methyloceanibacter. The sequence continues at coordinate 8,783 of CAWFNK010000022.1, forward strand.
AATTGGTAGTGCCGAGATCGATACCGATCACTTTCGCCATTACAGACCTCTCTTTCTGGCAGACCGTCCGGGCCCATGACTGGCACCCGGCAATGCAGCGCGAGGCGTGACGTCGGTCCCCACATTCGGCGCGCCCGCCGACTCATCCGGCGGGGGTTCCGCGGTTATATAGGAGGCAACCCTATGGCCCGCAAGGAGAAGCGGTACGACGGCGGCGTCCGTGACGCTTCTGTCACGCGACGCGCTTCCAGGCGCCGATCAGGATGGGGGTGAGGCAGTAATAGCGCCCGTCAGAGGCGGCCTCCGCAATGTCCGCCTTGAAGGCTTCCGCGCGCGTCGTCTCGGCGATGCCCAATTCGGCGGCAGAGGCGAACAGCCCTTGGTAAACGCCGATCAACATTGGCGCCATGTCGGCAAGCGGCAGGTATTTCGCTTCCGCCAGGGTGCCGTCCGGCAGCCCGAGACCGGCCGCCTCGAACTGGGCGGGCAATTGCCGTCCTGCCCGCAAGTTTCGGCCGTATCCCCTGAACACGCCCTCGAACAGGCGATTGAACTCGGCCATGGCGGGGCAGAGCGGCTCCACCGCGATGGCGCCGAAATCGAACTCCTGCGCCACCACCACGCCGCCCGGCTTGGTCCAGAACAACATCTTCTCGAGCGCCGCCACCGGGTCCTGCATATGCATGAGGAACAGCCGGCAGTAGGTGAGATCGAAGGGCGCGCCGGACGGGCTGTCGAGCTTGAGCATATCGGCCTCGATCAGCTCGAACTGAGCCCCGCCTTGCGCCCTGAGATCGGCGAGCGCCTGACGCCCGAGCTTGCCGTCGATCTCGATGCCGGTGACCCGCCCCTGCGGTCCGACGCGATTTGCCATCGATCGCATCACCGCGCCCGGGCCTGAGCCAACGTCGAGGCAGCTCATGCCCGGCTTGAGGCCGGCGCGGTCGAGCACCTCCTCGGTGGCCCGCTGCCACATCAGCGCCTGGTCGCGCAGGCGCTGATACTCGTTCACGTCGCGGGCATGCACATAACCATCGGGATTGGCTTTCTCCGCTTTTGCCGCCACCGGCCCGTCTCCTTATTCGCCGCCGCTCTCGCTATATGGCAGAACGTAAGGCAGGCTTGAGGTGGAACAAAGGTGGCATGAATTATTTTCCGGGAAGCCTCGATGCGGCCGCGCAGGCAGCGCTTTTGGCCGAGATCAGGCGCCTCATCGCGCAAGCGCCGCTATTCACGCCGACCATGCCTCGCTCGGGCAAGCCGATGTCGGTACGCATGACGAATTGCGGGCCGCTCGGCTGGGTGACCGACAAGCAGCGCGGCTATCGTTATCAGCCGACCCACCCGGAGACCGGCAAGCCCTGGCCGCCGATCCCGGGAATGTTGCTCGATCTGTGGAATGAGCTCGCCCGCTACCCCGCGCCGCCGCAAGCCTGCCTCGTCAATTATTATGCGGGCAGCGCCAAGATGGGGCTGCACCAGGATAAAGACGAGGAGGATTTCGCGGCTCCCGTGCTCTCGGTCTCGCTCGGCGATACCGGGATCTTCCGCGTCGGCGGGCGCTCGCGCAAAGACCCGACGCAAAAATTCGAGCTCAAGTCGGGCGATGTGGTGGTGCTGGGCGGCGAGGATCGGCTGGCCTATCACGGCATCGACCGCATCTTGAGCCGCACGTCGGACCTTCTCGCCGAAGGCGGGAGATTCAATCTGACGCTGCGGCGCGTGACCAAGCCATAGCCGCAGCTAACTCAGTCGGGCCGTCCGCCTTCCGGGAAATCGTCATTGGCGGCTTTGCGCGCCGCCGCGGCATCGCCTTGCGGCTTGGGCTGCTTCGCCCCGCCTTTGGCCACCGCGACCAGAGCCGGCCTAAGGCAGCGATCGCCGATCGCATAGCCGGACTGCATCACATCGACCACCGTGCCCTCCGGCACGTCGGCGTTCTGCACCTCGTACATGGCCTGGTGACAGTTCGGGTCGAAGCGCTGTCCGAGCGGCTCGATGCGGGTGACGCCGTGGCGCTCGAGCACGTTCAAGAGCTCGCGCTCGGTCAGCTCGACGCCTTCGAGGAAGCTTTTCAGCGCCGGGTCTTCCGCCGCCGCCGCGGCCGGCACGTGATCGATGGTGCGCTTGAGATTGTCGCCGACGGTGAGCACGTCGCGGGCGAAATTGGTGATGGCGTAGCGCGCCGTGTCGGCCTTCTCCCGCTCGGTGCGGCGGCGCAAATTCTCCATGTCGGCGAGGGTGCGCAACAGCCGGTCGCGCATCTCGGCATTCTCGACCAGCAATGCGTCGAGATCGGCGCCAAGCTTGCGGCTTGGGTCGGTGTCGGCATCCTGCGCCTCCGCCTTCAGGGCGTCGGCGGGTTTGGCCTGATCCTCGATCGGCTCGGTGGGATCGGTCTTGTCGTCGGGCATGGGCAGCCTCGGCGAAACGTTGCACGTGGGAAGTAACCGGGGATATCGACCGTAAGCCGAAAAAAATCAAGGGACGAGGCGCCCGAGCAACCTCGCCGTATAGTCGACCATGGGGATGATGCGCGCGTAATTGAGGCGCGTCGGGCCGATCACGCCAAGCACACCAACGATTTTCTGCTCGCTGTCCTCGAACGGCGAAACGATCAAGGCCGAGCCCGACAGCGAGAACAGCTTGTTCTCCGAGCCGATGAAGATGCGCACCCCTTCGGCGCCCTCGGCCAGGCCGAGCAGTTGAATCAAATCGGTCTTGGTGTCGAGATCCTCGAACAGGAGCCGCACCCGCTCGAGATCCTCCATGGCGCGCACGTCTTCGAGGAGATGCGCGCGACCGCAAACGATCAGGCTCTTGCGGTCGTCGCCGTCGCCCGACCAGGTGGCGAGGCCCTCGGTGACGACGCGCGCGGTCAGCGCATCGAGTTGGGCGCGCCGCTCGTCGATCTCCTTCTCGATGCGGGAGCGCGCCTCGGCGAGGGTGAGCCCGCCGATGCGGGCATTGACGTAGTTCGAGGCCTCTTGCAGCGAGGCGAGCGGCAGGCCTTCGGGCAGCGTGATGATGCGGTTCTCCACATCGCCGTCCTCGCCGACCAGCACGGCAAGCGCGCGCCCCGGTCCGAGATTGACGAACTCGACCTGCTTCAGCCGCTTGCTCTGCTTCTCCACCAGCACCACGCCGGCGCAGCGCGACAGTCCCGACAGCATCTCGCCGGCCTCGCCGAGCAGCTCCTCGATGGCGCGGCGCCGGCCGCTCCCGGCGATGCGGCTCTCGATCTGGCTGCGCTCGTCGCCGCTGATGTCGCCGATCTCCAGCAAGCCGTCGATGAACAGGCGCAAGCCGGTCTGCGTCGGCAGCCTGCCCGCGCTGGTATGTGGCGCGTAGATCAGGCCGAGGCTTTCGAGGTCCGACATGACGTTGCGCACCGAGGCCGGCGACAGCGTCATCGGCAGAGCGCGGCTCAAGTTGCGCGAGCCGACCGGCTCGCCGGTCGCGAGATAGCTCTCGACGATGTGCTTGAAGATCTCGCGCGAGCGTTCGTTGAGCTGGCGGAGCCCGAGTGCGGCTTCGGCCGCCGCCCGCGCCTCATTGGGATCGGCATGACGCATGATAAGGCGAACTTAGGAGCGCCCCGGGGCCACGTCAAACCGCATGCTGATTTAGTTAAGCGGGGCAAACTCCGCCGGAGCGGTCGCGGCGAACTCGTCGGGAGCGCCGAAATGGTTGAAGTAGCGCGTGTTGATCGCCTTGACCGGCATGATGACGAACACGTCGGTGGTGCCGAACTGGTGATCGATCACGGCGCCGTCGCCGACATAGGCGCCCACCCGCAAATAGCCCTTGATCAGGGGCGGCAGCGCCTTCATCGCCGCGCGGGAGTTGATTGCCTCGCGCGGCATCATGTTCATGTCGACGCGCAGATGCTCATGCGCCCTGACGCGCCAATCTTCCGGCGCCAGCGCGGTGTGATGCAGGAAGCTCAGCGCCTCGGCATGCACCGATGGATCGGTGCCTTCGAAGCTCGCGCAGCCGATCATCACGTCGGCGTTGTGCTCGCGGACATAGGACCACACGCCCTGCCAGAGCAATTCGAGCGTGCGCTTGTTGCGATAGGGCTTGAGCACGCAAGAGCGGCCAAGCTCCATGAACTTGCATTCAGGCTTCGCTCGGAGCAGAGCCGAAATATCGTATTCGCCCTGGGTATAGAACCCGTCATGGAGGTCGGCGACCTCATGGCGAAGCATGCGATAGGTGCCGACCACCTTCGAGCGCCGCCAGCGCCGCCCGTCATTGGCGTCGCCGCGGTCGATCACCAGCAGATGGTCGAAGATCGGGTCGAACTCGTCCTCGTCGCGTCGCGACAGGATGGCGAGCGCGCCGGGCGTGGCCGACATCTCCTCGTAGAACACTTGGTAGCGGAGCCGCTGCGCGCGCCTGATCTCGCTGTTCTTGCGGGCAAGCCGCACTTCGAGCGGACCGAACTGGCCATAGATCTTGGGCGGCTGGAAGCGCTTGCCGAAGGCCCCCACGGCGAAACGCCGACGGCCGATCAACGGCAGGGAGCCGCCCTGGCCCGGCTTGAACATCAATCCTGGAAACATGGTCCCACCGCGAAATCTGCCCGCTAAGCGTCCGGCATTTGGCTTCATCGGCATGATCGGCCCAATGGATTTGGGCGGGAGGCCCCCGGGGACTCTGCGGGCGACTGAAGCAACCTCAACCCGCAGGCGACCCCGAATTCGGCCACAACACTAGCCGGTTAGCAAACCAATTCGAACTCTATGTGACAGCCTGGGGAAAGCGCACAACTTCCGGGGACAACGCACAACCGGCGAGCGCGTTTCGCGGCAATTATGCCGCGCCGCCGCGCCCTGCTCGCGGTTCGGCGCCTGCGCCGGGATGCCGCCAGCGGGCGAGCAGCGCCGCGAGATCGGCCTTTTCGAACGGCTTGGCCAGGTAATCGTCGAGGCCCGCTTGCAGATAGGCGTCGCGGTCCTCGGCGAAGGCATTGGCCGTCAGCGCCACGATGGGCGGGCGTCCCTGCGCCGGCGCGGCTTCGTCAGGGTAGAGCGCCCTGATGTGTCGCGCCGCCTCGATCCCGTCCATGTCCGGCATGTGGATGTCCATGAATACCAGGTCGAAGCCGCGGCCTTTTCCTTGGCCGAGCTCGGCGCGGGCCTTGGCGATGGCCTCCGCGCCGTTCCGCACGCGTACGACGCGGGCGCCGGATTTCTCCAGCACGGTGCAGGCCAGCAGCGCATTGATGTCGTTGTCCTCGGCAAGCAGGATGGAGAGGCCTCGTGCCTTGGCCCGCGAGGCAACGGTCCGCGGCTGGACTGCGGTCGTCGCAGTCTGTCGGCCTTGCCGGTGTCGGATCGATCTCGCCGAACAGCTGCGTGAGCAGCGACAACGGCCGCACGGGGCGCACCAGATAGAAATTGAAGCCTTCGGCGCGGAAAGAAGGAATGTCGCCGCGCTCGGAAGGATCGATGATCACCGCGGTACGCTGCTGCGCGCCGATGCCGCTTGCCGTCGCGAGCAGGCCGATCAGGCGCGCGGCCCCTGCCGCGACCGCCGGGGCGTCCGTCAGCAGCGTGGTGAAGGGGACGCCGGTCGTGGCGGCGCCCGAGGCGACGCGCTCGGCATCTTTCAGCCGCACGCGCGCGACCGAAGCTCCCATGGCGACCAGCTGATCGCAGACCAGGCTCGCTTCCATGGCGCCTTCCAGCACCAGCAGCACCTTCTCGCCGGAAGCGGGCTTCGGCCATGACGCGCCGAGGCTCACGACCTGCGCAGGCACCGCGAAGGGTAGATCCACGGTGAAGGTGGCGCCGGCCCCCGGCACGCTCGCCACGCCGATCCTGCCCCCCATTTCATCGACCAGCCGCTTGGAAATGGCGAGACCGAGGCCCGTGCCGCTATGCCGCCGTGCCGGTCCGCTCTCGGCCTGCTCGAACTCGGCGAAGATGCGCTCGATCGCGTTCGGCGGAACCCCGGGCCCGGTATCGCGCACGGCGAAGCGAAGCATGACCTCCGCCTTCCCCTCGCGCGCGGCGCCGGGAGTGGGTTGCAGCGTGAGAGCGACCCCGCCTGCTTCCGTGAACTTGATGGCATTCCCCATCAGATTCATCAGGATCTGGCGGACGCGCATCTCATCGCCGATCACCGTCCTCGGCAGGTCGGGAGTCGCGAGCCAGCCGATCTCCAGCCCCTTGTCGCGGGCGCGCGGCGCCAACAGTTCGACCACGCTTTGCGCGGCATCGGCGATGTCGAACGGCGCGGGGCGGAGCTCGATCTTGCCGGCTTCGATCTTGGAGAAATCGAGCACCTCGTCGATCAGCGACAGCAGCGTCTTCGCCGAGGTGGAGATGGCGCGCGCATAGGTGCGCTGCTCGGGCGTCAGCTCGGTGTCGAGCAGCAGCCCGGTCATGCCGAGAATGCCGCTCATCGGCGTCCTGATTTCGTGACTCATCGAGGCGAGGAAACGCGATTTGGCCTTGCTCGCATCCATCGCCTGATCGCGCGCCTCTTGCAGCGCGACCTCCGCCGCACGCTGCTCGGTGATGTCGCGGCCGACGCTTTGCACCTCGCATGCGCGGCCTTGCGCATCGGCAATCGCGAAGTCCTCCCAGACGAACCAGCGCGGACCCGCTTCGGTCGTGAGCTCGACGATGCGGCTTTGCCGCCCTTCGCCTTCCGGGAGCGGCGCCTCGGCTTCGCCGCTCACCACGGGCAGCGTGAACGTCTGGCCGAGCGCCGTCTCGCGGGTGAGGCCGAAGGTCCGGCAGAACGCATCGTTGACGAAACTCAGTCGCAGATCGCGATCGCGCCGCAGGATGACGTCGTCTTGGTGGTCGAGCAGATCGCGATAGCGCGCCTCGCGCTCGCGCACCTCCCATTGCAGGTCTTTCAGCGACTCGAGGCTCTGATCGAGACGCTCGGCCAGATCGGCAAGGCGTTCGCCGTCGCCTGACTGCTTTCGCGCGGCGAACAGCGCCACGATGATGGCGGTGCCGGCCAGCAGCGGCAGCAGCGCGAGCGTGGTCGCGCCGCCGAGCGCGAGGTAAGAGACAATGATGAGGGCGGTGGCAAGAAATCCAAGCGCGGGCCCGAGCCCGATGGCGGTGAGGCGGTTGTCGCGGAGATCGCCGAGGGTGCGCGGGAGTTTATGGCCGACGCCACGCTTGCGCGCCGCCGCATCCGCGCGCGCGGCACGCCGCTCAGCGCGCTCCTCTGGCTGCTCCAACTCCACGTGACGCCACTCGCTCTGTCGCCGGTCGTTGCCGGCAGCACCCCTTGAGCGAGCTTAGAGCAGAGAATGCTTGAAAAAGGCTTGAGACGGGCTTCACCTGTTCCCTGTCTGCAAAAGAAACACGCGTATATTCAACGACTTAGGCGAGTCAGGCCGCGACTTGCGCCCGGCGCAAAGTCTCGCCGCGATAGCTCAACGCCTCGGCGATATGGATGCGCGCGACGGCCTCCTCGCCGTCGAGATCGGCGAGCGTGCGCGCGACGCGGAGCGTGCGGTGATAGCCCCGCGCGCTGAGTGACAGCGCATCGGCCGCCTCGCGCAGCAGCGTCAGCCCGGCGCGGTCGGGTGCTGCGATTTCCTCCAGCATGGCGCCGTCGCACTCGGCATTGGTGCGGACGCGGGCAAGCCCGAGCGCGGCATAGCGCTCGGTCTGGACGCGGCGCGCTTGCGTGACGCGGGTGCGCACCTCGGCGCTTCCCTCCGAGGCTTGCGGCAGCACGAGGTCGGCGGCCGAGACGGCCGGCACCTCGATCTGCAGATCGATGCGGTCGAGCATCGGGCCTGAGATGCGCGCCTGGTAGCGTTCGGCGCAGGCGCGTCCCTGGCGGCAGACATAGCCGGGCTCGCCGGCGCGGCCGCAGCGGCAGGGATTCATCGCGGCGATCAGCTGGATGCGCGATGGGTAGGAGATGCGATGGTTGGCCCGCGCGATCACCGTCTCTCCGGTCTCGAGCGGCTGGCGCAGCGCATCGAGGACTTGCGGGTGGAACTCGGGCAATTCGTCGAGGAACAGCACGCCGAGATGGGCGAGCGCCGCTTCGCCCGGCCGCGGCCGCGTGCCGCCGCCGACCAGCGCCGCCATGCTCGCCGAATGATGCGGCGCGCGGAACGGCCGCGCCCTGCCGATGCGCCCGCCGGCGAGATCGCCGGCCAAGCTCCGGATCATGCTCACTTCCAGCATCTCCGAGGGCTCGAGCGGCGGCAGGATCGACGGCAGCCGCCGCGCCAGCATCGACTTGCCGGCGCCGGGCGGCCCGATCATCAGCAGATTGTGCCCGCCCGCCGCCGCGACTTCGAGCGCGCGCTTGGCGGTCTCCTGGCCCTTGATGTCCTTGAGGTCGGGCATCGCCTCGTCGCCGGGGTCGGGCGTCGGCTGCGGCCGCCGCAAGCTCTGCAATCCCTTGAAGTGGTTGATCAGCTGCAACAGATCTTGCGGCGCGAGAATGGCCATGTCGGCGGCGGCCCACGCCGCTTCCGCGCCGCAGCTCGCGGGACAGATCAGTCCCTTGCCGAGCGCGTTGGCGCCGATCGCCGCGGGCAACGCTCCGGCGACGGTTGCGATCGAGCCGTCGAGCGACAATTCGCCGAGCACGCAGAAGCCTTCGATCGCATCGCGGGCGATGGCACCGATCGCCGCCATCAGCCCAAGCGCGATGGGAAGGTCGTAATGGCTGCCTTCCTTGGGCAGGTCGGCGGGGGCGAGATTGACGGTGATGCGCTTCGGCGGCAGCGCCAGCCCGATGGCGTTCAGCGCGCCGCGCACCCGCTCGCGGCTTTCGGCCACGGCCTTATCCGGGAGCCCGACAATGGTGAAGGCTGGGAGCCCGGGGCCGATCTGGATCTGCACGTCGACGGCGCGCGCTTCGATGCCTTCGAATGCGACCGTCGTGACCCGCGCGAACATCGCGAAAACCCCCGTCCAAGCTCGTTCACTCTAGCCAAAGCCAACCTCTTCGGCAAGAACAATCAGAGAACATTCGTAAGACCCTCCGCAGCTGCTCGGCGCGGAACCCGAACTTCAGCGATCTTGTTCTCGCTCAAAGCGCGAAGCTGTCGCACGGCTAGTCTAGAGTTACACGCGACGGCGCGAGGACGGACCATGCTGCAAGACATGTGGAACGATTTGTCGATGCGCATCTTCCTCGGCCATCTCGCGGCCTATGTCGTCGGCACGCTGATCTGTGCCGCGGTCAATCTCTGGCTCACGCCGGGCACGCTCTGGTTTCCCTGGGTGCTGATGGGCTGGGGCATCGCGGTTGCCACCCACGCTCTGGCGCTGCTCTTGCGCAAGACCAGGCGGCGCGAGCGCATCTTCATCGACAAATGCGCGCGGAGCTTCACCGTCCACCTGTTCGCCTATGTGGCGGTCGTGCTGCTGCTGTTCCTCGTCAATCTCACCGTGACGCCGAAAGCCTGGTGGTTCTATTGGGTGGCGCTCGGCTGGGGCGCGGGTCTCATCCCGCATGCCTGGAGCGCCTTCTTCCGGCACCGGCCGGCCGCCAATCATGAAGCGAAGTCTTCAGCCGAAGCCCGGCCCAGGAAGCGTCTGCTTCGCCGCAGGCGCGCCAAGCCGAGCTGAGCGCGTCAGGCCTTCGGGATCAGCGTATTCGACGGGAGATTCGGGTCGAGCAGGCGCGCGGCCTGTTCAGCGCCGGAAACTGGCAGCTCCGACGCATCGATCAGCCCGATTTGCACAAGCATCGAGGCCTGGTCCCAGTAGATGCGCTCGAATGCGATTTTGCCGTGCTCGAACCCGACGACCACGACGAAGGGGATGGCCACCTTGCGCCCGGTGGGCTTGACCCCTGGAAGTAGCGCCGGCATCTCGCAATCGTGGGTGAAGCTGATCATCACCTCGTCGACCACCTGGGTCTCGCCGACAGTACGCGAGATGGGCGTGACAACCGTGTCCTCGGGCCAATGGCCGATGAACCAGGTCTCATAGAAGCGCCGCACCGCCTCGCGGCCAGCGCCCCCGGTCATGGTCGGCACATGCGTGACATGAGGCGCGTCGCTCATCGTGGCCATGGTCGCCTCGATGTCGCGCGTCTTGAACTCGGCGTCTGTATGGGCATCGAACAGTGCGCCGAGCCCTTTCGGGTCGGCGGTCATCGCGCCTTGCCCTTGCGCCGCTCGGCCTTCACCTTCTTCTCCACCACGTCCCAGATCATGGCGGCGACGTCGGCGCCGCCGAATTGGGCGATCTGCCTGATGCCGGTCGGCGAGGTGACGTTGATCTCGGTGAGGTAGTCGCCGATCACGTCGATGCCGGTGAAGATCAGCCCGCGCTTCTTCAGCTCGGGGCCGAGCCGCGCGCAGATCTCCTTGTCGCGCTTGGTCAGCGTCGTCGGCTGCGCCGTTCCGCCGACATGCAGATTGGAGCGCGTCTCGTCGGGCGCGGGCACGCGGTTGATGGCGCCGGCAAACTCGCCGTCCACCAAGATGATGCGCTTGTCGCCGTTCCGCACTTGCGGGATATAGCGCTGCACCATGATCGGCTCGCGGAAGGTGATGCCCATCAGCTCGATCAGCGAATTGAGATTGGTGTCGCCGGGCGGCACGCGGAAGATCGCCGCGCCGCCATTGCCGTAAAGCGGCTTCACCACGATGTCCTTGTGCTCGTCGCGGAAGGCGCGGATCTGCTCGGCCGAGCGGGTGACCAGCGTCGGCGGCATCAGATCGAGGAAATCGAGCACGAACACTTTCTCCGGCGCGTTGCGCACGGAGGCCGGATCGTTGACGACGAGCGTGTTGGGCTGCAGCCGCTCCAGCAGATGCGTGGTGGTGATATAGGCCATGTCGAATGGCGGGTCTTGGCGCAGATGCACCACGTCATATTCGGCGAGATCGACGGCCCGCGGATGCGCCAGCCGATAATGCGCGCCTGGCTTGTCCTCCACGGTGAGGCTATGGCCCTTCGGCGATCAGTCTGCCGTCGCGGAGCGAGAGATTGTTGGGCGTGTAATAGAACACGTCATGCCCGCGCCATTGCGCTTCGAGCAGCAGCGCGAAGGTGGAATCGCCCCTGATATCGATGCGCTCGATCGGGTCCATCTGGAAGGCGACTTTGAGGGCCATGGCGCGCCCTTTTACACCGGAAACGCGTCGGCGATATAGCGCGGCCAGGCCCAAGGCGCCGCCAGAACCACGTCGAAGGCGATGTCGTGGCCGGCATAGTCGGGATGCCCGGCGAGCCAATATTGCGCGGCCCGGATGATGCGCCGTCTTTGCTTGGCGGGAAGCGTCCAGGCGGCGTCCTCTTGCGTCTTGCGCCGCTTCACCTCGATGAAGGCGAGCCGCTTGCCCTTGAGCGCCACGAGATCGATCTCGCCGACCGGGGTCTTGTAGCGCCGCGCGACGATTGCGTAGCCTTTGAGGCGGAGCAAGAGCGCCGTGACCGTCTCGGCGAACAGGCCGCTGCGATAGGCTTTGACCCGCCGCTCGCGCATGTCAGTCGCGCTTGAGCTTCAGCCCGAGCTCGTAGACGCGGGCGCGGCCGACATTCAGCACCTCGGCGACCGAGCGCACGGCGTCGCGGAAGCTGTCGAGCTTGAGCGCCTTCGCGAGCTGCTCGACGATCATCTCATCGCTCGGCTCCGTGGCGTCTTCGGAAGGCGGCGCGATCACCACGACGAACTCGCCTTTCAGCGATTCTGCGTCCGCGAATTCGCCGGCGAGCCGTCGAGCCGCCCGCGCGTCACGCTCTCATGCAGCTTGGTCAGCTCCTTGGCGATGGCCGCCTCGCGCGCGCCCAACACGTCCGCCATGTCGGCAAGGCTCTTGGCGAGGCGCGGGCCGGTCTCGAAGAACAGCAGCGTCGCCGGCGCGGATTTGAGCTGTTCGAGCCGCGAACGCCGCGGCCCCGATTTCGGCGGCAGGAAGCCCGCGAACAGGAAGGTGTCGGTCGGCAGCCCGGCGCTGGTCAGGGCGGCAAGCGTGGCCGAAGGACCGGGGATGCTGGTGACCATGATCCCGTCATCGAGCGCCTCGCGCACCAGCTTGTAGCCGGGATCGGAGATCAGCGGCGTGCCGGCGTCCGAGATCAGTGCCACCGATTGCCCGGCGCGGAGTCGCGCAACGAGCCGCGGCCGCTCCTTCTCCGCGTTGTGCTCGTGATAAGGCGTCATCTCGCCGCGCAAGCCGAAATGCGTAAGCAGCTTCTTCGAGTGGCGCGTGTCCTCGGCGGCGATCAGGTCGGCGCGGGCGAGCACGGCGAGCGCCCGGAGCGAGATGTCGGCGAGATTGCCGATCGGCGTCGCCACCAGATAAAGGCCCGGAGGAAGCGGACGCGCAAGCAAATCGGCAAGCACTTCGCCCGCGCGAGTGACCGTCAGGCCGAGCGCCTGTTCGCTTCGCTCCTCGTCTCGCTGATGTTGCACGCAGGCGCCGCCAATTTGAGGTCCGGCTGGGAGCAAAACGTTACGGGATATCGTCGGCTTCCGTCCATCACGTTTGGGCCATGATTGCGGGCAAGCTTTGCCTCAGGGGCAAAGCGGCTTAAGACTTGAGTGATGGGTTGGCCATTACGACTGTGGCCAGGGACCAAGGCGCGCGCCGGCAAGGCGGAAGCGCTTGGATGAAAGGGGCCATGAGTCCGCCACGCAGCATCGATCGATTGGGAGCGCTGAGGCTCGTGCTGGCGAGCCTGGTCGTGGCGATGTTGCTTGCCGCCTGCGGTGCCCCTGGCGGCGGCGGCGGGTTCGGACCCGGCGCCCCCGGCATCACCGGCTCGACCGGCAATGTGAAGGTCGCTGTGCTGCTGCCCATCACCTCGTCGGGCTCCACGCCCGCGGTGGCCAAGGCGCTGAAGCAGGCCGCCGAGCTTGCGCTATTCGACTTCGACAACCCGAACGTGACGCTGATCCCCAAGGACACCAAAGGCTCGCCCGACGGCGCGCGGTTGGCGGCGCAAAGCGCGCTGCAAGACGGCGCCGAGCTGATCATCGGCCCGCTGTTCGCCGCCGAGGTCTCGGGCGCCGCGCCGGTCGCCCGCCAAGGTGGCGTGCCGATGATCGCCTTCTCCAGCGACGAGAAGGTCGCCGGCAATGGCGTCTATCTCTTGAGCTTCCTCGCGGGACGCGACGTGCCGCGCATCGTCTCCTTTGCCATGTCGCGGGGTAAGCGGAATTTCGCCGAGCTGGTTCCCCAGTCGGCTTACGGCCGCATCGCCGAGACCGCCTTCGCGCGTGTCGTCTCCTCGGGCGGCGGCCAGGCTTCCGTGCGCGCCACTTTCCCGCCGAACGACTCGACCGCGATGCTCGGGCCGGTGCGGCAGGTCGCCAACGCGGTCAAATCGGGCCAGCAGATCGACGCGCTGTTCCTGCCTGCCGGGCGCGACGAGCTGCCCTCGCTGGCGCCGCTGCTGGCCTCGGAGGAGCTGTCCAGCGGACGCGTCCAGTTCATCGGCACGGGGCAGTGGGATTATCCGAATATCGGCGGCGACCGCGCCTTGCTGGGCGGCTGGTATCCCGCGCCGGACCCCAAGGGCTGGAGCAATTTCGTGCAACGCTACTCCAAGACCTACGGCGCCGCGCCGCCCCGCATCGCCAGCCTCGCCTATGACGCGATCAGCCTCGCGGTGTCGCTGTCGGCCAATCCGCCGGGCCAACGCTACACGATCTCGCAGCTCACCCGGCCGACCGGCTTCTCCGGCGTCGACGGGCTGTTCCGCCTGCTCTCCGACGGCACCTGCGAGCGCGGCCTCGCCATCCTCGAAGTGCGCGAAGGCGGTCCGCTGGTGATCGACCCCGCGCCGAGCTCCTTCGCCACCGCCTCGTCCTATTAGGCGGCAAGCTCGAGGATCAGCCGGTTCAGCACCAGCCGGCCTTTGGGGGTGGCGGCAAGCCTTGTCTCGTGCCGCGCCAGCAAGCCTTCGCTCTCCAGAGTCCTGATGCGCGCTTCGTCGAGAGCGTTGCCGTTGATCGCGGCGAGCCGCTTGAGATCGATGCCCTCGCTGAGCCGCAAGCCCATCAGCAGATATTCGTCGGCGGCCTCGGCCGCGCTCAGGGTCTCCTCGCTGGCGAAGCCGCGACCCGTGGTTTCGACCTGCGGCGAGCCAGGCTTCCGGAGACTTGATTGTCGAGAGCGCACGCTTGGCTGCCGCTTGTCGTGACGCGGCTATGCGCGCCGGGGCCGACCCCGGCATAATCGTGCCCGCGCCAATAGAGCAGATTGTGCCGCGACTCCGAGCCAGAGCCGCGCATGGTTGGAAACCTCGTAGGCCGGGAGCCCCGCCGCATCGCAGAGTTCCTGGGTCAGGTGATAGAGCTCGCTTGCCTGCTCGCCGTCGGGGATGCGCAACGAGCCGGCGGCGTGGCGCGCGGCGAACGGCGTGCCCTCCTCGATGGTGAGCTGATACAGCGAGAGATGGTCGGCGGCGTGGTCGAGCGCGCGGGCGAAGCTCTTCTTCCCACGCCTCCGCCGTCTGTCCTTCCCGCGCATAGATCAGATCGAAGGACACGCGGTCGAAATGAAGCTTGGCGAGCGCCAGCGCGGCAAGCGCTTCTTGCGCCGTATGCTGGCGTCCGAGCGCTTTGAGGCTTTGATCGTCGAGCGCCTGCACGCCGAGCGAAACGCGGTTGACACCCGCGGCACGATAGCCGGCGAAGTTCTCGGCCTCGACGCTGGTCGGATTGGCCTCGAGCGTGATCTCGGCGTCGTGCTCGATGTGCCAATGACCCCCGATGGCATCGAGGATCGCGGCGACCGTTCCGGGCCGCATCAAGGACGGCGTGCCGCCGCCGAAGAAGATGCTGGTGACGTCACGCCCGGGCGCGAGCGAGGCGAAATGCGCAAGCTCCTTCAGATAGGCGGCGAGGAACCGCGCCTCGTCGATGCCGCCATGGCGGACGTGGCTGTTGAAGTCGCAATACGGGCATTTGGCGCGGCAGAACGGCCAATGCACATAGACGCCAAATGGCTCATTCATTTTCGTCATAGGCCGACGATCAGCTTCTCGAAGGCGCGCATGCGGTGCGACAGCGCGTTCTTCTTGGCCGGGTCCATCTCGCCGAAGGTTTCACTATAACCCTCCGGCACGAAGATCGGATCATAACCGAAACCGTGCGTTCCGCGCGGCGGCCAAACCACCGTGCCGAACACCTTGCCCTCGAATACTTTGGCAGTCGGCGCCAGGCGCCGCGACCGCCAGCGCGCAGGTGAAATTGGCGCGCCGGTCCGTCTGGCCGCTCGCCTCGAGTTCGTTCTGCACCCGCTGCATGGCGAGATTGAAGTCCTTGGCTGGTCCCCCCCAGCGCGCCGCGTGGATGCCGGGCGCGCCGCCGAGCGCCGCGACTTCGAGCCCTGAATCGTCGGCGATCGCCAGGCATGCCAGAAGCATTCGCCGCCGCTTCCGCCTTCAGCTTGGCGTTCTCGGCAAAGCTCGCGCCGGTCTCGTCCGGCTCGGGCAGCCCCAGGCTTCCCGCCGAGATGCATTCGATGCCGAGCGGCGCGAATAGCTCGCCAAGCTCTCTGACCTTGCCTTGGTTATGCGTGGCGATGACCAGCCTGTCGCCGCGCTTGAGTCTTGCCGCCATGCCTATGCGACGGTGAGCTTCTGCAACGCCACCAGCTCGGCGATGCCCTGCCTGGCAAGCACCATCAGCCGATCGAATTGCTCCTGGCTGAACGGCTCGGTCTCGGCCGTGCCCTGCACCTCGACGATGCCGCCGGCCCCCGTCATCACGAAATTGGCGTCGGCGTCGGCTGCCGAATCCTCGGCATAATCGAGGTCGAGCACCGCCTCGCCGCCATACAGCCCGCAAGACACGGCGGCGACGTGATCGCGCAACACCTTGCCCTTGAGCATGTTGCGCGCCTGCATCCAGGCGACCGCGTCATGCAGCGCGACCCAGGCGCCGGTGATCGAGGCGGTGCGCGTGCCGCCGTCGGCCTGCAGCACGTCGCAATCGACCACGATCTGCTTCTCGCCGAGCGCGGTGAGGTCGGTGACGGCGCGGAGCGAGCGGCCGATCAGGCGCTGGATCTCCTGCGTGCGGCCCGATTGCTTGCCGGCTGAAGCCTCGCGCCGCGTGCGCTCGTTCGTGGCGCGCGGCAGCATGCCGTATTCCGCCGTAACCCAGCCGCGACCCTGGCCTTTGAGCCATGGCGGCACCGGCTCGCCGGCGGTCGCCGTGCAAAGCACATGCGTGTCGCCGAAACGGACCAGGCAAGAGCCTTCGGCATGGCGCGACACGGCGCGCTCGAAGCTGATGGGACGAAGCGCGTCGGCTACGCGTTTGGAGGGGCGGACGATGTCGAAATCTCCTGGTGAAATTGGCGGGGCGCACCCTAGAGGACGCGATTGCGGCGGAAAAGTCCTTTCCCCAGCCCTTTCCTAGCATGCCCTTGTGCCGCGAGGGGCGAGAAGCTACGCCATGCCCATGGCCGAGACGGGAACGAGGGCCAGCATTTCTGGTCTTAAACAAGCTGCCGGGTCGGATGCTCCTCGCCCCGACGAAGCTGCCGCCGCCACGCCCATGATCGCCCAATATCTGGAGATCAAGGCGGCCAATGCCGATTGCCTGCTGTTCTACCGCATGGGTGATTTCTACGAGCTGTTCTTCGAGGACGCCGAGATCGCCTCGCGCGCGCTCGGCATCGCGCTGACCAAGCGCGGCAAGCATCTGGGCGAGGATATTCCGATGTGCGGCGTGCCGGTGCATGCCGCCGACGACTATCTCCAGCGGCTGATCGCCCAAGGCCACCGGGTGGCGGTCTGCGAGCAGGTCGAGGACCCGGCCGAGGCGAAGAAGCGCGGGCCAAAGGCCGTGGTGCGCCGCGACGTGGTGCGCCTGGTCACGCCGGGCACGCTGACCGAAGAGACGCTGCTCGATGCGCGCTCGCACAATTTTCTCACGTCGCTGTTCCGCGCGCCCAAGGAGGGCGGCGAGCCGGGCTATGCGCTCGCCTCGCTCGACATCTCGACCGGCGAACTGATCGCCTCGTCGGTGGGCGCGAGCGATCTTGCCGGCGAGCTTGCACGGCTGAAGCCGGGCGAGGTGCTGGTGGGCGACGATCTCGCCGGCGACGCCGCGCTGCGCCGCCTGATCGAGGAAGCGGGCGCCGCGCTCACGGCTTGCCCGCGCGCGCATTTCGACTCGCAACGCGGCGAGCGTGCGTTGAAGGAGAGGCTCGGCGTCGCCGCGCTCGATGCGTTCGGCGAATTCACCCGCCCCGAGCTTGCCGCGCTCGCAGGGCTTCTCACCTATGTCGAGATCACCCAGGTCGGCAAGGCGCCGCTGCTGCGTCCGCCGCGCAAGGAAAGCGCCGGCAGCCTGCTGATCATCGACGCCGCCACCCGCGCCAACCTGGAACTGATGCGCTCGAACCAAGGAACGCGCGCCGGCAGCCTGCTCGCGGCAATAGACCGCACCGTCACCGCCGCTGGCGCGCGCGAGCTTGCCAGCCGGCTGGGCAGCCCGTTGACCGATCCTGAAGCGGTGAATGCGCGGCTCGATGCCGTGTCCTATCTCGCCGACGAGCCTCGGCTCAGGCAAACCCTGCGCGAGGAACTGAAGCAGGCTCCCGACTTGGCTCGCGCGCTGGCGCGATTGGCGCTTGGGCGCGGCGGCCCGCGCGATCTCGGCGCGGTAGGGGCCGCCATCCGCGCGGCGCATGCGCTTGCGGTCAGTCTCGCCCGGGGCGCCTTGGGCCTGCCGCAGCGAACTCGTCGGGATAAGGGACCGTCTCGCGGCGGCGCCGAGCAAAATAGAAGAGTCGCTTGCGGCGGCGCTCGCCGAGACGCTTCCGCTCAATGCGCGCGACGGGGGCTTCATCAAGGACGGCGCCGACGGCGACCTCGACCAGCATCGTCGCTTGCGCGACGGCAGCCGCCAGGTCATCGCTGGCTTGCAGGCGACCTATGCCGAGGCGACCGGCGTCAAATCGCTGAAAGTGCGCCACAACAACGTGCTCGGCTATTTCGTCGAGGTGACCGCGCTGCACGGCGCGGTGCTGAGCAAGCCGCCGCATGTCGAGCTGTTCATCCACCGCCAGACGCTCGCCAACGCGGTGCGCTTCTCGACCCCTGAGCTTGCCGAGCTGGAAGCCCGCATCACCCAGGCCGCCGACCGGGCGCTCGCCATCGAGCTCGATATCTTCGCGCGGCTGACCGAAGCCGTGCTTGCCGAGGAGCGCAGCCTCGCCTCGGCGAGCGCCGCGCTTGCCGAGCTCGACCATCATGCCGGCCTCGCCGAGCTTGCCGTCGAGCAGAACTATGTGCGGCCCAGGATCGACGGCAGCCTCGTCTTTACCGTCGAGGAAGGCCGTCACCCGATGGTCGAGCAGAATTTGCGGCGGGGCGACGGCGCGAGCTTCGTCGGCAACGATTGCACGCTCGGCGCAGCCGAGGGCGACGGCACGCGTATCCTCGTGGTGACCGGGCCGAACATGGCCGGCAAATCGACCTTTCTCCGCCAGAACGCGCTGATCGTCGTGCTGGCGCAATCAGGCTGCTTCGTTCCGGCTAAAAGCGCCCATATCGGCGTGGTCGATCGGCTGTTCAGCCGCGTCGGCGCCGCCGACGATCTCGCCCGCGGCCGCTCGACCTTCATGGTCGAGATGGTCGAGACCGCCTCGATCCTCAATCAGGCAACGGCACGGTCCTTCGTCGTGCTTGACGAGATCGGTCGCGGCACGGCGACCTTCGACGGGCTGTCGATTGCCTGGGCGGCGCTCGAATATCTGCATGAGGTGAACCGCTCGCGCGTCCTGTTCGCCACCCACTATCATGAGCTGACGGCGCTCGCCGAGAAGCTCGACCATGCCGCCAATGCCACCGTCGAGGTGAAGGAATGGCGCGACGAGATCGTGTTCCTGTATCGCGTGGTGATGGGCGCGGCCGACCGCTCCTACGGCATCCATGTGGCGAAGCTCGCCGGCCTGCCCGCGCCGGTGCTCACCCGCGCCAATGAGGTGTTGAGCGCGCTGGAGAAGGCTGACGGGCGGCCCAAACCCGCCGATCTGGCCTCGGATTTGCCGTTGTTCAGGGCCGCCAAGGGCGCGGCCGAGGTCAAGCCCGACCGGGTCTCGCAGATCGAGCAGGCGCTGGCCGCGCTCAGCCCCGACACCATGACCCCAAAGGAGGCGCTCGAAGCCCTCTATCGCCTTAAGGCTTTGCTTGCTAGCGAGGCCTAAATCCCCCATGTGCTAGACTTTGCTCGCTTCGCCATGGACCAGCCAGTACCGAAACAAGCGCCCTATTTCGACCTCGACTTGCTGCGGCACGAGGCCTCCGAGCTTGCCCGCACCCATGCCGGGCAGGATTCCAAGCTCCGCCTGGCGCTGGTCGGCGCGGATGCGCCAGCTCGTCGACGACGCTTACGCCGCCGCCAGGCGCCAGCTGGAAGAGGACGGCGACGGGCGCACCTGCGCCGCGGGTCTGTCGGCCTTCCAGGACGCGCTGATCAAGCTCGCCTACGACTTCACCACCAACCACGTCTACCGCGTCGAGAATCCGACCGCCGCCGAGCGCATGGCCGTCGTGGCGCAAGGCGGCTATGGGCGCGGACTGCTCGCGCCCGGCTCCGACATCGATCTGCTGTTCCTGCTGCCCTACAAGCAGACCGCCTGGGGCGAGAGCGTCGCCGAATACATGCTCTATCTGCTGTGGGATCTCGGCTTCAAGGTCGGCCACGCCACGCGCAACATCGATCAATGCGTGCGTCTCAGCCATTCCGACATGACCATTCGCACCGCGCTGCTCGATGCGCGGTTGATCCTGGGCGATGCGCAGCTTTACGCCGACTTCCAGCATCGCTTCCGCGATGAAGTGCTGAAAAGCAATCCGCGGACCTTTGTCGAGGCGAAGCTCGCCGAGCAGAATGTCCGCCATGCGCGGGCCGGCGCCTCGCGCTATCTGGTCGAGCCCAACGTCAAGGACGGCAAGGGCGGGTTGCGCGACCTGCACACGCTGCACTGGCTCGCCAAGCATCTCTATCCCGACAAGGCCGAGGCCGAGTTCGTCGAAGCCGGCGTGTTCAACCGCCACGAATATCGGAGCTTCCGCCGCTGCGAGAGCTTCCTGTGGACGGTGCGCTGCGAGCTGCACTTCTTGACGGGGCGCGCCGAGGAGCGGCTCGGCTTCGACGTGCAGCAGCTGATGGCCGAGCGGCTCGGCTATAAGGGCCACGCCGGCTTGAGCGCGGTCGAGCGCTTCATGAAGCACTATTTCCTGGTCGCCAAGGAGGTCGGCGATCTGACCGGCATCGTCTGCTCGGCGCTCGAAATGAAGCAGCTGAAGGGCTTGCCCACCCTCGACACGCTGCTCGCGCCGTTCAGCTGGCGCCGCCGCGCCAAGCTCCGCCGCACCTCCGACTTCCGTATCGAGAACGGCCGCATCTACACAATCAGCAAGGACGCCTTCACCAAGGACCCGGCGAACTTCATCCGGCTGTTCTCGCTGGCCGACGAGCATCAGGCCTCGTTCTCGCCCGAGGTGCTGCGCCAGGTGCGCGCCAACTTCCGCCTGATCGACGACAATCTCCGCGCCAATCCGACCGCCAACCGCTTGTTCATGAAGCTGTTGACCGACTCGCGCGATCCGGAAGGCGTATTGCGCAAGATGAACGAAGCCGGCGTGCTCGGCCGCTTCATCCCGGATTTCGGCCGCGTCGTGTCGATGATGCAGTTCAACATGTATCACCACTTCACGGTGGACGAGCATCTGATCCGCACCATCGGCTTTCTCTCCGGCATCGAGCGCGGCAAATTCGCCATGGAACACCCGGTGTCGAGCGAGGTTGTGCGCACCATCGACAGCCGTCGCGCGCTCTATGTCGCGGCGCTGCTGCACGACATCGCCAAGGGCCGCGACGAGGACCATTCGATCGCCGGCGCGCGCATCGCCCGCGAGCTTGGCCCGCGGCTTGGGCTCAACGCCTCGGAGACCGAGACCGCCGCCTGGCTGGTCGAGCACCATTTGTCCATGAGCCAGTTCGCGCAGAGCCGCGACCTCAACGACCCGAAGACGCTGCGCGATTTTGCGGCGCTGGTGCAGAGCCGCGAGCGGCTGAAGCTCTTGCTGCTGCTCACTGTCGCCGACATCCGCGCCGTGGGGCCGGGCGTGTGGACCGGTTGGAAGGGCCAGTTGCTGCGCACGCTCTATTTCGAGACCGAGCCCTTGCTTGGCGGCGGGCATACGACGTTGAGCCGCAGCGAGCGCGTGGCCCGTGCCCAGGATGAGCTTAGGGAGCGCCTGGCCGGCTGGCCGAAGCACGACCTCGAGCGCTTCATCGATCGCCACTACCCGTCTTATTGGCTGAGGACCGATCTCAACGTCGTCGCTGAGCACGCCAAGCTGATCCGCGACGCCGAGGCGCAAGGGCGGCAGATCGTGACGCATATCGCCACCGACGCCTTCCGCGGCGTGACCGAGATCACGCTGCTGGCGCCGAACCACCCGCGCCTGCTCGCCATGGTCGCCGGCGCCTGCACCGGTGCCGGCGCCAATATCGTCGATGCCCAGATCTCGACCACGCGCGACGGCATGGCGCTCGACACCATCCACCTCGAGCGCGAGTTCGATCATGCCGAGGACGAGGAGCGGCGCGCGCGCAAGATCGCCGTCACCATCGAGCGCCTGTTGAGCGGCGAGGTGCGGCTTGCCGATGTGGTCCTGACCAAGCGGAAGCCGAAGCCGAAGCTCTCGGCCTTCACCGTCGCGCCGCAAGTGGTGATCGACAACACGCTGTCTGATGCGCTGACGGTGATCGAGATCAACGGGCTCGACCGCCCCGGCCTGCTCTACGACGTGACGCGCGAGATCTCCGATCTCAATCTCGACATTGCCTCGGCGCATATCGCCACCTTCGGCGAGAAGGCGGTCGACGTGTTCTACGTGACCGACTTGACCGGCAAGAAGATCACCAGCAAGAGCCGCGAGACGGCCATTCGCGAGCGGCTGATGAAGGCGCTCCAGGCGCGGCCCGAGCCCGCGTTGCTGCCAGCCTGATGCGGTTTTATCGCGGGTTTGCCACCGTAGGCTCGATGACCATCCTGAGCCGCGTGCTCGGCTTCGCGCGCGACGTGCTGATCGCGGCGGTGCTCGGCACATCCTCCGCGGCCGACGCCTTCTTCGTCGCCTTCCGCGTACCCAACATGTTTCGCCGGCTGTTCGCCGAGGGCGCGTTCGATGCGGCCTTCATTCCGCTGTTCGCCAAGCGGCTGCATGAACAGGGAGAAGAAGCCGCGCGGGTTTTCGCCGGCCAGGCGCTTGCCGGCCTGATGGTGCTGCTGGTCGCCTTCACCATTCTCGCCGAGATCGCCATGCCGTGGCTGATGCTGCTGCTGGCCCCCGGCTTCAAAAGCGATCCCGAGAAATTCGCGCTCGCGGTGATGCTGGCGCGCATCGCGCTGCCTTATCTCGCCGTTCATGTCGCTGGTCGCGCTCTATACCGGCGTGCTCAACGCCTATGGACGCTTCGCCATCGCCGCCTTCACGCCGACGCTGTTGAATGTGGTGCTGATCGCCGTGCTGCTCGGCTTTATCGCTTCCGGTGGCTCCAACCAGAGCGCCGCGGGCATCGCGCTCGCTTGGGGGATCACCGCCTCGGGCGTGTTGCAGGTGCTGGTGGTGGCCGCCGCCGCCGCCAAGATCGGCATGAGCCTGCCCTGGCAGCGGCCGCGCCTCACCCCCGACATGCGCCGCCTGGCCGCGCTCGCCGCGCCCGGCGTGGTCGCCGGCGGCATGGCACAGCTCACCGTCGTGATCTCGACCATCATCGCCACGCTCCAGGACCGCGTGGTGTCCTGGCTCTATTACGCCGACCGGCTGTTCCAGCTGCCGCTGGGGGTGATCGGCGTCGCCATCGGCGTCGTGCTGCTGCCGGCGCTCAGCCACAAGCTTCGCTCAGGCGATCATGACGCCGTGGTGGCGAGCGAGAACCGCGCGCTCGAATTCGCTCTGCTGCTGACCATGCCGGCGGCGATCGCGCTTTACCTCGCGGCCGAGCCGATCGTGCGCGTGCTGTTCCAGCGCGGCGCCTTCACGGCCATCGACACCAACGCCACGGCGGCGATGCTCGCCGCCTTTGCGCTCGGCCTTCCGGCTTACGTCCTGGTCAAGGTGCTGCAACCGAGCTTCTTCGCCCGCGAGGACACCAAGACGCCGATGGTCTACGCCGGCATCGCCATGGCGGCCAATGTCGTGCTCAGCATCATGCTGTTCACGACCATCGGCGCCACCGGCATCGCCATCGCCACCACGATCGCCGGCTGGATCAACGTCGCGCTGCTTCTGGCCAAGCTGAGGGAACGCGAGGGCTTCGCCTTCGATTCTGTCTTCCGCCGCCGCTTCCTGGGCATCCTGGCCGCGAGCGCGCTGATGGGCGTCGTCGTCTTCGCGCTGCTGCGCGTCCTGACCCCTTGGTTCGATCCGGCCAGCGGCCTCCCGGCGCAAGTCCTCGCCATGAGCGTTCTGGTCGGCGGCGGCCTGCTGACCTATCTCGGCGCGGCTCATTTGTTCGGCGCCACCAAGCTCGGGGATCTCATCAAGGACCAGGCCACCTAGGCATTTGGCGAACCGGCTTCCTTCGTTTATGTTGCAGTGCAGCAAATGCAAGGGGAAGCATCATGCAAGGCCGGCCGCGCCGTAGCGTGCTCTATATGCCCGGGTCCAATGCCAGGGCCCTGGAGAAGGCCAAGTCCATCCCCGCCGATGCCTTCATCTTCGATCTCGAAGATGCCGTGGCGCCTGACGCGAAGCTCATCGCCCGCGAGCAGGTCTGCGCCGCGGTCAAGAGCGGCGGCTATGGCGGCCGCGAGATCGTCATCAGGGTCAACGCGCTCGAGACGCCGTGGGGCATCGACGATCTGCTTGCCGCCTGCGCGGCCGAGCCCGACGCCATCCTCGTGCCCAAGGTCGTGCATCCCGGCGACATCATCAGCACCGCCAACATCCTGCAAGGCGTGCATGCCGCGGAGAAGATCAGGCTGTGGGCGATGATGGAGACGCCGATGGCCATCCTCAACGCGCGCACCATCGCCGCCACGGCCGTCTATGCCGAGAACCGGCTTTGCTGCCTGGTCATGGGCACCAACGACCTGATCAAGGAATCGCGCGCCCGCGCGCTGCACGATCGCTTCGCCGTCGTGCCCTGGCTCGCCATGACGCTGGTCGCCGCCCGCGCCTATCGCCTCGACATCATCGACGGCGTCTACAACGATTTCCGGGACGAGCTCGGCCTGCGCGAGGAATGCGAGCGCGGGCGCACCCTCGGCATGGACGGCAAGACGCTGATCCATCCCGACCAGGTCTGGCCCTGCAACGAGATCTTCTCGCCGACGCGCGAGGAGGTCGAGTGGTCGCGCAAGGTGATCGACGCGTTCGGCCAGGCCGAGAACGAGAAGAAGGGCGTGATCGTGGTCGAGGGCCGCATGGTCGAGCGGCTGCATTTCGCCATGGCCCAACGCACCGTCGCCATCGCCGATCAGATCCGCGAGATGGAACAGGCTTGCGCCTGAACCATCGCAGCCGAGAGCTTGCGCTAGGCCCGCGCCCGCGCCATAACCCGGCCTTCGCTTTAGGGCCGGAGCATGCAAAAGACCAAGCACAAGACCAAGACCCGCGTCTTCTCGGGCGTGCAGCCGACGGGCAATCTCCATCTCGGCAACTATCTCGGCGCCATCACCAAATTCGTGGCGCTGCAGGCCGAGCATGAGTGCCTCTATTGCGTGGTCGATCTGCACGCCATCACCGTGTTCCAGGACCCCGACCAGCTCAAGCACAACACCCGCGAGGTGACGGCGGCCTTCATCGCCTCGGGCATCGATCCGCAGAAGCACATCGTCTTCAATCAGAGCCAGGTCAGTGGCCACGCCGAGCTCGCCTGGATCTTCAATTGCGTGGCCCGCCTCGGCTGGCTGAACCGCATGACGCAGTTCAAGGAGAAGGCCGGCAAGGACCGCGAGAATGCGAGCGCGGGGCTTTACGTCTATCCGAACCTGATGGCCGCCGACATTCTGCTCTATCACGCGACGCACGTTCCGGTCGGCGAGGACCAGAAACAGCATCTCGAGCTTGCGCGCGACATCGCCCAGAAATTCAACAACGACTTCGCCAAGACGATCGCGCGTGAGGGCTATCCTGGCGGCTTCTTCCCGCTGCCCGAGCCGCTGATCACCGGGCCCGGCCACGCGGGTGATGAATCTGCGCGACGGCACCAGGAAGATGTCGAAGTCTGACGAATCCGACATGACGCGCATCAACCTGACCGACGACGCCGACGCCATCGCCAAGAAGATCCGCAAAGCCAAGACCGATCCCGAGCCGCTGCCGTCTGAGGTGAAGGGACTGGAGACGCGGCCCGAGGCCGACAATCTCGTCGGCATCTATGCGGGCCTCGCCGAGACGAGCAAGGATCAGGTGCTCGTCGAGTTCGGCGACGCGACCTTCTCCAAGTTCAAGGAGGCTCTTGCCGAGCTCGCCGCCTCGCGGCTGACACCGATCGGCGAGGAGATGCGCCGCCTGATGTCGGACCCGGTCGAGATCGACCGCATCCTGGCCGACGGCGCTTCCCGCGCTCACGGCATCGCCGATCCGATCCTCGCCAAGACCAAGGACATCGTCGGCTTCATCCGCGGCTGACTCGCTTTAGCCACGCGTCATGCCCGCGAAAGCGGGCATCCAGTAACCACGGGCCTTCGTTGAAACCGACCGCATCCGGATTACTGGATTGCCCGGTCAAGCCGGGCAATGACACCGTGATTTAGGCCTCGACGCCGGTGCCGATCTGGCAGGTGACGCCGGTGCCGCCGAGCCCGCAATAGCCGTGCGGGTTCTTGGCGAGATATTGCTGGTGATAGTCCTCGGCGAAATAGAACTCGGGCGCGGGCAGGATCTCGGTGGTGATGGCGCCCAGCCCCTGCGCCGCGAGCGCGCGTCCATAGGCTTGCTTGGCGGCTTCCGCCGCTTTCTTCTGCGCCTCGGAGGAGTAGTAGATCCCCGAGCGATATTGCGTGCCGACATCGTTGCCCTGGCGCATGCCTTGCGTCGGGTTGTGGCTCTCGAAGAACAGCTTGAGCAGCTGCTCGTAGCTGACCTGCTTGGGGTCGTAGACGACGAGCACCGCCTCGTTATGCCCGGTCATGCCGGAGCAGACCTCCTCATAGGTCGGGTTCGGCGTCAGCCCGCCGGCATAGCCGACGGCCGTGACGATCACCCCCGGCACCTCCCAGAATTTCCGCTCGGCGCCCCAGAAGCAGCCGAGCCCGAACAGCGCCATCTCGGCGCCTTGCGGGTAAGGGCCCTTGAGCGGGGCGCCGTTGACGAAATGGGTCTGTGGCGGTGGGGATGGCTTGCGGCCGACCGGGCAGCGCCTGGCCGGGGGCAGGCATGGACAGAGGTTTGCGCTTCAGCGTGAACATGGAGGGTCTCCGTTGGAATTAGGCTCCCCCGAACCGAACGTCTCCTAAACCGCTAATTGATGAACACTTCGACCGGTTTCCGCTTCTGCCCGAGCCAGTAGAGCAGCACGCCGAGAATGCCGAACACCACCCAGGTCGGCGCATGCAGGATGGTGGTCATCACCGGGTCCCACAGGAACGGTCCGACATTGGTCTCGATGCCGGCCTTGGCGTCGCGCAGCGTCTCGGGGCTCAACGCCTGCCATTGCTCGCCCATCGGCGTCACCACCCACGCGCCGCCCCCCGCCAGACTTTTGGTGGCGTCGACGACGGCGGCGACCATGGCGAGCAACAAGAGCCAGACGCCGAAAATGCGCAACAATACGAGCATGGAGCTACAGTGCGGATGATTGCTGTCACCCCTACATAAGCCATTGCCGCCTCATGTTCAAATCGGCGCTGCTTCAGGATTGCGTGAAAGCCGCGTCATCGTTCGCGGTTTGCTTGAACGGGCGGGTCGCTTAGCTATAGTGCGGCACTTTTCAAAGGAGGGGTGGCCGAGTGGTCGAAGGCGCACGCCTGGAAAGTGTGTAGGCGGGTAACCGTCTCAAGGGTTCGAATCCCTTCCCCTCCGCCATCTTGCTTCGGCGCTGAGCTGCCCTGATCTATGGCTTCCCGGGAGCCGCGTCGGCCACGCAGTCGGGCCCGAGATATTTCCCGTCGATATTCGCTCCCATATGGCTGATGGCCCCGATCGGCGGATCGAAGGTGGTCTTCAGCGTGGCGTGATAGCGCGTCTGGAAATCGCCGGTGAAGGTGGTGCTGATCTTCTGCTTGCCCTCTTTGCTGGTGCACGTGACGTCGACGATGATGCCCTCGTTGAGCGGCGTTAGTTTCGGCTCGGTGCAGTCGCCCTCGCTGGGTGCGACGATGCTGTCGTCGTCGCCGACGCAGACCTTGATCTTGGTCATGCCGCTGACCGGCGCCACCGTGGTGATCTCCCAACTGCCCGGCTTCCGCTTGGGGAGTTCGTCGGTCGCGGCAAGGAGCGCCGGCGCGCCGATCCCCGCAAGCAACACGATGGCGGCGGCGGCGATCCGAGGTGTCATGCCTATCTCCCGAAGGTGACGCGCTTCTTTGATCCAGCGTCGTCGCAGAGTTGGACCCCTCGGCCAATTGCTTTAGGCCGCCAAGCCCGGCAAAAAGGGCAAGGCGGTTTTCCCGGCAGCGCCGGTCAAAACTTCATGTTTGGAGGCGGCGCTCGCCCGCAATGATGCCTTGCAGTCGCGCCCGCTCCGCTCAACTCTGATCGCCGCAAGGCAACGCACGATGTCCGACGACGCTGAATTGGCAGTTCTGGAGAAGCGCCTCGGGCGGCGTTATGCGCGTCAGCGCCTCGGCATCGAGAAAGACCACGAGGCGCAGATCTTCGGCCAGGGCATCAACTTCTTCCACATCGAGAATCTCACCCCTTCGCATGCCTTGATCCGCGGCGTGCTGATGGCGTCGGGCCTGTATTGGCGGGGCCTGAGCAATGCGGCGAAGGTCGCGGTCAGGCATCACCACGTGACTTCGCCGCGTCTACCGCAGGCCTTTGACGGCTTCACCATCCTCCAGCTCAGCGATCTCCATGTCGAAATGAGCGAGGCGGCGATGCAGCGTGTGGTCGAGCTACTCGACGGCGTCGACTACGACCTTTGCATCCTCACCGGCGACTATCGCGCCAAGACCTACGGGCCTTACGACGCCACTTTGGCCGGAATGGCGAAGCTTCGCGCGGCGCTCAAGGGCACGATCTACGGCGTGCTGGGCAATCACGACACGATCTGCCTCGTGCCCGGATTGGAGGACATGGGCATCAAGGTTCTCCTCAACGAGAGCGAGACGATCGAGCGGGGCGGCGAGCGCATCCATCTCGCCGGTATCGACGACGCGCATTTCTACCGCGTGGACAATATCGAGAAGGCCGCCGCCGACATTCCCCACGCGGAATTCTCCATGCTCATTTCGCATACGCCCGAGATCTATCGCCAAGCCGCGCACGCCGACTTCGATCTCCTGCTGAGCGGCCATACCCATGGCGGCCAGATCTGCCTTCCCGGCGGCATTCCCATCACGCTCGATTCGGTGTTGCCGCGCTCGATGGGATCGGGTCCTTGGCGGCATCACGGCATGATCGGCTATACCTCGGTCGGCGCGGGCTCGTCCGTCGTTCCCGTGCGCTTCAACTGTCCTCCGGAGATCACCCTGCATCGCCTTCACCGGCAGCGCTGAGGCGCGTCTCAATAGGGCCGTTCGCGCAAATTGAGATGGAACAGGATGCGCGAGAGGATCAGCTCGCCGGCGAAGAACGCCGCGACACCGACGAGTACGTCGAGCAGGCTCAACGGCACGAACAGCCATGCGCCAAGCAGCGGCAGCAGCGATTCCGGAATCTGATCGAGCCCCAGCGCCATGCTGCTGGATGGAAGTCCCATCCTGCGCTTGACGAAGCTGGACAGCAGGTCGCCGACGACAGCCAAGCCGCGACCACGACGCCGAGTTGCCAGGAAAGTCCCATGAGCGCTGCGGCAAGCGGCGTGGCAGCGAGCGCAACGACGATCCCCCGGATGGTTTTGCTCGGCCCGAATAGCGGCCGCCCATCGATAAAGATCGCCCCGCCATCGAGCGGGCGAGCAAGACGATCGCCGAGCAGCCGCTTGGCAAGAACCGGCGCTCCATTGGCCACGGCCAAGAGCACCAAGAGTTTCAGGACCAGAATGGGCTGCATCGAACCGTCCGGCGGTCGCCTCCGACCGGTTCATCCATAGCGCGAGCCACGCGGCGCGGCTATCGGCCGCCCGGGCAAATGAACTATTGCGGTGTGGGCGGAGTTTGGCGCAATTCTCCCGCCCGAGCTTTCACGTCCCAGGCTTTGCAGATGGCGATCGAGACGAGAAACACTGCGGCCTCCTCGGCCGTGCCAGGGACCGCGGTCGCGGTGCTTGCCGCCATCAGCATCTGCCACATGCTGAATGACGTGATCCAGTCGCTGATCGTGGCGCTCTATCCCATGATCAAGGATAGCCTCGCGCTCGACTTCCGCCAGATCGGCCTCATCACCTTCACTTTCACCTTCACCGCCTCGTTGCTACAGCCGTTGGTGGGCTACGTCACCGACCGCTACCCCACGCCCTACTCGCTCGTGCTCGGCATGGGCTGTTCGCTGCTCGGCCTGATCGTCGCCGCCTTTGCCTCGACCTACGGCTTGGTGCTGGTCGCCGTCGGCCTGATCGGCATGGGATCTTCGGTGTTTCATCCCGAATCCTCCCGCGTGGCGCGACTTGCCTCGGGCGGCCAGCACGGCCTCGCCCAATCGGTGTTCCAGGTGGGCGGCAATTTCGGCACCGCGCTCGGTCCGCTGCTCGCGGCCTTCATCGTGCTGCCCTATGGGCAACGCAGCGTCGCCTGGTTCTCCATCGTGGCGCTGATCGCCATGATCATGCTTGCCGGCATCGGCTCTTGGTACGGCAAGACGCTCAAGTTCAAGAATGGAGCGCCGCGGCCGAGCGAGAGCGAAGCGATCCACGAACTGACGCATGGCAAGGTGCGGAAGTCCGTCGCCATCCTGATGGCGCTCACCTTCTCCAAGGACTTCTATCTCGTCAGCATCACCAGCTTCTACACCTTCTACTTGATCCATACCTTCGGGCTGTCGGTGCAGAGCGCGCAGCTTTATTTGTTTCTGTTCCTGTTCGCCGTCGCCGCCGGCACGGTGATCGGCGGTCCGATCGGCGACCGCATCGGCACGCGGCGCGTGATCTGGTGGTCGATCTTCGGCGTGCTGCCCTTCACGCTGGCGCTCCCCTATGTCGGCCTGCTCGGGACGGCGATCCTGAGCGTGATCATCGGGCTGATCCTCGCCTCCGCCCATCCCGCCATCATCGTCTATGCCCAGAGCCTGATCCCGGGCCGCGTCGGCATGGTGGCCGGCCTGTTCTTCGGGCTGGCCTTTGGCGTCGCCGGCATCGGCGCGGCCTTTCTCGGCTGGCTGGCCGACGCCACCAGCATCGTTTTCGTCTACCATGTGTGCGCTTTCCTGCCGGCCATCGGCCTGCTTGCGGCGTTCTTGCCGGAGATGGCGAAGCCAAAAATTCCCGCCAAGCGAGGAAAGCGTTGAGGCAGGCCTCCGGGCGCCGGCCATTTCGCCAAGATGACCTTCGCTGGTACGCCGATTTCGATTTTTTTGTTCACATCGGGTCTTGGCCTCGTCTTGGCGGAACACCGCTGCTTGGCAAGACGAGGAGCCGGCTAATCGAGCGCCAGCTTCCGGTTATGCTGTACGTTTCTGCGCAAACGGCAAAGCCGAGACAGGGGCTCGCGTCTATGATTAATATGCGGGGCCGAGGCACCCGGTTGAGGCACTAGTCGGGTCCTCGTTCTCTTGCCGTGCGGCGGCCGGCAGTTCTCATTTGGTCTTGCGTGAAGCTGCTAGCCCGCTCGGTCGTTCCGAACATCTATCCAACGAGGGGCAAGCAATGCGTGATATCCGCGGGGATTTGCAAGACCGGGCTGGACTGCTTGAAGAGCAGATCAATGCCCAAGAGGCTCAATTCGACAAGCTGATCGAGCAGCTGAGGCGCGAGCATGATGCGCGGCTCGAGGACCTCAAGTCCGAGCTGGAGGCGGTGAATAGGCTGATCGAGCACGAGCTCCGCCGGCTGGCGACCGCGCCCGCCGCGCCGAAGGCGCAAGTCCGCGAGCCCGTGCACCATAGCGCCGCTCAGCCGGCACAACACGCTGCCCATCAGCCCGCGCAGCATGCGGTCCATCAGCCGGCGCCGGCCCAGCATGTTTCACATCGGCCGCCGGCTCCCGCCTCGACTCAACCCGAGCTGCCGCTCGCCGATTTCTTGGTGCGCAAGCTGAACGAGGTCGGCGCCATGTCGCGTGACGATCTCCGGCGCCTGGCGTTGCAGGAGGGCTATTTCATCGACGCCGACACCGCCGACCGCGGCGTTCACACCACGCTGCTCAACGTGGTGAAGGCGGGCCTCATCCGGCAGCTGCCGAATGGAAACTTCGCGCCGGCCACCGTGCTCGACACGATCCGGCTGCGCCGCGCGATGTAAGTTAGCTGTGGTGACGTGGGCAACGGCAAGACCGTTGCCCACTCCTACGCTGTCGACGGTCCGCGCAACAGTTCCACCACGTCTTTGCGCACCTTGTCCTCGGCATAGCGGGCGAGCGCCTTGCGGTCGGGGAACGCATCGAGCGGCACCGGCGGCCCGATGCGGATATTGGCATCGATCGGGCCCAAGCCGAGCAGCCGCCAGGCATGGCTCGCCATGTCCATGTCGCCATACCAGGCGATCACGTGACGCCCGCGCCGGCAAAGCGGCAGCCCGTAGATCTTGGGATAGGTCAGCGCCAGCGTCTGCGCCGAGACCTTGGCGCCCATCTGCGCGCCGCCGGTAGGCTTCGCCGCGGCGAACAGCGCGGTCTTGAACGGCACCACGCTATTGCCGTCGCTCGAGGTGCCTTCGGCGAACAGCACGATGTGGTCGCCGCCGGCGAGCCGCTCCAGGATCTCGTTCGCCTTGTCGCCCACCTCGTTCCGCCGGTTGCGGTCGACGAACACCGAGCGCTGCAGCTTGGCGAGCCAGCTGACGAACGGCCAGGACGCGACCTCCTGCTTGGCCACGAACGACACCGGCGCCACCGCCGAGAGCACGGTGATATCGAGCCAGGACACGTGGTTGGCGATGATCAGCACGCCCTGCTCTTCGGCGATCTCGCCCTCGATATTGAGGCGGATGCCGACGATCCTGCAGACTTGCCGATGATACCAATGCGGGAAGCTGCGGGCATAACGCGAGCCCGTCCTGACGAACAGCAGCTGGAGCGGCATCAGCGGAAAGGTCAAGGCGAAGAAGGCGCCAAGCACCAGGAACGCGCGCAAGCTTCTCATTTCTTTGCCGTTACGATCGCCTCGAGCCGGCGATCAGTAACAGGTCCGCCGTCCATAATAGATGGTGCAGATGCCCTTCAGCGCGGGATCGACCTTGGGCGCCGCGCTGACCTCGGTCCGGCAATCGGTGCGGATCTCGCCGAAGCCCCAATTCGTCGTGGTGCAAACCTCGCGCGTGACCACCGGAAGCAAGCCCGCCTCGGCCGTCACCGCATGCTCCGGTTCGGCTTGCGCCGCCCCACACAACATCGCCAATAAGCCGGCAAACATCACGCGCTTCAACATCACGCCATCCCCTTGGCTCGGTAAACAACTCCTTAACGTTGGCTCTGCCGGGGGGAAGAGTCAAATTCAGCGGAGTCCGGCCAAAAATCGGACCTGCTCTCGGTTATTTGCTGTTCTTGAGCGGCAAGCCGAACAGCTCGAGCCGATGTCCGATCAGCCTGAAGCCGAGATCCCGCGCCACGGCCTCTTGCAGCTTCTCGATCTGCTCGTTCGAGAACTCGATGACCTCGCCGGTCTTCATATTGATCAGATGGTCGTGATGGCCGAGCCCGGCCGGCTCATAGCGCGCACGCCCATCGCCGAACTCGTGGCGCTCGAGGATGCCGGCGCCTTCGAACAGGCGCACCGTGCGGTACACCGTCGAAAGCGAGATGCGCGGGTCGCGCGTGCTCGCCCGGCGGTAGACCTCCTCGACGTCGGGATGATCGTCGGCCTCTGACAGCACCTTGGCGATGGTCCGCCGCTGGCCCGTCATGCGCATGCCCTTCTCGGCGCAAAGACGCTCTAGCCTGCTTTCCGCTATGGCAGTCTTGGGCATGGGTCGTTATGCCTGCCGTCTCGCTAGGGCCGCGCCATCATCGGCGGGGCCGCCTGAAAGGGCAAGGCTGAAGATCGCGGCGTCGGCGCCATGCTCGTAATAGGCCTTTCTCTGGCCCACCTCGACCGCTCCGAGCGACCGGTAAAGAGCCAAGGCGGCGGCGTTTCCCGCCTCGACCTCGAGGAACAGCCGCGCGGCGCCGCTCGCGCGCAAGGCTTGCGTCGCGGCCTGAAGCAGCGCCCGGCCAACACCCATGCGCCGGCAGGCGGGCGTCACGCCGAGCGTGAGCAACTCGGCCTCGTCGGCGGCCTTGCGCGCGATGAGAAAGCCGGCCGGTGCGACCTCGGAACCATCGGCCGCCGAGGCGATCAGGCAGAGCGTATCGGGGCCGGCGATGAACCGCGCCATCGCCGCCTCGTCCCACGGGCGCGCGAAAGCAGCTCGCATGCAGCGCCGCCAGCAGCGGCGCGTCGAGCGGCGCGGCGCGCTTGACCGAGATCTCGAACGCCATCAGCGCCTCAAGACCGCTTGCGCTTGCGGCTTCGCATCCGGCGGCCGCAAATAGAGCGGCCGCAGCGTCGGCAAGCTCTCGCCGCTCGCATAGGCGATCTCGGCGAGCGCGCTCGCGCTTGGCTGCAGCTCAGGCAGCCGCGCTTCGATGGCGCGTCCCGCCCGCGCGCCGGCTTCGGCCAGCAGGCCCGCGCCGCTTCCGGCCGCGATCCGAAGCTTTGGCGGAAGCAAGTGCAGGGCCTCGTCGGGTGCGATCAGCAGCGGGCCGTTCTGCGTGCGTGCCGCCTCGTCATAGAGCCCGAGATAGAGCATGCCGCGCCGGGCATCGACCGCAACGGCGAAGGGCCCGGACTCGAAACTGCCAGTGTCGCGCGCAAGCCTCGCCATCACTGCGAGGCTGTCTGTTCCAAACAGCTTCGCCTTGGTGACGAGCGCAAGCCCGCGCGCCGCGGCAATGGCGATGCGCACGCCGGTGAAGCTTCCGGGTCCGAGCGTCGCCGCGATCAGATCGAGCTCGGCGAAAGCAACGCCGCTCTCTTCCATGACTTCGGCCACCATCGGCATCAGCGCCTCGGCATGGCCGCGCGCCATCGGCGCCTCGCGCAGAACCAGGCGCCGTTCCGCACCATCGCGCGTGAGCAGCGCGGCGGAGCAAGCGCCCATGCTGGTGTCGAGCGCGAGGATGTTCATTGCGGTGTCTTAGACGATCCGCGCCATCTCGTCGAAGCTGAAGCGCGGCGAGCGGGGGAAGAGCCCCTTGGCATCGCCATAAGCGAGATTGCAGAGGAAGTTCGATTTGACCTTGGTGCCGGCGAAGAACTCGCGATCGACGCCTTCATTGTCGAAGCCCGACATCGGCCCGCAATCCAAGCCCAGCGCCCGCGCCGCCATGATCAGATAAGCGCCTTGCAGCGTGCCGTTGCGGAACGCGGTCTCGGCGATCTTCTTCTCGTTGCCCGCGAACCAGCTCTTGGCGTCGGCATGCGGAAACAGCTTGGGCAGGTGATGGTAGAAGTCGAGGTCGTAGCCGATGATCGCGCAGACCGGCGCCTTCATCGTCTTGTCGCGATTGCCTTCGGAGAGATGCGGCTTCGAGCCGCTCCTTCGCCTCGGGCGACTTCACGAACACGAAGCGGGCAGGGCTGCAATTGGCCGAGGTCGGGCCGAGCTTCAACAGATCGACGATTTGATGCAGCAGCTCGTCCGGGACGTCGCGATCCTGCCAGGCGTTATGGGTACGCGCCTCGCGGAAGAGCTGGTCGAGACAGGCGTCGGGGAGACGCCCACTCAAACCGGCCGCACCTCTTGCACTTCAGGAATGAAGTGCCGGAGCAAATTCTCGATGCCGTGCCGGAGCGTCGCCGTCGAGCTCGGGCAGCCCGAGCAGGCGCCGCGCATATGCAGATAGACGATGCCGCCGCGATAGCCCTGGAAGGTGATGTCGCCGCCGTCCTGCGCCACGGCAGGACGCACCCGCGTCTCGAGCAGCTCCTTGATGGTCTTGACCGTCTCCTCGTCCTCGGGCGCGTAGAATTCGCCGCCCTCCGAGCTTTCCGAGCCGGTCTGCTCGCCCTCGGTCACGGCTTCGCCGGAGAGGTAGTGCTCCATGATGGCGCCGAGAATCGCGGGCTTCAAATGCTCCCACTGACCGTCGCCCTTGGTCACGCTGATGAAGTCGGTGCCGAAGAACACGCCCTTCACGCCGTCGATCTCGAACAGCCGCGACGCGAGCGGCGAGGCCTTGCTCTCGTTGGGATCGAGGAACTCCACGGTGCCCTGGTCGAGCACGGGCTTCCCCGGAATGAATTTCAGGGTGGCCGGATTGGGGGTCGCTTCGGTCTGAATGAACATCGAATGCCTCTTTGGCGCCTAACGCGCGAGCCTGACAAAGGTCACGCGCAGCTTAGAATAATTCTAGACCATATTTGGCCTCGGCAGGCCCAAAGTCAAGGTTGCTCGGCGCCACTCTCTAGCACGAAACGGCCAGGCTTGAGCGCCTCGCCGCTCACGCGCGACGTCTAATGCAGCGCCGAGCAGCGGGGATAAAACGGGGAGGATTTCATCCAGGCCAGCCGAGCGACGGTCGAGAACGATATTCAATTCGCTTCGCCGACGCCGAGCTTAATCGGCGGGGTGACCGGCTCAAGGGCGCGATCCAACAGCTGGGCGTAATCGCTGACTCCGTCGGCAGCGAGTTCGATGAGCGCCCGACTCAAGTCGATGCTCACCTGGATGGTATCGGTCTTGTCGCGAGCGGACGATCGGGCCAGCCACACGGGCAAAGCGGCGTCGAAGACGCGGTCGATAGTCGATAATAGGGCCTTATCGGGCCAGTCACTGTTAGTTCTAGTCATGCCAGGGCCTCTGAGAGCCCTCCCTACCGAACAACTTGCGCTATAAAACTTGAAAGTGCAAGCCGTCATGCACTGTTTCTTCGAAAAGCAACAAAAGACATCAGAATGACTACGTTCGTGGGAATTATGACTAGTCACAAAATCATTATATTTAGTCTTTTGCTATAAGAGCGTCAGTAGCTAAATATCAGCTGTTTGAGCCGTTGACATAGAATGAGTAAGCGACTATCTCCCGCTCGAACGCAGGGAGAGTCCCATGAACGATCTTTCTCGCCCAGAGCGACTGCAAGTGATGCTATCGGCCGAGGAGCTTCAGGCGTTGGACGACTGGCGGTTTCGCCAACGCATGCCGAGCCGCGCGGCGGCGATCCGGGAGCTATTGCGACTGGGATTGCGCTCCGAGGGTATCAGCCTCGCCGAGGCCGGCTCGAGATCTCAGGATTTCGGCGTGCTGAATAAGTCGCCGGCCCAAGACGGGGCCTAGCGCAGGCTGACCTCGGCGACCTTGTCTTTGTACTCTTCCTTGGGGTCCGCACCGAGCAGCAGCTTGATGCCCGCCAGCAGGCTCGAATCGTCGAGCCAGATTTCTGCGCCCTCGGCATCGAAACGCAGCAAGGCAAGTTTCGGATCGTCTTTGCCGCCGGGAAACCACGCGGCCACGAAGCGATTCCAGAGCCGGTCGATCGTTGCGCGATCGTTGTCGAGCGTGAGGCCACCATGCATGGTCGCGAACAGGCCGTGATCCTTGGCCGCGAATGTCGCGATGGCGCGCGCGCCGTCTTTCAGTGATTGAACCAGCTCACTCTCGATCGACGTGAAGAACCAGATCGGCGCGCGGTCGTCATCGAATTGCGCGGTCATCGGCCGTGGATGCGCGCCCTCGACGCCGTCGAGACCGAGCATCACCGTGCGGTCGGATTTAAGCGCCTTCCAGAATTTCTTCTTCGATCTCGGCTTCACTCGGCATCACGCACTCCTTCATCACGACTGAAGGGTGAACGCCTGCGCCGACCGGGCGTTCCCGCTGTCTTGCGCGTCAAGCGATCAGGTAGACGCTAAGCGCAACGAGGAGGAGCGCCAGCACGACACCAAAAGCCAGGTCAGGGAGGATGCCCGGGCGAGTGCAACGCCTGGTCATCCAGCAATCGCCCGGTACGTACGAAGCGGACGGTCGCGCCCAGGATGACGAGAATCCCGACGACGATAAAAGCGTGGCCGGCGCCGAAGCCAAACGGCCCCGACAGTTTGCCGAGATGCGCACGCGCCGCCGCGTCGAGGGACGTCCCGTCGGCCATGGCCAGAACAAACAGATTGAATTTCTCGATCACGAAGCCGAATGCAACGACGGCAATGCCGGTGCGAAGCCAGGCAAGAAAAGTCCGCTCATTGGCGGCGTGGTCGGCATAGTCGCGGATCATCGTTGACCTCGATGGTTCGAATTTGCGCAGGGTCGCGAGCGCGGCAGCTCAAGCGAGCGCCAGGATCTCCTCGATCGAGAGATGGCCGGGCACGACGGTGATCGGCACCGGGAAGGTGCCCGCGAGCCTGCCGACGGCGAGCGTGGTGACCAGCGGGCCCGGACCTGAGGGGTCCTTGGAGGCGCCGAGCACGAGCACGCCGATATCCTCGTCGTCCTCGATCAGCTTGGTGATCTCCTCGGCTTTCATGCCTTCGCGCACGATCTCCTCGGGCACCAGGGTGTCGAAGCCCATGGCCTTCAGCTTCCGCCCGAACAGCCGGAACACGGCCTTGGCCTTGTTGTGTCCCTCCTCGCGCGCCACGTCCTCGACGCCGAGCCACTGGAAATCGACATCGGGCTCGATGACGTAGAGCAGCGCGAGCTGGCCGTGCGTGCGCAGCGCGCGGCTCGCGGCGAAGGCGAGCGCGCTTTCGCATTCGGGCGTCTCGTCGACCACGACGAGAAATTTCCGCTTATGCCCTTCGGCAAAGGCCTGGCGCTTCTTCCGCGCGCGGGCTTGCGCCGGCGTCTCGGGCTTCTTGGTGTCGGGCGGCTGCTTCTTCTTGGCCATCGAACCATGCTGCCATCAGTCGTTGCTTTGCGCTACCGCGCTCCGCGCTGCTTGAGCGGTGCTTTGCGCTACCGCGCTTGGCTCTACTTGAGCGCGAGAGCTGGCGGCGGCTCAGGCGAGATCGATGGCGTAGCGCTTCAGGTCCTTGAGCTCGACGATCTCGAGCGTGTCCTCATGCGTCGCCTCGAGAATGACCCGCGGGGGGCTTCCCGCTTCGAGCGCCTCGCGCCAGCGCGCGGCGCAGAGGCACCAGCGGTCGCCGGGCTTCAGGCCGGGGAAGTCGAAATCGGGCTGCGGTGTGGAGAGATCGTTACCGCGCGCCTTGGAGAAGGCAAGGAACTCGACGGTGACCTCGATGCACACCGTATGCTGCCCGACATCCTCAGGCCCGGTGTGACAGCAGCCGGTGCGGAAGAAGCCCGTCAGCGGCCGGTCGGAACAGCTCTTCAGCGGCTCGCCATAGACGTTCCGCTGGGCCGACATCGGCTCCTGCCGTCGCTCCTGCATGGGTCGGGATATTGCCCGATCAAGCGGCCCGCGTGAAGCCTCAACGCAAGGGATTGCGCTCCGGCAACGGCATGCCCGCCGGGTCCTTGCCGCCGGTGAGCTCTTTGAGCTGAGCGGCCGTGAGAATGGGGAGGGGGGGACCGGCATCCTTACTAGCGAGCGCGGCCAACGCCGCCGGCGTCGGTGGCGGGGTGCCGGCTTCGCCCGGCACAGGCGGCTCGAAGCCGCCTGCGGTCAGCACAGTGCCGCATTCCTTCGGGAGTTGCGCCATGGTGAGCGGCGGCTTGCCCACCCACGGCTTGGCGCCGGGCACGGGCGGCTTGGCCATCTCGATCGCCGACTTTTTCAGCATGGCGTACCAATTGGTCAGCTCCTGGCCGCAGCCATTATCGCCGGCCGTCGGCTTCTGGTTCTCGCAGCCTTCCGAACCCGGCGGGCAGGAGAGCCGCACATGGAAATGATAATGGTGGTTCCACCACGGCCTGACCTTGCCGAGCCAGGCCGTGTCCTTGCCGGCCTGCGACGCCTGCTGGCAGAGCGCCTTCTTGATGGCCGGATGCACGAAGATGCGCGCGACTTGCGGGTAGGAGGCGGCGCGCTTGATGAGCTTTACATGACCCAAGGTGAAGACGTTGGGATCGACCGAGAACGGGTCCTTCAGCATGGATTCCGCGCTCATGTCCTCGCGCTCCTGCGGGGTCAAAATGCGGTCGGGCATGGGAGTGAGCCAGATATCGGCGTCGAGTCCCACCTGGTGGCTGGTATGGCCGGTGAGCATCGGCCCGCCACGCGGCTGCGACATGTCGCCGACCAGGAGCCCCGGCCAGCCGTCGAGCGCGCGCGCATCGCTCGCCAGCCGCTCCAGATAATCGAGCAGGCGCGGGTTGCCCCAATTGCGGTTGCGCGAGAGCCGCATCACCTGCCAGTCGGGGCCGTTGATCGGCAGCGACACACCGCCGGCGAGGCAGCCTTTGGCATAGCCGCCGATCGAGCGCGCGGCGAGGGGAGCCGGCCCGGGCACGGCGCCGAACAGCTGGCGCGCGATGGGCGATTTCTTGGCCGGGGGCTTCTTGACGGCGGGCTTGGGCTTCGCCGGCGCGGGCGTAGCGACGGTCTGCGGCGGGCCCGGCTGTTGGGCAGAAGCCGCCGCGCAGAACATGAGCACTGTGAGGCCCAAGATCAGCCTTCGCATCGGCGCTTGACCCGTCCGCTTAAGCCCCTCAAGGCGCTGACCCTATCATAAATGATGGCAGCAATTGGAACGACCGCGCCCCCTTCGGCGCGCCTCAAGCGAGCTGTGGATCGCCCGGTAAAAGGGGAAGCCCGTTCAGCTTGCATTCAGGGGCGAGGGCTTAGCTTTGAGCAACGTCCTTGACCGGGAGGGCTCTCCTCCCGACATCAGCTTAGATAAGCGGGCCGCCATTTCAGGGGGAGGCCCGGGTCCCGAGGGAGACTCATCGATGCGCCGCTTCATCCTCTTCGCCGGCCTGCTCGGCGTCATGCTGGCCTTGCCCGCAATTGCGCAGGCGCAGATCGTCGCCAAGATCAATCTCTCCAACCAGCGCATGGATGTCTATGTCGACGGCTCGCCGCGCTACACTTGGCCGGTATCCACTGCGCGCGCCGGCTACCGCACGCCGACCGGCACGTTCAAGCCGACCGCGCTCGTCCGCTATCACCGCTCGACCATCTATAGCGGCTCGCCGATGCCGTACTCGATCTTCTTCCTGCGCGGCTACGCGATCCACGGCTCTTACGAGACGAAATATCTCGGCCGCCCCGCCTCGCATGGCTGCATCAGGCTGGCGCCCTCCAACGCGGCCGCGCTGTATTCCCTGGTGCAGCGGCACGGCCCCGGCAACACGGTGATCAAGATCAGCTACTAGAGGGGAGATCGCGACGCGGCGAGATCGCCTCTTGCCGCTTGGCCCGAGTTCTGTAGCATCGCGACGGTTAGGACGGCCCAAGAGTCGCTCGAAGAGCCGCCCGCTTGAAGGAGGGGGACGATGTCGCTGCTGAAATGGGCGCTGATCTGCCTGTTGATCTCGCTGGTCGCCGGCGCGTTCGGCTATACCGGCCTCGCCCGCGGCGCGGGCCAGCTCGCCAAGCTCCTGTTCTTCATCTTCCTCGTCATCTTCATCATCATTTTGATTCTCGCGGTCTCGGCCGGCCAGCTGGTGTTCTAGCCCGCGCGCCTCTACCGCCCGCAGCTTGACGGCGCGGGCGCGCCCCGGAAGCGGTCGCCCATCCAGCGAAGCGCCGCTTGCACGCTGTTCTTGGCGGCGAAAGTATGCGTGACACCGGGCAGCTCGACGAAGCTCACGCGCGTGCCTTGGGCGCAGAGATGGTTGCCGAATTGCTTGGTGATCTCCGGCCGAACGGTCGTGTCGGCGGTGCCTTGCGCCAGGAACACCGGCGCGCCGGCTGGCATCTGGCCCGGAGTGTTCTTGAGCATGGTCGAGCGCCACGGCTCGACCTCGGTGGGGTCGGCCTTGAGGAACTGCTCGCCGGCGAGCGGCTTGGTGGCCTCGGTGATCGCCTGGAACTCGACGATCGACTCGATGCAATCCCGCGCGATTCTCTCATAGGCCGGCATGGCGGCGGCCGTGACGATGCTGCTTGCAGGCGTGTTCAGGAGTCGCGACCAGGAATAGATCGTCATGGCGGTGAGATCCTTGCCGCCGGGGCTCGACTTGTCGGCATCGAACAGCTCGGCGAGATAGGTGGCGGGCGCCGCCGCGGCGACGCCGACCAGCTTCAGGTCGGGCGCGTAGCTCGCGGCAAGCTCGCCGGTATAGAGCGAAGCGTGGCCGCCTTGACTGTGGCCCCACACCGCGAAGCGGTTTGAGGCGCCGGCGTCAGGCATGGCGCGGGCGGCGCGCACCGAATCGAGCACCGCGCGTCCCTCGCTCACGCCGATCAGATAAGGATGGATCATGCCCGGCACGCCCAAGCCCGGATAGTCGGTGGCGACCACCACATAGCCCTGGCGCAGCATGTCGGCCAAACCCCAGATCATGCCGGAGACGTCCGGCATCAGCGACGGCGCGCAGGCCTCGACCACGCCGCTGGTCGGATGCGCCCAGGCGATCACGTTGCGCCCGCCGGGGGGCGCCGCGCCCGGCGGAATGAAGATCGCGCCGGACACCTCGATCGCTTGTCCCGAAAGCCCGGTCGAGCGATACAGGATGCGAAAGGCATCGCCCGCCCCCGGACCGCCGCCCTCGAGCGGCCAGACCCTGAGGATCGATCCGGGCGCGTCAGAGGCCTCGGCGGGCTTCAGGTCGCAGAGCGTGCCCAGACCGAGCAGAAGGCCAAGGCTAAGGGCGCACTTTGCCGCGCGGCTGAGGCAGGCTTCGATCATTTGCATGCAAATCCCCCGTGCTGATCGCTGACGGGCCGGATCATAGCCTCAATCCTTGGCCCCTCCGCAACAGCCTCGCCTTACGCTCGCCATTTCATTTCGCCGTCATCCGGCGTTAAAATCGTGGCCGAACTCGTCTATCGGCCCGTGGGCGCGATCCTCCACGGGTGCTTGGCCAAGCGGGGATAAAGAATGACAACAGCCGCAGCGACTATTGATGCCTTGATCAACCGGGTCGGCAGCTTTCCGGCGCCGTTCACCATCGAATTGCCCGACGGCGAGCAGCGGACGCTTGGTGACGGCAAGCCGGAGTTTCACATCGGGCTTCGCAACGATCGCGCCATGCGGGCGCTGCGCTCGCTCGACGAGGGGAATATCTCCGAGGCCTACATTCAAGGCGATATCGACATCGAAGGCGACATGCTGAAGCCGTTCGATCTGCGTGCCTCGCTCGACGACCGGCACCCGCTGATCGCGGCCTGGCGCTTCATCGAGCCGCTCTTGTTCGGTCAGGTCTATACCAACAAGCGGGCGATCTCCTCCCACTACAATGCCGACCCGAAACTCTTCCTGAGCTTCCTCGATCCGGTCTTCCCCGCCTATAGCCAGGGCGTCTATGAGAATGACGACGAGTCGCTCTCCACGGCGCTACAGCGGAAATTCGACTGGGCGCTCGAGCAATGCGGCATCGGCAAGGGCACGCGCGTGCTCGAGATCGGTCCGGGGTGGGGCGCCTTCGCCGGGCATGCGTTGCAGGCCGGCGCCCGCTTCACCGGCATCACCAACTCGGAGGTGTCGCAGAGCTACTTGAAGGGCAAGCTCGCCAATTTCGGCGACAATTTCGACATCGTGCTCACCGATTTCTACGAGTATCAGCCGAAGGAAAAGTTCGACGCCATCGTCATCATGGGGGTGATCGAGCATCTGCCCGATTACGAGCGCGTGCTGAAGAAGTTCTCCGCGCTGCTCAAGCCCGGCGGCCGCGTCTTCCTCGATGGCAGCGCCTGGAAAAAGAAATACGAGCTGTCGACCTTCATGGTGCGCCACATCTATCCCGGCAACCATTCCTTCCTCGTGCTCGACGATTTCCTCAACAAGCTGTGGAAGACGGATTTCGAGGTCGATGTCATCCACAACGACCGCTGGAGCTATTTCCTCACCTTCCGGCAATGGGCGCGCAATCTCGATGCCAGCAGGGACTACGTCACCAAGACCTTCGGCGATTTCGAGTTCCGCAAGTTCCGGCTGTATCTCTGGGGCGCGACTTACGAGTTTCTTCACCGCAATCTCGATTGTTACCGGCTGATCCTGTCCAAGCCGAAAGACGCCTGACGGCTTCGAGTATGCCCGCTTCTGACAAAACCGCGTCCACGCTTCCCTAACCACCAATGCGCCATAGCTTGTTCACTTGACCCTGCCCGGGGTTGAGGTGAGGTTTGCTTAACCATGAAGAGGAGGACGACCCATGTGCGAGCTTTGCCGGGCTTCCCGTGCTGGCTTGACGCGGCGGCAGATCGTGGCGGGCGGAGCCGCCGTTCTTGCGGCGAGCACTGTTCCCTTTGCTGCTTCCCGCGCCGCTGACCCGCCGCCGGCGGACGCGCGCAACGCCATTGCGCCGGCCGCGGCTCTCGAAGAGATCATGCAGGGCAACGCCCGCTACGTGGCGAACCAGCCGGTGGAGAAGGATTTCTCCGCGGGCCGTGCCGCGCGCGTCGATGCGCAATTTCCGATCGCGGCGATTCTCGGCTGCGCCGACAGCCGCGTCTCGCCAGAGCTGCTGTTCGATCAGGGTCCCGGCGATCTCTTCGTCGTGCGCCTCGCCGGCAACTTTCTCGACGATGACGGCTTCGCCAGCCTCGAATACGCCGTGAAGTTCCTCGGCGCACCGCTCATCATGGTGCTCGGCCACACCAATTGCGGAGCGGTTGCGGCCGCGGTCAAAGTGGTGACCGAGCGGGTCGAGCTGCCCGGCCATCTGCCGGAGTTGATAAAGTCCATCGAGCCGGCGGTGATCGCCGCGCATGGGCGTCACCCGAGCGATCTGGTGGCCGCCGCGATCGAGGAGAATGTGCGGCTCAACGTCAAGCGGCTGATCGACGACGCGCCGATCATGTCCGAGGCGCTTGCCGCCAAGAAGATCGCCGTGGCCGGCGGCATCTACGATCTCGCCACCGGCAAAGTGCGATTGATCTGAGCTGAGCAGACATCAGGATCTGGGCACTGATGCAGGACGCTCTCGAACGCTGGCGGTCGGAGAAGACCGCGTCCTATCTGTCGAGCGCGGTCGCCGCGGCTGAGCGCGATCCGGCCAAGGCGGCGCTGTTCCGTGAGATGGCCGAAGCGGCCGAGACCCAAGCCGGCATTCTCGCCAAGGAGCTCAAGCCGGTCCCGGTGTTCGAGCCGTCGCTCAGGTCGCGGCTGACCGTCTCGCTCATAGGTCTGTTCGGTCCGCGCGCGGTGCGGCACGTGCTGTCGGCCTCGAAGGTGCGCGGCGTCTCGGTATATCGCGGCAAGCTTCAGCCCGAGGGGCATCCTTGGCCGACTTCGGCGGAAGAGGTC
The DNA here is from genome assembly GCA_963817175.1 of uncultured Alphaproteobacteria bacterium. Classification (GTDB taxonomy): domain Bacteria; phylum Pseudomonadota; class Alphaproteobacteria; order Rhizobiales; family Methyloligellaceae; genus Methyloceanibacter. The sequence goes on from CAWFNK010000022.1 coordinate 53,221, forward strand.
GGGCGCCGCCACAAAACTCATGGCGGCGGCACGCTCAGGGCGGGCGTGTTCGGCGTCAATGACGGGCTCGTCTCCAACACCTGCCTGGTCATGGGCGTTGCCGGCGCCGAAGCCGAATCCTCGGTGCTGATCCTGACCGGCGTCGCCGGGCTGCTCGCCGGCGCCTTCTCCATGGCGGCGGGCGAGTTCATCTCCATGCTGTCGCAGAAGGAGATGTTCGAGCATCAGATCTCCCAAGAGAAGGACGAGCTCGAGCGCTACCCAGCGGAAGAGGCCGAGGAGCTTGCGCTCATCTATGCGGCGCGCGGCATCCCCATCAAAGAGGCGCGCGCCGTCGCCAAGAAGCTGATCGCCAATCCCGACAAGGCGCTCGACACGCTCGCCCGCGAGGAGCTTGGCCTCAATCCCGACGATCTCGGCTCGCCAAGCGGCGCGGCCATCTCGTCCTTCCTGGCCTTCTCGGTCGGCGCGAGCCTTCCCATCATTCCGTTTCTGCTGGGCTTGAGCCCCGCCGTGCCGATCGCCGCGGCAATCTCGGGCGCGGCCTTGTTCGTGGTCGGCGCCGTGCTCAGCCTGTTCTCGGGTAAGAGCGCGTGGCTCGGCGGCTTGCGCATGTTCTTGATCGGCAGCGCCGCCGCGGCCGCGACCTATTTCATTGGCTCCCTGTTCAACGTTTCCGGCCTATAACGGCTCTCGCGCGAAACATGAGCCGTTTTTCGCGTGAACCGCCTTCACCAACACGGCCGCGCTAGCATCGCCAACAACAATGGAACCCAAGTTCGCGACACCTGCGCTAATTTTTGCGCTCCGACATGTGAGGGGAGCGCGAGATGGCGAAGGTTCAATTGTTGCAGCGATTGCGGCTGGTGCCGGCACCCACCCCGGATCCACTTCCCCGTCCGTCGCCGAGGCCGATCTCTGCCGTGCAGGACGCTGACACGCGCATTCTGAGCTTTCCGCGCGGGCCGGCGCCGGGCTCGCGTCTGTCGCCCGACTTCGTGCGCGAGATCGGCCGCTTCGCCTATCTCTGGGCCTGGCCGCTGGTGAACGTTTTCAACCGCTACACTTCGTTCCAGCGCATCAAGACCCAGACCTTGCTGATCGGCGGCGTCGCACCCGTGGCGCCCATCAATCGGCTGGCCATGCTGCACGACTATATCAGCCCAAGGCAGCGCTACATCACCTGCCCGGCCCAGGATCTCGTCTACGGCTTCGGCATTCTCGATCTCGAGCGCGAGCCGGTGGTGGTGCAGGTTCCCGATTTCGGCCAGCGTTATTGGGTCTATCAGGCGACCGATCTCAGGACCGACGGCTTCGCCGAGCTCGGCGCCATGTACGGCACCAAGCCCGGCTTCTATCTGCTCGTCGGCCCTGGCTGGAACGATCACAAGCCGGACAACATCGCCGGCGTGTTCCGCAGCTCGACCAATATCGGCACCATCGTCCCGCGCGTGTTCCAGCACGACGACAAGGCCGACAACGCGGCACTCCAGCCGGTGCTGCAGCAGATCATGGCTTATCCGCTGTCTGAGTTCGACGGCACCTACAAGACCAAGGACTGGTCGAAGATCCCGAGCTTTCCCTGGATCAAGCTCGGCGACGAGGAATGGAAATGGGTCGACCCTGCCACCTTCTTCGACGTGCTGCCGCAGGCGCTCGATGCGGCGCGGCCGCTCCCCGGCGAGGAAGCGATCTACGCGCTGGTGCGCTCGGTGCTCGACGCGGCAGGAGCCGACCGCAGCTTGCGCAAGGCGCTGAAGGACGCCGCCGCCGAGGCCGACGAGATTCTGGTGAAGCCGCTGCTGCAGTTCCGCAATTTCGGCATTCCGCTGCCGCACAATTGGACCACGGTGATCAACAGCGCCGAGTTCGGCACCGACTTTCTCACCCGCACGGCAGTCGCCAAGTCGAACACCTTCATCAATCGGCCGCGCGAGACGCGCTATTTCTATCAGGACCTCGATCAACGCGGATCGCGGCTCACCGGCGCCGCCCGCTACACGGTGACCTTCAAGGAGCTGCCGCCGGTCGATCCTAAAGGCTTCTGGTCGATCACGCTCTACAACAAGAACCATTTCTTCGCGCCGAACGCGATCGACCGCTTCTCGCTCGGCACCAAGAGCCAGCAGTTGCGCTACGAGGCCGACGGCTCCCTCGTCATCCATGTGCAGAAGGACCGCCCCGACGCCGACCTTGTGTCGAACTGGCTGCCGGCGCCCGACGACGAGTTCTCACTTTATATCCGCGCCTATTGGCCGCTCGACGAGCTCAACGAAGGCGGCTGGACGCCGCCTCCCGTGGTGCCGGCTTAGGTTTCGTCGCGCCTGTCCCGCTCTCCTCATCGGCGAGCAGGAGTCCGCCGGTCCCGAGCTCAGGTCTGGTGCCGTTTCGATAAACCTTGACGCAAATGAAGCGGCTCCTGTCTACGCCCGCTTAAGCATGGGGCGATCCCATCGCCCATGCTTAATGCGGTTTTCAGAGTTTGCCGCGACACTCCTCCCCAACATCCGGGAGGAACACCCATGCTCATCCGCAAGGTCTTGGTCGCGGGCCTGATCGCCGCCTTCAGCTTCGCCACCACGCCGAGCTTCGCCTGCACCGGCATCAGCCTCAAAGCCGGCGACGGCGCAGCCATCCGCGGCCGCACGCTGGAATTCGGCTTCCCCATGCAGTCGAAGGTGCTCGTCGTCCCGGCCGGCCAGGAGCTGAGCGGCACGCTGCCCGATGGCGGCAAGGGACTTGTCTATAAGAGCCGCTACGCCTTTGTCGGCGCCAACGCGCTCGGACTTCCCGCCATTCTCGACGGCATCAACGATCAGGGCCTCTCGGTCGGCCTGTTCTATTTCCCCGGCTACGCCAAATATGCCGAGGTCACCGACGAGAATAAGAGCCGCGCGATCGCGCCGCAGGAATTCGGCGTCTGGGCGCTGGCCAACTTTGCCACGGTCGATGAGGTGCGCGAGGCGGTGAAGAACATCGTCGTCGTGCCGACGCCGGCGCCCGGCCTGGGCAGCCCGCAAGGCGCGGTCGCCGGCGCACATTTCTTTTTGCAGGACAAGTCGGGCAAGTCGCTCGTGGTCGAGCCGGTCGACGGCACGCTGAAACTGCACGACGCGCCGCTCGGGGTGATGACCAACGCGCCGACCTATGACTGGCACATGACCAATCTCTCGAACTACATCAACCTCTCGGTGAAGGACATCGACCAGGCCAAGGTCGGCGGCGTCACCGTTCCGGCGTTCGGCTCCGGCTCCGGCCTGCTCGGCCTTCCCGGCGATTTCACCCCGCCCTCCCGCTTCGTCCGCGCCGTGGTCTACAGCCAGTCCGCCGTGCCCAACCAGACGGCAGACGAGGCCGTGCTCGCCGCCTTCCACATCCTGAACCAGTTCGACATCCCCAAGGGGGCGGTGATGAACTCGGCCGTGGGCGAGCCGACCGCCGAGATCACCGAATGGACATCCGTCGCCGATCTCAAAAATCTCCGCTGGTACTTCCGCACCGTCGCCGATCAGTCGATCCGCGTGGTCGATCTCAAGGAGGCGCTCGACGCCGCCAAGGGCGAGATCGCCACCATCGAGATGGAGACCTCGACGCAGCCGATCGCCAACGTCTCGGCGAGCGCGACCAAGCGTAACCACGCGGCGAACTAGAAAATTTCATGACCGGGAAGCAGGCCGCGGTCGCCGGGCAGTAGCCAACGGTTCGGCGCTTGCGGCTCTTGGAAGGCCCCGGGGAACCCCTCGGGGCCTTTCACTTGTCCGCCTCCGGAACTTAAACTCTGCCGGCTTGTTATCGCGTGGCTCGGCCCATCGGCTGACCCGCTGGGGCCGGCACCCCCTATCGGCGAATCGGGCGTCTTGCTATGCCGGAGAGCCCCTGCCCGGAGGACCTAGGATGCCGCCCCGCTCGCCTTTCCCCCTCCTGACCACCCCATCCGATTCCCGCACCGCGACGCTGCAAGGCCTGCTGATCGGCGCCATCGTCATCGCCGGGCTCTATGTCGCGCGCGAGGTGCTGCTGCCGCTGGCGCTCGCCATTCTCCTGAGCTTCGTGCTCACCCCGCCGCTGCTTCTGCTGCGCCGCATCAAGGTGCCGCGCGTGCTCGCGGTCGGCATCGTCGTCGCCATCGGCTTCGGCTTCATCATCGCGCTCGGCTGGATGATGTCGCGCGAAGCGACCAAGCTCGCCGCCGACCTGCCGGGCTACAGCGCCACGCTCTCGCAGAAGATCGACGCGCTGCGCGACAGCACGCGCGAGTCGCAGGTGCTGAAGCGAGCCGGCGAGGTGCTCACCGACCTGCAACAGCAGCTCAGCCAGCCTTCCGCCGGAGCGCCGCCCGCGCCTGGCGTCGGCACGCCGGCGTTGAAGCCAAGCGACAAACCGATCCCGGTCGAGATCAAGGAGCCCGAGCCGTCGGGCTGGGGCCTGTATCAGACCATCGTCGGCACGCTGCTGCCGCCGCTCGCCACCGCCGGCATCGTGCTGCTGTTCGTCGTGTTCATCCTGCTGCAGCGCGAGGATCTGCGCGACCGGCTGATCAGATTGTTCGGCGGCGCCGATCTGCAGCGCGCCACCTCGACCATGAGCGACGCAGCGACCAGGCTCAGCCGCTATTTCCTGAGCCAGGTGCTGTTGAACGCCGGCTACGGCACGCTGATGGCCGCGGCGCTGTGGGCCGTCGGCGTGCCGAGTCCCATTGCCTGGGGCATCATCGCCGGGCTGATGCGCTTCGTTCCTTATGTCGGGTCCTATCTCGCCGCCGCGCTGCCTTTGCTGATCGCCGCCGCCATCGATCCCGGTTGGACCACCTTCGTCCTGGTGCTGGTGCTGTTCGTGGTGGGTGAGATGATCATGGGCCAGGTGGTCGAGCCGCTGGTGTTCGGCCGAGGCACGGGGGTGACGCCGATCGCCGTGATCGCCTCGACCGTGTTCTGGACCTGGCTATGGGGCCCGCTCGGCCTGCTGCTCGCCATGCCGTTGACCGTTGGCCTCGCCGTGCTCGGCCGCCACGTCGAAGGTCTCGAGTTCCTCGACGTGCTGCTGGGCGATGAGCCGGCGCTGACGCCGGCGCAGAGCTTCTATCAGCGCGCGCTCACCGGCGACGCGGCCGAGGCGACCTACCAGGCCGAGCTTGCCCTCAAGGACCAGAGCCTCGAAGCCTATCTCGACGCCGTGGCGCTGACCGGCCTCAAGCTCGCCGAGCGCGACTACGAGCGCGGCGCCATCGATGGCGATCAGGAAGTCAAGATCGCCCATACGGTCAAGGAGATGATGGACAATCTCGCCGATTTCGAGCCGCGCCGCTGGTTCGCCAAGCTCCGCCCAGCCCCCGAGAAGAACGGCAAGGACAAGGAGGAAGCGGGCGGGCTCGCCACGCTCGCCGCCGCCGAGGCCGGCGAGGACGAGAACGGCCAGTTGCCCGTGGTCGAGCGCGACGAGCTCGCGCCGGGCTGGGTGGTCGACGAGCCGATCCTGTCGATCGGCGGGAGCAACGCGCTGGATGCCGCCGCCGCCGACATGCTGGCGGGCGTGCTGCGCAAGCGCGGCCTCGGCGTCAAGGAATATGGGCCCGAAATCATCTCGGCCGGGCATATCAGCACGCTCGCCGGCACCGAGGCTAAGCTCGTCTGCTTGTCTTATCTCGGCCTCGGCAACGGCCCGGCGCAGATCCGCTATCTGGTGCGGCGCCTGCGGCGTACCCTGCCTGAGGGCACGCTGATCATGGTCTGCTTCTGGGCCGAGGAGGGCGACCAGCTCTCCGTCAAGTCGGTGCTCGCGAATACCGAAGCCGACGCTTACGCCACGTCATTGCATGAAGCCGTCGAGCTTTGCGTGAAGGCCGCCAAGGGCGAGCTGAAGAGCAAGCTTGCCGAGGCATCGGAGGCCGCCGCCGCGCCCGCTTCTGCCACTGCGGTGAAGCCGGCGCCCGACTCACCGCCGCCCGTGCCGTCGCCGGACAAGCCGAAGCGCGAGCCTAAGCGTAAATCACAGAGCGCCGCTGCTTGAAGTCTGCCGTGGTGACGAGGCTGGCGATCACCTTGGCGAGCTTCGCCCCGCCTTTGACCGAGGGCTCGATGTCGTTGGCGTAGTCGGCATCGTCGTTGAAGATCAGCCTGAGATCGATCACCGGCAGTCCGCGCGCGAACGCCTCGCGCAGGATCACGTCGTTGAACACGCTGAGGCCCGTCGCCGCGATCGCCCGCGTGGTGAGGTCCTGATAGCGCGCCTCGTAGATGGTGCAGATTGCGGTCGGCAGCTTCCGCGCCACGACGCCGTCGAGCATGGTTGCGTAGCTCTTGCGGAAGGCGGCCTTGATCTTGGCGAGCTTGTCGAGCACCTCGGCGACCGAGCGCGCGCTCTCCTCGATCAGCCCCTTCTCTTGCAGCGCGTCGTTGCCGCCGACCGAGACGATGAGATGCGTCGCGTCCTTCGGCATGGCGGCGAGCTGGCCCGCGATGTCCGATGTGGTCGCGCCGTCGCGCGCGGCGAGCGTGGCGGAGGCGCCCGAGGGTAGCGCCGCGCGGAGTTGCGCGATCACGTCGGGCCCGTCGCCGACATAGGCCTTGTTGTCGAAGATCGAATCGCCGAGCAGCACGACATTCATGGCTTGGCTCTGCTCCGCCCGCGCCGGCAATGCGCCGGTACCGGCGATGAGCGCCATGCCGGCAAGCAGGGTACGGCGGGTGGTGAATGGCGGCGGCGCATCGTTCATCTCTGTCCTTCCCTGTCATTTCCGCAAGCGAGGCATAACACCCTCTCCCCAAAGGGGCGAGGGAGCTTCGCCCTTCATGCGGGGGACGATGCCGCCGCGCGCCGCCGCGCGGCATAGCCGAACAGCAGCACGACCACCGCGCCGAGCACGAGCGCCCCGGCGAGGAACAGTAGCGCCGCGGTGAAGGAGCCGGTCTGCTGCTTGATCATGCCGATGATCGGCGGCCCGATCAGCCCGCCCGAATTGCCGAGCGAATTGATCAGCGCCAGCCCCGCCGCCGCGCCCGTCCCCGTGAGGATCGAGGTCGGCAGCGACCAGAACGTGCCGATCGCGGCATAGGTGCCTGCCGTGGCCACGGTGAGCGCGACCATCAGCAGCCAGAGCGGCAGGGTCGATGCAGACCAGGCGAAGGCGGCGGCCGCGACGAGCAGCGGCAGCGCGACATGCCAGATGCGCTCGCCGGTGCGGTCCGAATGCGCGCCCCACAGCACCATGGCGACGGCCGCGAAGAAGAAGGGAATCGCGGTGAGGAAGCCGATCTCGAGCGGGTGCAGCCCATAGGTCTGGATCACCTGCGGCATCCAGAAGCTCACGCCGTAGAAGCCGATGACGATGCAGAAATAGAGGAAGCCGAGCGCGAGCACGCGCGGCCGCGTGAGCGCCTCACCGAGCCCGGCATAGCCGGTTTGCCGCGTCGCCTCGGCCTCCGCCGCGAGCGTGCTGGCGAGAGCCTCGCGCTCCGCCTTGTTGAGCCAGCGCGCCTGTTCGGGCCGGTCGTCGAGAAATTTGAGCGCGATCACGCCGAGCAGCACCGCCGGCAGGCCTTCGATGATGAACAGCCAGTGCCAGCCCTTCAGCCCGAGCAGCCCGTGCATTTCGAGCAGCGCGCCCGACACGGGGCCGCCGACCATGGTGGCGAGCGGCACCGCCGCCATGAACAGAGAGATGATGCGCGCCCGCTCCCGCGCCGGGAACCAATAGGTCAGATAGAGGATGATGCCGGGGAAGAAGCCGGCTTCCGCCACGCCCAGCAGAAACCGCATGACATAGAAGCTGGTCTCGCCGCTGACGAAGGCCATGGCGATGGCGAGGATCCCCCAGCTGATCATGATGCGCGCGATCCAGATGCGCGCGCCGAATTTCTGCATCGCCAGATTGCTCGGCACCTCGAACAGGATATAGCCGGCGAAGAAGATGCCGGCGCCGGCGCCGAACACCGAGGGTGAGAAGCCGAGATCCTGGTTCATGTCGAGCGCGGCGAAGCCGACATTCACCCGGTCGAGGAAATTCACCGCGTAGCAGAGACAGAGAAACGGGATGAGGCGCCGCCCGGCCTTGGCGATGGCCGATTTCCTCGCCTCCTCTTGGCTCATGCCTTCCGCCCCCCAAGCGTGCCTTGCCCTCTCCCCTTTGGGGAGAGGGCCTTTCCGGCGCGATCTTGCGCGAGCGGAGCACTTGCGCAAGTCGCATGGCGGAAAGGGTGAGGGGCCAAGGGCCTGCGAGGTTTGAACTGGCGGTTCCCCCTCACCCGGATCGACGGCCGCGGGGCGGCTTCGATCCGGCCTCTCCCCGATGGGGAGAGGTTTGCGCCCCGCATTGGAGTATCCTCGGGCCTCCAAGCAAACTGATTCGATTTGCTCTCTGGGAGGACACTAGAAATGGCGATGACAATGGCACAAGCGTCGGCCGCCATGCGCGAGGCCATGCGCGAGACGGTCAAGCGTTATTCGACCTGGTATTTGCTCGAAGGCGTGTTGCTGGTGGTCGCCGGCGTGGTGGCGCTGGTCTATCCTTACGTCGCCTCAGTGGCGCTGATCTTCCTGCTCGGCTGGATCCTCATTATCAGCGGCGTGCTGCAAGGCATCGGCCTGATCGGCGCCAAGGACGTGCCGCATTTCTGGGTGCAGCTCGTCTCGGCGGTGCTCGCCGTCATCATCGGCATCTTGCTGCTGCGCAACCCCGACGCCGGATTGCTGATCATGACGGTGCTGCTGATCGTGTACTTCTTCGTCGAGGGCATCTCGAAGATCATCTTCGCCCTCAACATCCGGCCGTTCTTGGGCTGGGTCTGGGTTCTGCTCAGCGGCGTCATCGGCATTCTGCTCGGCGCCTATCTCTGGGCCAACATGCCGGTCGCCTCGGAATGGGTGCTCGGCGTGCTGCTCGGCATCCAGCTGATCGTCGAGGGCGCGGCGCTTGCCTTCCTCGCCTGGATGGCGCGCTCGAGTTGAACGATCTCCACATGCAAGAGGCGCCGCCACTGGCGGCGCCTCGGAGCGTGCATGCAAAGCCCCCTCGCCTATTGGCCGGGCGCCGTCTCGATATAGCGCGAGTAGATCCAGCCGACTTCCTCGGTGGCGGGATCGGTGACCTGCACCCAATTGCCCTTGCGGCCCGTGGCGCGGAACTTGGTGCCCTTCTCGGCGACCTTGATGGTCTCGGCGTTGGACGACGGCGCGACGCGCACATTGGCATAGCCCAGGAGTGCGACCCACGCATCCTTGCCGGTCGGCGGCACCGGCGCCGACGCCGAGGGAACCGGCACGACGCCGATCCCCGACACCGCCACGTCGCTCGGCTCGGCCGGCTCAGCCTCGGCGAGCACGGGTGGCTCCGACGGATTGGACGGCTCGGCCTCAGTCGCGGCCGGTTCGCGCGCTTCGATCGGCGCCGCGCGGTGCTCGGCCCAGGCGCTCTTCAGCGCGGCGAGCTTCGCCTCGGCGCCTTCGACCCCGAGCTGCTTGGCGCGCTCGTACCAGATGCGCGCCTCGTTGGGATCGGGCTTGATGCCATGCGCGCCGATCTTGTCGATATACTCCTGGTCGTAGGTGGCGGCGAGCATCAGCGCCGCCTCGCCGCTGCCGGCCTCGGCCGCGCGCCGGAAATAGGCGCGAGCGCCGGCGAAATAGCCGACATCGATCATCTTCTGGCCATGGCCGATGAGGTCCTCGACGCGGCTGCTCTCATCCGCGCGCAGGATCAAAGCGGCCTTGGGGTCTGGAGCGATGTCGAGCTTGGTCGAGGCCGATGCGAGGACGGTGCCGTCAGCCGCCATCAGCTCGACGCGGAGATCCGACGAGCCGGTCGTATTCTTCGCCAGTTTGAGCTTGAGATCGCCGATCTCGTCGGGCGTCAGGTTCCATTCCGACGCGCCATAGGGCCGGCCTTGCGAGAAGGTCGCGCCTTCCGGCATGGCGCGGATGGCGATCACGGCGCGCGCCGGCAACGCGTCGGCCGAAGTCGATGGTGATGTCGAACGCGAGCTCCTCGCCGGTCTTGGCGACGATCCGGCCCGGCGCCGTCAGCGCGATGTCGGGCTTGGGCTCTTCGACCCGCGGCTCCATCTGAAGCGACGGCGCGACGGCGAGCGAGGCCTGCTGGGCGTCCACGAATTGCTCGTGATCGAAGATGATCGGCGTGTTGTGATCGGATCCCGGCATCCTGATCGCGCCTTGCCACATCAAGACGAGGATGATCGCGGTCGGCACCAGCGAGACGAGCATCGCGGCGAGCAAGAGGCCGCGATTTGACGAGCCGCCGCGGCTCCGCTCGGGGACGATCCCGGGCACGACCGTGGGCTCGGCCGGCGGGCGGCCGGGGCCGTCGCCGCCCCCGCCCCCATTCTTTTGCGCCTCGGGAGCGAAGCGCTCGGCCATGGTGGTTGGGGTCGGCTCTGCTTGCGGCGGCGCCGCGGCCGCCAGCCGCTCGGTCAGGCTTCCCGGCCTGACGATGATGTCGGACTGACTGAGCATGAAACCCTCCTACGCATCACAACAAACGAGAGAGTGGGCGACGGTTGCTTTCCGTCAGTTCTGGCTTTGATTCTGGTTGCGGCCCTTGTTCCACTCGATGAAGGCGCGGAACAGGTCGGCGCGCTCGGCGTCGGTGATCGGCGTCGCGCGCGTTCCGTTGGCTTGGGCGAGGAACGCATTGAAATGATCGCGGTCGGCGGTGTTGGTCGGCGCCTTGGCGCGATCGATCCAGCTTTGCGCCAGCGGCGAGCGCTTCCAGCCTTCCAACGTCGCGGCGAAATTCACCTCACGCCATTTCGGATGGCGCGGCGCCTTCAGGAAGGTGTCGAAATTCGAGAAGAAGCGCTCGACGAATTTGGCGATCTTCGCATAGCGGACGGAATCGCCCGGCCAGTTGAACGAGACCAGCACCGCGCAGACCGACATCGTGTCGACGCGGCTCCCGGCCGGGATCAGCTCGGGATAATCGTCATGGGTGAGGGTCGCGGGGTAATATTCGTCCTCCAGCTGCTTGGTGTAGGGCACCGGCAGCAGCTTGAGTCCCCTGGTGTCCTTGAGCGCGCTCAGCACCGGCGCAGGCTTGCCGGTGACGGCGATGGTGGCGTCGATCTCTCTCGATTTCAGCTTCTGGATCGCGTCGGCGTCGCTCAGATGCACCGCTTTCGCATCGACGCCGAGCGCGGCGAAGATGAGCTGGCCGGTGATTTCGGCGCCGCTTCCCTCCGCGCCGAAATTGACGAACTTGCCGGAGAGCTCATGGATGTCGTTCACCTCGGAGCGCACCAGGATGTGCAGCTCCTCGTTGAACAGCTTGGCGATATAGGCGATCTGGCCCTTGAGATTGGGCCCGAGCTCACCGGTCTTGTCGAAATGCTTGAGCAGATTGGCCTGGGTGACGCCCATGTCGACGCCGCGCAGGAACATCACGTCCTTGATGTTCTGCTCCGGCCCCTTGCCGACCAGCGGCAGGACGCGAAGCTTGTCGCCGTCGTCGAGCACCTCGGCGAGATCCTGCACGATGGCGAGGTCGGTGCCGCTCGGGCTGCCGGCCATGATCGTCACCACGTTCTCGTTCATGCGCGCGCGGTAGGCCTCGCGCGTCTGAGCGGACGCGTTCGATTCCAGCTTGATGCTGTCCTTGGCGCGAGGTGCCGCAACGGCGGCGCAGGCAATCAGGCAGACTCCCACTGCGAGGGCAATACGCATCACCAGTTCCCTCTTTTCTAAGCGCGCTTCCCTCGTCAACGCCGGCAGGCCCCGCGCGAGCGCGCGCATGCGGGACGGCTCAGGTCGCAGCCATTAGCGAGTGGTGCTTGCCGGGAGTGCGGGCGCTATTTTCAGCCTAGCGCGACGTGTTCCCCCGGTCGTGCTGCTATCCCTGTTGCGAGAATGGAACGTGATAAATTGACTACAGTCAAGTAGTCATGGGCAGCGGCACAACAATAACACCTTCCTGCCGCGAGTCTGACCCAAAGTAACTCGAATCGGACAAGAATAAGGCTGCCGCACAACTATGCGGCAGCCGACGAAAACTTAATCGATACAGCGTATAAGCTATACCGATTGATGTAGATGATGCGCAGCCAACCACCCCGCGCCGCACGGCGCAGGGTTATTGAATGCTTAACGCGATCGCCCGCCCCCGGTTCCCTAAGTCACCCGGTTCCTACGTGATGAAGGATGGGATTCTTGGCACGGCTAGTTTCTCGACAGACTTAGCCGGCCCGATCCCCTCCGGCTCGTGACGGTGACGGAGAGGCGATTACCGTGTTGGACAACAACGACCGAGCCGCGCTGTCCATTGGTCTCGACCCAGCCGGAGTAGCGACTGCCGGAACCGGTCACCTGTCCCGATACGTCGTAGCGGCCGGTATCCGTGGTGCACTGTGACGAAACCGCGAAAGACTTTGCACCCGCTGGTTTGAAGGTCGCCCGGCACCGCACTTGATCGACCGCGCGGCGATGGGTGACGGTGCCGGAGCCACGCCAGGATCCCTCTAGCGTGGCGGGCGCCGCCAGAGCGGGCGTAAGCGCGGCGCTCAGGACGACAAGTGACAAGATCAGGGCACGCATGGGGGAACTCCGCTTGGTCGAAGAGTGGACTGAGGATTGAGAACGCGGGCGGACCCTCTCGGGTCCCTCATTAACGCGTTTCGCCGCACTCTGCTTGACGGCCGACTTGGGGCCGCTTCGGCGCCGTCGCGGCGGCCTAATCCGCGTCCATTTTCAGCGCGGCGATGAACGCCTCTTGCGGGATGTCGACGCGGCCGAAGCTGCGCATCTTCTTCTTTCCCGCCTTCTGCTTGTCGAGCAGCTTGCGCTTGCGGGTGATGTCGCCGCCGTAACATTTGGCGGTCACGTCCTTGCGCATGGCGCTGATCGTCTCGCGCGCGATCACCTTGCCGCCGATCGCCGCCTGGATCGGGATCTTGAACAGATGCCGCGGGATCAAATCCTTCAGCTTCTCGACCATGGCGCGCCCCCGCGCCTCGGCGCGGCCGCGATAGACGATGACCGACAGCGCGTCCACCGGCTCGTCATTGACGAGCAGCGCCATCTTCACCAGGTCGCCCTCCTCGTAGCCGATGATGTGATAGTCGAACGAGGCGTAGCCGCGTGACGACCGATTTCAGCCGGTCGTAGAAATCGAACACCACCTCGTTGAGCGGCAGCTCGTAGACGAGCATGGCGCGCGAGCCGGCATAGGTGAGGTTCTTCTGCCGCCCGCGCCTATCCTCGCAGAGCTTCAGCACGGCGCCCAGATGCTCGTCCGGCACGAGAATGGTCGCCTCGATCCACGGCTCTTCGATCTTGGCGATCTTCTGCGCCTCGGGCATGTCGGCCGGATTGTGCAGCTCCTTCATCGAGCCGTCGGTGAGATGCACGCGATAGATGACGGAGGGCGCCGTGGCGATCAGGTCGATATCGAACTCGCGCTCGAGCCGCTCGCGGATGATCTCCAGATGCAGCAGCCCGAGAAAGCCGCAGCGGAAGCCAAAGCCGAGCGCGGCCGAGGTCTCCATCTCATAGGTGAAGCTCGCGTCGTTGAGGCGGAGCTTGGCCACCGCCTCGCGCAGATCCTCGAACTCGGATGCATCGACCGGGAACAGCCCGCAGAACACCACCGGCTGCGACGGCCTGAAGCCGGGGAGGGGGGTTTCCGCCGGGCGCTTCTCCTCGGTGACGGTATCGCCGACGCGGGTGTCCGCGACCTGCCTGATCTGGGCGGTGAAGAAGCCGATCTCGCCGGGCCCGAGCCTGTCGCGCATCTCCTGCTTGGGGCGGAAGATGCCGACGCGATCGATCTGATATGAGCCGCCGGTCAGCATCAGCCTGATGCGCTGGCCCTTGGCGAGCACGCCGTCGAAGATGCGCACCAAGACGACGACGCCGAGATAGGCGTCGTACCAGCTGTCGACCAGCAGCGCCTTCAGCGGCGCCTTGGCGTCGCCTTTGGGGGCCGGGAGGCGGTGCACGATCGCCTCGAGCACCTCTTCCACGCCCTTGCCGGTCTTGGCGGAGATTTCCAGCGCGTCATGCGCGTCGAGCCCGATCACGTCCTCGATCTGCTGGCGCACCCGGTCGGGCTCCGACGCCGGCAGGTCGATCTTGTTCAGGACCGGCACCACCTCGTGATTGTTGTCGAGCGCCTGATAGACATTGGCGAGCGTTTGCGCCTCGACCCCTTGCGTGGCGTCGACCACCAGCAGCGAGCCTTCGCAGGCCGCGAGCGACCGGTTGACCTCATAGGCGAAATCCACGTGGCCAGGCGTGTCGATCAGATTCAGCTCGTAGAGCTGCCCGTCGCGCGCGCGATAGTCGAGGCGCACGGTCTGCGCCTTGATGGTGATGCCGCGCTCGCGCTCGATATCCATGGAATCGAGCACCTGCTCCTTCATCTCCCGCGCGGTGAGGCCGCCGCAGAGCTGGATCAGCCGGTCTGCCAGCGTCGACTTGCCGTGGTCGATATGGGCGATGATGGAGAAGTTGCGGATGCGGGAAAGAGGCGTCGTCTCGGATTAACTCATGCAGGGCTTGGTAAGGGGGGAAGCCCCGAAGGGTCAAGCAAGCGTTCAGCAAATGCGGCGAAAAGGTGAGACGAAGCGCCCTATTGTGGTAGCGGTTGAGTTCTAGAAAGTGCGGCTTCTGGAAAATCACAAACCCACACGGAGGCATCCGATGCTGAAGAAAATCACATTTGCTGTCGTCGCCACCGCCTTTGTCGCCGCCACCGCGCTCACCTTCCAAAACGCGCCGGCCGCCGCCGAGGCAATGAGCTGCAAAGCCGCCGCCAAGGCGAAATTCCCGGACGATCTGAAGTCGCGTCATTCCTGGAAGAAGCAGTGCAAGGCGGCCTGGAAAGCTTCGCAGAAGGCCTAAAAACCGAGCTTTTTCAGAGACAACGCTCTGTCGAAGAGGGGGGCCCGCTTGGCCCCTTTCTTATTCTCAAACGGCAAAAAAGCATTTGCTCGGAACGCCGGAAGGTCCCGGCCCAAGCGCTCAAACAGAAAACTGAGGCGCAACGGCAGGGATCAATTGAAAAGCAAAGACGTTTCGTCAAATAGGCGAATGGCGGAAGATCGCAGTTGACGAAACCGCCAAAGCTGGGGCCTTATCGGCCACGTAACGTTGCGTTGCAACCAACGGGAGTAAGCTTATGCTTAAGAAAGTGTTTTTGGCTGCGGCCGCAGCCACCATTCTGGCTGGTGCCACAGTTGTCATGGCGCCCGCTCCGGCCGAAGCCTTCAAGAGCGGCTGCCACAAGGCCGCGAAAGCGAAATACCCCGACGACCGTAAGGCGCGGAAGGCCTACAAGAAGGCCTGCAAGGCGGATTACAAGGCGACCAAGAAGTAGCATTGGACGCCGGCTTAACGATCCTGCACGTTTCAGGGACCCGCGGGCTTTCTGCGGGTCCCTTCTTTATTTTGGGCTCAGATCCCCGCATACCATTCGTAGCCGAGATCTTCCCAAAAGCCGCCCCGCCCGCCGCGAATGCCGGCGATCTCGTCCACCGCTTCGATCCGCATCACATATTTCGCCATCTTGTAGCCGAGCTGGCGCTCGACGCGGAGCCGTAACGGGGCACCGTGCGGGATGGGGAGCGTCTGGTCGTTCATCTCGTAGGCGAGGATGGTCTGCGGGTGAAAGGCGTCGACCAGCGCGATCAATTCGTAATATTTGCCGTCCTCGGTTCCGGTGCCGCCGAGATCGTCGGCGCAATAGAACACGATGTAGCGTGCGTCCGGCTTGAGCTTGGCCTTTTCGAGCAGCCCGGCTAACGGCACGCCCTTCCATTTGCCGATGCAGCTCCAGCCTTCGACGCAGTCATGCCGCGTGATCTGCGTGCGCGACGGCATGGCGCGCAGCTCGGCGAGCGATAATTCGAGTGGCTGATCGACCAGGCCGCCCACCGCTAGCTTCCAGTCGGCGAAGCCGTTAGCCGCGTGCGCCCTGTAGGCTGCATCATCGGGATCGGTCGAGCCGTTCGCCTTGAAGTCGCGCGAGATCTCGGCCTCGCTATATTCCCGCGCCAGCGCCTGCGGCGAGATCAGCGCGCGCTGCGTGACGCGGGTCAGCGTCTCGGCCGAATCGAGAATGCGTCTGACCCAATGGCTGGTCGGAAAGGTCGTCGCAGCCGCCGAGCAGCATCGTGCTCGCTGCTGCCAAACCTCGCGCGAGGAAGCCGCGCCGGTTGAGTCCGTCCGTCTCGCTCATGGCTTTTCCTCGCCCGCCTCGATCGCGTAGCGGCCAGTGATCATCGAGCGGAGATTGTTCCAGACGCCCGAGATCAGCACCATGACGAGATGCACGACGACGAACAGCACGATGAAGCTCGCCGAGATGAAATGGATGGTGCGCGCACTCTGCCTGCCGCCGAATATGTCGAGCAGGACCGGGAAGCCGGCGTCCATGCCCGGCGACATGGCAAGGCCGGTGAGCAGCATCAGCGGCAGAAGGATCAGCGCGACGAAGAGATAAGTGAGCTTTTGCAGGACATTGTAGCGCTTGGCCGCCTCGCCTTTGGGGAATTTGAGCCGCGCATGCTCGGCGATCGAGGCGCCGATATGCTTGAGCTCCGTGGCCGTCGGCGCGAGATCGCGACGGAGATGCCCACTGCCGAGGCTCCACAGCAGATAAGCCAGCCCGTTGAACAGAAACAGCCAGGCGAAGAAGAAATGCCAGCGCCGGCCCATGGCGAGATCGCGGTGGCCGGGCAGGGTGAGCGACCAGGAGACGCCGCGGTCCTCGTAGCCAGAATTCTCATCGCCCGAAAGCCCGAACACGCCGGTGGTGTTGAAGGCATGACCGAACAGCGTGGTCACGCCTTTGAAGCGGTCGCCGTCCTGCACCGCTCCCATCGCCATGATCGGATCGTCGAAGGTCGACTTCGCGCCAAGATAGAGCGCGGGATGGGCGTTGAAGATCTGCAAGCCGCTCATCAGCAGCACGAGCAGGACGAGCGCGTTGACCCAGTGCGTGACGCGCACCGTGCCCGAATGACGATAGATGACCTCGCGCTGCTCCATGATGGCTAACTACGGGCAATGTTCGCATTCGGACGCATCGCCATCACGAATGCGGCTTGCCCCAGATCTCGGCGAGCCGCTGCGCCCGGCCGCATCCCCACTTGTAGTATTTGTAACTCACCGGATTCTGGTTGTGATAATCCTGGTGGTAGTCCTCCGCGGCCGTGAAGCTGGTCGTCGGCTTGATCTCGGTCGCGACCTTTTGCTTGAAGCGCGCCGCGATCTCATCCTTGGTCGTCTCCGCCAGCGTCTTCTCCTCGTCATTGGCGACGAAGATGGCGCTGTGATAGGCGGGGCCCTTGTCGCAGAACTGGCCCTCGGCATCGAACGGATCGATGTTCTGCCAAAAATGGTCGACCAGCTTGGCGTAACTAACCTTGGCCGGGTCGTAGGTCACCTTCACCGCCTCCAGATAGCCGGTATGGTCGCCATAGGTGGGGTTGGGCTTGGTGCCGCCGGCATAGCCCGAGATCGTCTCGGTGACGCCGTCGACCTGATCGAAAGCGTCCTCCACGCACCAGAAGCAGCCGCCGGCGAAGATCGCCGTCTGCGTATCGCCAGCGCGCGCGTCCTCGCTTCCGCCGCCGGCAATGACGGTCGCGGCCAGGAAGAGGGCCGTCAGCGCCGCTAGAATCCATCGCGCGATCATGGAAGTCTCCAGGTTGATCTTAGGCAACAGCATAAGAATGCCCAGGTGCCCCGCCTAGTGTCTCTCTCGGGACCGTGAAATGAATTGATACCCGGCCCGCGCCGATAAGCGCTTGGGAAGGCTAAGGCGTTTGGGCTATTCAGGGACGATGCAGCAGCCCCTCTCTTCGCCATTGAGCGCACTCAGGCCGGCCTACGATGTCGTGGTGATCGGCTCGGGCTATGGCGGCGGCGTCGCCGCCTCGCGGCTCGCGCGTGCGGGCCAAAGCGTCTGCGTCATCGAGAAGGGCAAGGAGTTCCCGACCGGGTCCTTCCCGAGCCGCCTGCCTGAGCTCAGGCGCGAGCTGCAATTGAACGGCGGCAAGATGCGCTCGGGCTCGCGCACCGGATTGTTCGATTTCAGGCTCGGCGCCGACATTCACGTGCTGGTCGGCTGCGGGCTTGGCGGCGGCTCGCTCATCAATGCCGGCGTGGCGCTGAAGCCCGATGCCCGAGTCTTCGCCGATCCTTCCTGGCCCGAGGAGCTCGCTTCCGACGGGCTGCTCGAGCTTGGCTTCAAGCGCGCCGCTTCGATGCTGCGGCCCACGCGCTATGCCAATGCGCCCGAGCTCACCAAATATCGCGCGCTTAAATCGGCGAGCGCCGCCTTCGGCGTGCCGCCGGTCGCGGCGCCGGTGGTGGTGAGCTTCGAGGACATCGTCAATCCCGCCGGCGTCGCGCAGCCCGCTTGCACGCTGTGCGGCGATTGCTGCTCGGGCTGCAATGTCGGCGCCAAGAATACCGTCGCCATGACCTATCTCCCCGACGCCAAGGCGCATGGCGCCGAGATCTTCACCGAGCTCAGCGTCAGCCACGTCGCCAAAGGGGAGGGGGGCTGGCGCGTCTATTTCGCGCCGTCGGACGCGAAGGATGCAAGTTCGAGCTTCGTCGATGCCAAGACCGTCGTGCTCGCCGCCGGCACGCTCGGCTCGACCGAGATCCTGCTCCGCTCGCGCGAGCGCGGCCTCGGTCTGTCGGACCGGCTCGGCGAGGGCTTCTCCGCCAATGGCGACATCATCGCCTTTGCCCTGGGCGGCAGAGAGCGGGTGAACGGCATCGGCGTGGGCTTCCCCCCGAAATTCGACGGCGATGCCGTGGGCGCTTGCGTCGCCGGCCAGATCGAGCTTCCCGACGCTGCCGATCTCGACCGCTCCATGATCTTGCAGGAAGGCGTGATGCCGTCCGCGCTCGCGCCGCTGCTGCCGGTGTTCTTCATCGCCGGCGGCAGGCTGCTCGGCGCCGCGCAAAGCCTGATCAAGGGCGTCTATCAGGGCCCGCTCTCGCACCTGCACACCTTCTTCGTCGTCTCCCATGACGACGCGAAGGGGCGCATCAGCCTCGACAATGGCAGCGCGCAAGTGCATTGGCCGGGCGCCGGCACCGAGCCGGTCTATGCCCGTGTCGATGCGGCGCTCAGCAAGGCGGCGGAAGCGGTCGGCGGCCGCTATATCAAGAGCCCTCTCGCCGCGACCAATATGGGCACCAAGCCCGCCACCGCGCACCCGCTCGGCGGCTGCGGCATGGGGCAAAACGCGGCCCTTGGCGTGGTCAACCACAAATGCCAGGTTTTCGACGGCAAGGCCTCAGAAACCACGCATTCCGGCCTTTATGTCTGCGACGGCTCGGTGATTCCGCGCTCGATCGGCGTCAATCCGCTGCTCACCATCACCGCGCTCGCCGAGCGGGCCATGGTGCATCTTGCCCGCGACCATAATCTGGGGTTCGATGCTAATCCGCGCGTCCGTCAGGAGGCGGACCGGGCCTTGACGTGAGGGTCGCATGACCATGGCACGAAGCTGGCTCAAGGGTCTGGGGATTGCGACGGCTTCGGTCGCGGTTCTGCCTGTTGCCGGCGGCCTGCTCTATGCCGCCACGCGCACGGCGCCCTGCGACCGCACCGAGCTCACCGCCTCGATCGGCAACGTCCAGTCATCCCCGCCGCATGCATCTTCTCTCGACCGCATGACCATCGTGCTGGTCGGCGATTCCGGCTTCAATCCGACCGACGCCAAGGTCGAGGCCGGCGGCGTGCGCAAGGGGAAGAAGCTCATGAGCTTCTCCGAGACGCTTGCGGGGATTTCCGGCAAGGTCGACGGCGATCTCGCCTTCATCAATATCGAGAGCGTGGTCACCGATCGGAACGACCTGCCGGCGGAAGGCAAGGGCAGGGGCGCGTTTCATTTCCGCAGCCATCCTGCCGCGTTGAAAGCGCTGATCGATGCCGGCTTCAATCTGTTCTCGCTCGCCAACAACCATTCTTACGACTACGGCCCGCAAGGCATCGAGGAGACGCTCTACCATGTCGCCGTGGCGAATGCCGAAAAGGCGATCGCCTATGCCGGCATCGGCAGCAATTTCGATGAGGCGATCCGTCCCGGCTGCATCGACCTCGACGGCACGCGCATCGCCTTTTCGGCGATCGGCATCATGACCGGAGATCAGCCGCAATATCGCGCCGGGCCGAGCAAGCCGGGGCAAGCCTCCTACCGCGATCGCCCCGACTTCGAGGCGACGGTCGAGAAGCTGGTCGCCATGCCGGCCGACTATCGCATCCTCTCCATCCATTATGGGCTTGAAGGCCGCGTCGTGCCCGACGAGCGGCAGCTTGCCGATTGGCGCGGCTACGCGGCCGAGCAGAAGAACATCGACCTGATTCTCGGTCATCACCCGCATGTGGTCCAAGGCATCGAGCTCGACGGCAAATCGCTGATCTTCTACGGGCTCGGCAATTTCCTGCATCCCGGCACCGCCGAGATGGACCGCTTCGGCATCTGCCGCGACTACGGGCTGATGGCGAAGGTGCATCTCGCGAGGATCGACGGCGCCTGGCGGGTCGAAGCCATCGAGGCGATCCCGCTTGCCAACACGCAAATCAAGCCCGAGCCCTTCCCCGCCGAGGAGGCGACCAAGCGCATCCATGTGCTGAATCACCTCGCGGCCGGGCTCGACGACGCGAAAGGCGCGAAGGGCGTCCGCTTCACCCCGCAAGCCGATGGCTCGGGTCTATATTGCGCCGACGGAGCCGCCAGTCTCGGCGGGGACCTCGCCACGCTATGCCAGGGCTGGCAGCAGGCGGCAGAGCCCGACAAGAAGCTCGCGACCAAGATCGCCGCCGCCTGCCAGGACAAGCCGTTCTACGGCAAGCCGTCTCTGGCCAAGCGCCGCGTGCCGCAGCAGCAGCGGCGCCTCTTGCCCCAGAACTTCCCCTTCGGCGGCCCGTTCTAGGCTGCAGCGGAAACTTCCGCAGCCATCCCGCGTTGTCGCTCTGCCCTGATGGAGAGCGGCGCACGTGCGGACATTGCTGCTTCACAATCCGACTGCCGGCGCGGCGCATCCCAGCGCCGACGAGCTGATGAGCCAGCTGAAGGCCGCGGGGCTGTCGCCCAAATATCATTCGAGCAAGAACGACTATAAGGCCGTCCTGGGCAAGCGATGGGATCTGGTCATCGTCGCCGGCGGCGACGGCACGGTCGCCAAGGTTGCCCGCAGGCTCCGCAACCGGGACATCCCTCTGGCGATCCTGCCCATCGGCACCGCCAACAACATCGCCCGCGCGATGGGCCTGAACGGCGACGTCGACGCTCTGATCGCCCGCTTGGGCACGGCTCGGCCCGTACGCCTCGATGTCGGCGTGGCGCGCGGTCCGTGGGGCAAGCGCCGCTTTCTCGAGGCGGTCGGCTTCGGCACGATAGCCAAGGCCATCGCCCATAGCGGTCCCCGGCCGCCCAAGGCTCTGCGCATCGATATGGGCCGCGAGGAGCTGCAAAAATATTTCGAGGAGGCTAGGGCCGAGCGCTTCGAAGTCGAGGTGGATGGCGAGACGTTCGCCGGCGAGTTCCTGCTGGTCGAGATCATGAATCTCGGCCGAACCGGTCCTGCTTTGCCGATCTCCATTGCGGCGTCCCCCGGCGATGGGCTGTTGGATGTCGTGTTTGTCTTCAAGAACGACAGGGCGCCGATGCTGGAATGGCTCGAGAAGCCCGAGGACGCACCCCCGCCCGTGACCGTGCGCAGGGGACGCACCGTTCGCCTGAAATGGGAGCACAGCCACGCCCGCATCGACGACCGGGTGTACCTGCCTCCGGACGCGGCGAGCGCGATCGAAATTACCCTCGAGGACGACAGCCTCAGCATTCTCGTCCCCGATCTTGACGCGAGCGAGGGCTGATGCGCTAGCCGCCGTGGCGATCGTCAAGCACCGCCGATAGTTTCTCGCGCGTGGCCTTGTCGGTGTAGTCGAGGCAGAGCGGCGTGACCGAGATGAAATTGGCGCGCACCGCCCAGAGATCGGTTCCCTCGGGCGGCTCGGCGCGGCGCCGCTCGATGCCGACCCAATAATAAGCGCGGCCGCGCGTATCGAACCGGTCCTCGATGCGCAGCAGGCCGGGATCGCGCTGGCCCTGCACCGTCGCGGCGGTGCCTTTCACCGCGCCCGGCTCGCAGCTCGGAAAATTGACATTGATGACCACGCCTTCGGGCCAGCCGGTATCGAGCAGCTTGCGCACGAGCTCGCCGCCATGCCGCATCGGCGTTTCCCAGATCGGAGGCTCGCGTACCTCCTGTCCCGTCTCGACCGGCCCGCAGACCAGGCTCATGGCAATCGAGGGCACGCCGAGCAGGGCGCCCTGGATGGCGCCGGCAACGGTGCCGGAATAGGTGACGTCGTCGGCGAGATTTTGCCCGCGATTGACACCCGACAATACGAGATCGGGCGGCTGCTCGCGCAGGAGAAAGCGCACCCCCATGATGACGCAATCGGTAGGCGTGCCCTTCACCGCATAGTGCCGGCTGCCGAGCTCGCGCATGCGCAACGGCTCAGCCAAGGTCAGCGAGTGCGAGGCCCCGCTATTGTCGGTCTCGGGCGCGACCACCCAGACGTCGTCGGTCAGATCGGTGGCGATCTTCTCGAGCACGTCGAGCCCGGGGGCTTCGATACCATCGTCGTTGGTCAGGAGAATACGCATGGCGGGACTGTCATTTAGACGCCCGCGCGCGGCATTTGGTTCCACGACCGCGGCGCCGCGCCAGACGTCGCTCACCGGCATTGTCGGCGCCGTCGCCATGATCTTCGCTGGGGGCCACAGCCGCGTGCGGCTCGCGGGACGCTAACCGCGCAACTCGCCGCCGGTCGCCTTGGTGACCGCTGCGACGATCCTCGCCGCGACCGCCTCGATCTCGGCGTCGGTCAGTGTCTTGTCGCGCGGTTGCAGCGTCACTTCGATGGCGAGCGACTTCTTGCCCTCAGGCACGCCTTGCCCGGTGAACACGTCGAACACGCGGGCCTCGGCGATCAAGAGCGCGGTCGGCGCCAAGTGCTGCGCGCAGCACATCGCCCGCTTCGATCTCGTCGCCCAATAGGAAGGCAAAATCCCGCCGCACCGGCTGAAGGTCTGAAGCCTCCAGCGCTTTGCCGGCGCCCTTGCGCTTGGTCGGCGGAACATTGTCCAGATAAAGCTCGAAGCCCGCGAGCGGCGGGTCGATGCGAAGCGTCTCCAGCAGGTCCGGATGGAACTCGCCGAACGCGCCGAGCAGCGTCTTGGGCCCGAGCTTGAGCACGCCGGAGCGGCCCGGATGGAACCATGACGGCGCCTCGCGCGTCACCGTCAGGCTCGCCTGGTCGATACCGAGCGCCGCGAGAGCGGCAACCGCGTCGGCTTTGGCGGCGAAAACGTCAGCGTCAGGGGCTTCGCCGGACCAATATCGACCCGAACCGATCAGCGCGGAGCGGCCGAAGCGAACGCCGGCCACGCTTGCGAACTGATCCTCGGGGAGAGCGCCCCGATAGGCTTGCCCAAGCTCGAACAGGGCGCCGTCGGCGAAGCCTCTGTCGCGATTTCGCTGCGCGGCGGTGATCAGCCCGGGCAAGAGCGACGGGCGCATCTGCGCCAGCTCGGTCGAGATCGGATTGCTCAGCATGAGTTCCGGCTGGCCGCCGCCGAACAGTCTTGCCTCGTCGGGCGGGATGAACGACCAGGTCACCGCCTCGACCAGCCCGCGCGCGGCGAGCACGCGCCGCGTCAGCCGCTGCCGCCGCTGCGCCTCGGTCAGCACCGGCCTTGCCACGCCTGCCTCGCGCTTCATCGGCGTCGCCGGCACTTTGTCGACGCCGGTGAGCCTGACCACCTCCTCGACCAGATCGGCGGGGCCGGTGATGTCGGGCCGCCAGGACGGCGGCGCGGCTTTCAGATGCTTGCCCCTGCCGTCGAGCGCGATGCCGAGCGCGGTGAGCAGCCGCTTGATCTCGCGATGCTCAAGCTCAAGCCCGCTCAGGCGCTCGATGAGGCCGAGATCGAATTTGAACGGCTTGTTGGCCTTCGGCGCCTTGCCGGCGATGGCGATCTTGCTCGGGCTCCCGCCGCAAAGCGCGAGCACCATGTCAGTGGCAAGCTCGAGCCCCGGCACGACGAAATCCGGGTCGACGCCGCGCTCGAATCTGAAGCGCGCGTCCGACACGATGCCGAGCTTCCGCCCGGTGCGCGCCGTGCGCTTCGGATCGAAATAGGCCGATTCGATGAAGACGTTGGTGGTCGCGTCGGTGACGCCGGTCTCCTCACCGCCCATCACCCCGCCAAGCCCAAGCACGGCGCGGTCGTCGGCGATCACGCACATGTCGCCGTCGACCTCGTAGGTCTTGCCGTCGAGTGCGAGGAATTGCTCGCCCTTGCGCCCGAGCCGCGCGCGGATGGCGCCGCTGAGCTTGTCCGCGTCATAGACATGCAGCGGACGCCCGCGGTCATAGGCGATGTAATTGGTGATATCGA
This sequence comes from uncultured Alphaproteobacteria bacterium, assembly GCA_963817175.1. Lineage (GTDB taxonomy): Bacteria > Pseudomonadota > Alphaproteobacteria > Rhizobiales > Methyloligellaceae > Methyloceanibacter. The sequence continues at coordinate 77,661 of CAWFNK010000022.1, forward strand.
CCAGCGCATTGATCGGGCGAAGGCCAATGGCTTTCAGCCTGCGTTGGAGCCAGTCGGGGGAGGGCCCGTTCTTCACGCCGCGCACGAGGCGCCCGGCAAAGATGGGACAGGCATCGGCGGTCGTCTTGTCGAATTCAAGCTCGATCGGAATGGGATTTGGGTAGCCGCCTTTGATCGGCTTGACCGAATCCTTCTTCAGCTTGCCGAGCTCGGCGGCGGCGAGATCGCGGGCGATGCCGCGCACGCCGAGGCAATCGGGACGGTTCGGCGTGATGGCGACCTCGATCACCGCATCGTCGAGGCCGAGCGCGGTTGCGGCCGAGCTGCCGACCTTCGTCTTCGGGTCTAGCTCGATGATGCCGCTATGCTCGTCGGACAGCTCAAGCTCGCGCTCCGACAGCAGCATGCCGTTGGATTCGACGCCCCTGATCTTGGCCTTGGTCAGCGTGAGATCGATGCCGGGCACGTAGCTGCCCACCGGCGCGAACACGCCCTTCATGCCGGCCCGCGCATTCGGCGCGCCGCACACGACCTGTAGGCGCTCGGTGCCGGTATCGACCTCGCAGACCTGGAGTTTGTCGGCGTTCGGGTGCTTCTCGCATTTCACCACTTCCGCCACGCGGAAGGGTTTCAGTGCGGTCTTCGGATCGAACAGCTCCTCGACCTCGAGCCCGATGCGGGTGAGCGTCTCGCCGATCTCGTCCACGCTCGCCTTCGTGTCGAGATGCTCCTTCAGCCATGAGAGCGTGAATTTCATGGCTTAGGACAAACCGGCGGCGAGGGTGGGGATGGCGAGCGGCGGGAAGCCGTAATGCTTGAGCCAGCGCAGATCGCCCGCGAAGAACGCGCGCAAGTCAGGCATGCCGTATTTCAGCATGGCGATGCGGTCGATGCCTAAGCCGAAGGCGAAGCCCTGATAGCGCTCGGGATCGAGCCCGACATTGCGCAACACATTCGGATGCACCATGCCGCAGCCGAGAATTTCGAGCCACTGCTCGCCCTCGCCGATCCTGATCTCGTCGCCGACCTTGGCGTAGCCGATATCCACCTCCATCGACGGCTCGGTGAAGGGGAAGTGGCTGGCGCGAAAGCGCATCTTGACGTGCGGCACCTCGAAGAACGCCTTGCAGAACTCTTCCAGCACCCATTTCAGATGGCCGAGATGGGTCTCCTCGTCGATCACGAGGCCCTCGACCTGATGGAACATCGGCGTATGCGTCTGGTCCGAATCGCAGCGATAGACGCGGCCCGGCGCGATGACGCGAAGCGGCGGCTTGTTGGCGAGCATCGTCCTGATCTGTACCGGGCTGGTATGCGTGCGCAGCACCGCGCGCGACCCGTCCGCGCTTTCCGGGAAATAGAACGTGTCGTGGTCTTGCCGCGCGGGATGCTCGGGCGGGATGTTGAGCGCGGTGAAATTGTTGAAGTCGGTCTCGATGTCGGGGCCCTCGGCGATCGAGAACCCCATATCGGCGAAGATCTCGGTGATCTCGTCGGTCACTTGGCTGACGGGGTGGATGCGCCCTTCGGCAAGCGGACCGAGCCGCACCGGCAACGTGACATCGGCGCGCTCATGCGCGAGCTTCTCGACGGTGGCTGCTTTGGACAGCTCGGCGCGCCTTGCCTCGAGCGCTTCCCCGACGGAAGCCTTCAGGCTGTTGACCACCTGGCCGTAGGCCTTGCGCTCTTCCGGCGGCAACGAGCCCAGCGCCTGCATCAGCTCGGGGATGCGGCCCTTGCGCCCGAGCGCGGCGATGCGAACCGCTTCCAGCTTGTCGAGGTCGGCGGCTTCCGCGATGGCGTGAAGCAGCTCGGTCTTGAGGCTGTAGAGCTCGAGCGCGCTCATGGCTGAAGGCTCCAGCTTCTAGGGACCCTAGCCCCGCGTCGCGCGGGGCCTAGGCCCGCGCGGCAGCAGAGGCAGCTTCGACCAGGCCCTTGAAGGTTGCGGGCTCGTGCACGGCGATATCGGCAAGCACCTTGCGGTCGAGCTCGATTCCGGCCTTCTTCAGTCCGTCGATCAGCCGGCCATAGGTGAGGCCGTTCTCGCGCGCCGCCGCGTTGATGCGCTGGATCCACAGCGCGCGGAACGTGCGCTTCTTCACCTTGCGGTCGCGATAGGCGTATTGGCCGGCCTTCTCCACCGCCTGCTTGGCGACGCGGATAGTATTCTTGCGACGGCCGTAATAGCCCTTGGCCTGCTTGATCACCTTGCGGTGGCGGGCATGGGAGGTAACGCCGCGTTTCACACGGGACATGTCGGTGCTCCTTCGAGTTGAGGTCTCGCCTTAGCCCTTAGCGGGAATAAGGGAGGAAGTTCTTCTTCACGATCTTGGCGTCTTCGTCGGACAGAACCATGGTCCCACGCGCGGTTCGGATGAACTTGGTGGGACGCTGGATCATGCCGTGACGCTTGCGCGAGGCTTGGCACTTCACCTTGCCGCTCGCCGTGACTTTGAAGCGCTTCTTGGCACCGCTCTTGGTCTTGAGCTTGGGCATTTGGCTTCCTTGGATTGACCCCGCCAGAGGCAGGGAAGAGGTTGTTGGAAAGCATGCGAGCCGCCACGGCATGCCCTGCCGGGCGGCTCCTTCAGTGGCGCGTTATAGGGTGCATTTGGGCGGAAATGCAAGGGCTGGGGGAAAAGAGTTCCGGCTCTCTTAACCACGAGGGTTAAACTCGATTTAGGACGGCTTCGGCTATTCAGAATGAAACCCGCGGAGCCGTTCATGTCGTTATCGCCGAATGCAGTGCCACAAAGCCAACGACGGCAGGACGCACCCAAGCAGCCAATGACGCCCAGCCCGATCCAGCGGTTCACCGCCTGGTACGCGGGCCAGGACCGCATGGTGCGGGACCTTGTCGTCATGAGCGTGATCGGCCTGCCCATCTATTTTCTGGCGGTCTGGTACGACGCTTTCGACCGATTCAACGAGATCACCCACCAGCCGCAGAACGACAAGATCGATTGGCTGGTGCTGCTTGTCGTGTTCCTCGGCATCGCCGCCAAGATCTACTCGGTTCGCCGTTCCATCGACCTCCGCCGCGAGGTTGTTGCACGCCGCAAGTCGCAGGCGGAGGCGCATCAGATGGCGCGTCACGACGTGCTGACCGGCCTCCCCAACCGCCGCTGGTTCATGGAGCATTTCGACAAATGGAGCGGGCATCTGCCGCAGGGCGAAGCTTGCGCGCTGTTCGTTCTCGACCTCGATAATTTCAAGCCGATCAACGACGTCTATGGCCACAGGCTCGGCGACGAGGTGCTGAAAGTGGTGGCACGGCGCCTGACGCGGATCGCCAAGGGCGGCTCGGTGGCGCGGCTCGGCGGCGATGAGTTCGGCATCATCCTGCGCTACCGCGCCGGCAGCGACGCGCCGGAGCGCCTGGCGCGCAGCATCGTCCACGAGATGGCGCGCCAGATCTCGCTCGCGGCTCTTTCGCTTCAAGTCGGCGCCAGCGTCGGCGTCGCCACCTGCGAGGCCGAGAGTTGCGGCGATACCGGCATAGCGAACGGCATGCCCGTCGCCGACGACTCCCCGGTCGAGACCATGCTGCGCCGTGCCGACATGGCGATGTACTGGGCGAAATCGGAAGGCCGTGGCCGCTACCGCTTCTTCGACCGCAGCATGGATGAGAGATTGCGGCAGAGGGTCGAGCTGGAATCCGAGATCAGAGGCGCGATCGAGGCGGGTCAGATCGTGCCTTATTACCAACGGATCGTCCGTCTCGATGACACAGAAACGATCGGCTTCGAGGTGCTGGCGCGCTGGGTCCATCCCAAGCGCGGCGTGCTCACCTCCGAGGTTTTCGTCTCCATCGCCGAGGACACCGGCAGCATCAGCGCCATGACCGATTATTTGCTCGAACGCGCACTGCGCGACGCCAAGGATTGGCCCGAGCGCCTCACACTGTCAGTCAATTTCTCCCCCCGGCAGATCTCCGACCCGAACCTCGCGTCGAGGATCCTCGCCCTGCTCAACAAGGTTTCGTTCCCTCCGCGCCGGCTGGTCGTCGAGATCACCGAGGGCGCCGTGGTGCAGAGACTGGAGGAGGCCAAGGCGGTGCTGCAATCGCTCCGCAATGTCGGTGTGCGCATCGCGCTCGACGATTTCGGCACCGGCTATTCGGGCCTCTACCATTTGCGCGAGCTCGAACTCGACATCATCAAGATCGACCGCTCCTTCATCGGCGAGATCGCGAGCAAGCCCGAGGAGGCGCGCATCGTCAAGGCGATGCTCAGCCTCGGGCGGGCGCTCGGCCTGACGACCACGGCCGAGGGCATCGAGAGCGAGGAAGTCCGCGAATGTCTGATCAAGCTCGGCTGCGATGCGGGCCAGGGCTATCTGTTCGGCAGCGCTCAACCCGCTTCCATGGTCGCTAGCCTCCTCGAGACGGAGAGGTCCGGCGACCGCTCGCGCCAAATCGCCTAGAGCTAGCGCGGGGCCAGCACCATCACCATCTGCCGGCCTTCGAGCCGCGGCTCGGATTCCACCTTGGCGATGGTCGTGGTGTCCTGCTTGACGCGGTCGAGCAGCTTGGCGCCGAGCTCCTGATGCGCCATCTCGCGGCCTCTGAAGCGCAAGGTGACCTTTACCTTGTCGCCTTCCTCGAAGAACCTGCGGATCGAGCGCATCTTCACGTCATAGTCGTGGCTGTCGATGTTCGGCCGCATCTTGATCTCCTTGATCTCGACGGTGCGCTGCTTCTTGCGCGCCTCCGCGGCCTTTTTCTGCGCCTGATATTTGTATTTGCCGTAGTCCAGGATCTTGCACACCGGCGGCTCGGAATTGGGCGCGATCTCGACCAGGTCGAGGCCGGCTTCCACCGCGCGTGCCAGGGCCTCGGCCGTGGCAACCACGCCGACATTGTTGCCGGTGGCGTCGATGAGCTGGATGTTGGGAATGTCGATGCCCTCGTTGATGCGAGGGCCGCCCTTTTCGGGGGCAAGCTTCGTCGGCCGTCTTACGATGTCTCGTTCTCCTCTTCCGGAAGCGGCCGCATCCCCCTTTTTTGCGAGACGACGGCGCCCTTTGGTGACGCTAAGCCTTGTGAGCGGTACAGGATGGGAAATGGCCCCCAAAAGTCAAGCCGCGCGGCATCGGGCGTTGCCACCTTCCTGTCACGGAGTGTCGCTTAAGGAGACGGCCGCTAACGAAGGCGGATGCGCGAAGGACTCGGCCAAATGCGTGCCGAGCAGCTCGTCATAAACCGCGAGCGTCTTCATTTGCATCTGCGAAAGCGCAAACTCCGCGCTCGCCCGGGCACTGGCCCGGCCGCCGATCGCTGCCCGCTCCTCGGGCGAAAGCGCAAGCGCCGCGCGGATCGCGCCAGCCAGCGCCGTGGCGTCATTTGGCGGCACCAGCCATCCCGTGAAGCGAGCCTTATCCTGTATGGGCGAGACGATGGTCTCGGGCAGCGCCCCGATATCCGACAGGATGACGGGACAGCCCATGGCTTGCGCCTCGACGCTGGTGCGGCCGAAGGTTTCCGGCACCAGCGACGGCACGATCGCCACATGCGCGGCGAGAAACGCCACCGGCATGTCGTGGCAATGGCCGACGAGCCGCACCTTGTCTTCGAGCCCATGTCGGGCGATCAGCCCAATCAGCTCTTGGCGGTACGCGGCCTTGCCCGGCGCGTCGCCGGCGAAGATGATCACCGCGGAATCGAGCGCACCCTCGCGGGCGAGCGAAGCGGCCGCCTCGATGGTTTGGCGATGACCTTTCAGCCCCGTGAGCCGCGCCGCTTGCAGCACGATCTTGGTCTCCGGCGAAACCCCCCAGCGTTCCCTGAGCTTCGTTACAGGACCCGGTGGAACCACGAGCGGATCGAATGCCGCCTCGTCGATGCCGCGATAGATCGGGCGGATGCGCTCAGCTTTCAGGCGATGCCGTTCGGCGATGAGCTTCGCCGTGTAGCGCGAATTGGCGATGACGCGGTCGCCGCGGCCCATGACGCTGTTATAGGCGGCCTTCAACGGGCCGAGCGCGCCATAGGCGCCGTGATAGGTGGTGACGAACGGCCGCCCGGTGCGCCGCGCGGCGAGATAGGCGCTCCAGGCCGGCGCCCGGCTGCGCGCATGCACCAGAGCGACGTCGCGCTCCTTGATAAGACGCTCGAGCCGCTTGGCATTGGCAAATATGGTGAAGGGATTCTTGCTGGCCATAGGCAACGTCACGATCTCGCCGCCGGCCTGGGTGACGGCATTTGCCATGCGGCCGCCTGCGGTGGCAACCAGGGCTTTCGCGCCGGCCCTGGTCAGCGCTTCGGCGATCTCGACGGTCGCCTGCTCGCTGCCCCCGGTGTCGAGACGCGGCACGACTTGCAATATGGTCGGTTCGGCCATGGCCTAAGGTCTTAGGATGGGCGCCGAAGAACCGCAATTCCTGGAAGTGGGCGAGGGCGGCCAGCGCCGCCGCATCGCCTATCGGTTTGCCGATGCCGGCAAGGGCGCCGGCCCGGTCCTGCTCTGGCTTTCGGGATTTCTGTCCGACATGGCGAGCACCAAGGCGGCCGCGATCGCCGCGTGGGCGGCCGCCGCGCGCCTGCCGATGCTCCGCTTCGACTATTCGGGCCATGGGCTGTCCGAGGGCGATCTGCTGCATGCCTCGATCGGCGCTTGGCTGGAAGAGGCTGACGCCATGCTCGACCGCATCGGCGAGCGCCGCACCATCGTGGTCGGCTCATCGATGGGCGGCTGGATCGCTCTGCTGCTCGCACGCAAGCTCGCCGCAGCTGGCAAGCTCGACCGGCTCGCGGGTCTCGTGCTGATCGCGCCGGCCTTCGACATGACCGAGCGGCTGATGTGGCATCGCATGAGCGCCGAAGTGCGAGCCAAGCTCGAGAAAGACGGCGTCTATTACGAGCCGTCGCTGTATGGCGATCCTTATCCGATCACCAAGCATCTGATCGAGGAGGGGCGCCACCATCTGCTCGGGGATGCCGGCACGCTGGACCTCGACCTGCCGGTGCGCATCCTGCAAGGCATGTGCGATCCCGATGTGCCCTGGGGCCATGCGCTCGATCTTGTCGATCTGCTGTGCTGCCGCGACGTCGAGATCACGCTCATCAAGGACGGCGATCACCGCCAGTCGCGACCGCAAGATCTGCGCCGGCTCGAAGCGACCGTCGCTGCGCTGGTGGAAAAAGCTCAGGCTATGAGGCGATGAGTCTAAGCCAGGTGAGGGGGCGTTAGGTTAGTTTTTCGGACCGACAAGCGAAGCGAGGCCTTCGCGATAGGTGGGATAGCGCAGCTTGACGCCGAGCTCCGACTTGATGCGCTGATTGCCGATGCGCCGGCTGCCTTCATAGAAGCTCCGCGCCATGGGAGTCATATCGGCCTCGGCAAAGTCCACCTCGGGCGGCGGCTCAACCCCGATCAGCTTTGCCGCATAGGTCACCACCTCATCGGGCGCGGCGGGCTCGTCGTCGGCGACATTGTAGATCGCCCCTGCATGCGGGTGGGCGATCGAGGCTTCGAGCACGTTCGCGATGTCCTCGACATGGATGCGGCTGAACACCTGGCCGTCCTTCTTGATGCGCCGCGCCGTGCCGGCTTTCAGCTTGTCGAACACGCTGCGGCCCGGGCCATAGATGCCGGCGAGGCGGAACACCTGCACGGGCACGCCGGTCTCGGCGCCGAAATCGAGCCAGGCTTGCTCGGCCTGGACGCGCGCCTCGGTGCGCGCGCTGTTGGGCTTGGGTGTGGTCGTCTCATCGACCCAGCGGCCTTCCTGGTGGCCATAGACCCCGACGGTGGAGAGATAACCGATCCATTCCAGCGAGGAGAGTTTGGCGATCTCCTCCCGGTAATGCTCGAGCACGGGATCGCCTTCGGGCCCCGGCGGGATCGAGTGCAGAAGATGCGTCGTGCCGTGCAGCACGTCGGGAAGCGCGCTGTTCCCGGCCTCTCCGGAATATTGGGCGATCTCGTAACCGCGCTCGGCAAGATGGCCGATCTTGCCCACGTCGCGCGCGGTGCCGGCGATCTGCCACCCCTTGACGGCGAGACGTTCCGCAAGGGTTTGCGCCGAGAAACCGAGGCCGAACGCGAATAGCCGGCTCACGCCGCCTCTCCCATCCACTCGCTTCTGACCGCCGGATCGGGATCGTTGGCGTGGGCGGCGCGCAGGGCCCGGAAGCGCCGCGGCGCGAGGCGGGCGAGCGCCCACACCGCCATGGCGCGGACCAGCGGAGAATCGTCGCCAAGCCGCGCTTCAACCAGAGACACGAGCGCCGCGTCGCGCGAATTACCGGCGGCGATCAGCACATTGCGCAAGAAACGGTCGCGCCCGGTGCGCTTGATCGGCGTGCCGCGGAAGCGCGCGCGGAACGCTTCATCGTCGAGCGCGAGCAGCTCGGCCAGCGGCGGGTTGTTGCTTTCAGCTCGCACGGCGAGCTTGGCCTCGCGCGAGCTTTGCGCGAATTTGTTCCACGGGCAGACGGCAAGGCAATCGTCGCAGCCGAAGATGCGGTTCCCCATCGCTTCGCGGAAGCGGGGCGCGATATGCCCCTTATGCTCGATGGTGAGGTAGGAGATGCAGGCGCGCGCGTCGATCCTATAGGGCGCGGTGAAAGCGTGCGTCGGGCAAATGTCGAGACAGCGGCGGCAAGCGCCGCAATGATCGTCCTCTGGCGCGTCTGGCTCGATCTCGGCACTGGTGAAGATCGAGCCGATGAACAGCCACGAGCCGAACTCGCGCGAGACGAGATTGGTGTGCTTGCCCTGCCAGCCGAGCCCCGCGCGCGCGGCGAGCGGCTTCTCCATCACCGGCGCGGTGTCGACGAACAGCTTCACCTCGCTCCGCGTGAGCGCCTGCACGCGCGAAGCGAGCGGCTTCAGCTTCGCCTTGAGCACATCGTGATAGTCGGCGCCTTGCGCGTAGATCGAGATGGCGCCGCGCGATTTCTCTCCGAGGATCGCGAGCGGGTCGCCGCCGCGGCCATAGTTCAAACCGAGCAGGATGACGCTCTTCGCCTCTGGCCAGAGCGCCCGCGGCGCCTTGCGGCGCTCCGCCGTGCCGGCGAGCCATCCCATGTCGCCCTGCCGGCCCTCGGCGAGAAACGCGGCGAGCGATTCGCCCGCGCCCGCCACTGCATCGGCGGAAGCGAAACTGACGGCGTCGAAGCCGAGCGCCTTGGCCTCCTCAGCGATTTTCTGTTTCAGTGTCTCTTTCATCTGGCTCCGTCATTCCGGCAAGCCGGAATCCAGGGCAACCTGCTCGGAGTTTTGAACTCTGGATACCGGCTTGCGCCGGTATGACGAATCAAAACTCAAAAATCGAGGTCGGCATAGGTTCCTGACGGGCTGAAGCCCGCGACGCGATCCAGCAATAGCGGCCTGAACGACGGCCGCGACTTCAGAAGCGCATACCAGTTCTTCGCCGCCTCATGCTCCTCCCAGGGCACCTCGCCGAGATAGTCGAGCGCCGAGAGATGCGCCGCCGCGGCAAGATCGGCGAAGCTGATGGCGTCGCCCGCAAGCCAGCTCCGCGTCTCGGCGAGATGGCCGATATAGCCCAAATGATAGCGCAGATTTTCGTGCCCGGCCCGCATCGCCTCCATGTTGGGAGAGGCGCTTTGCGGCCCGAAGCGGCGGAACACCTTCTCGTCCACCAGATAGGAGGTGACCTCCTCGTAGAACTTGCGGTGAAACCACTCGGTGAGCCGCCGCGCCTCGGCTCGCGCCGCTGCATCGCCCGGGAAGGGCTGGAACAGCCTCGCGTCCCGCTCGTCGGCGGTATCGCCCAGATATTCCGAGATCGCATAGGCGCCCACCACCGGGCCATGCTCGTCGCTGACGAATACCGGCAGCGTCCCGGCCGGGTTCAGCGCCACGAACTCCTGGCGCCATTCCCAAGGCCGTTCCTCGGCGAGCTCGGCCTCGATCCCGCATTCGGCGAGGGCAAGCCGGATCGACCGGGAAAATGCGCAGAGCGGATAATGCAGCAGCGTCGCCATGGAACCGTTGGGCGGCTAGGCATTGCAAAATGAATCGCGCGAGACAGGAGCCTCGTATAGAACCTGCACGCGCGGCGAACAAGCGGGCGACGGGGCCATGACTATCGAGCAGATTATCGCGATTGCCGTGGTCCAGGGGATCACGGAGTTTCTGCCCATTTCCTCGTCGGGCCACCTGATCCTGCTCCCCAACGTCATGCATTGGCCCGACCAGGGCATCGTCGTCGACGTGATGACGCATCTCGGCACCTTGCTGGCCGTCCTGATCTATTTCTGGCGCGACGTGTGGCGGCTCATCGTCGGCGCGCTTGAGCTGTTCAAGGGCAAGGTCACCGACGACGGCAAACTCGCCATCTTCATCGTCCTCGCCACCATCCCTGCCGTCGCCTTCGGCGTCGTCCTCAAGAAATTCGGCTACGCCGACCTCGAGCGGAATGTCGCCATCGTCGCCTGGAACACCATCCTCTACGGCATCCTCATGCTGATCGCCGACATGGTCGGCCCGCAGGAGCGCACCATGAAGAACATGACGCTCGTCAGCGCGCTGATCATCGGCGTGGCGCAGGCACTTGCCCTGATCCCCGGCACCAGCCGCTCCGGCGTGACCATGACCGCCGCGCGCTTCCTCGGCTTCACCCGGCCCGACGCCGCGCGCTTTTCGTTCTTGCTGGCGATTCCCGCCACGGCCGGGGCGATCGTGTTCACCATCGGCGACGCGTTTGCGAGCGGCGAGGGGGTGACCATGGACGCGGTCTATGCCGCCGCGCTCACCTTCGTCGCCGGCATTCTCGCCATCGCCTTTCTGATGAATTTGATTCGCCGCATCAGCTTCCTGCCCTTCGTGCTCTATCGCATGGTGCTGGGCGGCTTCCTGCTGGTGCTGCTCTACACCTGACGGCTCAAGGCCGCGGGCGGTAGATCGAGAATTGCCCGCGCGGGCGGAACTGCTCGAGATAGTCCGGCACCACGGCGGCAATCGCCACCGGCTCGATGCCGAGACCTTCGAGCGTGCGCCCCTCTCGCTTGGCGGCATCGCTCACCACATTGTCGGTCTGGAGCAGCCGCACCTGGTCGATGGTCAGCGGCGGTTTGGGCAGCATCTGCAAGAACAACGCTTGCAGCTTGGCGAGCCAGAACGGCTCCGGCACCAGCAGGCGCCTGCGCATCGTGTAGTCGAGCACGCGTTGCATCACTTGTTTCAGCGTCAGCACCTCGGGCCCGCCGAGCTCGTAAGGCGCCCGCGCATCGGCCTTCCCCGTGAGCCCGGCCATCACCGCCTTGGCCACATCGCCGGCGAACACCGGCTCGAGCTTCGTCTTGCCGCCGCCGATCAGCGGCAGCGCCGGCGCGATGCGCGCGAGCGCGGCGAAGCGGTTGAAGAAATCGTCCTCCGGCCCGAACACGATCGAGGGCCGCAGAATGACGGCGTCGGCGTAGACCGATTTGACCGCGTCCTCGCCGGCCGCCTTGCTGCGCGCATAAACCGAAGCTGCGTCCGCGCTCGCGCCGATCGCCGAGACATGCACCAGCGCGCGCACCCCGGCCGCCTTCGCGGCTTCCGCGACATGGCGCGCGCCTTCGTCCTGCACCGCTTTGAAGCTCTGCTTGCCGGACGGAAACAGAATGCCGACGAGATTGATGACGGCGTCCGCCCCCTCAGCCGCCGCGAGCAGCGAATCGGGAAAGCGCACATTGGCCTGCACGGCGTTGATCTGACCCACGCCGCCGAGCGGCTGGAGATGGCCGGCAAGCTCGGGCCGCCTGACCGCCACGCGCATGCGCGCGCCGGTCTTGGCGATGGCGCGCACCACATGGCGGCCGATGAAGCCCGAGCCGCCATAAATCGTGATCAGCGCCCTGTTGTTCAGTGTGATCGCCACATCCTTGCCCCTAGCGCCCGTGTCTTCGCATGCGCAGCAATACACGAGGCAGCCGAACCCTGGAAAGGCCGCCCGCACATTGACTTTATGGGGTCCCCAACGTACTTGAGTTTCCCTTAAGCCCAGGTGGCGGAACTGGTAGACGCGCTAGCTTCAGGTGCTAGTGCCCGAAAGGGCGTGGAAGTTCGAGTCTTCTCCTGGGCACCATTCCCGCTTTCTTAAGCGCCTCGCGGTATGAATGCGCCGCCAAGGAGCGCTTCGAGCTTGAGCCATCCCCCGACCATCGAACTCTATCAGGGCGACCTGCCGCCAGGCCGTTTCACCGGCAGCACGATAGCCATCGACACCGAGACGATGGGGCTCGACCCCTATCGCGACCGGCTCTGCCTGGTGCAGCTCTCCGAAGGCGACGGCAGCGCGGTCCTGGTGCAGCTTTCCGGGAGCTATGACGCGCCCGAGCTGAAGCGCCTGCTCGCCGACGATAGCGTGCTCAAGCTGTTCCATTTCGGCCGTTTCGACATGGCCGTGCTCAAGCATTATTTCGGGGTGATGCCGCGCCCGGTCTATTGCACCAAGGTGGCCTCGAAGCTCGCCCGCACCTTCACCGACCGCCACGGCCTTAAGGATCTCTGCCGGGAGCTGCTCGGCATCGAGCTGTCGAAACAGCAGCAATCCTCCGACTGGGGCGCGCCCGAGTTGACCCAAGAGCAGCTCAATTATGCCGCGAGCGATGTGTTGCATCTGCACGCGCTAAGGGAGAAACTCGACATCATGTTGAGGCGCGAAGGGCGCGAGGGGCTGGCCCGCGCCTGTCTCGAGTTCCTGCCGACGCGGGTCGAGCTAGACCTTCGGGGCTGGTCGGAGATCGATCCTTTCGCCCATTAGGGCCGAAAAGAGGGCTTTCTGGCCCAAGCTGCCGTCGCAATGTCATCAAAGTCCTGCGGCTAGCTGGTCCTTGGCGGCGGAACGCCGGTACTTAAGACGTGGCGGGGAAGATGGCGGTTGGCGCGAATGTGATGTCTGGCGGCGGGCGGTATCGCCTCCGCACCGAAGACGAGCGCGCGCGTGCCTTCCGCAAGGCCGAGCGGCATAGCCGGTACGTCGCCTTCCTGCGCAAGGCACTCCCGTTCTTCGCCGTGCTCGTGCTCGCCTCTTATTTCATCACCTCGAAACTGAGCGTCAGCGTCGGCGTCGGCGATCTCACCGCGAGCATCGACGGCATCGAGGTCGCCGACGGCAATCTGCGCATGACCAATCCCAAGCTCGAAGGCGCCGACAAGCGGAACGGCAAATACCGCATCGGCGCCGAATATGCCGATCAGGACATGAAGGCCCCGCATAGGATCAAGCTCCACGCCATGAAGGCCGAGCTGACGACTGCCGACGGCGGCTGGTCGCGCATGAATGCCGTGCGCGGCGTCTTCAACAACCGGACCGAGAAGCTCCTGATGAAGGAGAAGATCACCATCGCCACGAGCTCCGGCATCACCGGCGAGCTCAAGCACGCCTCGCTCGACATGAAGAACCAGACGCTCCGCTCGCATCTGCCGGTCTGGTTCCTGCTCGAGCGGGGCAGCGTCAAGGCGAACGCGCTCACCTTCCGCTCCGCCGACAGCACGCTGACCTTCCGCGGCAAGGTGCGCGTGCATCTCGTCAAGGAAGCCAAGGACGAGAAGCAGCAGAACAAGCCGCCCAAGGGCGAGGCGGAGGCTCCAACCGTGGTTCCGCCGTTGCCGGAAGCGACCGGCGCCATCTCGCAAGATGCTGGCACCCTGCCGGTGGTGGGCGCCCAATGAGCGGCACGCTTCGCCTCGGGATTCTGGCATTGACCGCGGCGCTTGCGCTCGCCGCCGCCGCGCCGCTTGCCGCGCAGACCATGAGCAACACGTTCGGCGGATTGTCGGAGAGCTCCGACGAGCCGATCGATATCGAATCCGATTTGCTCGTGGTGCACGACAAGGAGAAATACGCGACCTTCAGCGGCAGCGTGAAAGCCGTGCAAGGCACCACGACGCTCCGCGCCAAGGAGCTCCTCGTGCACTATACCGGCGGCGATAGGCTCGCCCCCGGCGGCAAGAAGGATGAGGCGCCGGCGCCGGCCGAGACCAAGGTGGCCGATGCTCAAGGCGCCGCCGCCGCAGGCAAAGCTGACGGCGCCAAGAAAGACGGCGACACCCAGATCACCAAGATCGAGGCCAAGGGCGACGTCATCATCACCAGCGACGACGACCAGACCACCACCAGCGACTGGGCCCTCTACGACCTGCCGTCGCAGCTGGTAACCGTCGGCGGCAATGTGGTGTTAACGCAAGGCAAGAATGTGCTAAAGGGTGACCGGCTCGTCATCGATCTGAAGACGGGCGAGAGCCGGTTCGAAAACACGGGCAATACCGCCGCCGGCGGCCGGATTCGTGCGCTGTTCATGCCGAAGCAGAACGGCGGCGAGGACGGAAAGCCGGGTGACGCCAAATCGGGCGACAGCCAAGCCGGGCGAGGATGCGAAGCCTGGCGGCGCGACGGCCAAGCACGAGGCGCCGAGCGGCTCGAAGCCTGACGCGGACGCAAACGAAGAGGCCGAGAAGGATGACTGGACCTCCAAAGATCCGTTCATCCCGGAGATGCGGCCGTAAGTCTTCAGAGCTTTGGCGAATGTTAACCGGGCGACGCTTCAACTAGGAGCGGAAGGGGTAGTGGGCAAATTGCTGTCGTTCCCAGGCCGTCAGGCAGTCGCCGCACAAGGAGACGCGCTCCAAGCGGGTGCGCCGGACGCCGCAGCCGATCCGGCTCTCGCGGGGCGACTCACCGTCCGCCAGGTGGTGAAGAGCTTCAAGAAGCGCACCGTCGTGCGCGGCGTCAGCCTTGAGGTCCGCCGCGGCGAGGCGGTTGGCCTGCTTGGCCCGAACGGCGCCGGCAAGACCACCGTTTTCTACATGATCACCGGACTGATCCCGGCCGACGAGGGTTCGATCAAGATCGACGGCCGCGACGTGACCAAGCTGCCGATGTATCGCCGCGCCCGGCTCGGCATCGGCTATCTGCCGCAGGAAGCTTCGATCTTCCGGGGGCTCACGGTCGAGGAGAACATTCTCGCCGTATTGGAGACGGTCGAGCCGAACAAGCGCGAGCGCCAGGCGCAGCTCGACGCGCTGCTCGAGGAGTTCCGCATCACGCGCTTGCGGACCTCGCCGGCCATGCGGCTCTCGGGCGGCGAGCGGCGCCGCGTCGAGATTGCCCGTGCGCTCGCCACGCGCCCCTCCTTCATGCTGCTCGACGAGCCGTTCGCCGGCATCGATCCGATCGCCGTTAACGACATTCGCGCGCTGGTGCGGCATCTGACCCAGCGCGGCATCGGCGTCTTGATTACCGACCACAATGTGCGCGAAACGCTGGACCTCGTCAGCCGCGCCTATATCATCCATGATGGCATGGTGCTGACCCACGGCACCGCGCATGAGATTATCAACAACGAGGACGTGCGGCGCGTCTATCTCGGCGATCAGTTCAGGATCTGACGCCACTGGCCGTGTGTGAGTTCGACAATGGCAATCACGACAAAGCTCGAACTCCGCCAGAGCCACAGTTTGGTGATGACGCCGCAGTTGCAGCAGGCGATCAAGCTGCTGCAGCTGTCGAACATGGAGCTTGCCACCTTCGTCGAGGCCGAGCTTGAGCGCAATCCGCTGCTCGAGCGCGCCGACCCCGAGGAGACCGGCGGCCCTTCCTCCGACGCCGCGCCAGAGCCGCAAGCCGCCTCCGCCAAGGAGGATGCCGAAGGGCAGGTGTCAGCCGCGTCAGGCGAGCAGGCCGAAACGGCTGAGGCCGACGACGGCGAGTGGGTCGATCTCGAGTCGCCGTCCAGCCGCACCGAGGATCTCGACGTCGAGCCGCAAGACGCGTTCCCCGACGCCGACGGTTTCTCACCCGGCGCGCTGAAGGATTCAGGCTGGGCCACGCTCGGCCAGGGCGCGCGCTCAAGCGTCGATGAGGAGTCCAATCTCGAAGCCTATGTCGCCGAGGAGCGGACGCTCAGAGACCATCTCACCGAGCAGCTCGTGCTCGCCTTCGCCGATCCTGCGCAACGCCTGATCGGCCATCACCTCATCGACATGACCGATGAGGCCGGCTATCTGCGCGGCGAGCTTGCCGGCGTTGCCGAGCTGCTCGGCGCGCCGCTCGAACTGGTCGAGGAGACGCTTGCAGTGATGCAAGGCTTCGAGCCTTGCGGCGTGTTCGCCCGCGACTTGCGCGAATGCCTCCTGCTCCAGCTGAAGGAGCAGGACCGCTGCGACCCGGCGATGGCGGCGTTGATCGAAAATCTGCAGCTGCTTGCCGTGCACGACCTCGCCGCCTTGAAGCGCGCGGCGCGCGTCTCCGACGAGGACCTCATGGACATGATCCAGGAGGTGCGGCGTCTCAATCCGAAGCCCGGACTGAAATATGGCTCGGCGCCGTCGCAGCCGATCGTGCCCGACGTGCTGGTGCGCGCGCTGCCCGACGGCAGCTTCCATGTCGAACTGAACAGCGAGACGCTGCCTCGCGTGCTGGTCAACCAGACTTATTACGCGACCGTGTGCAAATCGACGACGCGGAAAGAGGATAAGAGCTATCTCGTCGATTGCCTGCAAACCGCGAACTGGCTGGTCAAAAGCCTCGACCAGCGCGCCCGCACCATCCTCAAGGTCGCCCAAGAGATCGTCAAACAGCAGGATGGGTTTCTCACCTACGGCGTGCGACATCTCCGGCCGCTCAACCTGAAGACCGTGGCCGACGCGATCTCCATGCATGAATCGACCGTTAGCCGCGTTACCGCCAACAAATACATGGCCACCAATCGCGGCCTGTTCGAGCTCAAATATTTCTTCACCTCGGCGATCGCGGCGACCTGCGATGGCGACGCACATTCCTCCGAAGCCGTGCGCGACCGCATCCGCGCCATGATCGAGGCCGAGCCCGCAAGCGACGTTCTGTCGGACGACAAGATCGTGGAAAAATTGAAAGGCGACGGCATCGACATCGCCCGCCGCACGGTGGCGAAATATCGCGAAGCGCTGCGAATCCCTTCTTCGGTGCAGCGCCGCCGGCTGAAGCGCATCGCCCTCGGCGCTAGCCTGTGACGCCCGTCTAAGGCGCTGGCCTTCAAGGCGAATCATGTAAAGGGCCGCCGCGGAAATAGATGGTTTGACACCTTGGGATGAGGGGTCTAGCTTCCGGCCCCGCGGTGGGAGGCCGAACGGAGGTTGGGCCCAAGGCGCGCATATGTCGGCCTTGGCGAAGATCGGCCCCGCTAATAGCGGCACGTGCCCGGGAATCGCGGTAGAAAAGGGCCATTCGACAGTCTTCCGCGGGCGATGACGATACAAGTTACCGGAAAGAATCTGGACGTCGGTGAGGCGTTGCGCAGTTACGTCCAGGAACGTGTGGTGCACACCGTCGAGAAGTTCATGGGGCGCGCGCCCTCTGGACATGTGCGCATCGAGAAGGAGCACGGGGAGTTTCGGACCAACTGCACAATTCGCTTGTGGCAAGGCATGAGCCTCGAAGCCCATGCCGTGGCGGCCGATGCCTATCAGAGCGCCGATCGCGCCTGCGAGCGGCTCGAGAAGCGGGTGCGGCGCTACAAACGCAGGCTGAAGCAGCATGGCGGCGGCGAGACGCCGCGTAAACAGACGCCTGCGACAGATTACGTCATTCAGGCGTTAGCAGAGGGGCAAGAGGAACGCGATGAGGACAATCCCGTTATCATTGCCGAAGTCGAAAGCCCCTTGCACGAAATGGCAGTTAGTGACGCGGTAATGCAGATGGATTTGTCGGACCGGCCCTTTGTCGTATTTCGCAACGCGAGCCACGGTGAGATCAACGTGGTCTATCGGCGCGACGACGGCAATATTGGCTGGATCGATCCTGCGGGGCCGCTGCGCTCCTCTAGCGACGCTAGCGAGGCGGCAGCGCATCCACGGACCAAGAAGGCGCGCAAGCGGCGTTAGGCGGAACCTTTCGCCCTGTCGCGCCCGTTTGTCTGAGGGGTTGGCACAATGCATCTGAGCAGCTTCATCTCCCCCGACTCTGTGATTCCTTCGCTCAAGGCGAAGACCAAGAAACAGCTCCTCCAGGAGTTGTCGGTGCGCGCCTCTCGTCTCACCGGGGTTCCCGAGCGCGAAATTTTCGACGTGCTGCTCCAGCGCGAGCGGCTCGGCTCGACCGGGCTCGGCCAGGGCATCGCCATTCCCCACGGCAAGCTCGCCGGATTGAAGCGCATCGTCGGCATCTTCGCCCGCCTTGCCGAGCCGATCGATTTCGACGCGGTCGACGGCGACAAGGTGGATATCGTGTTCCTGCTGCTCGCCCCCGAAGGGGCCGGCGCCGATCACCTCAAGGCGCTCGCCCGCATCTCGCGGCTATTGCGCGAGGGAAGCGCCGTCGACAAGCTCCGCGCCTCCAAGGACGCCTCAGCGCTTTACGCGGTGCTGACCGAGGACGAAGCGTCGTCCTCCCACGCCGCCTAGCGCGGCGCGAGCTCCGCGCAAGAGGCGACGGCGCGGGAGCCTACAATTGCTGGCGATGCGAAGGAAACGTCAGTGTACGCTGACCGGAACGAGGTCGTTCTCGATGGCGTTGGCGATGGCCGCGGTGCGGCTGTCGGTCAGCGCCAGCGGCGTCCCATCGGCGCCGAGCACGGCAAACAGATCGATGCCCTTCGGCGCGTCGGAGAGCGCCGGGAATAGCTTCTCGGCAGCGTCGTGATCGAGCTGCTTGATATAGGCCACTTCTCCGTCGCCGAGCTGCGCGAATTCGCTCCGCGTCATGGGCGCGGTCGCCTGGCTATCTTCTTTTTCTTTTTCGAACTCGTTCATCTGGTGTCTCGTCCTCCTTTGGAGGTCCTGACTTACTTAGTTACGTGGGAGGCAAAGCGAAAGTTTCAATCGGCCGTGGCGATTCCGACCTTCAGCACGCGTTTTTCCTTGCGCGGGCGAATGAGCTCGATCGCAAGGAGGCCATCATTGAGCTCTGCCTGCCGCACCTCGACGCCGCTCGCAAGCTGAAAGGTCCGCTTGAACTGCCGCGCCGCCAGCCCGTGATGGAGATAATCCCTGGTCGCATCGTCGTGCTGCTTGCCGCGGACGGTCAGCGCGCCGCTCTCAACCGAGACTTCGAGCTCATTCACGCCGAAGCCGGCCACCGCCAGCGTAATGCGCAAAGCCTCGGACTCGCTCTCGTTTCCAGGCAACAGCTCGACATTGTAAGGCGGGTAGCCGGCGTCCGGCTTGCCAGCGCTGCTCACAGCGCGCGGAGCGGCAAGGCTCAGCCAGAGACTACCATCGAGGAGTGTCATGCGCGACATCGAGCGTTACGCCCTTTTCGGATAAGCGGCTGCGCATGTCCTTAGCGGCGTTGAGGCCCTGACGGCGCCCCACGCGACCTGGCCCAGCCCGCAGCGGCGCCGAGCCCTTCAAGTCGATTTCGCATATGGGGAAATTGCCCAGTGAATTCAAGCAGAGTGCGGCGCGCTCACCAAGAGGTGTTTGGCTGCTATCGCATCGGCCAGCGTTGCTCTAATGTCCCCGCGCATGACCTGGTATGTGAGCTCCAAGGACGGCAGTGATGCCAATGACGGCCGTTCCCTCAAGACGGCCTTCAAGACCCTCTCGCACGCGATAGACGCCGCGACATCGGGCGACACGATCATGCTCGTGCCGGGCGCCTACGACCAGGATCTTGCCGCGCAAGTGCGCGCCGCCCGCACCGCCAATATCGTCGTTCTGGTGACCGGCGGCCATTAGCCGACAACACAGCGCTCGCGTTAGGCTGTTTCAGTCGCGGCACCAATGGGCAAATCATCCTGCGCGATCTGCGTGGAACCGAGCATCAACGCGCGAAACTCTGCCGCGCCGACAACGCGGGCGATCTCCCTGAAGGCAAAGAACGGAACCAGGGCGACGCACATGATGGCGCCGATGCTGAGCACGCCGATAAATCCGCCGCCGCCGATCTGCGGGAAGCTCTCGGCGGCGCTCTTCCCATGAATGAGTCCGACGATGATCTCTTCGGCGATATAGGCGAGCATCAGTAGCGCGGTGAACGCGATCGACTTGAACACGATTGGGTAGATGAGCGGCTTGTCGTCGAGACGGCTGGCAAATCCGAAAGCCTCGGCAATGAGCATGATCTTGGCGAGGATCAGCGCGTTCACCAGCGCCAGGCCGTAAAACTTGAAGCTGATATGGTTGCCCGCCAGAACCGCCCATTCGTGCAGGAAGAACACAGAAAACACGAGCCAGAGATAGGCGAAGATGATCAGGAATTTTCGCAGTTCGTCGTAAAGCCTCGTCTTCAAGCTTGGCTTCGGCGCGTGCATCGCGCTTGCGGCCGGCTCGGTTGCGTCAGCCTCGCCGAGGTCGGCCGGGGCGAGATAATCGGCGTCGTCAAACGCTGCCTGATGCGCTGGCGCAGCGCCGAACTCGCCCACGCTGCCCACCGGCTTCCAAGCCTCGAAGCCCGGCTTCCACAGCAGATCGTCTTTGCGCAGACCCCCGCGCTCGGCGAGCAGCAGCAATTCGCGGTCGCCCAACGGACCGTATTGCTTGTCGCCTCTCGACAGATACCACGATGGTGCGCGCTGCCCGGCCTCGCCGGCGATGTGACGCTCTTGCATGATGGGGCCCCCGCCTCAACTCTCCCAAGGGGTCAGGCTAGCGCATAGCGCGGAGGCGGTCGAGCAAGTCAGGCGGGAAGCGCGGAATTCCGCCGTTATGGCAATGGCCTAGGGGAGGTCTCGGAGGGTTTCAGGGGACTGGTGGAGCCAGGC
>CAWFNK010000023.1:0-39713 GCA_963817175.1 uncultured Alphaproteobacteria bacterium
GAATGCACCGCGCCGCATATCGCCGAGGCGGTGGCGGAGGTCCTCGGCTCAAAGGAGGTGCGCGCGAGGCAGCTACAGGGCTTCCGCGAGGTGGCCAGGGCGCTAGGAGATGTCGACCCACCGCCCAGCGAGCGCGCCGCCAAGGTCGTGCTCGACATCATCAATGGACGCGGAGCCTAGCCAGAAGCGGCCGACCGGCCGAGCGGGGCCTGCACCCGCGCCAGATGCTCTTCGATGCTCTGATTGATCATGCTCGCCACGCGCAGCGCCTCCGAGCCGGCGCGGCCATCGACGAGCGGCTTGGTGCCGTTGACGATGCAATCGAGAAACAAGTCGATCTCGTTGGCGAGGCTGTCCTGCTTGGGGATTTCGTGCGTCTCGGTGGCGATGGCGGCAAGCCCCTCGGTCATCGGATCGCCGCGCAAGCGATAGCCGAAGATCTTGCCCTGGCCGAGATCGCAGTTGAGATAGTGGCTCCGGCCGAACACGCGCATGCGCCGCTCGGTCTTGTAACTCACCCGGCTCGCCGTGACATTGGCGACGCAGCCCGAGGCGAAGGTGATGCGGGCATTGGCAAGGTCGATATTGCGGCCGATCACCGGCGTGCCGACGGCATCCACGCTCTCCACCGCCGAGTTCGCCAGCCCCATGATCATGTCGATGTCGTGGATCATCAGGTCGAGCACGACGTCGACCTCGACGCCGCGGTTCTTCCACGGCGCGATGCGGTAGCTCTCGAAATAAAGCGGATCGGTCATCATCTTGCGACAGCGTGCGGTAGGCGCTGGAGAAGCGCTCGATATGTCCGACCTGGAGCACTTTTTTGCGCGCCTCGGCAAGCTCGGTGAGCGCGTTGGCGCTTGCCACGCTGTCGGTGATCGGCTTCTCGACCAGCACGTGGAAGTCCGGCCTCGATCAGCTCCCGCGCAATGTCGTAATGCAGCGGCGTCGGCACGGCGACGCTGACCGCATCGACCCTGCCGATCAGGCTGCGATGATCGGTTGCAGGCTCGGCGCCGAACTCGGCGGCGACGGCGCTTGCGCGCGCGGCGTCGCTATCGACCACGGCGACAAGCTGCGCCCGCGGATTGCGGGAGTAATGATTGGCATGGAAGCGGCCGAAATAGCCGAGTCCCACCACCACCGCGGTGCGAATTGGCTCTGCCATTTACTGCCTACTCGGCCGCATGCGCCCGGCTCGGTTTGCGCGATGACAGCGCGTCGCGGACCGTGCCGATGACGAGGTCCTGCTGCGCATCGGTGAGATAAGGATGCATCGGCAGGCTGATCACGCGCTCGGACAACCACTCAGCCTGAGGCAGCCCCGCCGCAGGCGTCGGGACTTGCCGGTATGGCGGCAGCCGATTGAGCGAAGCCGTATAGTGGATCGCCGTGGGCACGCCCGCCTCGCGGCAGGCCTTGGCGAGACCGTCGCGATCCTCGGTGATGATCGTGTATTGGGCCCAGACTGACGTCGCTCCAGGCATGAGCCGCGGCACATCGACCACCGCGGCGAGACCGGCATTGTAGCGGTCCGCCTTCTCCTGCCGCGCCGGAATCTTTCCGGGGAACAGGCGAAGCTTTTGCAGCAGGATCGCCGCCTGGATCGAGTCGAGCCGGCTGTTGAGGCCGACATATTCGAAGTCGGGCCGGCCCGGTCCTTTGCCGTGATTGCGCAGCGCCAGCAGCCGTGCCGCCTTGTCGTCGTCATCGGTGAACACCGCGCCGCCGTCGCCATAGCCGCCGAGCGGTTTGGACGGATAGAAACTCGTGCCAGTGTAAGCAGCGAGCGTGCCGACTTTGCGCCCGTTGAGGCTCGCGCCGAAGCTCTGCGCCGCATCGCCGATGACGAACATGCCATGCGCCACGGCGATGTCACTGATCGCTTTGTAGTCGGCGGGCTGCCCGTAGAGATCGACCGGGATCACGCAACGGCGGCTTGAGCCCGCGCTTCTTGGCCTCGCCAATCGCGGCTTCGAGGCTCTGGGTATCCATGTTGAAATTGTCGCGGAGAATATCCACGAAGACCGGCGTGGCGCCGCACAGCACCACCACCTCGACCGTGGCGACGAAGGTAAAGGCCGGCACGAACACGGCATCCCCCTCGCCGACGCCCTCGGCCATCAGCGCTAAGAGCAATGCGTCGGTACCGTTGGCGCAAGACACGCAATGTTTCGCGCCGCAGAAGGCTGCCAATTGCCGCTCGAGCTCGCTAACCTCAGGCCCCAGTACGAATTGGCCATGTTTCAGCACCGCCGCGATCGCCGTCTCGACGCTGTCGCCAAGATGTTTCTGCTGTGCCGCGAGGTCGATAAAGGCCGGGATGGCTTGCGTGCTGTCTTTACTCATGCGATCTCCCACCAAAGCGCATCAGCGCATTCTAGCAAGGGAAGAGGCCAATGGTGCATAGAGGCCTGAACCGTGCCAAGCCTCGATCTTCTTGGATTTAGGGCAATTTCCCTCAGTCTTCCGGTCGGCCCCGCCGCCGACTACCATAGCATGATCGAAGTTTCAAACCCGTCGGCAGCGGCAGTAAAGCAAAACACCTTGAAACCGGGGGAGGCCCAATGACGCAGTCTGATTTCCTGGGCCCGTCCGCCCTTTCGCGCCACCGCGTCTGATCCATGCTGCTCGGCTCAGAACGGCTGCTCGCCTCGTCGCGCCTGAAGGGCCTGCGCGTCGGCGTGCTGGCCAATCCTCTTCGATCGACCGTGAGTTCCGGCACATCGTCGATCGCCTGGCCGCCTCGCCTGACTGGACGCTGGCCGCGATCTTCGGGCCGCAGCACGGGTTCCGCTCGGACCTGCAAGACAACATGATTGAGACGCCGCATACCCAGGATCCGCGCCGCAACGTGCCGATCTTCTCGCTCTACAGCGAGACGCGCGAGCCGACGCCGGAGATGCTGTCGCTGATCGATGTGCTGGTGATCGACATCCAGGATGTGGGCGCGCGGATCTACACCTTCATCTACACCATGGCCAATTGCCTGCGCGCCGCCGCGCGTGCCGGCGTCGCCGTCATCGTTTGCGACCGTCCCAATCCGATCGGCGGCATCGCTATCGAAGGTCCAACGCTGGAGCCGGGTTACGAATCCTTCGTCGGGCTTTATCGCATGCCGATGCGGCACGGCATGACGGTCGGCGAGCTGGCGCGGCTGTTCAACGAGCACTATCGCCTCGGCGCCGAGCTTGAGGTGGTGGCGATGGAGGGCTGGTCGCGCGACATGTATTGGGACGACACCGGCCTTCACTGGGTGATCCCCTCCCCCAATATGCCGACGCTCGACACGGCCATCGTCTATCCCGGCACGGTGCTGTTTGAAGGCACCATGCTGTCGGAAGGCCGCGGCACGACGCGCCCCTTCGAGCTGGTCGGCGCGCCCTGGATCGACGGCGATCAATTCGCGGCGCGGATGAACGCGGTCGGACTCGCCGGCGCCCATTTCCGTCCCGCGATCTTCGAGCCGACTTTCCAGAAGCATGCGCGCACGACCTGCGGCGGCTGCCAGATCCACGTAACGTCGCGACATGACTTCGCGCCGGTGAAGGTCGGCGTCTCGCTTCTCCGCGAGTTCCATGGCATGGCGCCGAAGCAGTTCAAATGGCGCGACCCGCCTTACGAATATGAGCACGACAAGATGCCCATCGACATTCTGGCGGGGTCACCCCAATTGCGCGAGCAGATCGAGCAGCAGGCCCGCTCGATGCCATCGTTGTGAGCTGGGCGCCGGGCGAAATGGAGTTCGCCGCGCTGAGGAAGCCTTATTTGCTCTATTGAAGCCCGGACAGGCGTTGGCCCGCCCGCGACCCCCCGCGTCATTTTGACCTCGGTCGATGGCGGCGTAGGGCCCGCGCCGCAAATTCTTTAGAGGACCATGCCCTTCCTTGCCCGCACAACCCCCAGGAAATTCCCATGAACGATATTCAGGCGAAGCCATCCCACTATCGCAAAGCCGGGGAGATCAATCTCCTCAGCCCGCTCACTTTGCGCGAAGTGACGTTGCGCAATCGGATCGTCATGTCGCCTATGTGCCAATATTCCGCGCATGAGGGCTGGCCAATGACTGGCACCTCGTGCATCTCGGCAGTCGCGCGGCGGGAGGCGTGGGCCTCGTCATGGTCGAGGCGACGGCGGTCACCCGCGACGGCCGCATTTCTCCCGGCGACATGGGCATCTGGAGCGACGCGCATATCGAGCCGCTCGCCCGCATCGCCCGCTTCGTCGAGAGCCAGGGCGCGGTCTCTGGCATTCAGATCGCCCATGCCGGGCGCAAGGCAAGCTGCGAGGCGCCATGGCTCGGCGGTCGGCGCTTGAAGCTGGATGAAGGCGGCTGGCCCGTCGTCGCCCCGAGCCCGATACCGTTCCATGCGAGCGATCCGGCGCCGCTCGCGCTCGACCAGGCCGGCATCGACGGGATCGTTGCAAGTTTCGAGGCTGCCGCGGGCCGCGCGCTCGAAGCGGGGTTCAAGGTGATCGAGATTCATGCGGCGCATGGCTATCTGATGCACGAGTTCCTCTCGCCGCTCGCCAATTTCCGCAGCGATGCCTATGGCGGCAGTCTGGAAAACCGCATGCGGCTTCCGTTGCGCGTCGCCGAGCAGGTGCGGGCGCGCGTGCCGCGCGGGCTTCCCGTCTTCATGCGCATCTCGGCGACCGACTGGGTTGAGGGCGGCTGGGACATCGAGCAATCGGTCGTGCTCGCCGCCCGCGCGAAGGAGCTCGGCATCGACCTGATCTATGTATCGTCTGGCGCCCTGGTGCCGGACGCCAAGGTCCCCGTCGGCAAAGGCTTCCAGGTCCCGTTCGCCGAGCGGTCCGCCGCGACGCCCAGATCATGACTGCCGCGGTCGGCATGATCACCGAGGTGGCGCAGGCCGACGAGATCGTCATCTCGGGCTGGGCCGATCTGGTCATGATCGGCCGCGAGCTTCTGCGTCAGCCGTATTTTGCGCGTCGTGCCGAAGCCGAGATCGGCGCCAAGCCGAGCTGGCCCCTCCAATACGGCTACGCGGTGCAGCCGTCCGGCAAATAGCCGATTCCGGATCCGGTCCTTAACGCAGGGCTTCCGACAACATCGGACAGCCCAGCGTCTTCTTCAGCGCCTCGATCAGATCCTGCTCGGCGTCGGCATTGATGTAGAGGCCGCCATTCTGCTCGGCGAGGCATTTCGCGTCGGTGATGCTCTGCTCGCCGGTCCACGAAAAATCCTTCATGCGAAAGCCGATGATGTGCACGGTGAGCTGCGCGGCGTTCGCATGCAATGTCTTGCCGAGGCTGCACGGCAGGCCGCCACAAGTCTCCTCGCCGTCGGTCAGCACGACGATGAGGCCAGGCTTGTTCCGATAGTCGAGCACCTCTGCCGCCTGTTCGACCGCATCCGTCATCGGCGTCTTCCCGGCCGGATTGAGCGCGTTAACCTCCTGCATGATCAGCGCCGCCGCGTCTGGCATGGGCTTGAGCGCGAGCTGGACATTGCATTGCTGATAAGGCCCCGGCCCGTAAGTGATGAGCCCGACCCGGCGGAAGCGGGTGATGCTCGGCAGCACCTTGGCGAGCGCGGCGCGCACCTCGTTGATCCGGGGCATGGTCGTGGCGATGCCTTGATTGAGGTTGCCAGCCATCGAGCCCGAGGCGTCGAACACCAGCATCGCGTCCTCGGTGCAAGGACTCTGCTGCTTATCCTCGGCGGCACCCTGCGTGCCGGCGCCGGCAAGGAGCGCGGCAACCAAAAGCGCCAGGATCGTCGTGGACCGATAAAACCAATCCATCAAGGGTGCTCCGCTGACCATCGTCGAACTCTAGACCAAAATCGCGCCAAGGGCGTCGCGGCAGCACCGCACACCTGAGCGCAACCGCTTGTAACGCTTGGGCTAACGGACTAGCTTCCAACCCGCTCAAGCTCAACGGAGCAAGCCTTGCTGCGACCCGTGGTTCGCGTTCTCCGCTCCATCTGGCGCGCCTCCGGCAGCGCCGCGGGCGAGCGCGCCATCCCCGAGGAGACGGCTGTCGCTATCACCTACAATACCGCCTCTTATGCGGTGATGATGGCGACCCCCCAGGACTTAGAGGATTTCGCCATAGGCTTCAGCCTGACCGAAGGCGTCGTCCCTTCGGTCGATGCCATCGATTTGATCGACATCGTCGAGGAGGAGATGGGCGTCGAACTGCGCATCTGGCTGAAGGCGCCCGAAGCGGCCGAGTTCCTGGGCCGGCGGCGGAAGATGGCAGGCCCGACGGGATGTGGCCTGTGCGGCGTGGAAAGCCTTGTCGAGGCAATGCGGCCTCCTCCGCAGGTCGGCGACGGCCGCGTGTTCTCGCCAGACCAGATCATGACTACCGTCGACTCGCTCTTCCCCTTGCAGGTGCTAAACCGCGAGACCCAAGCCGTGCACGCCGCGGGCTTCTGGGAGCCTGAGCGCGGGCTCGTCGCGGTGCGAGAAGACGTCGGCCGGCATAACGCGCTCGACAAGCTCGCCGGCGCGCTCGCCCGCGAAGGCGCCACCGCGCGATCGGGCCTGGTGGTGCTGACCAGCCGCGTCTCCATCGAGATGGTGCAGAAATCGGCGATGATCGGCGCGCCCGTGCTGGTCGCCGTGTCGGCGCCGACCGCATTGGCGGTGCGCATGGCCGAGTTCTGCGGCATGACGCTCATCGCCGTCGCGCGCAAGGATGGGTTCGAGGTCTTCACCCATCCCCAGAGAGTCAAAGGCGAGCTCGCAACCCACGTCGCCTGAGCCTGATCTGGGAAAATCGGGAACCGGTTTTTTCCGATAAGATCATGCTCAAAACTAAAGCCACATTCCGGCCATCTATGAGCTGCCCATATGGCGATGGTCGGCCAATATTTAAGCGATTCCTGGGAGGCTTTGCCCATGAACACCCTGCTCAAAGCATCGTGCCTCGCTTTCTTTATGATGACGGCAAACGTCGCGGCCCCGAATATGAGCCATGCCGCCTCGAGGGCTGAGCTCGAACACGACGCCAACGCGACTCTGCACAGCTTTGTCGGCCAGTTTGAGGGCGCGCGCGAGCTTGCCAACAAAGCCGTGGGCATCTTGGTGTTTCCCTCCGTCATCAAGGCGGGGATCGGCTTCGGCGGTGAATATGGCGAGGGCATTCTGCTCAATCAGCAGAGGGTCGAAGGCTATTATAATCTGATCTCCGCCTCGTTCGGCTTCCAGCTCGGCGTGCAGGAGCGCTCGGTCATCATCATGTTCATGACAGAGGATGCTTTGCGTGGGTTCGAGGAAAGGTCGGGATGGAAGGTCGGCGTCGACGGGTCGGTTGCCATCATCACCGTGGGTATCGGCGGCTCGATCGACACCGACAAGGTGGTGAGCCCGGTGATCGGCTTCATCCTCGACCAGAAGGGCCTGATGTACAATCTGACGCTCGAAGGCTCGAAGATCAGCCGCATCAACCCTTGAGCTTGGCTCGCTCGCCGAGTAGCGCTTCGGCCTCGGCGAGATCCTCAGGCCGGTTGATGTTGAAGAACGGATCGATCGGTCTGCCGCCAATTGTCGCCGGCGGGAAAAACACCTCCACCGCGCCTCGCCGCTCGGCCCAAGCTTTTGCCGTGCGCTGGCCCTGAGCCAGCGCGGTTTCGAGCGTGCCGGCAATCGCAACGGGCCATAGCCCAATCACCGGATGCACACCCTCGACCGAACGCGCCACGCAGCACTCGCGGCCGGTCTCGTCCAGCGCTGCGAGGAAGCGCTCAACCAGATCGTTGGGCAAGAAGGGCGTATCGCAGGCGACTGTCACGACACAGCTGATGTTTGGGCCCCTAGCCTTCGCCCACAACAATGCTGCATGCAGTCCGGCGAGCGGGCCG
Organism: uncultured Alphaproteobacteria bacterium; assembly: GCA_963817175.1. Taxonomy (GTDB): domain Bacteria; phylum Pseudomonadota; class Alphaproteobacteria; order Rhizobiales; family Methyloligellaceae; genus Methyloceanibacter. The sequence goes on from CAWFNK010000023.1 coordinate 7,838, forward strand.
GCATGGCCCTCGGTCCTGTCGGCGATAATAGGAAATCCGAAGCTGGCAAGAGGCGACGGTTCGGTATTGGCGTTGATCGCGACAGCGGCCACCTGCGGTTCAAGCCGCTCGATGACACGGGCAAGAACCGGCGTTCCGGCGAGCGGGGCAAGGCACTTGTCGACGCCACCCATGCGGCTCGATCTGCCGCCAGCGAGCACCACACCCGCGATGAAGCTTGGCGATTTCATCGCCCGACCCTAAGCCGGGCGACCCTCCGCTGCCAATTGCATAAGAACGTAGCCCTAGCCGCCCGAATAGCCGCCGATGATCGGCAACACCTCGCCGGTGATGTAGCTGGAGCAAGACGGCGCGGCGAGAAACACGAACGCCGGCGCGATCTCCTCGGGCTGGGCGGGCGCTTCATCGGCGTGTCGCCGCGGAACTTGGCGACCTTGTCGGCGGGCTTGTCGGCCGGGTTGAGCGGCGTCCACACCGGCCCGGGTGCCACCGCGTTGACGCGAATGCCGCAATCGATCAGGTGGGTGGCGAGCGAGCGGGTGAAGGCGTGGATGCCGCCTTTGGTCATCGAGTAATCGAGCAGATCCTTGTTGCCGAGCAGCCCGGTGACCGAGCCTGTCATGACGATGGCGCTGCCATTGCCCATATGCGGCACCGCGGCCCGCGCCATGTAGAAATAGCCATAGAGATTGGTCTTGATCGTGCGGTCGAAATGCTCGTCGGTCAGCTCCTCGAGGCTGTTGACGTGCTCCTGGAAGGCGGCGTTGTTGACGAGGATGTCGAGCTTGCCGAGCTCATCGACGGTCTTCTCCACCGCGTCGTTGCAGTATTCGGGGTCGGCCACGTCGCCCGGCAGCAGGATGCAGCGCCGTCCTTCCTCCTCGACCGCCTGTTTGGTCTCCTCGGCGTCCTCATGCTCATCGAGATAAGCGAGCGCGATGTCGGCGCCCTCGCGGGCAAACAGCACCGCCACCGACCGCCCGATGCCTGAATCGCCGCCGGTTATCAGCGCGACCTTGTCCAGGAGCTTTTCCGAGCCCTTGTAATGCGGGGCGTCGTACATCGGCTTGAGCTCGAGATCCGCCTCCAAGCCCGGCTTCCGCAAATGTTGATCGGGCAGCGGCGGGACGGGATAGACGCGCGCGCCGGCCTGCATCGCCCCTGCCCCTTCGTTATCGTCGCTCTTTTTCTTGTCGGAGCGGTCGATCTTGCGCTGGATGGCGCGTTCCTCTTCGGCAGTGCGCTCGGCCTCCTTCCCGAAGCTCGGCGATGACGATCTCTTGGCGTGGGCTGACTTGGCCATGACACTCTCCGGCGAATGCGTGAATTTGCTTGGTGCAACTATGCTGCACGGGTCGGAGTTCCATGCGCGAGCCAGGGATACAAAACCACACTCGAGCGTTGAGTGAGATGGCAACGTGCCAGGTATCGCCTAGCGAGGCAGAGTTAAGGAGACGACGAAATGCGCGGGATTATTTTGTGGCTGTTGGGCGTGCCGATCTTCGTGATCATTCTGCTCTACGTCTTCAACATCCTCTGACGGCGTTCGGGGGAACGACCGGATGTCGGCTTTGTTGAAACCGCGCGCACTTCCTCAGCTTGAGCGCTGACATTGCCGATTTGTTTGCGCCAAAAGGCTACGTGCGACGCCATGACGTCGGCAAAGTTCTTGGCTCCAGCAAGGTCCGTCGCAAGATCGAAGCTGGCATTGATGTTACGCGCCGCAACGTCGATGATCCTACGTTTGAGCACCGTAGCGCCCCGACCAGCCGCGCCGAAGGATTTCTGCCAGCTCTCTAGTACGGCTTGGAGAGCGTCGGAACGCTCATAAACCTCCCGCGTCTGAGCTACGCTAATTTCAGCAAGGGCGTGCCTTGTGTCTGGGACGTGGCTATCACGAAATTCCTCGGATTGAGTGGCGGGCCCCCGACGTTTATCGCCCACCTCCCCGCCGCCGACTTTAGGAGCGACCTTGCGTCGCTGTGCGTGCGACTTCTCGGCGAGAACTTTGTTGGTGTGCTGACTTGTAGCGCGCGCCTTCTCGCTGGCAATTTTGGAAGCTTTCTTACGATGCGTAGGACGCGCCTTTCTGGCGGCAGCTTTGCGAGTGGATGACTTGGTCATGGTATTGGCCTCTTGGTGTACGCACGGAGGTCTGCTTACGGCAGATGTGGCATGGTTCGGGGACGATGGCTTTTGATGCGAGTATGATCTCCTCCATGCGGTGTTAGCCTTGAAGGCCCGCCGGCTATTTGAAGCTTGAGATTGAACCCGGCCGGCCTTTATGGAGGCACGATTATTTGAGTGTGCGCCTCTGGGTGATGATTAGCGAGTCGAAACATGGCCGGGCCGAACCGATCTCCAGTCCCGGTGCAAAGCAACCCAACGTCTGAATTTGTATTGACGAGCCGGAGATTTTTGGGAGAGCCTTGTGTCGGCCGCTGTCGCGGCCGCGGCGCCGTCGATGATTGGTAGTACGCGCCAGGATCTTCGGAGCGCCGAACCTCGAGCATTGGGGGTCGGGAACATGAGTAAACTGCCGATTACCGCGGTGGCGGTGCTGTCGATTTTTGCCGTGGGCGCTCCGGCGCTCGCCGAAGACTCTAAAGATCCCATAAAACTCACGCTTCATGACTGGACCGGGCAGCTGATCACAACTCGGCTGATGGGAGAGGCGCTGAAGAACGCGGGTCTCAACGTCGAATACGTGCAGGCCGATTATCTCGCCCAGTTCGCCGGCCTCAAGACCGGCGATTTGCACGTGGCCATGGAGATCTGGGAAACGACTGGCCGTGACGCGATGGACGAAGCGACGGGAACCGGCAAGGTGGAGAATCTCGGCGAGACCGGCATGCTCGCCATCGAGGAGTGGTGGTATCCCGACTACATGAAGGAGAAGTGCCCTGGCTTGCCCGACTGGGAAGCGTTGAAGAAATGCGCCGAAGCATTCTCAACCGCCGAGACGAAGCCCAAGGGTCGCTACCTCGGGGGCCCCGTCACTTGGGGCGGCTTCGATGAGGAGCGCGTGGCCGCGCTCGATCTTCCCTTCGAAGTGGTGCACGCCGGAACGGACGCGGCGCTGTTCGCCGAGCTCGAATCCGCCACCCAGCGCAAGGCGCCGATCATCCAATGGGTCTATGCGCCGCATTGGGCGCCCATCAAGTACAAGGGCGAATGGATCGAGTTCCCGAAATATGAAGCCGCCTGCTACAAGGATCCGGCGTGGGGCATCAACAAGACCGCGACGCACGATTGCGGCAAGCCGCGCGGGCCCATCTGGAAGGTGTCCTGGTCCGGGCTCAAGGACAAATGGCCGAGCGCCTACGCGGCGATCAAGAAGTACAACATCAATAACGACGAGATGGGCGCGCTGATCACCAAGGTCGATCTCGACGGTCAGAAGGTGGAAGACGTCGTGGCCGAGTGGATGAAGAATAACGAGGCCCGCTGGAAAGGCTGGGTCGGCCAGTGATTGGTGAGCAACTCGATTAGGGCCCTGGCGGCCTGCTAGTGTCGCGGCAGGCCGCAGCCCACCCCTTCAGTGCACGGGGCCCTCGATCCGTGACCGACACCGCTCTCGCCTGCTGCAATGTGTGGAAACTCTACGGGCCCGATCCCAAGGGCCTGCTCGCGCGGCTTGGTCCTAATCCAAGCGAGGCGGAGCTTAAGGCAGCGGGCTACATCACCGCGGTGGCCGACGCGACGCTCGACGTCTCGCGCGGCGAGATCTTCGTCATCATGGGGCTTTCCGGCTCCGGCAAATCGACGCTGGTGCGCTGCCTCGCCCGCCTCATCGAGCCGTCCGCCGGCCAGGTCATGTTCGGGGGGCGCAATCTGCTCGATGCGTCCCCGGCGGAGCTGATCGAGCTCCGGCGTCACAAGATGGGCATGGTATTTCAGCACTTCGCTCTGCTGCCGCATCTCAGCGTGCTCGACAATGTGGCGTTTCCGCTCGAAATTCAGGGCGTGGCGCGCAAGGCGCGTGAGGCGCGCGCGCTGGAGATGACGGCGCTGGTCGGCCTCAAGGGCCGCGAGCGCAATCTGCCGCAAGAGCTCTCCGGTGGTCAGCAGCAGCGCGTGGGCATCGCCCGCTCGCTCGCCACCGACCCGGACATCTGGTTTCTCGACGAGCCGTTTTCCGCGCTCGATCCTCTGATCCGGCGAGAGATGCAGAACGAGTTTCTGCGCCTCCAGTCCGTGCTGCAGAAGACCATCGTCTTCATCACGCACGATTTCGACGAGGCGATCCGCCTCGCCGACCGCATCGCCATCATGCAAGAGGGGCGCATCGTGCAAATCGGCACGCCCGAGGAGCTGGTCCTGGCGCCGGCCGACGGCTATGTCGCCGAGTTTACGCGCGAGGCGCCGCGGGCAAAGATCCTTTCAGCGCGCGCGATCGCCCGGACCCGGCGCAACGGCGAAGCAATCGCGGGCAGCATTCCGGCCGACAGCAAGGTGGAGGAGTTCGCCAAAAAGGTCGAGGCTTCGGACGACGCATTCGCCGTGCACGATGCTGACGGCAAGCTCGTCGGCGTGGTCGATCGCGCGGCGGTCGTGTCGGTGCTCATCGGCGCCATGGAGGCACCATGACGGCGGCGGTGGCGTGGAGCGATCGGGCGCCCGAAATAAAGACTTCGGCCACGCTCGGCGTATTGATCGGATTTGCCGCCCTCGCGGTGGCGTCCTTCGCCCTGCCCGACGGTACGATTCCGGGCTGGCTTCGCGAGATACCGCCACAGTGGCGGCTGGGATTGGCCAAGGCAATCTCCAGCTTCATGACCTGGCTGGTGGAAGACGCGAGCTTCGGCTTGTTCACCTTCAGGGAGGCGACACGCGCGATCAGCGACTTGCTCAATGTGACTCTCACCGCCGCAACCGCGATCTTCTCGACCGGGATGCTTCGCGGCAGCGGGTCTACCGCGGTGCAGCTTGCACCCCCGTTGCCGTGGATTGCCGTTGTCGGCATCGCGGCGGCGCTCGGCTATCGCTTCGGCGGGCCGCGTCTTGCGCTGCTGGCGGGAGGCGCATTTTTCTACCTCGCGGTGTTCGGACAATGGGCGAGCGCCATGACAACGCTCGCCTCGATCGCGATCGCGGTGCCGCTCGGTGTCGCCGGGGGCGTGCTGTTCGGGATTCTCGGCTATCGCGTCCCGCTCGCGCGGCGGATCATGGAGCCGATCCTCGATCTCATGCAGACGGTGCCGATCTTCGCCTATCTCATTCCTATCTTGTTCCTGTTCGGCTTCGGGCCGGTATCGGCGCTGATCGCGACGATGATCTATGCCATGCCTCCCATGGTTCGCGTGACGATGACCGCGCTCGAGTCGGTGCCGCGCGAGATCGTGGAGTACGGCACCATGGCCGGCACGACACGCCGGCAGATGCTGTTTAAGGTGATGCTTCCAGCGGCACGGCCGCAGCTTCTCGTCGGCGTCAACCAGGTCATCATGCTCTCGCTCAATATGGTGATCATCGCCTCAATGATCGGCGCAGGCGGGCTTGGCTATGACGTACTCACCTCGCTGAGGCGGCTCGACATCGGGCGTGGCGTGGAGTCGGGGCTTGCCATCGTCGTGCTGGCTATTGCGCTCGACCGGTTGAGTCAGGCCTACGCGTTACGCCGGCAAACCGTCCAGGATCAAGGCCAGACCTTTGCCGTCACGGTTCTGGCATTGACCGCAATCGTCTACGTGCTCGGGCTCTTCATTCCCGCGGTGGCAAGCTATCCGGCCTCGCTGCAAATTTCGACGGCGCCTTGGTGGGGCGAGGCGGTCAGGTGGTTCAACGTGCACTTCTTCGACACGATGGATGCGATTAAAAGTGCGCTGCTGCTCAATGTCCTGATTCCGATCAAGCGGTTCATGGTCGCTCAGACGTGGCCCCTCGTCACCGCCGCGCTCGCTTTTGCCGGCTGGCGCCTCGGCGGATGGCGACTTGCGGCGCTCGTCGGCGCCCTTGCTTTGTTCATCGCGCTGAACGGGCAGTGGGAAAAGGCGATGGTGAGCGTTTATTTGGTCGGGATCTCGGTCATCGTCGCATCTTCAATCGGTATTCCGCTCGGCATCATGGGCGGTCTTTCCGATCGTTTCTGGCGCGTGCTTGAAGCCGTCATCGACACGCTGCAGACCCTGCCAAGCTTCGTTTACCTGATACCGGTGGTGATGCTGTTCAGGGTCGGCGATTTTACCGCCATGATCGCCATCGTGCTTTACGCTCTGGCGCCGGCGGTACGATACACCGCGCACGGCATTCGCAACGTTCAGCCCACGCTGATCGAGGCCGGCACGGCGGCCGGATGCACGCCCCGCCAGCTCCTCACCAAGATTCGCCTGCCGCTGGCGACGCCGGTCATTCTGCTCGGCATAAACCAGACGGTCATGCTCGCGCTCTCCATGCTGGTCATCACCGCGCTGGTCGGAACGCGCGATCTCGGCCAGGAGGTCTACATCGCCTTGACCAAGGCAGACACCGGACGCGGCCTGGTTGCCGGGCTCTGCGTCGCCGCAATCGCGATCATCGCCGACAGGTTGATCCAGACCGCCGCGCGACGTCTCGCCGCTCAACGAGGAGGGCGGACGCGTGAGCCCTGATGCGGCACGAGAGCGTTCAGCGGCGCGCGTCGCCGCGCTGGCGATCTGGTTCGGGCGTGTAGACCCTCTGCCGCTGGCCGGCGGAATTACCAACCAGAACTTCACGGTCGAGGATCGGGGACGCCGCTACGTCGTACGGGTCGGCAACGACATCCTCGTTCACGGGGTCGTGCGCGCGAACGAGTTGGCAGCGAGCCGCGCGGCGCATCTGGCGGGTCTGAGCCCCGGCGTGGTGCACGCGGAGCCGGGCATTCTCGTCCTCGATTTCGTCGAAGGTCGCACCTTCACGCCGGAAGACGTGCGCAACCCGGCGAACCTCGAACGCCTGGTCGACATGGTGCGGCGATGTCACCACGACATCCCGCAATATCTGCGTGGGCCTGGCGCGATGTTCTGGGTGTTCCACGTCGTGCGCGACTATGCGCATACGCTGCGCGAAGCCAACAGCCGGCATGCTCCCCTCCTCCCGGATCTTCTCGCGCGTGCCGCGCTACTTGAAGCCGCCGTCGGCCCCATCGAGGTTGTATTCGGCCACAACGACCTGCTTGCCGCAAACTTCATCGATGACGGGCAGCAGCTGTGGCTCGTGGATTGGGAATACGCCGGGTTCAATTCGCCGCTGTTCGATTTGGGCGGCCTTGCCTCCAACAGCGAGCTTTCCCCCGCGCAGGCGGAACAGGCCTTGGGCCTCTATTTCGGCAGGCCCGTTGACGATGACTTGCGCGGCCACTTCGCCGCCATGACCGCGGCGTCTCTGCTGCGCGAGACCATGTGGAGCATGGTGTCCGAGATCCACTCGACGGTCGATTTCGACTACATCGCCTATACGGCTGAAAACTTGCGACGCTTCGAGACAGCCTACGCGACATTTCAAAAAATGGACCGCGCATGAGCGATCTGCCGTCTTCAGCGAAGATCGTCATTGTCGGCGGGGGCATCGTCGGCTGTTCCGTGGCCTATCATCTGGGCAAGATGGGCATCACCGACGTGCTCCTTCTCGAGCGCGGAAGGCTGACATGCGGCTCGACGTGGCATGCCGCGGGCCTTGTCGGACAGTTGCGCACAAGCGCCAACATTACCCAGCTGCTCGGCTATTCCGTCGCGCTCTATGACCGGCTCGAGAAGGAGACGGGGCTCGCGACCGGGTGGAAGCGCAATGGCGGCTTGCGGCTCGCCTGCAACCCCGAGCGCTGGACCGAGGTGAGGCGGCAGGCGACCACCGCCACGTCCTTTGGGCTCGAGATGCATCTGCTTGGCCCAAAGGAGGCCCAGGATCTGTGGCCGCTCATGCAGGTCAAAGATGTGGTCGGCGCGGCTTTCCTGCCGACCGACGGACAGGCCTCGCCGTCAGACATCACCATGTCGCTGGCAAAGGGCGCGCGTCAGAACGGTGTCACGATCGGCGAAGGGGTGAAGGTCACCGGAATCGAGGTCGAGGGCGGCCGCGTCCGCACCATCGTCACCGATCAAGGCCGGATCGGTTGCGACAAGCTGGTGATTTGTGCCGGCCAGTGGTCGCGCCAGATCGGGCGCATGGTCGGCGTCAATATTCCTCTGGTATCGGTGCAGCACCAATATCTCATCACCGACAGAATCGACGGCGTGACGCCGAACCTGCCGACGCTGCGCGATCCGGACCGTCTCACCTATTGGAAGGAGGAGGTAGGTGGGCTCGTTATGGGTGGCTACGAGCCCAATCCCAAGCCGTGGGCGATCGAGGGCTTGCCGGAGAATTTCGAGTTCCAGCTGCTCGACAGCGATCTCGACCATTTCGAGCCGCTGCTTGAGCTCGCTGCTGGCCGCGTGCCGGCCATGCAGACGGCGGGCATCAAGGAGTTCATCAATGGCCCGGAAAGCTTCACCCCCGACGGAAACTTCATCTTGGGGGAAGCGCCAGAGGTGCGCGGCGTCTTTGTCGGGGCTGGCTTCAATGCGTTCGGCATCGCCTCAGGCGGCGGCGCCGGCATGGTCCTTGCCGAGTGGGTCGCCAAGGGCGAGCCGCCTTACGATCTCTGGCCGGTCGATATTCGCCGCTTTGGCAAGAATCATCTCGACACGAACTGGGTGCGCACACGCACGCTCGAGGCCTACGCCAAGCATTACACCATGGCCTGGCCGTTCGAGGAATATCGCTCCGGGCGCCCCTTACGCCGCTCGCCGCTCTATGACAGGTTGAAGGCGCAAGGAGCCTGCTTTGGCGAGAAGCTCGGCTGGGAGCGGCCGAACTGGTTTGCCGATCTTGCGAGCGGGGAGAAGGCCGAGGACGTCCTCAGCTACGAGCGGCAGAACTGGTTCGATGCCGTCGGATGCGAGCACAAGGCCTGTCGCGAGCGCGTGGCGGTGTTCGACCAGACCTCATTCGCCAAGTTTCTTCTGATCGGCCGCGATGCGGAACAGGCGCTATCGTGGATCGCGGCCAACGACGTGGCAAGGCCGCCGGGTCATCTCGTCTACACGCAGATGCTGAATGGCCGTGGCGGCATTGAGTGCGACCTGACGGTCGGCAGGCTATCGGAGACCGAGTACTACATCGTCACCGGTACCGGCTTCGCCACACACGACTTCGACTGGATCTCGCGCTCGATCCAAGATGGGCTCGATGCGCGGCTGATCGATGTCACTTCTGCGTACGCCGTGCTCTCGGTCATGGGCCCACGGTCGCGCGACGTGCTCCAGCAATTGACCGACCACGACATGTCGAACGCCGGCTTCCCGTTCGGCGGAGTGAAGAGAATTGCCATCGCTGGTTCGCCGGTGCTTGCGCTCCGCGTCACCTATGTCGGCGAGTTGGGCTTCGAGCTTCACATCCCCGTCGAGTTTGCCGCGAGCGTTTACGACGCGCTTATGCAGGCCGGCGAACCACACGGCATCGCCAACGCCGGCTACCGCGCCATCGAGTCGCTGCGCTTGGAAAAGGGCTACCGCGCCTGGGGGGCTGATATTGGGCCCGACCACTCGCCTCTGGTCGCCGGCCTTGCCTGGGCCGTCAAGCTGAAATCGAACACGCAATTTCAGGGACGTACGGCACTCGAGGTGCAGGCCATGAGGCCGCTGCCACGCCTGCTTGCCGGATTCACCACCGATCCCTCGATCGTGCTCTTGGGACGCGAGACCATCTATCGCGACGGCAAGCGTGTAGGCTGGCTCACAAGCGGGGGCTACGGCTACACGGTCGGCCGCGGAATCGGCTACGGCTATGTCCGCGATCCGGAAAACGGAGTCAGTCGCAATGACTTGCTTTCCGGCCGCTACGAGCTCGAAGTCACCTCGACACGCGTGCCCGCCGAAATATTCCCCGATCCGCTGTACGACCCCAAAATGTCGCGCATTAAGAGTTGAGAGATAATGTTCCGCGGTTCGGTCGCCGATCGACCTCAAAGGTCCTCGTCCATGGCCACGCTCAGCGCCTCAGTCGAGAGGGTCGGCGGAGAGGTGCGATCCCGAGGTGCGCGAAGCGATGTGTAAAACCAGCGAGTTATGCTTCGTGCCAGAAGCGGGCCTGCCGAGACCGAGTCTAAGCGCAGCTGCAATTGACCAAAGCGCGGAATATGGCCTCGCGACTGGTGGCGGCGCGCACTCGCTCCAGCACCTCTGGATCTCGTAGTGCACGAGCGGCACAGGCCAGCGCATTGAGCTGCGTGTCGTTAGGAGCGTCCGGCAGCAAAAGCAGGAAGACGATATCGACCGGCTGATCGTCGATGGCTTCAAAGTCGATGCCGTGGCGCAGCCGAGCCAAGAGGCCGAATGGCGACTTGAGTCCTTTCAGTCTCGCATGCGGAAGTGCGACGCCATCGCCGACGCCTGTCGACCCAAGCTCCTCGCGTTTGGCGATCTGGGTCGAGACATCGGCGGCATCCAGCCCGGCCTCGGCGGCAGCCTGCGTCGAGAGTTGATGCAGAAGGCGACTCTTGTCGCTGGCGCGCATGTCGAGCATCACATGGGAAGGCGTGAGAAAATCGCTGATCTTCATGGACGGCTCTAGTCGGGGGCCCTTAAACGGTAGCCGATGCCGGTCTCCGTCAGAATGTAGTGAGGCCGGGCCGGGTCTGGCTCGATCTTGCTTCTGAGCTGCCGCACATAGACGCGGAGATATTGCGGGTCGATCGGCGTCGACCAGAGCTGGTTGAGCAGGAATTTGTGAGTGAGCACCTTCCCCGCATGCTGCACCATGATGCGCAGCAGCTCATATTCCTTGGGCGAGAGCTTGACCTCCTCGCCGCCGAGCTTGACGACGCGGCGCACCAGGTCGACCGACAAGTCGTCCAACTTGAAGACCGGCCGTTCTCCCTGCACTTGCAGCTGATGCCGCAGCGCCGCGCGTATGCGCGCGAGCAGCTCCTCCATGCCGAACGGCTTGGTCACATAATCGTCGGCGCCGAGATCGAGCGCCTGCACTTTGCCCGCCTCGTCGCCGCGGCTCGACAGCACCACGATCGGAAGATCCTCGCGCAGCTGGCGAATTTGGCGAAGCAACTCGAGGCCCTGCATGTCGGGAAGGCCGAGATCGAGAATGACGAGGTCGGGTTCGTCGGCCAACAGATCGAGAGCGGCCTTCGCATTCGGCGCGTCGATGATCTGATAGCCTTGCGTGCCCAATCCCATGCGCAGCAATTTGCGAATCGGCGGCTCGTCGTCGACGACCAGGACCTTGAGCGGAGCGGCGCTCATGCGGCCGTGTCCAACCGCTCGCTGGCTTTGGGAACGGGCAGGGTGATGGTGAAGACCGCACCAGACCGATCCGATCGGTTCGCGGCCTCGACCGTGCCGCCCATCGCCTCGATAAAGCCGCGGGAGATGGCCAGCCCGAGCCCGGTACCGGCGCGAACTTGGTCTCCCTTGGAGGCGCGGTGAAACTTCTCGAACACAAGCTCGATCTCCTCAGGAGGAATGCCACCGCCTTCGTCGAGGATTTGCAGCTTGACCATATCCCCGTCCTGCCAGCTTTCGATGCGTATCGTCGTCTCGGGCGGCGCATATTTGGCGGCGTTGTCGAGGAGATTGAACAGCACTTGCTCGAACAGGACTGGATCAAGCTCGAGCATCGGCAGGCCGTCCGCGATCTCGATCTCCACTGTATGCCGCGCCAGAATCTTCCTGGCGCGCTCCAGGACGGAGCCGACAATCTCGCCAACGTCGTGACGCGCCATGTTGGGCTTGATCGAGCCGGCTTCGAGCTTGGTCATGTCGAGCAGATTGGCGATGAACCGGTTGAGCCTCTCCGACTCGTCGAGGATGGTGGCCACGAGGTCGGCCTTGGCCTTGTCGTCGAGTTGGGGCGACAGATCCTTCAGCGCTCCCGCGGCGCCGACGATGGCCGCAAGCGGCGTCTTCAAGTCATGGGAGATGGAGGTCAACAGCGCCGCGCGCAGGCGATCCGCCTCGACCCTGCGCTTGGCCCGGTCCAGATCGTCGACGAGATGGACGCGCTCAATGGCGAGCGCCGCTTGATCGATGAGGGCATCAAGCAGGCGGCGCTGGTCGGGGGTCAGCAGCGGGCCGGGCTTGTCGCTGTCGATGCCGACGACGCCAATGGCGCCGCGCCCCGTGCGCATCGGCAGGAACAGCCGCTTGGCGCCGGGCAGCGTATCCGAGCCGCGCCCCGCCGGCCGATCGTGCTCCCAAGCCCAATTCGCCGCGGCGAGATCGCCCGTGTCGAGAACGTCCTCCGGCGGATAGCCGGCCTTGACGACGATCGAGCCATTCTCAGGCAGCAGCAACACGACTCGCACCTTCAGCATCAAAGCCGTTTGATAGGCGGTGGCCCACAGCAAATCGTCGAGAGTGCCTACGCCGGCGAGCTTGCGGCTGAACACGTAAAGCGACTCGGTGGTGCGCGCCCGGGCCATGGCCGTGACCGCGAGCGTACGGGCCCGCGCCGCGACATTGGAGACGATGATCGCCACGATGGTGAAGAAGACAATGGCGACAACGTTCCTCGGATCGGCGATCGAGAACGTGTAGTACGGCTCGGTGAAGAAGAAATTGTAGCAGAGCGCCGACACCAGGCTGGCGAGGAGCGAAGGCCACAAGCCGAAGCGAACGGCAATGGCGACGATCGCCGTCAAAAACAATAGGTCGGTATTCTGCACGCCGATCCACGGCCAGAGCAGCTCGCTCACGCCGACCGCGGCGCCCACTCCCAGCATCGCGAGGATGTAGGGCTTGGCGTCGAACGGTTCGCGCCCTTCAGCGGTGCGAACGGTCTTTTTCGGAACCGGCTCTCCGGCGATCTCCTCACCGGCGATGACATGAAGGCTGATATTGCCGCACGCCCGCGAGAGATCGCGCACCACCGAGCCGTTGAGCAGCTCGAACACGCGCGAGCGCGTGGATTTTCCGACGATCACCTGGGTGATGTTGTTGGCTTGCGCAAAGGCGATCACGTCGTCCGCGATCCGGCGATCGCCGCCTGGAATCGTGACCGGCTCGCCGCCGAGCGCCTGGGCGAGCCTCAAGGTGTCGGCGATCCGGTCGCGTTCCTCCTCGGTCAATTGCAGGCTACGTTTCGTCTCGACATAGAGCGCCGTCCAAGGCGCATGCAGGCGGTCGGCGAGGCGCTTGGTATAGCGCACCAGTCCCGCCGCGCGCGGGTCCTCGCTCACGCAGACAAGGAGTCGGTCGCCTGCCGGCCATGGGCCCGGAGATTGCCCGTGCCTGCATCTCCATGAGCAATTGCTCGTCGACGCGCTCGGCAGTCCGACGCAGCGCCAGCTCGCGAAGAGCGGTCAAATTTGCCGGCGAAAAGAAATGCTCGAGCGCGCGCGCGGCCTGCTTGGGGACGTAGACCTTGCCTTCCCGCAAGCGCTGCAGCAGGTCGTCGGGGGTGATGTCGACGAGCTCGATGGCGTCGGCGCGATCGAGGATCGAGTTCGGGCACGGTCTCGCGGACGCGGACGCCGGTGATTTGCGCGACGACGTCGTTGAGGCTTTCGATGTGTTGAATGTTGACGGTGCTATAGACGTTGATGCCGCGGTTCAACAGCTCTTCCACGTCGAGATAGCGTTTGGGATGGCGGCTGCCTGTTGCATTGGTGTGCGCCAGCTCGTCGACAAGGACGATCTGCGGCCGCCGCGCGATGATGGCGTCGAGGTCCATTTCCTCGAGCCACTGGCCTTTGTACTCAATGCGCCGACGGGGTACGACTTCGAGGCCGTCCAACAGCGCTTCGGTTTCTCTGCGTCCGTGGGTTTCCACCACACCGACGACAATGTCGTAACCGTCCTTCTTTCTGGCCCGGGCCTGTTGCAGCATTTCATAGGTTTTGCCGACGCCAGGCGCGGCACCCATGAAGATTTTCAGCTTGCCGAGGCGTCCCTCCTCGCGCCGGGCCGCCTCAAGCAGGGCTTCCGGCGAGGGGCGCTGATTTGCGTTGCGCCGCTGATCTGCCACAGCCTCAAAGTCCTTACGCGGATCTAAGCCCTGCCACCGAGCGCTACGTTCCGGCTTTATCCAGAGCAAGGTTTAGCTCAAGCACGTTAACGCGCGGTTCGCCGAAGAGACCGAGGGTCCGACCCTTGACGTGATCGGCAACGAGTTGCCGAACGGCATTCTCCGGCATGTTACGCGCCTTCGCAATGCGCGGGACCTGGAAATAGGCGGCGTCAGGCGTGATGTCCGGATCGAGTCCGCTACCTGACGTGGTTACCAGGTCGATGGGAACCTGGGCGCCCGGATTCTCCTGCTTGAGCTTCTCCACGTCACCGGTCACACGCTCGATCAGCGCCTTGTTGGTCGGGCCGAGATTGGAGCCCATGGAGTTCACGGCGTTGTAGGGGACAGAGGCCGTCTTTGACGGGTCGGCCGGATCAGGGCCAAGCGTGGCCGAGGGGCGACCATGGAAGTAGGGATCGGACGTAAAGGACTGACCGATGAGGGCAGACCCCACCACCTTTCCGTCCTTCTCGATCAGGCTGCCTTGCGCCTGATAGGGGAAAATGAGCCCTGCCACGCCGGTGATCGCCAGGGGATAGACGAGCCCGGTGATCAGCGTCAGCGCGACGATGAAGACGATGGCCGGGCGGACTTCCTGCACCATGGGAGTTCCTCCTTAAGCGAGGTGCAAGGCCGTGACCAACAGGTCGATGGCCTTGATGCCGACGAATGGAATGAGGATGCCGCCCAGCCCGTAGATCAGCAGATTGCGGCGGAGCAGCGGGCCGGCACCGATCGGGCGATACGCGACGCCCTTCAGCGCCAGCGGGATGAGCGCGACAATGATCAGCGCATTGAAGATGATCGCCGACAGAATCGCGCTTTGCGGCGTGGACAAATTCATGATGTTCAGCGCCTGGAGCTGCGGATAGAAGGCGAGGAACATCGCCGGGATGATGGCGAAGTATTTCGCCACATCGTTGGCGATGGAGAAGGTCGTCAGCGCGCCTCTGGTCATCAGCAGCTGCTTGCCGATCTCCACGATCTCGATGAGCTTAGTCGGATTGGAATCGAGGTCGACCATGTTGCCGGCCTCGCGCGCGGCTTGCGTGCCGGCATTCATGGCGACGCCGACATCGGCCTGAGCCAGAGCGGGAGCGTCGTTGGTGCCGTCGCCGCACATGGCGACGAGCTTGCCCTTGGCCTGCTCGGTGCGGATCAGCTTGAGCTTCTCCTCAGGCGTCGCCTGGGCGAGAAAGTCGTCGACGCCGGCTTCCGCGGCGATGGCTGCAGCGGTCATCGGATTGTCGCCGGTGATCATGACGGTGCGAATGCCCATGCGGCGAAGCTCGGTAAAGCGCTCGCGGATGCCGCCCTTGACGATGTCCTTGAGGTGGATGACGCCGAGCAGCCTGCCATCTTTGGCGACGGCAAGCGGGGTGCCACCCGATTTGGCGATGCTCTCGGCAAGAGCATTGACCTCGCGCGTCAGCTCGGCGCTCACGCCCGCTTTGCGGGCAGGCGCACCGGCTGCCGTCTTGGGCGCCGAACTCTTGAGATGATCGAGGATGGCATCGACGGCACCCTTGCGCACCCACGAGCCGTTGATCTCGACGCCACTCATCCGGCTTTGCGCCGTGAAGGGAATGAACGTGGCGCCGAGCTCGTGGATGTCGCGGCCGCGAATGCCGTATTTCTCCTTGGCGAGCACGACGATGGAGCGCCCCTCGGGGGTTTCGTCGGCAAGCGAGGCGAGCTGCGCCGCGTCGGCCAGCTCCTGCTCGCTCACGCCTGAGACCGGCTTGAACTCGGCCGCCTGGCGGTTGCCGAGCGTGATGGTGCCGGTCTTGTCCAGCAGCAGGGTGTCGACGTCGCCGGCGGCCTCCACGGCGCGGCCCGACATGGCGAGCACGTTGAACCGTACCAGCCGATCCATGCCGGCGATGCCGATTGCCGACAAGCAGCGCGCCGATGGTGGTGGGAATCAGCGTCACGAACAGCGCGACAAGGACGACGATTGAAATCGTCCCGCCGGCATAGGCCGCGAAGCTCGGGATGGTCGCCGTGGCGAAGACGAAGATGATGGTCATGCCGGCGAGCAGGATGTTGAGCGCGATCTCGTTCGGCGTCTTCTGCCGCTGCGCCCCTTCGACGAGGGCAATCATGCGGTCGAGGAAGGTCGAGCCTTGCGCCGCGGTGATGCGCACCTTGAGCCAGTCGGAGACCACCAGCGTACCGCCGGTGACGGCCGACCGGTCGCCGCCGGACTCGCGAATGACGGGAGCCGACTCGCCGGTGATGGCCGCCTCGTTGACCGAGGCGATGCCTTCGATCACCTCGCCGTCCGACGGGATGATATCGCCGGCTTCGACCAGCACGACCTGGCCTGGCGCAAGCTCGCTTGCCGGCGTGGGGACCGTGAACCCCGTCTTCTCATCGACGATGAGCTTGGCCTTGGTCTCCTCGCGGGTCTGGCGCAGGCTCGCGGCTTGCGCCTTGCCACGGCCCTCGGCCATGGCTTCGGCGAAATTCGCGAACAGGACGGTGAACCAGAGCCAAACGATGATCTGGAAGGTGAAGCCGAGATGCTCGGCGCCGTTCACCCAATCGCGGATGAAGATGAGGGTGGTGAGCGCGGCGACGACCTCGACCACGAACATGACCGGGTTCTTCATCATCAGGCGCGGGTCGAGCTTGGCGATCGCCGAGCCAATGGCGGGCCATACGATCTTGGGATCGGTCAGCGATGTGACCGGCGTCCGCTTGCGCAATTGCGAGGTTTCCATTGATGCGACTCCGGTTAGAACAGCTGCCCAGCACGCATGGCGAGCTGCTCGACGATGGGGCCAAGCGCGAGCGCCGGGAAGAAGGTCAGCCCGCCGATGATGAGGATCACGCCGACCAGCAGGCCGATGAACAGTCCACCATGGGTCGGGAAGGTGCCGGCGGAGGCTGGCAGCGTCTTCTTGGCCGCCAGCGAGCCGGCAATCGCCATGGCCGGGATAATCATAAAGAAGCGGCCGACGAACATCGCCACGGCGCCGGTGGTATTGTAGAATGGCGTGTTGCCGGTAATGCCGCCAAAGGCCGAGCCGTTATTGGCGGTGCTCGAGGTGAAGAGATAAAGAATCTCTGAGAAGCCGTGCGGGCCTTGATTGGCGATCGAGGCTATCGCCGATGGGAGTACCGTGGCGACGGCCGTCCAGCCGAGAAACATCAGCGGCAAGACCAAAATGGCGAGCATGGCCATCTTCACCTCTTTCGCCTCGATTTTCTTGCCGACATATTCCGGCGTGCGGCCCACCATCAATCCCGCCACGAAGACGGTGATGACGACGAAGATCAACATGCCGTAGAGGCCGGCACCGACGCCGCCGACGATGACCTCGCCAAGCTCCATGTTGATCAGCGGGATCATGCCGCCGAGCGGCGTGAAGCTGTCATGCATGGCGTTGACGGCGCCGCAAGAGGCCGCGGTGGTAATGACCGCGAACAGCGCTGAAAGGACCACGCCGAAGCGAACCTCCTTGCCCTCCATATTGGCCGGGTCGAGACCTAGGCTGGCGAATTGCGGATTGCCGGCTGCCTCGGCCCAATAGGCAACCGTCACGCCGGCGACGAACACGATGCCCATCGCGGCCAGAATGGCCCAGCCCTGACGCTGGTCGCCGACCATGCGGCCGAACACATTGGTCAGTGCCGCACCGATGGCGAAGATCGAGATGATCTGCAGCAAGTTCGACAGTGCGGTCGGGTTCTCGAAGGGATGCGCCGCATTGGCATTGAAGAAGCCGCCGCCATTGGTGCCGAGCATCTTGATGGCGACCTGCGAGGCGACCGGACCGACGGCGATGGTTTGCTTGGCGCCTTCCAGCGTCGTCGCCTCGACATATGCGCCGAGCGTCTGCGGCATGCCCTGCCAGACCAAGAACAAGGCGAAGGGAATGCAAATCGGGATGAGGATGTAGAGGGTGCAGCGGGTGATATCGACCCAGAAATTGCCGACGGTGTTCACCGAGGCGCGGGCGAAGCCGCGGATCAGCACGACCGCGAGCACGATGCCGGTCGCCGCCGAGAGGAAGTTCTGATGGGTGAGGCCGAGCATCTGCACGAGATAGGACAGCGTGCTCTCGCCACCATAGTTCTGCCAGTTGGTGTTGGTGATGAAGCTGACCGCCGTGTTGAAGCTCAAATACTCGGGCACGGCCGCCATGGCTTGCGGATTGAACGGCAGGAAGCCTTGCAGGCGCAGCAAGCCGTAGAGGATCAGAAAGCCGCCGATATGAAACAGCAGCATGGCAATGGTATAGGTGAGCCAGTCCTGCTCCCGCTTCTCGTCGACGCCGCCGAGGCGATAGAGGCCGGCCTCGACGGGGCGAAGGACCGGCGACAGGAAGGTGCGCTCGCCGTTGAAGACAGCCGTCATGTACCAGCCGAGCGGCTTCACCAGCGCGACAACGATCGCGCAATAGATCGCGATCTGAATCCAGCCATTGAACGTCATGGGTCGCCTCTTAGAATTTCTCGGGCTTGATGAGCGCGTAGGTGAGGTAGGCGAGGAGACCTGCCGTCACGAGCCCAGCGAGCCAATAGTCGAAGATCATAGCGGCCTCCTAGAGACGGTCGCAGGCGTAGGCGTAGGCTACCGAGGCGGCGAAGAGGCCAAGACCGAGAGAGATCAGGATGAGGTCCAACATTGCGGTTCCTTGCGAGGCTCAAGACGCGGCTGGCAACGATGACGTTACGGCCTGCGACAACCCGACATGGGGAGCCGCGCCGGATGATTCCGGCGACGCTAAATTGGCGCTTTGCTGTGTAGGTTTTCGAGACGGAGACGCGCGCGTCTTTATAGGAATCTCATAAGCGCCGGACATCCGCGAGTGGTGGCGGCCACAAAGGGTCGCCTATCCGTGGGTAAGAAAAGATGTGGCGGTGGGCCCACAGCGCCTTGGGAAAGCGCCCTCTTGGTGTAGGCTTGGCGCATGACCATCCTCGTCGCGCTTCATGCCCTGGCTGCCGTGGTTTGGGTTGGCGGCATGTTCTTCGCCTATATTGTGCTGCGCCCCGCCGCCGGCCCGCTCGAGACGCCCGCGCGACTTTCGCTATGGCAGCGCGTGTTTAGCCGCTTCTTCCCCTGGGTCTGGGCGAGCATCGCCGTTCTGCTCGTCAGCGGCTATGCGATGCTGTTCCTGCGCTTCGGCGGGTTCGCCGGCGCAGGGCTGCATATCCATGTCATGCAGCTCACCGGCATTTTGATGATGCTGCTGTTCTTCCATCTGTTCTTCGCCCCATGGCGCAGGTTTTCCCGCTCGGTCGAAGCCGGCGCGCTCCAGGACGCCGGCGCGGCGCTCAGTCAGATCCGTCGCATCGTCGCCATCAATCTCGTGCTCGGCCTTCTCACAGTGGCGGTCGGCGCCAGCGGTCGCTTCTGGGCGTGACAGTGCGGAAGGACGTCATGCAGGCCATCGTGGGAGTCATTGCCGGGCTCGTAGCGATCTATCTCGTGATCTGCGCCTTCGCCTATTTGGGCCACCGCGTTTACATGTACTTCCCCGATCCCGCGCGCATCTCCCCGGTGGATTCCGGCCTCAACGGCGTCGAGGAGATCGAGATCGCGGCGAGTGACGGCACCACACTGGTTGCCTGGTATGCGCCGGCGAAAGACGGCAAGCCGACGCTGCTCTATTTTCACGGCAACGCGGCCAATGCAGCCAATCGCGCCCCCAAGATCGCGAAGATGCTCGAAAGCGGTTTCGGCGTCTTCTACCTCAACAATCGAGGCTATGGCGGCTCGGGCGGACATCCGACGGAGGCGAACAATGTCGCCGACGCGATCGCCGCCTATGATCGGCTGGCCGGGCTCGACGTGCCGGCAGGCCGCGTGGTCGCCTTTGGCGAGTCGCTCGGTTCGGGCCAGGCGGTGCAGCTCGCGGCGAAACGGCCGGTCGCGGCCGTCGTGCTGGAAGCGCCGCTGACCTCGACCGTCGACGTGGCGCGCCCGGTCTATTTCTGGCTGCCGCTCGGCCTGCTGCTCGCCGACCAGTACAATGTGGAGCGGGGCGTCAGCGCCGTCACGGCCCCGCTACTCATTCTGCACGGCGAGCAGGACGAGGTTATTCCGGTGGAGATGGGCCGGCGCGTGTTCAGCGCCGCCAACGAGCCTAAACGCATCGAGCTGTTCCGCGACGGGCACCACAACGATCTGTTCGACAACGGTGCGTGGGAGAAGATGCGCGCCTTCCTGCTTTCGCTGGACACATAGTCGCGCGCTCACGTCGCCGTTGCCACGAGACAAGTCGCTAGCGGGCAGGCGCGCGCGGCGGTTGGGCCATGATGCTCGCGATGTCGCGCCCGTTGGGTTTCGGCGCGGGAGAGCCGTTGCCGTCCTGTGCCGACTGACTGAGCACCATCGGCTCGTCATGGCGACCATTTTCCTGCCGGGCCGTCTCGCTCAGAGCCTCTTGCCCTGTCTCGCGAATGAGTCCGTCGAATTGTTCGAGCTGGCCGAGAATCTTCTTGGCAAGCTCGACGTAGCGCTGATGCAGCATGGCGAAGCGCCGGCGCACCCCCTCATTGGCACCCCGCAGCCGCGCCAACTCCGCGTCTTGCAGGGCGACTCTCGTGCGCAAGCTGTTGCATTCGGCGACGAGGCGCTGGATGGCCGCGGCACCTGCGAGCGCGGCATGCTCCATGGCTTGATTGGATGCGAATTCGGCGGCCGGCGTATCGGCATCCGCCGCCGGGGTCTCCATGGTGTCGTCGTTCATTGCGTTCGGGCTCCTCTCATCGAGTTCGGGAGGAGACAGTCGAGGCCAGCCGATCGACCAACCCAACGGGAGGACCTACAAAGCTCGCCGTACACTCTCGGAAGCTTCCCCCAATTCCCGTCTTGCCCTGCCGACCGCGGCATTTTCTAGATTCGGCGGTACGGAAGTGTGGCGAGAATGGCCCTTTTACGGGGCGGGAACCGCTATATGCGTGCTTCAGGCGCCGCGGAGCCGAAGGCCGAACACCGAGATCGCGCCCTTGCCCTTGATATCCAACATGCCGAGCGACTCGCCATCGAAGGCCGAGGCGATCATGTCGAAGGTCTCCTTGGTGGCGGCGACGCTTCCCGGCGCGCTCATGCCGACCATGCGCGCCGCGACATTGACGGTATCGCCCCAGATATCGAACTGATAGCGCTCCTGCCCGACCACGCCGGCAACGACCGGGCCGGCATGGACGCCGACCCGCACCTCCCAGTCGAGATGGGCGTCGATCAGCGTCGAGGTCATCTCCAGTCCGCAGCGCACGGCTGAGCCTACCGGGTCCTCAACCTTATGCAGCAGCCCGGCAACGGCCATGAAGCCGTCGCCGATCGTCTTGATTTTCTCAAGTCCGTGCTTGGCGGTGATGCGCTCGAAAATGATGAACAGCGCGTCGAGCCGCGACACGACGTCCTCGGGCTCATGCTGGTCGCAATAGGCGGTGAAGTTGGTCACGTCGCAGAACAGCACCGCCACGTTCTCGTAACGCCGCGGGATCACGGTGCCGATGCTCCTGATCTCGTCGGCGGCCTTTTTCGGCAGCAACGCGTGCAGCAAGAGGTCGGCCTGCTCGCGCGCCTTTTGCGCTTCGATCAGCGCTTCCTGTAGGGCGAGTTGCGTCCTGACCCTGGCGAGCACGATGGGTCCTGAGAACGGCTTGTGGATGTAATCGACCGCGCCGACGTCGAAGCCCTTCTCCTCGTCAACCTCCTCCGTCTTGGCGGTGAGGAAGATGATGGGAATGTCGCGCGTCGCCGGAATGTCCTTGAGCCGGCGGCAGACCTCGTAGCCGTCCATCCCGGGCATCATCACGTCGAGCAGGATGAGATCCGGCTTCTCCGCGCCGTTGGCGATGGCAAGCGCCTTCTCGCCGTTGGTGGCGACCTTGGTCCGGTAGGAGTCCTTCAAGACCCCCGAAACCACGGCGACATTGGTCGGCGTGTCGTCGACGATCAATACGAGCTTCTTGTCGTTGCTCGCCATCATTTGCCTTCGAGGTTGAGGGAAAGCCGCGAGGCGATGCCGGACAGGCATTTCAGCGCCGCGTCGAAATCGAAATTGCCGACGCGGTCGCTGAGGGTCCTGATCTCGCTCGAGGTCAGCACGCCGGCGAGCTGCGTCTTGGCATCGACAATGAAGTCCGCCGCCTCGCCGTCATCGGCCTCGAGCAGCTGCTTCAGCCGGATGAGCGGTTCCTTGACGGTCGCGGGGTCGCCCGCGCCCGGGCTCGCGCCATTGCCCGCGCTGTCGGGCGGGAGGGCGGTGCGCAAGCTCGAAAGCACGGTGTCGAGGGCAGTTGAGAGCGCGGGGACGGCATCGTCGACACCATGCCCGGTCTTGACCGCGGTCTCGGCCTTGGCTGCTGCTTCCGACAAAGCGCTGGCGCCGAGCGTGCCGGCGGCGCCCTTCAAGGAATGGGCGGCGCGCTCGGCCGTGGCGCGGTCGCCGGCGGACAGCGCCTCTCGCATGGCGGCGATGGTGGCGGATTGCTGCTCGGCGAATTTGCGCAGCAACAGCTCGTAGCGCCGCGGATTGCCGCCGGTCCGCTTCAGCCCCGCGCGCACGTCGATTCCGGGAATCACGAGTTCCGCTATGCTCGCGCGCGTCTCCGCAACGTGCGTCACGGGGACCGTGGTCAAGCCCTTGGCGTCGCCGTCGCCGCGGCGGAGCCAGCGAAGCAGCACCCCGAACAATTGATCGGGATCGATCGGCTTGGCGATGTGATCGTTCATGCCGGCCTCGAGGCACAGCATGCGATCGGACGCCATGGCGTTGGCGGTCATGGCGATGATCGGCAAGGTCTCGAAGCGGGGATTGGACCTGATGATGCGGGTCGCCTCGACGCCGTCCATTACCGGCATCTGCATGTCCATCAAAACCACGTCATAATCGTTGTCGCGGATCATGCGCAGCGCGACTTCGCCGTTCTCGGCGAGATCGACGAAGGCCTCGGCGTCTTCCAGCTGACCCATCGCCACTTCTTGATTGATCTCGTTGTCCTCGACCAGGAGGATTCGCGCACCGCGCATCCGCTCGATGTCGAAGGAGGGACCGGCCTGCACGGTCTCGGTCCGCTCGCCGTCGGCGCCGAGCGCGACGACGGCCGTGTCGAATAAGATGGACGAGGTGACCGGCTTGATCAGGACGTTTTCGAAGCCGCTCTCCTCGGCCTGCTTCAGCACTTCCTCGCGGCCATAGGCCGTCACCATCACCAGATGCGGCGGGGACCCGAGATCGGGCAAAGCGAGAATGCGCTTGCCGGTCTCGATGCCGTTCATGCCCGGCATTTGCCAGTCGACAAAGGCGATCTCGTAGCGTTCGCCCGCGTCCGCCGCCTGGCGCACCATGCCGATCGCTTCTTCGCCCGAGGCCGCCTCATCGGCGATCAAGGTCATGTTGGTCAGCATGCCAGCCAACACGGCGCGGGCGTGCGGATTGTCGTCGATGATCAGCACGCGTCGGCCGCGCAAATCGGACTGCAGGAGACGCGGTCGCGTGATCGCCGTTCCCTTACCGAGCCGCGCGGTGAAGCGGAACGTGCTGCCCTTGCCCGGTTCGCTCTTGACCGAGACGTGGCCGCCCATCAGCTCGGTCAGCTGTTTGGAGATCGCCAGGCCAAGTCCCGTGCCGCCATATTTGCGGGTGGTCGACGCATCGGCCTGCTCGAAGGCCTGGAACAGACGCTCGATCTGCGGTTCGCTCATGCCGATGCCGGTGTCGCTGACGGAGAACTCGACGAGCTGGCAGTCGGAGGTGTCCTCCAGAACGCGAACCTGGACCGCGACCTCGCCCCTCTCGGTGAATTTGACGGCGTTGTTGCAGAAATTGATCAGGATCTGGCCGAGCCGCAACGGATCGCCGCGGAAATGGGTCGAGACCGTCGGCTCGACCTCGAAGATCAGCTCGAGCCCCTTGGCCGAGGCCTTCTCGCTCATCAGGTTGCCGACATTCTCCAGCACCTTGTCGAGATCGAAATCGATCGTCTCGATCGACAACTTGCCGGCCTCGATTTTCGAGAAATCGAGAATGTCGTTGATGATGCCAAGCAGGTGCTGGCCGGAGCTCTTGATCTTCTGCACGTAGTCGCGCTGGCGCGGGGTGAGATCGGTCTTCAGAGCGAGGTGGGAGAGGCCGATGACGGCGTTCATCGGCGTCCTGATCTCGTGGCTCATATTGGCGAGGAAGATGCTCTTGGCTTCGCTGGCTTCCAGCGCCGCCTCGGTCGCCTTCTGCAGCTCGGCCTTTGCCAGCTCGGCTTCATGCTCCGCCGCCTTGCGGGCGTCGATATCGCTCCACGAGCCGACCACCTCGACCGGGCGTCCCTGCGCGTCGCGGATCAGGTGCTGCTCATCGCTGACCCAGCAATAGGTGCCGTTCCTCTTGCGGAAGCGATACTCGGCCAAGTGCTCGCAGTTTCTGAATAGCTCGACTTGCTTGGCTTCGACCTCGGGCAGATCGTCGGGATGCACGCAAGACCGCCAGAAGTCCGGCGTGTGCATGTATTGATCTGGGCTGTAACCCAGCATATGGGCGATGTTGGCGCTGATGAAGGTGGGCGCATAATCTCCGTAAGCGGCGAAGCTGTAGATGACCGACGGAGCCGCCCCCAGCAGAAGCGTGAGCCGCGAACGCGCGGTCTCGCGCTCTTCCTCGGCCTCTTTGCGCTTGGTGATGTCGGTCCATGAACCGACGATCTCGACGGGCTCGCCCTTCGCGTTACGCACGATTTGCTGCTGGTCGTTCACCCAGAAATAGGTGCCGTCGGCGCGGCGGATGCGATACTCGATCGAGCGCTCATCGCTCTCGAACATCTTATCGACCCACGCGGTGATGCGGGGGACGTCGTCGGGGTGTACGCGATCGCGCCAAAGATAGGGGTTGTCGAGATATTCGCGCGGGGTGCAGCCGAACAGTCGGTGGATGCTCTCACTTACGAAGGTCGGCTCGAAATCACCGCTTGCGACCCGGCAATAGATCACCGCCGGAGATGCGTTGAGCAGGCGCGACAGATGAGCGTGCGCGGATTCCTGCAGCTCGGCGATGCGCCGAAGCTCGTGCTTCTCCTGCTCGCGCGCCGCGTCGTGCAGCGCGAGCTCGATGATCTCCGATGCGCTTTGGATGCCCGCGTCACCGGGATTGGCCTCCAGGACACGCAGCACGGCAGCGGCGGCGATCTCCGCTTGTTTCCGGCCATTCGCCATTACTCGACCCCCTGAACGCGACAATTTCCGCTGTCTCGTCGAGATACTAGACTGCCGCTGCCGAGCGGCATAGGGCGCCGGGACAGCCGAACTAACGCCAGGAAAAAACCGCTAAAAGCCAAGATTTTCCGCGCACCGGTTCTTGTTCAAAACCGGAACTTGGCCTTGCCTGCCCATATTCACTCGCCTCACTTAAGTGGGTTTTGGTTTTCGACCCCAAGGGAGGGTGCGAGACCATTCGCGACATTGGGAGGAGTTAAGGCCATGAAGCCGTTCGACGTGGTCGCGGCAGGGGTGCTCACCGCCGCCGTGGCGCTAGGAAGCGATGCAGTGCTGGCGGAGCCCCAGCAGCGAAAGCCGAACATCGTCGTGATCATGACCGACGACGTCGGCTGGGGCGATCTCGGATCGTATGGTGGCGGCGCCATGCGCGGCGCGGCAACGCCCCATCTCGACCGGCTCGCCGCCGAGGGCATGCGTTTCGTCAATTATTACGGGCAGGCGAGCTGCACCGCGGGCCGCGCCTCGTTCATCACCGGGCGCATTCCGATCAGGACCTCGCTCTCGGCGGTGCTCGCTCCGGGCGACCCCAACGGCCTCACCAAAGAAACGCCGAGCATCGCGCAATATCTGAAGCAGGCCGGCTACACATCGGTGCAGTTCGGCAAGTGGCATGTGGGCGACCGGCCGGAGAATTTCCCGACCGCCAACGGCTTCGACGAAATGTACGACATGCTGCCCTATTACGCCGGCGTGTACGCCTATGACGACCTCGAGCTGCACCCGAACTTCCCCAAGAACGACAAGGACTTCATGGCGATCTGGAGCCAGGTCGACCTATCGCAATGGGACGGCAAGGCCGGCGAAGCGCCGACCGCGGTGAAGAAGGAGTTCAACTACGCCGACCTCGCAACCGGCGACGACATCATGCGGGGCAGAGCCATCGACTGGCTCAAGGCCCATGCCAAGGATGACGACCCGTTCTTCATGTATCTCTGCTTCCTCAAGGTGCATAACCCAAACAACCCGTCGCCGCGCTGGAAGGGCAAGTCGCCGGGCGGCGGAAACTATCTCGACTCGCTGATGGAGCTCGACGACAATTCGGGCCAAGTGGTGCAGGCGATTCGCGATCTTGGCATCGCCGAGAACACGCTCGTGGTGTGGACCACCGACAACGGCGCCTGGATCGACGCCTGGCCAGACGCCGGCTACACGCCGTTCCGCGGCATGAAGGGCTCGTCGTTCGAAGGCGGCTTCCGCGTGCCGGCGATCGCCTGGTGGCCTGGCCACATCAAGGGCGGCCAGGTCAACATGGACATGTGGTCTCACATGGACTGGTGGCCGACCTTCGCCAAGCTCGCCGGACTCGAGCCCCCGCCGCATGACTGGAAGGACAATGAAGGCAAGCCGATCATCTTCGACGGCATCGATCTGAGCAAGTCGCTGCTCGGCACGGGGCCGGGCAAGCGCGACAATTTCATCTACTTCAACGACCAGACCTTTGGCGGCCTGCGCGTCAAGAACTACAAGGCGCTCTACACCGCCAAGGATACCTGGCTCGGACAGGATCAGTCGCTGAAGATCCCGGCGGTTTACGATCTATGGTGGGATCCGGGCGAGCAATACGACATCGTGTTCAACGGCGCGGCGCCGACGCGCGGCGACTTCAAGACCTCGCCGGGACGTTACTCGGGCCAGGACAATGGCTGGATCGGCCTCTACATCACGCCGGTCCAGACGCAGTTCTGGGACGAGATGAAGACCCACCCGAATATCCCCTATAAGCCGTTCGGCGCGGGCGCATATGAGGACATCCCGCCGGCCTTCCGCTAAGAACGGCGCGTGCGTGGCAAGCGGAAAAAGGGCGGTCCACCTCGGGCCGCCCTTGTTGTTTCGGCGGGTGCTGCGCGGTGAAGTGGCAAACCTCATAGGAAGAGTTCCAAATCGCTATCGGGAAGTCTTGACGGCTTGCTGATGGAGGTTTGAACTCGAATGCCCGACGAAGGCTCGTCGAGGCTGCCACACGAGGTCCCGCCGATGCCGACCAAGATTCTCCTCGCCGCGCTTGCTTGCCTCCTGCTGTCGGCCCAGGCCATGGGTCAGGCGCCAAAGGCGGCGCCGCAGAAGCTGAACGCCATCCTCTGCAAGACCGAGGACCAGGCGATTGCCATCGCCTCGAGCATGGCGGCGGGCAAGACCGAGCCGATCGCGATCAACGACGTCAACAAGGCGGCACGCGCCGAGGTTTGCGGCCGCTATATCGGCTATGCGGTGGTCGAGATCGAGAAGACCGAGAACCACAATGGCGGGCTGTTCATGCTCGCCGGCTTGCGCTTCGTCGAGGATGGAGCGCTGGCCTGGACCGCCAGCTGGGTGACGCCGTTCAACGGCGCCTCGCTGTCGCGCGGGACTTAAGCTTGGGCGGCAAAGCCGCTCCGGCCCAGCGACAAATTGGCTCATCGCCCTCAGCTGAAGCTCGATCCGCCTGCTCGTGGGATGCTCTCAGAAGCTGCCTAAACCGGCCGCCCATTGCAAACGTGCCCTCAAATTGAGCAAAACCACGCGCTGCGTGGCTCGCATGTTGCCAAAAGTCTCCAGAGTGTTGCCGTGGTGCTCTATCGTACCGGGATCGATAGGAATACCCTAAGTATGGCTTGCGAATCACTTTTTTGCGTTGCAACATTGCAGTTGCGAAATGGCCGAGAGCGAGCCTTGAGGCGAAGCTGGTCAGGCAATTGGAGATTGTAACGGAAAATAGGTCGCAGGTAGATGGACTTAACCGTCAGTCCGCATTGGGGATCAACCCTGTTAGCCCGGATTGAGTAGTCCGAACCTCGTGCAACCAAAGCGACATATTTCGCGTTGCAACATGGAGGAAGCGTCAAGGGCAGATTTCCAGACCGGGTGAGGAGCCCGGCCGGGAGCATGAAGTGGCGTAAATCGACCACACTCCAACAGGAGGCCCTGAAGATGCTGAATAAGCTCACGCTGGCGCTGACGGCGAGCCTGCTCCTCTCCGCGCAAGCCACTGCTGAAGAAACCAAGCAGCCACCGACGGCTCCGCCGCAAAAGATCAACGCCACGTTGTGCAAGACGGAAGCGCAGGCGATCGCCTTCGCCTCGGGTATGGCCAATGGCCGCACCGAGCCGATGGCCATCGATCGCGTCAACAAGGCAGCCGGCGCCGAGGTCTGCGGGCGTTACATCGGCTATGCCTCGGTGGCGGTCGAGAAGACCGAGAACCACAAAGGCGCGCTGTTCATGCTGGCCGGCTTGCGCTTCGTCGAAGACGGTGCGCTTGGCTGGACCGCGAGTTGGGTCGCGCCCTTTAGCGGCGCCGCATTGGCGCGGGGGATATAGCCATGGGTATTCAGATCCCTCCCGTGCTGGTGCTGA
The DNA here is from genome assembly GCA_963817175.1 of uncultured Alphaproteobacteria bacterium. Lineage (GTDB taxonomy): Bacteria > Pseudomonadota > Alphaproteobacteria > Rhizobiales > Methyloligellaceae > Methyloceanibacter. The sequence continues at coordinate 36,426 of CAWFNK010000023.1, forward strand.
TTGTCTGCAAGACGATCCTTGCCGGCCCACCCGACCAGAACGCCGCTTACACGAAGTGGGAAAATCTCGAATGGGCCACCCAGCACTCGATGATGGTGTGCCGCCGCAACGAGATTCAGCTTTACGACCCCGTGGAAGGGATGAGGCTCAGCGCCACGGACGACCCGGCGCCGCCGCTCAATCCCAATTTCGCCGTCGCCTCGCAATGCGCGAGGGCCGGAATTCGCCTCGCCACGGATTGGGACCAGGCCCACAGAAACACGCCCTGGCGGGTGTGGCGTGTCGGCTGCCCGGCGCCAATCGTGGATACGAGGACAGGAGCGCTCATCGGCTATAAGTTGCCCGAGTGCGGCCATCGGGATACGGTGATCTGCGAGACGGATTCCGTCATCTAGCACGGAGGACGTAATGGCAGTCCGGTCGAGGATTGCAGCAGGGCTTGTGCTTGCCGGCGCGCTGATAGGCTTTGCCGGCTTCACGGCCTATTCGAAGAAACTCGGTCCGCTCGTGCAGGAATACGGCACGACTTATTATAACGGCGACGGCCCGAGCGTGCCGCCGGTCGCCTGCAAGCCCGAGAGCGAGATCGTCGCGGCGATCGGCCAAGTGCACGCCAAATTCGACCTTTTCGAAGGGGCGGACCTCACGGCTTTCGAGGCGCGCGCCGCGGCGCTGAAAGGGCTGCCGCCGCTCGGCATCGACAAGCTCTATGTCATCACCGAGGACGATCAGCTCCGTGACGGGGAGATGGTCCTGTTGATCGGGCTCAAGGTCGATTGCGTGAAGACCGTGTTCGGCCTCCCGGCCAGGCTCTACCACGAGCTCGCCGGCAAATCCGGGGACGTCTAGGTCGGGTCCGCGCAGAGGGCGAGATCGCTCCGCTGAAGCGGAGAATCCTGCATCGATATTCCAAGCCCGGCGTCCAGTTTGGATGCCACGGCCTTTTGCTTTGGATTAGAGTGCGGCCCCGATGTCGCTCTCTGACGCGCCAAGCCTCACGCATGCGACCCTGCCGGAGGGCCAGCTCCTCTACGCGGTGGGAGATATTCATGGCCGGCTGGATTTGCTCGAAGCCATGCTCGGCCGGATCGAGGCCGATGCGCGAAGCAGCCATGCCGAGCGGCGCACGCTCGTCTTTCTCGGCGATTATGTGGATCGCGGACCTGACAGCAAGGGCGTGGTCGAGACACTGATCGGCGGTTTGCCGAAAGGTTTCGAGGCACATTTCCTCAAGGGCAATCACGAGGCGATCCTGCTCAATTTCCTCGACGACGCCTGGAGCCTCGACAATTGGCTGTTGAATGGCGGCGATGCGACGATGCGGTCTTACGGGCTCGACACCGATCGGCTCGCGCGGCTCGACGCGCCCATCGAGCTATGGCGCCAAGCGCTGCAAGAGGCGATGCCCGAGGCCCATCTCCAGTTCTATCGAAGTTTGAGGCTGAGCGTGGCGTTCGGCGATTATCTGTTCGTGCATGCGGGCGTGAACCCCAGCGTGCCGCTCGGCGAGCAGACCGAAGCCGATCTCATTTGGATCAGAGGCCCGTTCCTCGACCATGCGGAAGCATTCGGCAAGATCGTGGTGCATGGACATACGCCTGGAAAGGAGCCGGTCACGCGAGCGAACCGTATCGGCATCGATACGGGCGCGTTCTTCACCGGGCGGCTGACGGCGCTGAAACTCGAGCGCGGCTCGCGGCAATTCCTGCGGACCTGAAGCGAAGATAAGAAGCGGTCAGCCGTCGACCAGGCCACGCAGCCGGGCGCTCAGGCTGCCGCCGCCGCCGGACTTGCGTGCGCGCCGCGCTTCGCGGCGGGCGACGAAGCGTCTGGCGAACGAACCTTTCGCCTCTTCCGCTTCGCTGTCGGCGTCCTCTTCCGCCAGCTCGTCAGGCTCATCGGCGGCCTCGTTGCCGGCACGGCCCATGCCTTCGGCCATGGCGTCCAATTCGGGCGCGGCGTCTTGCATCTCCGGCTCATGCGTGACGCCATTACCGGCAGGGGCCGGTTGCCACTGCGCTTCGTCCTCGCGCTCTTCCTGCGGCGCTTGCAGCTCGTTGATCGCGCTGGGCTCGACATAAGCCTGGGTCACCTCGACGACCATCCGCGGCTGCTGCACCTGCGCCATGCCTTGCGTCCGTGCCACGGTAAGGATCTGCGAGGCGAGCTTGCTCAGCTCGCGGCGGAGCAGCATGTTCTCCTCGGCGCTGGTCTTGGCGCGCTCCAGCTGTTCCTGCACCTTGGAAAGCTCGGCGGTCAGGCGCTGGCTCTCGGCGAGGGTGCGCGCATCGGCCTTGCCGCCGCGCAGTCCGCCGCCCCCGCCCGCCTCGAGCGCCATGCGCAAGCGCTCGATGTCGGAACGCTGATTATGCAAGGTGGTGCGCGCGGTTTTGAGCGCGTCGGATTGGGACGCGACCGTGGTGCGAAGCTCGCCGTTGACCTGCTCGAGCTCGGCGAGCGCCTTCTTGGCCGCCTTCAACCTGGTATCGAGGTCGGGCAGGCGGCGCTTGATGGTCTGTTGCAGCACCCGATTGGCGTTCTCGTTCTCCTGGAGCTGGCCCTTAACCGTGGCGAGGTCGGTGTTCAGCATGGCGATCTCGACGCGGCGCTTATTCGCCTCGATCAACTCGCGGGTGGCCTTCTCCTTCGCCTTCTCCAGCGCGACCTCGACTTTGCGCAGCTCGATGGCGAACTCGGCGCGGAGCTGATCCTTGTCGGCTTGGATGTCGTTGAGCGACATCGGCATGGTGGCTTCGAGCTTGCGCGTGGTGAGCTTCACCGCCCGGTTCCACAGCGGGGGCGCGAGCATGAGCGCAAGCAGGCATCCCAAGAAGAAGCCTAGCGCTCCGAACATCAACGCGTTGATCATCGAAATCAGCGCTCCCCGGTCAGGCGGCCTGATCGTCCCATGGGCCGGTGCCTGTGGACGAAGACTCAAGCGGAAACCCGGCGCCAATGGGGCGCAACCGCTCGAAGGGCCTCAAAGTTCCGCCCGGCTTCCTTACCGCCAAACTAGAACGGATTCCAGGTGGGCTCGCGAGTATATTTCAGATAGCCAACATTGGCGCCGAGCCGCAAACCGACGCCGGAGCGGATCGGGGCAAGCCGGATATGGCTGCGGGCAAGGAAAGTAATGCCTATGCCGCCGATGAAATAGGCCGAGCCGTCGACGCCCGCATAGGTGTTGAAGATCTCGCCCGGGCTGTAAAGATCGTAGACCAGCACCATGGTCTTGGAGCCTTCGGCGCCGAAATCGTACCCAACCGAAGGGCCTTGCCAAAACACCCG
>CAWFNK010000024.1:0-57499 GCA_963817175.1 uncultured Alphaproteobacteria bacterium
CAAGCGCTCTAACCAACTGAGCTACGGCGGCATGGAGGTGAAAGCCTTCGGCGCGAACCTATGCGGAGCGAGCAGCCGTTGCAAGCGGGCGGGCGGGCCGTTTTTTGCCGGGGCGGCAGGGCGAGCCGCGCGCAACGGCACCTCTCCCGCCATAGCAAAAAGGCCTGGGGCTTTTGCACCCCAGGCCTTGTTTGCGCGCTACGCTTACGGCCCTCGAAACTTGCGCGGAGGCGACCGCTACTTCCGGATCGCCTCGAACGAACGGGCGACCTGATTCTTGATCGGCTCGGCGGTGTCGGCGGCGATCTTGCTGCTCAAAGCCCTGATCTCGCTCGCCTGGTTGGCGAACACGTCGAACTGGTGGCGAATATAGGCGGATTGCAGCTCGACGATCTCGCCGAGCGTCTTGGCGCCGGCGAGGCTCTTGGCGAGGTCGAAGGCGGAGTTCAGATTGCGCTGGGCAAGATCGATGAGCTTGCGGTTGAAGGCGGTGGCGCCCTGCCCCGCCGCATCGAAGGAGCGCTCGAGCGCGTCGATCGACTCTTCCAGCGCGTCCTTGCCGCGCTCATAGACCTCGCGGCTCTGGTTCACGGTCTTCTCGGCGAGAGCGCGGACGCTCTCGGGAACGGTCGTATCCAGCTTGAAGGATTCGAATTCCTTGGCGGCTTTGCGGAAGCTGTCGCGCGCCTGCTCGGCGGCGGCTTGCGGTGAATAGGAGTCACTCATATCAGCACCTCTTGGAGTCATTTCGGGTAGGGCTTGCGGGCTCGGCCCAAATCGGGGGAGGGCTTACCCGCGATTATCTCTTGTGCACTGCAATATAATTGTTGCACCGCGATAAGGCAAGATCGCTGATCGCCTCATCAGCACTTTTTTAGTTCTGCCCACGAAGTTTCCGGTTTCGGCCTTTGCAAAATGCTGAATTCGCCTAAATTTAGTGGATGAGTTGAGTAAGCGCGCTATGGCTTGCGCGCGGCCGGTTTTAGCCAGCCGTCGGGCAACCGCCCGAACGAGCTCTGTGTTCGCTTATGGGGGCCGATATGGCCGACCTCAGACCGCAAAGGCGCATCGAAGGATTGGAAGGCGACCGCGAGGCGCTCGAGCATATCGCGCGCGCGCTCGAAGGCCGCGTCGTTCCGTTGCCCGGAGCGGTGACGCTGCCCGCGCCGCAAGCCGAAGCCGAGGCGCTGACGCTCGATCCGGCGAGCCTCAAGATTCTGCTCGAGGCCATGCCGGCGGCGATCGGCATTCTCGCGCGTGATGCAGTTGATCTACGCGAACAGCGCGTTCGCCTTTGCCTTCGGCTATCGCTCTCTATCGGAGCTGCTCGAGGCGGGAGGCTTGGACGCGATCCTGCCGAGCGGCGTGCCACTCACGCAAGACAACGGCGCCGGACGATGCGCGCCGGTCGAGGCGCTGACGCGCTCGCGTCGCAAGCTGAAGGTCGCCTTCGCGCTGACCGCGCTTGCGGGCGACGTCAAACTGCTGCGCCTGATCGATCAGACGAGCCTCGAGGCGGAGGCGCCGCCCGCCGCAGCGGCGAATGGCGCGGCCACACCCACGGTGGCGCCGAAGCCTGAAGGCGATGTCTCGGGCAGGCTCGACTTCCTCGCCAAGGTGAGCCACGAGGTGCGCACGCCGCTCAACTCGATCATCGGCTTCACCGAGCTGATGGCACAGGAGCGCTTCGGTCCGATCGGCAATACGCGCTACAAGGGCTATGTCGAGGACATTCATCAGAGCGGGCTCTATGCGCTGTCGCTGCTCAACGATCTGCTCGACATCTCGAAGATCGAGGCCGGCAAGTTCGAGCTGAATTTCACCGCGGTCGACGTGCCCGAGCTGGTCGAGGATTGCGTCGGCAGCTTGCAGCCGCTCGCCAAGCGCGCGCGCATCGTGCTCAGGACCTCGCTGCAGCCCGAGCTGCCGACGGTCGTCGCCGATCCGCGCCGGCTGAAGCAGATCCTGCTCAACCTGCTGACCAACGCCATCAAGTTCACCAAGGAGGGCGGGCAAGTGATCGTGTCGGGCGGCATGATCGACGGCGAGCTTCGCTTGCGCGTGCGCGACACCGGCGTCGGCATGACCAAGGACGAGATCGCGTTCGCCATGCAGCCGTTTCATCAGCTCGACACCTCGCCGCGCAAGCAGATGGGCACGGGGCTCGGCCTCCCCGTCACCAAGGCGCTGGTCGACGCCAATCGCGCGCGACTGGTTCTGACCAGCGAGCCCGGGGTCGGCACGTCGGCCGATGTGATCTTCCCGGCAGAGCGGCTGTTCGGCACCTAGCCTTCGCAAACTTCGCAGGCAGCGTCGCAACGCCGCGGGGCAAGCGCTTTGCTTTGTGGCGCTTGCGAAGTCTCTGCGCTTCCCCAGCATTTCTACAGGATTTCTTACGCTTATACATAGGCTATGCAAATATACTCGGTCACATTGACGGATTTATACTTCAGCGACAAAGCTTAGAAGACTTCTAAAGTTGGTTTGATTACGATATTCTTGTTGACTTTGCCCGACAGCAAGCCCTAATCGAACAACGACCCTCGGCGCTGGGCTTAGGGGGCGGATTCAGAAAGTCCGATACCGGGGCCTTGAACCTCGGCCATTGGAGGATATCGATGCGATTTGGTGGTGCGCGCGCACTCGCGCTTGCGCTTGTTGCCCCTCTCCTCACCGCGCCACTCGCCTCGGCCGCAGAGCCCGGCGAGGTCAATATCTACTCCTATCGCCAGCCTTATCTGATCAATCCGCTGCTCAAGGAATTCAGCGACGAGACCGGCATCAAGGTCAATGTGATCTACGCCGAGAAGGGTCTGATCGAGCGGATCCAGGCCGAGGGGCGCAACAGCCCGGCGGACATCCTGCTCACCGTCGATGTCGGCAATCTCACGCAAGCGACCGGCGCCGGCATCGCCCAGCCGATCCAATCGCCGACGCTCGACGCCGAGATCCCGGCCGCCTATCGCGCCTCGGACGGACAATGGATCGGGCTCACCCGCCGCGCGCGCGTGGTCTACGCCTCCAAGGATCGCGTGAAGCAGGACAGCATCACTTACGAGGAACTCGCCGACCCGAAATGGCGCGGCAAGATCTGCATCCGCTCGGGCCAGCATGTCTACAACGTGGCGATGATCGCCTCGATGATCGCGGCGCATGGCGAGGACTGGACCGAGCAGTGGCTGAAAGGCGTGAAAGCCAATCTCGCGCGCAAGCCCGCCGGCGACGACCGGCTCCAGGTCAAGGGCGTCTATGCCGGCGAATGCGATCTCGCCATCGGCAACACCTATTACATGGGCGCCATGCTCAAGAACGAGAAAGAGCCCGAGCAGAAGGAATGGGCGAACTCCGTCAATATGCTGTTCCCCAACACGGGCGACCGCGGCACGCATGTGAACATCTCCGGCGCGGTGATGGCGAAACACGCCCCGCACAAGGACAACGCGATCAAGCTTCTCGAATTCCTGGCGTCGGACAAAGGCCAGGAAATGTATGCCGACGTGAACAACGAATATCCGGTGAAGGAAGACGTGCCCTGGTCTCCATTGGTCAAGTCCTGGGGCGACTTCAAGCCGGACCCGATCTCGCTCAATGAGATCGCCGGCCTGCGCAAGAAGGCAAGCGAGCTCGTCGACAAGGTCGGCTTCGACGAAGGTCCAAGCTCATGAGGGGGCAGCAACAATGAGCTTCCATAAGAAAATCGACAGGCAGATGGGCGGCAAGGTCTCGCACAGAGCTTTCGTTCCGCCACGGAGCGGCGCCGAATGGCTGGTGGGAGTCGGCTTCCGATGCTGGCTTGCCGGCTACGACACCGGCGACATCGCCTGCTGGGAGAATGGCTGGAACGAATATAACCGCCTGCTCGGCACCGAGCGGGCAAAGCGTGCCGTGACCGAGCTCGCCTGCTGGGTGCGGGCGGTGCGCGCGTCAGCCTCGCGCAAAATCGAATATTATCCGTTCGGCTGCGCCGGCTTCTGCGCCGATGAGTGCATGGCGATCTCGCTGATCGCCGCCTCGCAGCATCACCGCTGTCCCGCCATGCGGGCCTGCGCGCTGGCGCTCACGGGGTCCGACCTGGTCGAACCGGTGATCGACGCCGCCAATGCGTTTGCCGATGTGCTGCAGGACGCCAATCAGCGCCTGTCGCAGGACGCGGTCGCGGCGCTGATGGCCGACAGGCGGACGCGCGGCTCGGACGGCGTCGCTGACCTCCACTAACGGCGTGGGCAAGGCTCACAGCGCGGGAAGCGAGCGCGTTTCCTTCCGCCGCAAGCTCGCGCGCCTGAAAGAGAGCGGCAATCTCGGCTGGTCGGTCGCGGCCTTGATCATCTCGCTGATCGCGCTGTTGCCGCTGCTTGCCATCGCCGCGCTCGCGCTGAAGTCAAGCGGCGATGCCTGGCCGCATCTGATCGCCAACGTGCTACCCGGCGCGCTTCGCCGCACGCTGCTGCTGATGGCGGGGGTCGGGGGTTTGAGCCTCGTGATCGGCACCGGCACGGCGTGGCTCGTCACCATGTATCGCTTTCCGGGGCGGCGCTATTTCCAGTGGCTGCTGCTGCTGCCGCTGGCCATCCCGACCTACATCATCGCCTATACCTATCTGGAGATGCTCGATTATTCGGGGATCGTGCAGACCGCCTTGCGCGGAATGTTCGGCTGGCGCAATGCGCGCGACTATTGGTTCCCGGACATCCGCAGCCTCAGCGGCGCCATCCGGTGATGAGCGCGGTGCTCTATCCTTATGTCTACATCACCGCGCGGGCGAGCTTCATCGCGCAGTCGGTCTGCGTGCTGGAAGTGAGCCGCACGCTGGGGCGGACGGCGGTCGAGACCTTCTGGCAGGTGGCGTTGCCGCTGGCGCGGCCGGCGCTCGCAGCGGGCGTCGCGCTGGTGCTGATGGAGACGCTGAACGACATCGGCGCGGTCGAGTTCTTCGGGGTGAGGACGCTGACCGTCGCCGTCTACGACACCTGGCTCGATCGCAACAGCCTTGCCGGCGCGGCGCAGATCGCCTGCGTCATGCTGCTGTTCGTGTTCGCGCTGCTGATCATCGAGCGGGCGCTTCGCGCCGGGCGGCGCTTCCATCACACGACCGGCAAATACCGGGATCTGCGCGAGGATAGCTTGCGAGGCTGGCGCGCGGCGCTGGCGACGATTGCTTGCGCGCTCCCCGTGCTGTTCGGCTTCGTGCTGCCGGCCTCGGTGCTGCTACACGACGCGCTCGTGCATGTGGCGGCGGGTCTCGCGCCGGAGTTCTGGGAGGCGGCTCTGAACAGCCTCATGCTCGCCGCGGCGGCGGCAGTGCTCGCGGTCGGCTTCGCCGTGGTGCTCGCTTACGCGCGGCGCCAGACGCGCTCGCAGCTGATCCAGGCCGCGACCACACTTCCGGCAATCAGCTACGCGATTCCCGGCACCGTGCTCGCCATCGGCCTGCTCATTCCGCTCGCCGGGCTCGACAATTTCATCGACGGGCTGATGCGGTCGCTGTTCGGCGTGTCCACCGGGCTCGTGCTCTCCGGCACGGCCTTCGCCATCGTGCTCGCCTACACCATCCGCTTTCTCGCCGCCTCGCTCGGCGCGGTGGAGGCCGGCCTGAGCAAGGTCTCCCGCAATATCGACGCCGCGGCGCGGACGCTCGGCGCGACCATCAGCGAGGCGCTGGTCAAGGTGCATCTGCCGCTGCTCAGGCCCGCGCTCGGCGCCGCGGCGTTGCTCGTGTTCGTCGATTCGATGAAGGAGCTGCCGGCGACGCTGCTGCTCAGGCCCTTCAATTTCGACACGCTCGCCACGCAGGTCTTCACGCTGGTCTCGCTTTATCGCTACGAGGAGGCGGGGCTGTCGGCGCTCACCATCGTGCTGGTCAGTCTCGCTCCCGTCCTGCTGTTGCACGGGATCATCGCCGGCAGCCGCCCCGGGGCCTCGACCAACCAGCGCGAAGCGGCGGCGGCGGGCCCTAAATGGGCCCTTCCGGTCTCCTGATTTGCCAACAATATGCATACCCGTTGGGCTCGCTATCTCGGCTCAATCGGGCTAGAAAGACAGGGTCTTACGGGCAATCGAAAACAGGCGAGGCCGTCTTTTTGGGCCAGCGCCGGGAACGGGTGGTAGGGACGGGATGAAGCCTCGCCAAATCCCTTGGAAATGGCTTCTGCTCGGCCTCATTACCCTGCTCATCGTCGGCCTTGCGGTCATGCCGCGGCTGGTCGCCGATTCGACGCAGCTCTCCTCCCGCGTCACCGACGCCTTATCGGCCTGGTCCGGCGGCGAGGTCAGGCTCACCGGGCCGTTGCGCGTGCACTACTTCCCCGACGTCTCGATCAAGAGCGGCTTCGAGCTGACCAATGCCTCGCGCCTGCCGCTGGTGAAATCCATCAGCGCCAAGGACGCCAAGGTCTCGATCGACCTCGCCGAGCTTATGTTCGGCCGCATCAGGATCGACGCCTTGCGGCTGTTGAAGCCAGAGATCACGCTGAAGGACGTGCCTTCGCTCGTCACCGGGCCCGACCAGACGCTCCAGGGGCGGGTCGCCAATCTGCTGAAGGACGCGCCGATCGGCGTGCTGCGCTTGCGCGATGGCACAATCTATTTCCCGACGGCGACCGGCACCGAGGCGATCAAGAAGATCGATGCACGCTTCGACGCAAGCTCCGGCACCGGAGCGATGTCGAGCTTGGGCTCCTTCGCGTTGCGGGATGAGACGGTGGGCTTCGCGCTCGATTGCGGCGCGCCGGTCGAGATGGAGGGCGGGATCCGCGTTCCGGTCAATCTCACCTTCACCTCCAAGCCGCTGGCGGCCAAGCTCGCCGGCACCGCATCCTTCGCCAATGGGTTTCAGCTCGACGGCGATCTGCGAGCGGACATGGAGAACGCGCGGCGTTTCTTCCGATGGGCCGGCATCCCCTTGCCGCCGGGGCGCAGCCTGAACAAGCTCACGGCAGCGGGCACCGCGCATTGGAACGGCACCACGCTCACCTTCGACGACGGCACCTTCTCGCTTGACGGTAATGCCGCCGTCGGCCTGCTCGCGGTCACGCCGGCACCGCGCCCGCGCATCGATGCGACCCTCGATTTCGATCGGCTTGCCATCGATCCCTATTTCGGGGGAACCGAGGCGCCGCCGCCTCCGGCCGCGCAGGCTGCCGTGATCGAGGGCGCTCTGCTCAAATATTTCGACGCGGATTTGCGCATCTCGGCCGCTGAAATCACCGCGCCGATGATCAAGCTCGGCCGCGGCGGGTTCACCATCAGCACCAAGAACGGTGTGCTGGCGAGCGAGGTCGGAGAGCTGGAGCTTTGCGGCGGAGAGGCCTCGGGCCGCGTCGGCATCGACATGTCGCAAGAGGTGGCGAAGGCTTCCCTCACGGCGAGCCTCGTCGATGTGCCGGTCGATAATTGCCTCGACGCGGCCTTCCTGGTTCCGCTCAAGGGAAATACCAGCCTCAAGGCCGAAATGTCCGGCGAGGGCCGCAGTTATGCCGAGCTGATCCAGGCGCTTGCCGGCACGCTCACGGTTAACGCCGACACCGGCGCCATCCCGCTCGACCTCGCCCGCCTGCTGATGGCGCCGACACCCCTGGACGGCGATGGCTGGAGCCGCAACAGTGTCACCTTGTTCGATTCTCTGAATGCCGATTGCCGCCTCGGTGGCGGCCATATTTGGTGCGACATGTTCAACATGCAGACCCGCCGCGGAATGATCGCCGGTTCCGGCAATGTCGACTTGGCGCAAGCGACGCTCGATTGGAACCTGTTCGTTGCCAGCAATGCGCAGCCGCTGAAGGCCTCGCAGCTTAGCGCCGAGACACCGCCGCGGCTCTCCATCACGGGAGCGCTGGCGCAGCCGATGATCAGGCGGACGGACCGGCCGACGCTCGGCGACGGGTCGGTACCGACCGGCTCGACAGCCAATCAGATCTCGCCGCGGTGATGTTGGCGAAACAGCAATAAGTGAGACCATGACGCTGCCTGGGCAACTGAACCGCCACTTCGATCGAATGCTCGGCACGGCAGCTGCGGCCGGCCAGAGCTTGAGCCTCGCCGTCGTCATCGCGCTCGGCATCGTCGGGGCGGCCGGCGCGCGCGCGGAGGATACGCTGAGCGTCGCCACCTGGGGCGGCGCCTACGGGCAATCGCAGGAGATCGCCTATTTCGAGCCCTTCGCCAAGGAGACCGGCACGCGGATTGCGACCGAGATCTATGACGGCACGCTCGCCAAGATCAAAGAGATGATCGGCGGCGACGAATCGAGCGTCGATGTGGTCGATGTCTCGGCAGCCACGCTGGGCGCGCTGTGCAGCGACGGGCTGCTCGAGACGATCGAGGCCTCGAGCCTCGGCGCGGCGCCGACCGGCGAGAGCGCCGAGCTCGACTTCTATTCGGGCGCGCTGTCCTCATGCGGCGTCGGCAGCGTCGCCTGGTCGACCGCGATCGTCTTCGACCGGCAGGCTTTCGCCAAGGCCCAGCCGTCGCTGATCGCCGACCTGATCGATCAGAAGCGCTTCCCCGGCAAGCGCGCCTTGCCGAACGGCGCGCGCTATACGCTCGAGCTGGCGCTGCTCGCCGACGGCGTCGACCCGGCCAATGTCTATACCGAGCTCGCCACGCCGGCGGGCGTCGATCGCGCTTTCAAGGCGCTCGACAAGATCAAGGCCGACACCTTCTGGTGGGACAACGCGCAAGAACCGATCACCTGGCTCTTGGAAAAGAAGGTCGGCATGGCGGCCGGCTATAGCGGCCGCATCTTCCGCGCCGCCGTCGGCGACCGGCAGCGGCTCGGCGTGATCTGGGATGGGCAGATCTACGATCTCGATCTGTGGGCCATCCCCAAAGGCGCCAAGAACAAGGACGGCGCCAAGCGCTTCATCGCCTTCGCCACCGACCCCGCGCGGCTCGCGGCGCAGGCGCAGCTGATCGCCTACGGCCCGATGCGCAAATCGGCGCTGGCGCTGGTCGGCAAGCACCCGATCATCGACGTGGAGATGAAGGATTATCTCCCGACGGCGCCGGACAATTTCAAGAAGGCGCTGCGATTCGACGATGCCTGGTGGAGCGCGCATGGCGCGGAGCTGCAGAAGCGCTTCGAGGAATGGCGCGGGCCGCTTTCGCCCGGTCAAGGCAAGCCGCCCATCGAGGTTGCCAATCCGAAAGACGCGGAGCAGACCACCGGCGCCACCAAAGCCGCGCCCTGACGACTCCGCGCCGAAAATATTTCGTCGGATGAAGGCGTTGCTGTATCGCCTCGGCACGTGAGCGCAGGCGCGGCGTAATCCTCTCTGACGCGCGCTGTGTTCGCGCGCGCCGCAGGTCAAGCTGCAACAGTTCCACCACAACAAAAAAGAAAATGCGGGTAAGGCCGAACTCGCGTTTGCATCGACTGTCGTCTTCATGTCATGCTTCTCGTCGGAGAGAGTCCACCGGGCCACACCCATAGGACATCCCTCTTACACAGAATGCACACCAAAGAGGGCGATGCCGCCTTGGCGAGCCGGTTCCCGGCACACGAGGTTGGCAGATGATGAAGCCAAGCACTGCCGGAGCGGGGCCGGCAGTGCACTTTGGTCAGACCAAGTGCAAATATCCACAGCTAGAACGGTCGATAAATGCCGAGCGCCACATATCCGCTCGGCTCGTCTTCCAGATAATTGCCGGTGAAGCCGCCGGAGAGCGTGACTTCCATCTCGCGGAGAATGACCCGCGCGAAACCGCCGCCGCGTCCGGCATCATATTCCTCGTTGCCGAGCGCGCCGCCTTCGAGCCCTAGCGAGAAGCGCGGCGTGACGCGCCAGCCCAGTCGCAGCAGCGACCAATATTCCTGGAAGGCGGTACCATAGCTCGCGTCGGCCGAGAGGAAGCTTCGCGCCGACAGATCGTACCAGCTCTCGACTTGCAGCCTCAGGCCGAGCGCACTGCCCTGCACCGAATTGTCCGGATCGTGCGGCACGATGTGCTGGTCCTCAGCCTCGATGCCGGCGAACAGCTTGAGGATGAGACGGCCGGGACGGAACTCGTAACCGAGCAGCGCCGCGCCGAAACTGTTCTGGCCGTCGAAGGTCGTCGGCAGAGATATGCCGTCGAGCGGCAGCGAGCCCTCATAGTCATAGCGGCCGTAGGCGCCCACGGCGCGCAGGCGGAAACCGGGCGCCGCATATCCAGCCTTGCCGAAGGCATAACCGGCGCCCACATAGCCGCTAGCATAATTGTCGCTCGCTTCGAAGCCGGTGAAGAGTTCGGTGCGGGGCGCGCCGGGTTCGGCAAAAGCCTCGGGTGACAGGCAGAGGCCGAGGAACAAAACTCCCCCCGCCCCACTTACGCGGAGCCGCGCCCAGACGCCTCTTTCCACGTTCTTCCGCAAGGCGAGAACTCGCCCGCCGCAACCGTTTCACTATGCGGGAACTGCCCGGAAAGGTTTAGCAACTCACTCGCGCGCAACTCGCTGTACTACAATTACAGATTGTATTAGCGCTGAACGCTTGAAACCGTGCTTTGTTCCCCACAACCTTGGAAGAAATGAAACCAGAGCGCTTCGAGACATGGCTGACGGTCGATCGCAAAGGCCTCTATTGCCGGCCGGGCGGTTTCCACATCGACCCTTATGGCGGCGCCAAGCGCGCGGTGGTCACGCACGGCCATTCCGACCATGCGCGACCTGGGCATGAGCATGTGCTGGCGACGCGCGAGACGCTCGCCGTGATGACCACGCGGTTGGGGACGCCGGCGACGAAGGGCACGCAGGCGCTCGCCTATGGCGAGACAATCACCATCGGCGAGGTGGCGGTGACGCTCTACCCCGCCGGCCATGTGCTCGGCAGCGCACAAGTGCTGATCGAGTGGAAGGGCGCACGCGCCGTCGTCTCCGGCGATTACAAACGCAGCGCCGATCCGACCTGCGCCCCCTTCGAGTTAGTGCCGTGCGATCTGTTCATCACCGAGGCGACCTTCGCGCTGCCGGTATTCCAGCATGGCGACGCGCGCGAGGAGGTCGCCAAGCTGCTGCGGTCGCACGCGCAATTCCCCGAGCGCGCCCACGTGGTCGGCGCTTATGGACTCGGCAAGAGCCAGCGGGTGATCGCGCTCTTGCGCGAGGCGGGCTATGAGCGGCCGATATATCTGCACGGCGCGCTGGCCGAATGCTGCGCGCTTTATGAATCCTTTGGCGTGCCTCTCGGGCCGTTGAAATCGGCGACCGGGGCGAAGCGCGAAGAGATGAAGGGCGAGATCGTGCTGGCGCCGCCGAGCGCCATCGCCGACCGCTGGTCGCGCCGGCTGCCCGATCCGGTCACCGCCTTCGCCTCGGGCTGGATGCGGGTGCGCGCGCGGGCGCGGCAGCAAGGCGTCGAGCTGCCGCTGGTGATCTCCGACCATGCCGATTGGGGCGAGCTGACCGAGACCATCGCCGAGACTGGCGCCGAGGAGGTCTGGGTGACGCATGGGCGCGAGGATGCGCTGCTGCATCACATCAAAACCACGGGCCGCAAAGGGCGCGCGCTGGCGCTGATCGGCCGCGAGGACGAGGACCAGTGAAGGCGTTCGCGGAGCTTCTCGACCGGCTGGCTTATACGCCGTCGCGCAATGACAAGCTTCGCCTGCTTGCCGGCTATTTCGCCGCGGCGCCCGATCCGGATCGGGGCTATGCGCTCGCAGCGCTCACCGACGGACTGTTCTTCAGGCTCCCGGTGCGGCGCATCTTGACCGATCTGCTTGGAACGCGCGTCGATCCGGTGCTGTTCGACCTGTCGCGCGATTATGTCGGCGACACGGCCGAGACCATCGCGCTGATCTGGCCGGGAGGGGCGAAAGGCGCGAAGCCGCCGCGGCTCGCCGCGATCGTCGAGGCGTTGCAGGCGGCGCCACCCGCCGAGGCCCCTGCCCTGCTTGCCGGCTGGCTCGATGCGCTCGACGCGACGGGCCGCTGGGCGCTGCTCAAGCTCTTGACCGGGGCGCTGCGCGTCGGCGTCTCGGGGCGGCTCGCCAAGACCGCGCTCGCCGAGTGGTCGGGCGTCGATCTCGCCGATATCGAAGAGGTCTGGCACGGACTTCGCCCGCCTTATGCGGAGCTGTTCGCATGGCTCTCAGGGACAGGGCCGCGTCCGGACGTGAGCTCGCGGGCGACCTTCAGGCCGCTGATGTTGTCGCATCAGATCGAAGACAAGGAGCTCGCACTGATCGAGCCGAAGGACTTCGTCGCCGAGTGGAAATGGGACGGCATCCGCGTGCAGGCCGCGCATCAAGCCGGCGAGAAGCGGCTGTTCTCGCGCACCGGCGACGATATCTCCGGCGCCTTTCCCGATGTGGTCGAGGCGATCCCCGAGGGCATGGTGCTCGACGGCGAATTGCTGGTGATGCGCGAGGGCGACGTCGCGCCCTTCAACGATCTGCAACAGCGGCTCAACCGCAAGACCGTCACCGCCGCCATGCTGAAATCGCATCCGGCGCATATCCGCCTCTACGACATGCTGTTCGAAAAGGGCGAAGACTTGCGCGAGCTGCCCTTCATTCGAGCGCCGCGCGCGGCTCGAAGCCTGGCATGCGGCGCACGGCCCGCATCGCACCGATATTTCCGCGATCATCGATTTCTCCTCGATCGGCGAGCTCGAGACGCTGTGGGCCGGCGCGCGCGAGACCGGCATCGAAGGGCTGATGCTGAAGCGCCGGATGAGCCCCTATCTCGCGGGGCGTCCCAAGGGCCATTGGTACAAATGGAAGCGCGCACCGCTCACCATCGACGCGGTGCTGATGTATGCGCAAAGGGGGAGCGGCAAGCGCTCGTCCTATTATTCCGACTATACGTTCGGCGCCTGGCGGAACGGCGAGAGCGGCGAGGCCGAGCTGGTGCCGGTGGGCAAGTCCTATTTCGGCTTCACCGACGAGGAGCTGCGCGAGCTCGACCGCTGGGTGCGCAATCACACGGTGGATGCGTTCGGCCCCGTGCGCCAGGTCGAGCCGAAGCTGGTGTTCGAGGTGGCATTCGATTCGGTGCATCGCTCGAGCCGGCACAAATCCGGCGTCGCCATGCGCTTTCCCCGCATCCACCGCATTCGCTGGGACAAGCCGGCAGCTGAAGCCGACCGGCTGGAGACGCTGACCGCCATGATCGTGGGGTCGTGAGATGCGTGAAGGGGGGCCGCGAAGCCGGGCATTCACGCCGCCGGCATCATCGATGCAGACGAGGCGGAAATGCTGATCGATTGCGGCTTCACGCATCTCGGCTTTCCGCTCGTTCTCGATCACCATGCCGAAGATCTTACGCCCGAGGCAGCGGCGAGCATCGTCGCCGCGCTCGGCGCCCGGGCGACGTTCTTCCTCATTACCTATCTGAGCCAGGCCAATGACATCGCCGCGCTCGCCGGCACATTGCGGGTCGATATGGTCCAGCTGCACGGCGACGTCACGCCCGCCGAGCTGCGCCGGCTGCGCGCGCTTGCGCCCCGGTTGCGGGTCATCAAGAGCTTGATCGTGCGCGATGACAATTCGCAGGCCTTGGTCGACGATGTCGCCCGCTTCGCGCCGCTGGTCGACAGCTTCATCACCGACACATTCGATCCCTCGACCGGCGCGCGTGGCGCCACCGGCAAGACGCACGACTGGGCGGTGAGCCGGAGACTGGTCGAAGCATCGCCCAAGCCGGTGATCCTCGCCGGCGGGCTTCATCCCGGCAATCTGGGCGAGGCGGTGCGGGCGGTGCGTCCGGCCGGAGTCGACGTGCATACCGGCATCGAGGGACCTGACGGGCGGAAACGCCGCGATTTGAGCTTGCGCTTCGTGACCGAGGCAAGAAGCGCCTTCGCGGAAATCGGCGGCTAGAGGGGATGGGCGTGGTCGTCCCCGCTCCCTCCGCCACATTAGGTCAAAGATTTTAGCCTAGGACTGATTGCCGGACGGTGCGGAGTGGCTCCGCCGTCCCAGATAATGTGCCGGTGCCGCCGAAACTGAAGAGGCCTCTCGCATGCTCGCCAGAACCCTGACTGTCACTATGCTTGCTGTTGCCGTCCTGGCGCTTGCCTTCGCGCCCGCGCGGGCATCCGCGCAGGATGCGCAAATCTGCTTCGACGCGGCCGACAAGGTGACCGACGGCGGCAAGCTTGAAGATGCGGAACGACAGGCGGCGCATGAGGCCTGCCAGCGCGCGCTCGCGGCGACGGCCAGCGTGGTGCAGAAATATCAGTTGCAGGAGGCCGATTTCGACGTGACCGGCACCAGGCCGAAGAATTGAGGCCGGAAGACGAGGCGCGGCGGGCTTGGCGCTCGCCGAAGCCCTGGTTTCTTCACGGTCAATGGGTGACCGGCATCTCCGGCTCAGCGTAAGAACCGTTGGCGCTGGCCTTCAGTCCTTCGCGGTCCGTTATGAGAATCTGACCGCGCGTGAGACTGATCACACCTTTGCGCTCAAGGGCGTTCAGAGCAACCGTGACGCCGGCACGCCGCACGCCGAGCATGAGCGACAGGAACTCGTGCGTGAGCGGAATCGTATCGTCGTTCAAGCGGTCATGCGCCATGAGAAGCCATCGCGCCAATCGCTCTTCGATGCTGGCTGTGCCGTTCGACAGCGCGGTGTTTGAGACTTGGTTCAAGAAGGCATGGGCGAAATTGAGAAAGGCGCGCTGTATCGAGGGACTTTCCTGCATCGCCACCCGCAGCTTGTCGGCACTTATGCGCCTGCCATCGCCGCCAACTTGCATGAAATTCTCATTGGGCGAACGGTCATTGCCTAGAACGACGGCGAGGCCGGTCATGCCCTCGAACCCGACAAGTCCGACTTCAATTCGTCGCCGATGATTTCCATTGCTGGCGACAACCGAAGCAATTCCGCTGTCGATGAAATAGTTGTGCGTGATGGGCTCGTTCGCGGTTTCGAGAACCTGCCGGAGCTCCAGCGAGACAGGATCGAGGTTCGGCTGCAACAAAGCGAGATCGGCGGACGACAATGCCGCGAGAAGCCGATTTCGGTGGGGAAATGGGGAGGTCTGGGTCACGGCTCTTAATCCTGGGGGACAAGAGCACGATCACCTCTCCTAGCCGCCTGCGTCCGGGAACTTCAGCAGGCGATGGCTAACGCTAGGCCTGTTTCAGCCCTACGCCTAGTCAATTCGGACCGTTTCCTGGGAATTTTGTACGACACCGTACTATTGGCTTGTGCTGAAGGTTCAATTCAACCAGAATGAGACGTCGAGTCGGCGGACGACACGGGGCGAACGAACCACTAAACATACCTCGAGCTGCGCCGATTTGCTCTGCGACTACGGAAAGGTGGTCGCCACGATGGCCAGGCAGCCGCAACGTAGCCTCTTCGATCCAGATATGCTTGCCATCTTAGGGGAGGCAGTTGCCGCTTGGCCGACGCCGGAGGCTTCCGAGGCCTCTCAGGATTCCACAGTCAGAGCGCATTTGACCCCGCGAGAGAACTTGATCCTGGCTGAAATCGTCAGGGGGCACTCCAGCAAAGAGGTCGCCCGCGCGCTCGACATCAGCCCGCGCACGGTCGAATTCCACCGAGCCAACCTGTTGAAAAAATTCGGCGCGAAGAACACGGCCGAGCTGGTGCGCAAGGTTCTGAGCTAACCGCGCTTTGCTATTTCCGGGCGACCGTGTCTTTGCGGCCACGGACCACATGGGCCCAATCCCTCCCGAAACCGCCAAAAAAGACAACCTTCGAGGGCAATCCAGGTATTTCTACCATCAGTATTTACACCAGTAGACCCTCCGGCCTTTTGGGTTCCCCCTCGTGAGTGTGCGAATCCGCACATGGGGACGGGGGAAACGATGCGGCGAACCATATGCACGACTCTGAGTCTTTGCGGCCGACCGAAAGAGGGTTCCCGTTTTCTGGACAGACGGGTTCCGACGCGCAGTAAACCACTTGCGCTTGCGGTAGCGGCGGCCCTCGGCCTCGCTGTGATCGTTTCGAGCAGCGAGGCCGAGGCGCAAACCCTCGGTGCGGTAGCGCCTTTCGCGGTCCTCGGCGCCGAAACAGTCACCAACACCGGCCCCACCGTCCTCAGGGGAGACCTCGGGGTCTATGCCGGCACTGCGATCACCGGGTTCTTCGGAACCGTGGAGAACGATGGACCAGGAATCGTGATCGGAGCGATCCATCAAACCGATGCAGTCGCCCAGACAGGCTCAGTCCGATGCGACCACCCTCTTCAATACCTTGATGGGCCTGCCGACCGGTTCCACCATCCCGGCCGAGCTCGGTGGCCAGACCCTTATAGGCGGGGTCTATGAGTTTACCGGCGGGGCGGCTCAGATCACAGGGATGCTCACTCTCGACGGCCAAAACAACCCTAATTCAGTTTGGGCCTTTAAAATCGCGCAGCACGCTGACAACGGCCGCTGGCTCGTCTGTTGTGTTGATCAACGGAGCAGATCCCAACAAGGTGTTTTGGGCAGTCGGCAGCTCCGCGTCACTCGGCGCGGGCTCAGCGTTCCAAGGCACCATCGTCGCGCAGGCGAGCATCAGCATGCTGAATGCCGCCAGGATCGTCTGCGGTAGGGCCATAGCACTCGACGGCGAGGTGACGATGATCAACAACACCGTCACAGTCTGCGTCGACGGACGACGATGACGGGGGCGACGACGATGTCGACGACATCCCGATTGATGAGCTCGGCGGCGAAGGCGTGTCCGGGACGGAGCAGACAGCGTTCGACGCATCGAGACTGTTCGGTTCGACCATGCTGGCGCAGACCGTGTTCCCTGCCCTTGCCGTCGGCGGGCCGGGCTTTGTTGGGTCGCCTGGGTCACCTGGGTCGCCTGGCACGGGGCCGGAAAAGTACACGCCTTTGAAGCTCGGACCCTCTCCCGTTCCGATCGGCGGCGACTTCTATCAGCCGCAGCGTTGGCGGGTATGGGCCGCGGGTCTTGGCGGGGGAAGCTCGCTCGAAGGCGAGAGAGGATCGGGAACTCTCGACACGACTGTCGGCGGCGCCGCCGGCGGGCTCGATTATAGGTTCAATCCCACGGCTCTGATCGGCGTCGCTGGGGGCTATACCGATTCGGATCTTTCCGTCGATGCGATGAACACCGACGGGACCGTTCAGGGCTCGCATGTCGGAATTTATGGCGTGAAGACCTTTGGGCGGATCTATCTGGCGGGAACGGCCGAATACGCCCATTTCGAAAATGAAACCGACCGGGTCATCGACTTGGGTCGTGGACGAGCGCGCCAGGGGCAGCTTCGATAGCGACTCGTTCGGCGGGCGCCTTGAAGCCGGCTGGAGGCGGTACTGGGGCCGTCATTACGTCACGCCGTTCGTCGGGGTGGACGCATACCAGCTCGATATCGACGGCTTCACCGAGAACAGCCGGAATCTGAATGGCGGTCCGGGCATATTGGGCCTGACCTTCGCGTCCGACACCGTGTCGTCCGTGACGAGCTCGGTCGGAATTCAGTTCGATACGACATACGCCCTTGCCAACGACAGGTGGCTGACGCCGTTCGTGCGGGTCGCCTGGGTGCATGAATATGACCCCGAGCGCAGCGTGGCATCGTTTCTGACCGCGTCGCCGGCCGCGTCGTTCTTGGTCGACGGCGCCTCTGCCGCGGAAGACGTGGTGAGGGTGGTCACCGGCCTGAGGCTCGACCTCAGCGAGAGAATAGCGCTGTGGGGCTTCTTCGAAGGCGAGTTCGGCGACGGGCTTCAGAGCTATGCCGGCGTCGGCGGCGGCGATGTCGCATTCGCCGGATCAGGCCAAGGCGAATATAACGGCCGTCTCGGCATGAAGGTCAGGTGGTAACCGACGCCGTCGCCTAGCCTTACGACACGCGCGGAGCCGTCGGCTGCACGATGATGGCGCCGTTGTCGCCGTTGACGATCTCCTCGTCGGCAAGCTTGAAATTGTCCATGCGCACCGTGAGGTAACGGTCGAAATAGTCGTTGAGCGGCTTCTCGATCGATTTGTCGTAATCGGGCCGCACCACATGCGTGGCGCCCTGCACGACCTTCACCACCTTGCCGTTCTTGACCACCAGCTCGCCGTTCTTGAACACATATTCCGGCGTGGCGAACATGGCCTCGCGGTCGGCGTCGTCGCGATAGACGGTGATGTCGCCGGAGGCGCCGACGCCCAGATGCCCGCGGTCGACCAGGCCGAGGCTCTTGGCCGGCCCGGCGCGGGTGAGAATGGCGATCTCATCCAGCGTGTATTCGCGGGTGAGCGATTTGAGCAAGCTGCTCTGGGCCTGCGCGTCAGGATTGATCTTCTGCAGCATGTCGTCGCGGAAGCCCTTATCCATCAGCAGCCTGATGAGATGCGGGTAGAAGAAGAACGGCGCGCCGTTCGGATGATCGGTGGTGAGGAAGATGCGCCAGGGATCGTCGAACAGCAGAAACGTCTCCAGCCCGATCACCCATTGCATCGCGTTGACGAAGCTCTTGTCGCGATAGCGCATCGGCACCACGCCGCAGCCGGCGTCGCATTCGATGTCCATGATCACCGGCTTCTTGGGATGCGCGCTCTTGGAAATGGCGTATTGGCGCATGCTGTCGCCTGACGCCGTGCAGGTCTGGCCGAACAGCACCTGGCCGACATCGATCGAGACATTGGGCGTCTTGTTGACGAGCTCGGTCAGGCGCGCCGCACCGGAGGAGAATTTCTTGTCCCCTTCGGTGCCGTAGCTCAGGAACTGGGTGTGCGTCATGTGCATGCGCAGACCTTCAGCCGCGCGCACGGTGTCGAGCGTCGTCTCGATATTGCCGGGAATACCGAGATTGCAGCCGTGGATGTGGAGCGGATGGGTGACGCCAAGCTCCTGCACCGCGCGAGCGAGCGTCTGGATGATCTGCCGCGGCGTCACGTGGTAATAGACGTGCTCCTCGTCGAGATCGAGCTTGCGCTGATTGAACTTGAAGGCGCTGATGCCGCCGGGATTGACCACCTTGACCGCGATGGCCTGCGCGGCATGCATGGTCCAGGCGACGTAATCCTTGATCGCCTTGAAGTCCTTTTTCGCCGCAAGCTGGCGCAGGAAATAGTCGTCCGAGCCGAGCATGACGAAGGCGCCCTTATCGACCATCGGGGTGTCGCCCATCTCCATATGCGCCTGGCGGGCATTGGCGGGCAGCATGGCCGGCTCGAAACAGGCGGTGTAGCCCATCTCGGCATAGCGATAGCCGGTGACATGGGTCGAGGGCACGGCGCGGCCCGAGCCCGCGCGGGTCAGATCGGTGCGGGTCACGGGGTCTCCCCTGTGATCCTCGGGCAGCAACATGCGGGCGATGGTCATCTTGCCGCCGCCGATATGGGTGTGCGGGTCGATGGCGCCGGCCATGACGACGCGACCCTTCACGTCGTAGGTCGCGTCTGCCCGAGCGTTCGGCTTCGCGGCGACGATCCTGCCGTTCTCGACATAGATGTCGCGGACCTCGCCGCTCACCTTGTTGGCGGGGTCGTAGACTTTGCCGCCTGTCAGCTTGATCAGCATGGTTTTCGGCTCCCGGCCTAAAGCTGCGCTTCGATGGCCGAAAGCACGTCGGCTGCCGGCGGAAGATCGGCCCGGCCGAGATCCTTGAGCGGCAAAGACACGACGTTGTCGACACGAATGAGACGCCCCGCATGATCGACGCCGGGCGTGCCGACCGGAATGAACACGGCAGGCTCGCTGGCGAGCTTCAGGCCCGGCGTGCCGAGCACGATGGTCGGGAGCTTGGTCTCGGGCGGCGACAGGTCCGGCGAGATCGACGCGGTCCAGACGAGAAGGTCGCCCTCGCCCTCTTTCAGCATGCGGCCGATGTTCCAGCGGTAGGGATCGTAGTCGGGCGCGCCGCTCGCATAGCTGACGCGCAGCGGATAGCCGCTGATCCAGGTGCATACCGCGCCGGCGGTGATCGCGCCTTCGGCGCCGCCGAGCGCGAGGCCTGCGAATCTGATGGTCTGGTTGAGGTCCTTGACCAGACCGGCGAATTGATCGACGGCGAGCTCGGCGAAGGGGAAGTTCAGCGCGGGCGGCGCCCAGACCACCACACCATATTTCGCGCCTCTGCAGCGCTCGGCCAGAGCGTCGATCTCGGCCAGGGTGACGCCATAGAGCTTGGACGGCTTGACGCGGAAACCGCGCAAGCGCGCCCGGAGCAGCCCCACCACCTCGCCCGCGAGCTCGTCGGGGCAGGCCAGCGTGACCACCTCGCCGATGCGCGTGCCCTTGGCGCCGGAGCGGTCGAGCCCTTTGCCGACGAACACCACCGTGCGCTTCGGCGGCTCGACGTCGAACATCGAGTCCGGTGGCGAGACGATCCGCTCGAAGAAGCGCGGATGCAGCTTGTGAATGTCGCTGCCGGCGATGATGAAGAGATCGGCGCGGTTGCGCACCTCGGTGATGGTCGACATCACCCAGCCGCTCGTCTGCAGGATCTTGAAGTTGCGGTATTGCGCCTCGCTGAAGGCATGGTCGACGATGCCGCCGGAGCGCTCGGCGAGCGCCATCACCGCGCGCATGCCTTCGACGTCGGTGGCGAGGCCGCCAAACATCGGCAGAGCGGATTTGCCGATCAGCTTGGCCGCCTGCTCGATCGCCTTGGCGAGATCGACGTCCTTGCCTTTGATTTGAGGGCTGGACGCGGGCAGCTTGCGCTCGAAGCCCGCGACCGACTTGCCGTCGCCATGGTCGAGAACCTTAAGCCCGTTTCCGGTGCGCTCGACGGTCAAGTCGTCGGGCAGCGTCCCGCAAAAAGGGTTGGTGACGTTCTCGAACAGTTCCTTGCTGGCGCGCTCCGCCCTCGCTTTGCGCGCGTTAGAACTCGGCATAAGGGCGATCTCCCCGAAAAGGCGGGGAAAGTAAGCATGGGACGGGCGGCAACACAACTCTCCAGAGGGCGCGCTTGCGCCGCGGCAACACGGGAGGGGGCAGAATATCCCAGGTGCCGATGAACCGAGACATGAGAACTGGATGCGCAGCCAGCAAATAGAGGCGCGCACAAAATAGTATGGCCCTCTGCACCGCCGTGAGAGATTTCGGCTCGCCCTGCATGGCGATAGTTTAACACGCGGCTAAACGCAGACCCCCGCCCGGTGCGGCAGAGGACCAGCCCGCCTCCGGACGAGGCGGGCCGTCCTTGCAGCAATCGCGTGAAGCAGGCTAGGCGCCGAGACTCATCATGCGGGCGAAGTGGTGGTCGGCCAGCTGGCTCTCGCCCAGGACCTTGCAACCCGCCACGGCCACTTTGTGATCGTTCTCCACCGAGCTGCCGCTCACGCCGATGGCACCAAACAGCTCGCCATTCTGGATGATCGGCAGGCCGCCGGGAAAGGTGATCAGGCCGCCATTGGAATGCTCGATGCCGTAAAGCGGCTTGCCCGGCTGCGACAACTTGCCGATCTCGCCGGACCCCATGGTGAAGAAGCAGGCGGTCTTGGCCTTCTTGATGGCGATGTCGATCGAGCCCACCCAGGCATCGTCCATGCGCACGAAGGCGCGCAGATTGGCGCCGGAATCGACGACGGCAATACACATCTTGGTCTTGAGGTTCACTGCCTCCTTGCGCGCGGCGGCGATGGCCTTCTCGGCTTGCTCCAGGTCGATATGCATGAATGGATTCTCCTATGTGCTGAAAAACTGCGGGTAGATAACGCTTGAACGCGTGAATCGCTCATAAACGCCGATCCGCGGCGAATGGCCCAAAAGAAAGGCTGGCATGTGGCACCATGCCAGCCCACCAGGCGGAAAACCCCGCCCCGGTCCTCGATGACGCTCTCGGCCTAGCCCCGCACCCAGCCGAAGGCTAAACAACGCAATGCGAATCTGCATTTTCGGCGCCGGCGCCATCGGCGGATTGATCGCTGGCCGGCTCGCCCTTGCCGGCGAGGACGTGACGGTGATCGGCCGCGGGGCGCATCTCGCCGCGATCAAGGCCAAGGGCATCGAGCTGCATTGGCAGGACGGTCGCATCGAGACCGCGCGGGTCAAGGCCATCGATACGGCGGCGAGCGCCGGCCAGCAGGACCTCGTCGTGCTCGCGGTGAAGGCGCATTCGCTCGAGCAGGCGGCCGCGGACGTTGAAGCACTGCTCGGCCCCGAGACCATGGTGATGACGATCCAGAACGGCATGCCGTGGTGGTATTTTCAGAAGCATGGCGGCCCGCTCGACGGCACGCGACTCAAGAGCCTCGACCCGCGCGGCATGCTGAGCAGTACATTCCACCCCGACCGCATCATCGGCTGCGCGGTGTTTGTCGCCGCCGAAGTGTCCGAGCCGGGCGTCATCCGTCACATCGGCAGCAACCGCTTTCCGATTGGAGAGATCGACGGCAGGCTGAGCGACCGCGTGCGCGCCGTCGAGGCGTCGTTCGTCAAGGCCGGCTTGCAGGCGAGCGCGGTCAGCAACATTCGCGCCGAGATCTGGTGGAAGGCTTTGGGTAATCTGGCGGTCAATCCGATCAGCGCGCTGACCAATACGACGATGATCGAGATCCTCCGCTTCCCCGAGACCCGCGCGCTCGTGCTCGAGACGATGCAGGAGGCGCGCGAGATCGCCGCCAAGCTCGGCATCTCCTTCAATCAGACGCTCGAGCAGCGACTGGAAAGCGCCGAGTCCGTCGGCGCGCATAAGACCTCGATGTTGCAGGATCTGGAGAGCGGGCGTCCCTTGGAGATCGAGGCGTTGACGGGAGCCGTGTTGGAGATGGCGAGGCTCACCGATACGCCGGCACCACGCATCGAGGCCGTGTATGGGCTGACTAAATTGCTCGACCGGAGCCGCCGCCGGCCAGCCGGCCCGGGCGATTGAGCCCCTGCCCCCTGACCCATGTCACGAAGCAGATAAGTAATATCGCTAGGTGACAGGGTCCCGACACTTCATGAAATGAGGAAATCTTTTCGCAGTGCGGTATTAGCTTAATGCATCGTAACTTGGCCGCTGTTCGAGAGTTTGTTAGTCTTGGCTACAGGCTCGAAAACGATGCCTATGAAGGGATTTAGTCAACCACCGTCTGCTCTCCAACCGGAGTAATAAGCATGAGCTCTAGAAAAGAATCGAAGGAACTGCGAGCGGAGAAATCCACCAAGGTCATGGCTCGGAGAAATATCCTGCGCTTGGGCGCGCTCGGCGCGGTCGCCGTGCTGGCCGCCAATGTCATCCCCGGAGCAGACGTGCGCGCCGCCACCGAGCAGGCCGGCACCCGCTCAGTCGCCAAGCAGGGCGCGCAGAAGGCGCTGCACACCCCGGCGGCCGGCAAGTCGGCCCGCAAGGCTGCGACCGTGAAGTCGCAAGGCGAGCTTTCGACCGCCAAGACGTCGTCGGCACGCACCACCAAGCAGTCGGCGACCAAGGCCGCGACGAAGTCAGGCAAAGCCGCCGCTGGCGAGCGCCAGGCCGGCACGCGCATGACGGCGCAGGCCGCGGCGAAAAAGACCATGAAGGTCCAGGCCCAATAGCGAAGAGTTGGCCGAATCTCCGTTCGGCTTCGAGTACCTGATGTAGGTGGCCCTTGACTCGTTTGCTTGAGGCCGCATTGGATTGGGCGGTCGCAGAAATGGATCTGCGGCCGCCCAACGCATGCATGCCCCCGCCCCTGGCATTGCTGCGCGAGCGAGTCGTCTCAGCCATCGACAACGTGAGATTCTACGCCGAGCTGTACCGGCCCTACGGCGCGCCGCCACCCGACCTCCAAGACTTCATCGCCTGGTATGCGCAGCTGCCCGTCGTCAGCCGAACTGACTTCGAGGACATCCCGGTCGAAGACAGGGTGAGCAAGGCTTACGCCGCGGCGCCGCTGGTGCGGAAGCAGACCAGCGGCAGCACGGGAATTCCGCTCGTCATCTTCATCGACGAGAGGGTCGCTTCGTTCAGGAGCTGGCGGTTCCGCCGGCCGCATTTCGAGGCCGGCGAGACCTCGCCGACCTCGCTCGAGTTTCTTTTTCCCGAGCGGTTCAGGCGCGACAAGCAGGTGCGCGTGGTGGGCACGTCGGGCGCGAAAGACGTGTCGACCCGGACCGAGCGCTCTTATTCCACGCTGACCGATGCGCTGAAATCCCCCGAGCTGATCTACAACGCTCTCGCCGGCAAGAACCCGGCGACGCTGATCGGCTATGCGAGCTCGATCGTCAGGCTCGCCGAGTGGATGGGCACCGAGCGGCCGCTGCCCTCGGTCAAGCGAATCTGGACGACGTCGGAGATGCTCACCCCTGACGGGCGCGACGCCATCCGGCGCGCCTTCGGCTTCGACCCGCGCGAGGCCTATGCCAGCGTGGAGTTCGGCTTCATGGGCTGGCAGGCGGCAACCGACGGGCCCTTCACGCTGGAAACCGATCGCCTGGTGTTTCAGGGGCAGAGCCTCGGCACGGGCGGACCGTCGAAGCCCGGCGAACTCGCCCGCGTCATCGTCTCGGACCTGTTCAACGACACGACACCGCTGCTCCGCTACGACATCGGCGATCTCGCCATCATGTCGGAGCCGGCGGCTTATTCCGCGACATGCTACGGCTCGATCGAGGAGCTGCGCGGCAAGGTCACCGACACGGTGTGCGATGCTTCAGGCCAACGCATCGAGCCGTTTGCCATTCTCGGCTGCCTCAAGGAGACGCTCGGGCCGGCGCAGTACCGGCTGATCTGCCTCGAGCGCGGGCTGTTCGTGCTGCAGTATCGCCCGGCGCGCTCGGCGCCGATCGAGATCGATGCCGCGCTCAAGGGCCTGCGCGACATCGTCGGCGACCCGATCAGGGTGATCGCGCAGCAAGTGCCCGCCATTCACCGCGAGACCTCGGGCAAGCTCAGGCCCATCATCAATCTCAGCACCATCGAGGGTAAAGGGCGCGACCAGCTGCTGCGCGACCTCAACCTCGCCGATCTTCAAACTGCGGACATAGACCTCGCTTCCTGAAGCGTTGCCTAGCGTCTTGGCTTAGTGTCGTGACTTGTTGGGGAGGCGGGCTGTGGAACACGATACCAGGAAATTCCGCGGGCAGAAGCGCGCCGGGCAAACCGGCGCACCGGCTCAGGCCGCCAGGCCGCGGCCCGCGAGCGGCGAGCACGTTGCGCCCCAGGCTGACCGTGGCGAGGCATCAGCGCTCGCGAGCGTGATCGCCGAGGTGCTCCCGCGCTTCGATGCGCAGCATCCGCCGCAAGCGACCGCGGAACTGTATGCCGATCTGCTGATCGATTCGCGACGCTTCCTGATGATCATCAGGGGACTCGAGCGGACCTTGAATCTGGAAATCGACGACGAGGACCTGCTCGGCGTGGATCTGATCACCTATGGCGACCTCGTCAAATTCGTCGACCGGATCGCCGCCAAAGCGAGCGCGAAACAAAATGGATAGAGGCGACGGGCCGCCGGCAGAGGAGCACGCCGGCGTCTCCACCTGGTGCAATTTCCTGTTCGATTTCCCCGATCACTACGCCCGATCGACCGCGAGCACGAACCACTTCGCCTATACGCAAGGCGTCAACGTCCTGCCGCAGCAGCCGCTGTCGCTGATGAAGCAGTCGAACGACACGGTGCATGCCGACATCGCCATCCCGGCACCGGTACGCAAGCTTTACGCGAGCTATCGGCCGACGCTGCTCCGGCGCGCCAAGGCGCTGGAGGAGCGGCTCGGAACCAACGCGCGGCTCTATTACAAATTCGAGGGCGCCAATGTTTCGGGCAGCCACAAGCTCAACACCGCGCTGGCACAGGCCTATTACTACCAGAAGGCCGGGGTTAAGCACCTGATCACCGGCACCGGCGCGGGCCAATGGGGCACGGCGCTGGCCTATGCCTGCCAGAGATTCGGCCTCGCCTGCACCGTGTTCATGGTCGGCATCAGCTATCGGCAAAAGCCGCAGCGCCGCACCATCGTCGAGCTGTTCGGCGGCGAGATCCATGAGAGCCCGAGCCTCTCACGCGCGCCGGGCGCGAGGCGCTGAAACGCGACCCCGGCCGCATCGGCTCGCTTGCCGTCGCCACCGGCGAAGCCATCGAGCTTGCGCGGGAGAAAAAGGACACGGCGCGGTTCGCGGTGGGAAGCGGCGAGACTTGCGTGTTGCTGCATCAGACGGTGATCGGCAACGAAGCGGTCAAGCAGATGGACGCGCTGGGCGACTTTCCCGATTATGTCGTCGCCTGCATGGGCGCGGGCAGCAATTTCGCCGGCGTCGGCATGCCCTTCCTGCGCGCGGCCCGCGAGCGCGGAACCAGCGTGCAGCTGGTGGCCGCGGAGCCGCTGGCCTGCCCGAAGATGACGCGCGGCGCCTATCTCTACGACATCAACGATTTTTCCGGCACCACGCCGGTCACGCGCATGTACACGCTGGGCAGCTCGTACCTGGCGCCGCCGATCCATGCCGGGGGCCTGCGCTATCACGGCACCTCGGCATTCCTGAGCGCGCTCTATGCCAGCGATCTGTTCAAGGCGCGTGCGTTACGCCAGGTCGAGGCGCTGAAGGCCGGAGCCTTGTTCGCCGAGACCGAAGGCATCATCCCTGCGCCTGAATCGGCCTATGCTATCGCCGCGGGGCTGCAGATCGCCGCGGAAGCCAATGGACAAATCCGCGCCATCGATCCTGATGAATATCAGCGGGCATGGATTGTTCGATCTGTCCGCCTATGAGCAGGCGCGGCGCGGCGAGCTGCCCGACGACACGCCCGACG
The DNA here is from genome assembly GCA_963817175.1 of uncultured Alphaproteobacteria bacterium. Classification (GTDB taxonomy): domain Bacteria; phylum Pseudomonadota; class Alphaproteobacteria; order Rhizobiales; family Methyloligellaceae; genus Methyloceanibacter. The sequence continues at coordinate 26,561 of CAWFNK010000024.1, forward strand.
AGCGCATGATCGAAGCGAGCCTGGCGGGCACCATCGAGCGGAACGCCGAGCTTACGGAGGCCAATCCGTCGAATGTCAGCGCCTGATCTCGATGCGATTCTCGCCGAGTCGCCGATTCACCAACAGGGCAAGCGACTGGGCGCCGGGCTCGCCGCGCGCTTCCCGGTCGCGGATCATGGCTTCTTCCGCGAGATCGCCAAATGGGACGCGCTCAAGGCTGTGCTCGGCGGCGAGGTCGGCGACGCCCGCGCCACCGCCGATGCCTTGATCGGGCTCGGCGAAGGCTGCCCCAACGGTGGCCTGCTGCTCGCCTTCGGCGCTCATGCCTTCGCGGTGGCGAGCTGCATCGGCAAATTTGCCTCAGCCGACATCGTCAAATCGCTGCTGCCGCGGCTGCAAACCGGCTCGACGATCGGCGCGCTCGCCGCGACCGAGGCTGGAGCCGGGTCAGACGTGATGGCGATGAAGACGAGCTACGCCGAGAGCGAGCAGCGGCTACGTGCTGCAAGGCGAGAAGACCTACATCTCCAATGGCGCTCAGGCCGACATTTTCCTCGTCTTCGCCACCAAGGATGCGCGGCTGCACTCGCGCGGCATCTCCTGCTTCCTGGTCGATCGCTCGGCTCCAGGCGTGACGGTTGCCGAGATGGCGCTGCAAGGCCTCAAAGGCGCTTCGCTGGCAACGCTCAGCTTGAACGAGGTTCGCGTGGACAAGGGCGCGCTGATCGGCCGGCCCAATGGCGGCGCGCAGATCTTCCGGCAGGCGATGTTGCAGGAACGCGTTCTGCTGTCGGCCTTCCTGGTGGGCTCGATGAAGCGGGCGCTGACCCGCTCCGCAGACTACGCCAAGAGCCGCCAGCAATTCGGCGTGCCGATCGCCACGCACCAATATGTCAGCGGCCGCATCGTCGAGATGCTGATGCGCTACGCCACGGCGAAGCTGCTGCTGGACCATGCGACACAGCGGCTTGCGCTCGGCACCGCCACGGAGGCCGATGCGAGCCTCGTCAAGCTCTACGCCTCGGAAGCCGCGCTCGAGTGCCAGCTCAATGCGTTCCGCGTGCATGGCGGCAAGGGCCTTGAAGCCGGAAGCGGCAATTGCGACGAGCTGATCGATGTGCTGAGCAGCCTGACCTATTCGGGAACATCGGATTTGCAGAAGGTCATTCTGGCGGCGTCGCTCGGACTGCCGACATGAGCGGCCGGCATCTCGCGTCGTATCTCTATGATGCCGCAAGTCTGTGGGGCGAGCGCCCCGCTTGTGCCGACGCGGCCCGCATTTATTCCTATAACGACTATCTCAACGAGGCGCTGCGCGTCGCCGCCCTGCTGCGCCGCGCGGGCGTCGAGGCCGGCGACCGCGTCTGCATCTCGGCGCCGAAATCCTTCTCGCTCTATGCCAGCATCTTCGGCACGCTGATGCTGAATGCCTGCTACGTGCCGATCGACTACACGGTGCCGGTTGGCCGCGGGCGGAAGATCATCGCCGATTGCGCGCCGGCGGCGATCATCACCACGGCGCGGAACCTGGAACGCTTGCTCGACAGTCCGGTGGCCGGGAGCGAACACATTGCCGAGGATCTGATCGTCGCGCCGATCGGCACGCGGCCTCCCCTCCCCGCCAATGGAATGAGCGGATTGCCGCCGGCGCCCGACAGTCTCGATCCGTCGAGCCCGGCCTACATCCTCTATACGTCGGGCTCGACCGGCGAGCCGAAAGGCGTGGTGCATACGCATCGGAGCGCCGCCGCCTTCGTCGAATGGGCGGTCGAGGAACTCGCAGATCGACAAGGACGACGTCATCGCGCAGGTGGCTTCGGTCTCGTTCGATCTCTCGGTGTTCGATGTGTTCGGCGCTGTGCGCGCCGCCGCGCAGCTCTCGCCGATCCATGAGAGCGCGATGATCTCGCCCGTCACGCTCTGCCGCGCCATAGCCCGCGCCAAGGCGACGGTACTCTATTGCGTGCCGAGCCTTCTGCTGCGCGAGATCAAGTCGCACGAATTGGGATGGACCGAGCTTGGCGGCAGCGCGCTCAGGCACATCGTGTTCGCCGGCGAGCCGATCGCCCATCAGCCGCTCCGCCGCTTCAGGCCCTATGTGCCCGAGATCGCGCTGCATAATTGGTACGGGCCGACCGAAACCAATGTCTGCTGCTATCACCGCATCACCGACGCCGACATCGCCGGCGACGGACGCGATCCCCATCGGCAAAGCCTGCCCCTATGCGCAGCTCACTTATCTCTGGGATAGCGCCGCAAGACTCAGGTTCCGCGGCCGGCGAATTGCTGGTGGCCGGAGACTCGCTGATGACCGGCTACTGGAACCGGGAAGCGGCGACCGAGCGCGCGATGTTTCGCGACGCGAGCGGGACCAGGTTCTATCGCACCGGCGATTACGTTCGCGGCAACGCGCAAGGCGACCTCGTCTTCCTTGGGCGGCGCGACCGGCAGGTCAAGGTGCAGGGGCGCCGCATCCAGCTCGATGAGATCGAGTCGACCTTGCAGAAGCATTTCTCGAGCGCCGAGATCGCCTGCACCGTGATCAAGCAGGATGGGGCCGATCCGTTCATCGTCGCGGCCATCGCCGGCGGGACGGCGGTTGGGAATGGAGACGAGGTCAAGCGATTGGTCGAAGATCAATTGCCGCTGTTCATGCTGCCGGAGCGGATTTTTGCGCTCGAAGCCCTGCCCCGCAACGAGCGCGGCAAGATCGACTACGACGCGCTGACGCGGGTGCTGTCGGCGGAATGTCAAAGAGTGCGATGATGCTGACGCGCGAGATCATTGAAGGCGAAGACTTCGCGCATGACTTCGCACGCACTCGGGCGCAGCAAGGTCGCGCATATCCTGCCGTCTCCGGCTGAGATCGCACCGGGACGGCCGATCTTCGTGCTGCTGCATCCGTTCGGCGGCAACCGCACGTCTTGGCTGAAGTCCGCGCCCGATCTCATGGCGAAGCTGGCGCAGGAATTCATCGTCGTGCTGCCAGAATGCGGGCGCAACTGGTTCATCAACGATCATTCCGGCAAAGCCTACGAGGATTATCTGGTCGGCGAGCTGATACCCTTGCTGCGCGAGAGGTACGGAGCAGCCGACCGCGCCTGTATCGGCGGCTTTTCGATGGGCGGCGCGTCATCCTTCTTTCTCGCTCTGCGGCACCCTGATGCGTTCGCCGCCGCCTTTGCCGTGGCCGGAGCCTTCACGGCGGGAAATCGCCGGGGCGACCCATACGAAGCCTTCCGCACAGACGCTCTGCTGCTCCCGACCGAGGCCGAGCATGAGCGGGTCTGGGGTCCGCCCGGCAGCGCGGTCCGCGCCACCTACGAACCGGGGGCTCTGGCCAAGCAGGCCAAGGGGCTGACCCTCCCCAAATTCTATTTCGAGGTCGGCAGGAACGATTATCCCCGCGCCTTGGAGGCGAGCGAGACGATGCGCGCCTTGCTTGCGGACGCCGGCGCCGCGTTCGAGTTTGCCCAATATGAGGGTGACCATTCCTGGGCCTATGCGGCAGACGGCATGACGCGGCTGATTGCTCAATTCCGGAAGGGACAGGAGCGCCATGGCTAAACCCGCTCGCGTAACTCATGGGCGCGACGATCTGCTGCCGCTGGCGTTCCGGCGCGAGAGCCCGTTCGGGACATGCGTCGCCGTGCATCTTCCGGGCGCGGATTCTATCGATCCGTTTGCCCTGCTGGAGATGCTGCATCCCGAGGAGCGCGAGCTCTGCCGGTCGATGCGCGGCGCCCGCTTGGTCGAGTGGATCGGCGGCCGCCATGCCTCGCGGCTTGCGCGCGCCGGGATGCCGGGAGCCGGCAGCCCCACATTGATCGGCGTGAGCGGCGCGCCTCAGGTTGGCGGCGGCGTCGCGATCAGCATCAGCCATACGCAGAAGCTCGCCGTCGCGCTCGCCAGCCCGGACCATGCTCATGCGATCGGTGTGGATGTCGAGGCAATCCCCACCGACACGCGCGGCGAGGAGCTGCTTGCCGAACGGATCATGTCCGCTGCCGAGCGCGATCGCCCCACCATCGATATCGTTCAGCGTCTGTCGATCAAGGAGGCCGCCTACAAGGCGGTCTCCACCTTAACCGGGACGCACTTGCCGCTGCGCGAGATCACCGTGGAGCGCGACGGCGAGGATGACTTCAGGGTTCGCCTGCCGGACGTGGGGATGCAAGCGGAAGCCAGCTCCTCATGCGTCGAAAGCCACTATCTGAGCCTGGCGCGGGCGTGGTTCGCGCCTTAGCCCCGCGATTGCGGCTCGAGCAGAGCGAGCAGGCCCTTCAGCAATTGCTCGGGCCGCGGCGGGCAGCCGGGGATATGCAGGTCGACGGGCACGACCTTGGAGACGCCGCCCTCCACCGCGTAGCTCCCGGCATAGATGCCGCCATTGGCGGCACAATCGCCGACCGCCACAACCCATTTCGGGTCCGGCGTCGCGTTATAGGTGCGCAGCAGCGCCTCGCGCATGTTCTTGGTGACGGGGCCGGTCACCAGCAGCACGTCGGCGTGGCGCGGCGAGGCGACGAATTTCAGCCCGAACCGCTCCAAATCGTAGAAGGCGTTGTTCAGCGCGTGGATCTCGAGCTCGCAGCCATTGCAGGAGCCGGCATCGACCTCGCGGATGGCGAGGCTGCGGCCAAGCCGCCGCTTCGCCGCGCGATCGAGATTTGCCGCAAGCTCGGCTAGCCCCGACTCGTCGGCCGCGGGCGGCGCCTCGGTCACCGGCCGGCTCAGCAGATTCTTCAGCACCAGCCTATGCATGTCTTCCCCTAGAGATCGTGGCCCGAATAGGAGCAGTTGAACGATTTGTTGCAGAGCGGGAAGTCGGCGACGATGTTGCCTTCGACGCACGCCTCGAGCAGCGGCCATTGGAACCACGACGCGTCGCGCAAATGGCAGCGTTCGATCCTGCCGTCGGCACCGAGGCGAACGGATACCAGCAAATCGCCGCGGAAGGCCTCGACCAGAGCAAGCCCCTCGCCCGCTTCTGTGCCGAGGTCGGTACGGATCGGCCCCTTCGGCAGGCGCTTCACGATCTGCTCAAGCAGCCGCAAGCTTTGCTCGACCTCGCGGATGCGGATCCAGACCCGCGCATTGACGTCGCCATCGTCGCGCACGGGAACCTCGAATTCGAGCTGATCGTAAGGTGCATAGCCGACCGCTTTCCGCGCGTCGAAGGCGCGGCCAGAGGCGCGGCCGACATAGCCGCCGGCGCCGAAGGCGCGGGCAAGCGTCGGCGACAGATAGCCGGTGGTCACGGTGCGGTCTTGCAGCGAGGCCGTGTTGTCGTAGACCGCGACCAGCTCGGGCAACTTGCCGCGGATGGTCTCGATCAGCGCCGTAACGCCTTCGAGAGAGCCTGGTGCCACGTCTTGCGTGACACCGCCGGGGACAATGCGGTCGCGCATCAACCGATGACCGAAGCATGCGTCGGCCGCGCGCAGCACGCGCTCGCGCAATATGGCGAAATCGGCCTGGAGAATCGAGAAGGACGCGTCGTTGCAGATGGCGCCGATATCGCCGCAATGATTGGCGATGCGCTCGAGCTCGGCCATCAACGCGCGGAGCCACAATGCGCGCTCGGGCACCTTGACCTGAAGCGCCGACTCGACGGCCTGCGCGAAGGCGATGGCATAAGCGACCGTGCTGTCGCCCGAGACGCGGCAGGCAAGCTTGGCGCCCTTATCGAGATCGGCGCCGGTCATCAGCCCGTCGATGCCCTTATGCACGTAGCCGAGCCGCTCTTCGAGCCGCACCACCGTCTCGCCATTGGCGGTGAAGCGGAAATGCCCCGGCTCGATGATGCCGGCATGAACGGGGCCAACCGGAATCTGATGTAGATCCTCGCCTTCGACGGGGAGAAAAACATAGGCCTCTTGCGGCTTGCGGCTCTTCTTGCGGGCGCCGAGTGGCTGCGTCACGCCCCAGAAGCCGAGATCGAGCCACACCCTGGTGTCGGCGGCGCCGGTCGGCTTCAGGCCGTAAAGGTCGCGGATGGCGCGCTCGAGCCTGATCGCCGGGGGATGTGCCACGCCGACCGAGGGAAACTTGCCGTCGGGGCATGGAAGTGTGAACACGGCGATCGCGGCCGAGGGCTCCTCGAGCAAAGCGAGATGCACTTCGTCCTTGTCGCCCCACAGACCGAGCAGCGTGGCGCGCGCCTCGACCAGCTGGTCGACGGCGCGGCGCCAGGCATCGCCCGCGACAACGCTGCGCGGCCACGGGCGATGGGCCTCTGCCTTGCGGGCGCCTTTAGCGATGTCGGTCAATGACCGCCATGGCGCTGTCCCTATCCAAGCAGCCTGGCCACCGCCTGAAACCAGGCGACGAGCGTGGCGGGGAGATAGATGCCGGCTGCCAGCACCAGCGCGAGATGCACGAACATCGGAATGTACGAGCATTTGACCTTGTGGTTCGGGCCCTTCGGCTCGCCGAAGGCGATTTTGTTGAGCTGCAAGAACAGCGCGCCGATGGCGATGAGCAGGCCGAGCACGAGCGGCAGCGCGAGCCACGGTTTTGCCGCCAAGGTCGCGCTCACCATCAGGAACTCCGAGGTGAAGAGGCCGAGCGGCGGGAGTCCGGCAATGGCCGCGACGCCGATCACCAGCCCCCAGCCGATCAACGGGTGGGTCTTGGTGAGGCCCCCCATCTCGGCGATCTTCTGCGTGCCCTTCACTTGCGAGATGTCGCCGACGGCGAAGAAGATCGCCGACTTGGTCAGCGAATGCAGCACCATGTGCAGCAGCCCGGCGAAATTGGCGAGGGGGCCGCCGAGGCCGAAGGCGAAGGTGATGAGGCCCATATGCTCGATGGAGGAATAGGCGAACAGCCGCTTGATGTCGCGCCGCCGGTACAGCATGAAGGCGCCGAACAGAAGCGAGACCAGGCCCATGGCGATCATCAGCGGCCCCGGCGCAAGCGCGCCGGGATTGCCGGCCATCAGCATCTTGCAGCGGAGCAGCGCGTAGAGCGCGACGTTGAGCAGCAGCCCTGACAGCACGGCGGTGATCGGCGTCGGGCCTTCGGCGTGGGCGTCGGGCAGCCAGGCATGCAGGGGGAACAGGCCGATCTTGGTGCCGTAGCCGAGCAGCAGGAAGACGAAAGCGAGGTTGAGCATCGCCGGCTGTAGCGATGCCGCATGCGCCACAAGGTCGGTCCAGATCATGGCGTTGAGCCCCGCCCCCATCACCGGCTCCGCCGCCATGTAGACGAGAATGGTGCCGAACAGCGCCAGCGCGATGCCGACGCTGGCCAGGATGAAATATTTCCACGCCGCCTCGATCGCCGCATGGGTGCGATAGATGCCGACCATGACCACGGTCGTGAGCGTGGCAAGCTCGATGGCGACCCACATGATGCCGATATTGTTGCTCAGCAGCGCAAGATTGAAGGCAAGCGTCAGCGCCTGGTAGAGCGCGTGGTAGAGCTTGAGGAAGGCGGGCGTGACGCGGCCGGTCTCGACCTCATGCGCGACATAGGTGGCGCTGAACACGCTGGTGGTGAAGCTGACGAAATTGATCAGCACGACGAAGATGGTGCTGAACTCATCGACCAGCAGATAGGCGCCGGGGGCCGGCCGCTCGATCCACAGCAACGACAAGGCGGCGAGAAATGTCAGAAAGGAGGCGCCGGCGTTGACAGTGGCGCTCGCTTTGCTGCCGGGCAGCAGCGCGATCACCAGCGCCGCAACGGCTGGAATTGCAAGCAGGAGCGTCACCGGATCGATACTCATCCGTGCTCTCCCCGATAGCGATCAAGCGCCCCGACATCGACCGTGTCGAAGCGCTCGCGGATGCGGAACAGGAAGATGCCGATGACGATGAAGGCGATCAGGATCGAGAAGGCGACGCTGATCTCGACCACGAGCGGCATGCCCTTGGCGCCGGTGGCGGCGAGCACCAGACCGTTCTCCAGCGACATGAAGCCGACGACCTGACTCACCGCATTCTGTCGCGTCACCATCATCAGCAGGCCGAGCAGAACCACGGCCAGCGCAAAGGCAAGGTCCTCCCGCGCGAGCAGATCGGCGCCTTCGGTGGCGCGCAGCGTCACCACCATGGCGAGGGCGACGAGGCCCATGCCGAGCAGCATGGTCAGCCCGATGCCGCCCACCGTCTCGATCTCGCGATGGATGCCGAGCTTGACGATCATGCGGTGCAGCGCGACCGGAATGACGATGGCCTTGAAGACGAGGGCAATCGCCGCGGTGATGTAGAGCTGCGGTGCATCCTGGACGTAGGCTTGCCACGCCACCGCGGCCGCGAGCACGACCGCGTGCAGCGCGTAGACATTGAGCAGCGCGTAGAGCCGGTCCTGATAAAGCAGCATGAAGCTCACCAGCACGAGCGAGCCCGCGAGGAGATGGGCGATGTCGTAGGTGAGACCGTGCATCTACAGGCTCCGCGAAACGAACAGAAGCAGCGTGGCGAGAAGGCCGAGCATCAGCGCCACGCCCATGAATTCCGGCACACGAAACACGCGCATCTTGGCAATCGAGGTCTCGAACACGGCCAGCAGAAAGCCGCCGGCGGCGAGCTTGGCGATATAGGCGGCGACGCCGATGAGCAGCGCCTGCCCGCTCGCGCCCTGAGGGGCGATGCCCCAGGGGACGAACAGGCAGCCGATCAGCGAGACGTAAAGCAAAAGCTTGAGCTCGGCGGACAGATCGATCAGCGCGAGGTGACGCCCCGAATATTCGAGCACCATCGCCTCATGCACCATGGTGAGCTCGAGATGCGTGGCCGGATTGTCGACCGGAATGCGCGCGTTCTCGGCGATCGCCACCATGATCAGCGCGATCAGCGCGAGGCCGAGCGAGACGCGCAGGCCCGCTTCGTCCGAGCCGAGAAACGCGGCCATGGTCGAAAGCTGGGTCGAACCGGCAAGCAGCGCGAGCGTGAAGACGATCATCAGCATGGCAGGTTCGGCGAGAGAGGCGATCATCACCTCGCGGCTCGAGCCGATACCGCCGAAGCTCGTGCCGATATCCAGGCCGGCCAGCGCGAGCAGGAAGCGCGCCAATCCCAGCAACGCGATGATGGCGATGAGATCGGCCGACCAGGAGAAGATCAGGCCGGTGGCGAAGGTCGGCACCAGCGCGGCGCCAACCCAGGTCGCGGCGAAGATCAGATAGGGGATCGAGCGGAACAGCCAGGACGCGTTGTCGGCAAGCACCACATCCTTGCGCAGCAGCCGAACGAGATCGCGATAAGGCTGGACCAGCGGCGGCCCTTGGCGGCGCACCAGCCGTGCCTTGATCTTGCGGACGAAGCCGACAAGCAGCGGCGCCAGCGCCAAAACCAGCAGCATCTGCGCGGCCTGGATGGCGAGGGCTTGGATCATGGCCAGATCGCCAACACCAGGAGAAGGCCGACAAGCGAGGCGAAGACGAAGCCGAGATAGTGCCGAATGCTGAGATATTGCAGGCGGTTAAGCCGCTCGGCGAGATATTCGACAACCTCGCCGATCGGCGCGTAGAGCGCATCCCAGATGGTATCGCGCAGCTGCACGGTGAGCCGCGCCGGCTTGGCATCGAGCGGCGGCGGCATCTCGACGGTCTCCCGCGCGCGGAAGACGAGCGTGCCGAACACGCGGCGGATCGGCTGGGCGAAGCTCGAGGCGCTGTATTGCGTCTGCGGTGCTCGGATCGGGATAGCCGCAATCCCAGGCCGGTCCACGCCGCAGCCGGTCGGAGGCGAGACGATGGATGACGATGACGGCGGAGACCGCCGCGAGCAGCATGAACAGGAAGATCAGAAGCCCATTATAGGAGCTGCGCGCTTCGGCGATCGGAACGATGGAGAGGAAGGGCACGTCGCGCTGAAGCGGCATGCTCGCGCCGACCATCGACTTGGCGACGGGCCCAAGCGCATCGATGAAGAAGCCGGGCAGGATGCCGGCCAGCAAGCAAAGCGCGGCAAGCGCGAACATCGCGGTGAGCGAGAAATTATCGGCCTCGTGCGCCTTCTTTGCCGCTTCGGTGCGCGGGCGGCCGAGAAAGGTGATGCCGAACGCCTTGACGAAGCAGGCCGCGGCGAGCGCGGCAGAAAGCGCCAGCAGCGCGCCGACGGCCGGGATCAGAAACTTCAATCCCCATGCGGGAAGCTGCGGGCTCTGCAGGATGGCTTGGAAGGTCAGCCACTCGGAGACGAAGCCGTTGAGCGGCGGCAGCGCCGAGATGGCAATGCAGCCGATCAGGAAGGTGAAGGCGGTCAGCGGCATCTTGTGAATGAGGCCGCCAAGATGCTCCATGTTGCGCTCGCCGGTCGCACCGAGCACTGCGCCCGAGCCCAGAAACAAGAGGTTCTTGAACAGCGAGTGGTTGAGGACGTGAAGCAGCGCGGCGGTGAAAGCGAGCGCCGCGGCCCAGTCCAAGCCATAGACCTGAAAGCCGAGGGCGAGGCCAAGCCCGATGAAGATGATGCCGATATTCTCGACCGTGTGATAGGCGAGCAGCCGCTTGAGATCATGCTGCATCAGCGCGTAGAGCACGCCCATGACGCAGGTGATGCCGGCAAGCGCCAGTACCAGCATGCTCCACCACCATTCGGGCGGCCCGAGCAGGTCGAACACGATGCGCACGAAGGCATAGACCGCGACCTTGGTCATGACGCCGCTCAACAGGCCGGAGACATGGCTCGGCGCGGCGGGGTGGGCGAGCGGCAGCCAGGCGTGCAGCGGCACGAGACCCGCCTTCGAGCCGGTGCCGATCAGGACGAGAACCAGCACGAGCGCGCTCAGCGATGCCGCGGGCTGGCTCGCGCGGATGGCGTCGAAGGCATAATCGCCGCCGCTGCCGGCGAGCAGGCCGAAGGCGAGCAGCAGCGCCAACGTGCCGAAGCTCGCCATGACCAGATACACATAGCCCGCGCGCACGTTCTCGCGGATCTGGTCGTGCGCCATGACCAGCGCCCATGACGAGAGCGACATGAACTCCCAGGTGAACAGGAAGGTGAAGGCGTCGTCGGCGACCGTGACCAGGTTCATGCCGGCGAGGAACAGCGGATAGAACGGCAGCACGCGCTGCGGCGCATGCTCGTGCTTGCCGTAGCCCAACGCGTAGAGGCTCGCGGCCGCGCCGCCGAGATTGACCACGACGAGAAAGAACGCCGAGAGCGCGTCCAGGCGGAAATGCGCGCCGAGCCAAGGCAGCCCGACGGGCAGCGTCAGGATCTCGGTCGGCCCTTGCCCCAGAAGCTGCAGGAGCGCGGCGGCGATGCCTATACCCGAGACGATCAAGGATGCGCCGTAGACGACGATGCGCCCGGCGGAGGTCTGATGCAGAAAAAGCGAAAGCGCTGAGACGACCAATAGAGCGGCGGCGTCGAAGAGAATGATGGTCAGGGCCATCGCTAGCTCACGCCCTCGGCTGCCTGCACGCCGCAATCTCCCCTTGGCTTATCCGCTTCGCCTGGCGGGTAAGCGCCTCACTTGCTCGCCGCGATCTACCGTCAGAAGCCGCTCACCCTCATCCCAACTTTGCCCAAGAGCAACGCCCCGAGGCGGCAAATGTCCAAGCTCCCCCTGCAAAGCGACGGTTACGAATAACGATGGATGCCCGGGCCTGCAACCCGGCTCGGCTGCTTTTTCTCTGAAAGGATCGCGCTGCCCAGTCCGAAATATGAACGAAAAGAGAAGGTTACGCCAACCTGTGGCAGCGGCGAGGAGACATCGGCACGTGGTCCCGCCGCGATCGCTGGCAAGCTCGGGCGATTTAGCAATGGAGTTACCGCGATGGCAGTTCGAGCCGACGCCGCGTCGCGTAACCATGGTTGTGTCGTTCCACCTCTAGTAAGCTCCGTTCCGGGAGGAGCAGAAATGAATCAATTGCGGCATCCGCTCGGCATGGGCGGCATGGTGATCGCCTTCTTGCTGGCCTGGGCATCGCAGGTTTCCATCGCCCAAGCCCAAACGGCGAGCTTCGATCCCTCGATCCGCCCTGGCTTCAGCGAGCCTGTCGTGCTGGCGAGCAAGGACGGCGTGCTGGAGGTGAGGCTGATCGCCAAGCAGGGCGAGGCCCGGCTCGATACCGTGGCGACGCCGGTCAAGAACATGCTCGTGTTCGCCTATGAGCTGATCCGCGGCACGGCGTCGAACGGGCAGATGTCGGGCGACAATCTCTACCCCTCGCCGACCTTGCAAGTGTTTCCGGGCGAGACGCTGATCGTCCATCTCGACAATGCGTTGACCGGACTTACCATCCGCGATTTCTTCGACCCGCAATATTCGGCCAAGGGCGAGGAGGTGCCGCTCTACCCGCCGATGATGGCGTCTTCGCCGCTCAATCTGCACGTTCACGGCGTGCATGTCAGCCCCAAGGGCAACGCCGATAACGTGATGCTGCACATCCCGGGCGGGGCGTCGAACACCTATACGTACAATATTCCCAAGACCATGCCGCAAGGCGCCTATTGGTATCACAGTCACCTGCATGGGCTGACGACGCCGCATGTCTATTACGGCATGGCGGGCCTGCTGGCGATCGGCCGCACCGACGGCAACCTTCCCCTGGTCACGCAGAACCAGATCCCGATCCGCAACATGGTGCTGCAATACAATTACGTGTTCGACCGGGCGGCCGGGGCCGCGCAAATCAACAACTATTCTTGGCCGCAATGGGTCAGCACGATCAAGCCGCCGGAGCCAGGCGAGCTGGCGAAGGGCACCTACCGTCCGCTGCTCGCCCCGGTCAACTTCCTGCAATCGAAGCCGGGCACGCAAAGTTTCACCGTCTGGTACGCGGGTGAGCTGTCGATCCGCAACGAGCGTGGGCGGTTCGTGTTCATCCCGAGCAATCTGCAGCGCTTCACCGCCTTCCCGGGCGGCCCCGGCAAGGACGTGCCGGCCAACCCCGGCTTGCCCGACTATCAGCGCGACGTGCAATTCACCGTCAACGGTCAGTTCCAGCCGGTGATCGACAGCAAGGCCGGGCAAACCGAGATCTGGGTGCTCGCCAATGTCAGCGATATCGCCTACACGCCCGTTCAGCTGACCGAGACGGCGACGGGCAATCATCCCAAGATCGCCATCGTCGGCCAGGACGGGGTTCCCTATCGGGAGGTGCAACATCCCCTGTTCGAGAACGGCACGCGCCTCTTGATTCCACCGGCCACGCGTTATGCCATCGCGGTCACCATGCCCACCGATGGCGACCTCATCCTCGAGATGCCGCCCCGCGGCGGCGGCGCCTCGACGATCAGCGCGCCCGGCGTGCTCTACACCAATGACGGCACGGAGAATCCACCGGCCACGCTCGGCAGCCTGAGCGTATCGCCGTCGGCGGTCAGTTATTATGACGGGTTCTTCGTCTCTCCGACGCAGATCCTGGCGCGAGCGACGACCTCCGCCGGCGACGGCGTCACCACCGCGTTCGAGCTAGGACAGAAGCTCGATGCCTACACGGTGTTCGAGGACATTTCGCAGATCAAGCCCGACGTCGAGCGAGAGCTGGTGATCTCAGGCGGCTTTCTCGACAATCTCGCGAGCCCGGACGATCCAAAAGCCTTCATGTATGTGTTCGAGGGCATCGGATTTCCCAATGCTCCCCTGCTCCAGCCGCGGCTTGGCTCGGTGGAGGAGTGGACGTTTCTCAACAACAACAACGACGAGCATCCGATCCACATTCACGTCAACGACTTCCAGGTGACGCACTATTTCGATCCGACCAGGGGTCTCGAGACCGGGCCGGAAATGTGGGCCGTCGACAATGCCAACGTGCCGGCGCCGGTCATGGGAGCGGAGGAATCCGTCATCCAGCCCGGCGCGCTCAGCCTGCGCATGAAGTTCGACGATTACACCGGACTGTTCGTGATGCACTGCCATCGCCTCAACCACGAAGACAACGGGCTGATGACGTTGGTCAATGTCATCCCCGCCGCCTCGACCTATGCCGTGGCCGTTCCCGGATCGCCGGGACACGCGGCTGAAGTCAAAGTCTACGACGGCAACGGCGATCGACTGGTCGCCACGGTCACCCCCTTCCCCGGCTTTGAGGGCACGCCCAGCGTGGCCATGGGCGATATCGATGACGACGGCGTCTACGATCTGGTGGTCGGGGCCGGCAAGGATCACGCGCCAGAGGTGGTCGCCTATGCGGGCAAGGCGAAGGACGGCAAGGCGCCGTTCGCGACCGAGCTCGCCCGCTTCGAGGCGTTCGATTCCGCCGCGCGCGGCGGTGTCAGCGTGGCCGCCTCGCAGATCGACGGCTCGACCGCCGACAACATCATCGTCGGCTCGGGTCCTGGAATTCTCGGCGAAGTCAGGGTCTATCGGGCGAAGCTGCCAACAGCAAAGGGCAAAGCGCCCGAGCTGTTCTCCTCGTTCAATCCCTATCTCGACGATCGCAACGGCGTGAGCGTCGCCTCGGGCTTCGTCGATTTCACCACCGGCCGCTACAGCATCGTCACCGCTCCGGGGGCGGGAAGCATGGCGCAGGTGAAAGTGTTCAATTTCTCGCTGATGAAGCCGATCGACCATAAGAAGCCCACCGGCCCTGGGGCGGACCAGTGCGAGCCCGGCGACAACAAGCCTGCCGTCACCAACGCCTTCATGCCGTTCGGCATGGGTTATCGCGGCGGCTTGTCATTGGCCACGGGCTGGCTTGCAGGATCGCTGGGCGGTGCCGAGCGTATCGTCGTCGGCCAGCTCACCGGCCCCGGAGAAGTGAAGGTCTATTCCAGCGGCTCGCGGCTGGAGGGGGGACCGAAAATCTATCTCGCCGCCGCGGATCACACTCCCGTCGCCACCTTTGCGGAGATCGCCAGCTTCAAGCCGTTTGGCGAAGCTGCAGCGGGCGTGAGCGTCGCGACGACCAGCACCACGTCCGGCGCCGACCTGCTGGTGAGCGGCATCTCACCGGCAGACAAGAGCGTGCAGGTCCTGAAATTCGAGTTGGTCAGGCCCGATCCCGACGCCGTCACGCTCGACGCCAAGCAGCTCAGCACCGTCGTCTCGGGCGCGGGCACATCGGCGAACGCGCTCGGCGGCGATTGAGCGCAACGTGAGCGGCGAGCCCTCAACACTGTTGCTTTGCGCGCGCATCCTGCCGGGCCGCGACAAGGAATTCGGCCAGTGGCAGGTCAGCTGGCAAACCGCGGCGCTCGCCGCCGGGGCGATCAGCGTCGAGTTCTGGCCTCCGGCGCCGCCGGATCAGCTCGAAGCGGTGGTCACGGCGCGCTTTCCCTCGGTCGATGATTTGCGCAAATGGCGGCGCGGCGAAACGCATCGCCAACTGATCGAGCAGGTCACGCCGCTCACCGCGGGCGGCTTGGTGATGCAGCTGGTCGGACAGGCGGCGGTCGAATACGCCGTGCGGCACGGCGTGACCATGGTGATGGTCACCGACATCAAGCCCGGGATGGAAGCGGCCTATCGCGCCTGGGCCGACCGCATCCAAAAGCTTCAGGCGACGTTTCCCGGCTATATCGGCTCGTTCGTCCAGCCGCCGCAGCATAACGAGACCGGCTGGACCACGGTGTTGCGCTTCGACTCGGCGGCGCATCTCGACGGCTGGGTGAAGTCCGAGGCGCGGGCCGCCATGGTCAAGGAAAGCGAGCCTCTGGTGCAAGGCTTCCACGCGCAGCGGGTGGACACGTCGTTTCCGGGATGGGTCAGCAACGATCCGGTCACGGGCAAGCCGCCCAATCTGTGGAAGACGGCAGCCCTGATTTTGCTCACGCTGTTTCCAGTCGTGATGCTGGAGCTCAAATTTCTCAATCCGCATTTGCGCGAGCTCAACCCGGCGGTCGGCACTTTCATCGGCAATGCGCTGAGCGTGACGCTGACGACTTGGCCGCTGATGCCGTTGGCGATTTGGGCGTTTCACGCCTGGCTGTTTCCGGAGAACCAGCCGCGCTGGCTGGTCACGATGATGCCAATCATCTTGGTGCTTTGCTACGCGCTCGAGATCGCGCTGCTCTGGCATCTGCTTCCGTAGCGCCGCCGGCCCCTGCCCTATCCGATCGTCTGCTTGAGCCGCGCCAGATCGGACGGCGTATCGACATCGGCGAAAATACCGGGGGATGCGACCGGCACCTCGATGACGCGATCGGCGTGCCGGGCGATGAGCCGTTTCGCGCCGACATCGCCGGTGATGGCCAGCATCTCGGGAAAATATGAAGCGCCCCAAAGGATAGGATTGCCCCGCTGGCCCTCATGCACCGGAACGCAGATCGAGTCCCTTGTGGCGAAGGCGGCGACGAGCGCGTCGAGCGCGCTGCTGTCGATTTTCGGCATGTCGCCCAACAGGATCAGCGCGCCATCGCAATTCGGCGGCAGCGCCTTCAGGCCGGTCTTGAGCGAGGTGCTCAAGCCTTCGGCGAAGGCTCCGTTGTGCACGATGGTCAGGTTCAGACCCCTCAGCGCCGCGGCAACGCGCTCGGCCTCGAAGCCGGTGACCACGACGACAGGCTTGGCATCGCTCGCAATGGCGGTGCGGGCGACAAGCGCGACGATGGCTTCGCCGTCGAGGCGCTCCAGCAGCTTGTTGCGCGGGGCCATGCGCGAGGACCGGCCCGCGGCGAGCACGATGGCGGCAATCTTCACGACCGCGCGCCCTTGCCGCGTTGCACCGCGGTGATCTCGGCGACGATGGAGAGCGCGATCTCGGCCGCGCCCTGCGCGCCGATATCGAGCCCGATCGGAGCGTGAATCCGCTCGATGTCAGCCGCCGGAACTCCTGCTTGCAGCAGGCGCTCCACGCGGGCCGCATGGGTCTTCCGGCTCCCCAGCGCGCCGACATAGAAGGCATTCGAGGCGAGTGCCGCGATCAGCGCCGGATCGTCGATCCTGGGGTCATGGGTGAGTGCGATCAGGGCGGTGCGCGCGTCCAGCCCGATCTTCGGCAGCGCCTCGTCGGGCCATTCGCGGACGATCTGCGTCTCCCCGAAGCGCTGCTCGGTGGCGAAGGCGGAGCGTGGGTCGAGCACTACCACGTCATGGCCGAGCGCGCGGGCCATCGGCACGAGCTGTTGGGCGATATGCACGGCGCCGACGACGATCAGACGCGGCGTCGGACTGAACACGTTGATGAATAGCTCCCCCTCGCCCCCGGCGACCGGCATGCTCTTGTCGCGGCGAAACGCCTCGTCGAGCACCGGAGCCAAATCATGCCCGACATCGCCAGGCGAGTGGGCAAGGCTGCGCGCGCCGGTGGCAAGATTGGTGATCAGCGCGACGCTGCGGCGCAATTCGACATCGCGCATGAGCCGATGCAGCACGCCGTCAGTCGAGCCGGTCGCCTCAAGCGGTTCGACAAACACGCGGATGGACCCGCCGCAAGCGAGACCCACCTTCCAGGCCGTATGGTCCTCGACGCCGAATTCGAGGTGCTTCGGCGTGGCCGTGGCGATCACGTCGGCCGCTTGGGCGACGATTTCGGCTTCGACGCAGCCTCCCGACACCGAGCCCAGAAAATTGCCCTCGGCGTCTATCAGCAGCTGGCTGCCCGGGGGCTGCGGCGCGGACCCCCAGGTCTGAATCACGGTGGCGACCGCGACGCCGCGGCCCTCCGCCAGCCAATCGATCGCCGTTGCAAGGAGGAATGGATCTGGTGCGCTCATGTAAACGGCCTCGGCTTGCTCGAAACCGGACCCTAAACGCGCGTCCGTGCTCCGTCGATAGCGACAAGTTTCGATAAATCTCCAGACGAGGCGCTCCGGTGAGCCTATGCGCCGCGCAATGAATCAGGCATTGATATCCCCGCATAATGGCGTTCGGCTCGCTGGGCAGCAGTCATGAACCTGAACACCGTTACCGAGGTCAAGCGGCCGACCGCCACGGACGAAATTCCCCGGTGGCAGGAGGGCTATGCGTATCTCGCCGGCGGCACCTGGCTGTTCTCGACGCCGCAGATCGCCACGCACACTCTGATCGATCTGGAGACGCTGCGCTGGCCGGCGCTCAAGCTCTCGTCGGACGGCCTCGACATCGCCGCGACCTGCACCATCGCCGAGCTCGAGCAATTTCAGGCGCCGGCAAATTGGACCGCTGCGCCGCTGCTCAAGCTCTGCTGCCACGCGCTGCTGATGTCGTTCAAGATTTATAACGCGGCGACCGTCGGCGGCAATATCTGCATGTCGCTGCCGGCCGGCGCCATGATCTCGCTCGCGAGCGCGCTCGAAGGCGTCTACACGCTGTGGCCGCAAGGCGGCAAGCCGCGCAAGGTTTCCGCGCTCGATTTCGTCACCGGCAACCATATGAATGTGCTCGGGCCCGGCGAGCTGCTGCGCAGCATCCATCTCCCCGCGAGCGCGCTCGAGAAGCGGTTCGCCTTCCGCCGCAACTCGCTTACCCATCTCGGCCGCTCCGCGGCGCTCATCGTCGGCACCCGAAGCCAGACCGGCGAGGATTTGCTGCTGACGATCACGGCATCGACGGCGCGGCCGATGCAGCTCGGCTTCGACCGTCTGCCGTCGGCCGGCGCCCTGCGTCGCGCGATCGATGCGGCCGTCAAGGATGTCGACTGGTTCGACGACGTGCATGGCTCGGCGCCCTATAAGCGCCACCTCACCTATTACTACGCCGAGCAGATCAGGACGGAGCTCGCTTAGCGATGAACCTCACGGTCAACGGCAAGCGCCTTTCCGCCGAGCCCGCGCCCGGCCAATGCCTCAGGACGTTCTTGCGCGAGCATGGCTGGTTCGGCGTCAAGAAAGGCTGCGACCAGGGCGATTGCGGCGCCTGCACCGTCTGGCTGGACGGCGTGCCGTTCCATAGCTGCCTGATGCCGGCCTATCGGGCCGAGGGGCGCGCCGTCACGACCATCGAGGGCCTGGCGCAGGACGGCAGGCTGCACCCGATGCAGCAGGCCTTTCTCGATGCGCAGGCCTTCCAATGCGGCTTCTGCGCCGCCGGCATGATCATGACCGCGGCGACCTTCGACGAGGCGGCGCGCCAGGATCTGCCGCGGATGCTGAAGGGCAATCTCTGCCGCTGCACCGGCTATCACAGCATCGACGACGCGCTGCACGGTATCGTCAATGTCGAGGGAGAGGTTGCCGGAGAGGCCTGCGGCAGAAGCCTGCGCAATCCGTTCGCCGAGGCCATCGTTCGCGGCAACGCCCATTACACACTCGACGTCCCGCCAATGGATGGCACGCTGCATCTAAAATTGCTGCGCTCGCCGCATCCGCATGCGCGCATCACCTCCATCAAGCGCGACAAGGCGAACGCCGTTCCCGGCGTGGTGGCGATCTTCACCTGGGAGGACGTGCCGCGAAAGCTCTACTCGACGGCGACGCACGAGGATCATCTGGTCGATCCGGACGACACCTACATTCTCGACAATGTCGTGCGCTTCGTCGGGCAGAGGGTCGCGGCGGTGGTGGCCGAGACCGAGGGCGCCGCGGAAGCAGCCTGCCGCCTGCTCGAGGTCGACTACGAGCTGCTGACGCCGGTGTTCGATCCGGAAGTGGCGATGGAGCCCAACGCGCCGATCCTGCACGAAAAAAAGAGCGTCGCTTTCCGCGACAACGTCTATGTCGATATTCATGGCGAGCTCGGCAATGTCGAGCAGGGCTTCAAGCAGGCCGACGCCATTCACGAGATGACGTACTCGACCTCGCGCGCGCAGCACGTGCATCTGGAGACGCACGGCAGCATCGCCTGGCGTGGCGACGACGGGCGCTTGCATGTGCGCACCAGCTCGCAGGCGCCGTTCATCGCCAAGCAGAAGCTTTGCTATCTGTTCGGCCTGTACGACCGCGACGTGCATGTCTTCACCGAGCGCGTCGGCGGCGGCTTCGGCGGCAAGCAGGAGATGATCTCCGAGGATCTCTGCGCGCTGGCCGCGCTGAAGACCGGGCGGCCGGTGATGTGGGAATTCACGCGCCAAGAGCAGTTCATCGGCGCCACCACGCGCCACCCGATGACCACGCATGTGAAGCTCGGCGCCAAGAAAGACGGAACGCTCACGGCGCTGCAGGTGCGTGTTGTTTCCAATACGGGCGCCTATGGCGGCCATGGCGGCGAGACGCTTGCCGCCGCGCTAAGCAGCCCGATCGCCGCCTATCGCTGCGTCAACAAGAAGGCTGACGGCTATGCGGTCTACACCAACATGGTCCCGGCCGGCGGTTTTCGCGGCTATGGCGCCACGCAGACCACCTTCGCCATCGAATGCGCCATCGACGATCTCGCCAAGCTGCTCGGCATCGACCCGTTCGAGATCAGGCGCATCAACAAGGTGCGGGAGACCGACCGCATCGAGTTCGATCTGGAAGGAAGCGTCGGACGTGATGTTCGGCAGCTACGGCATCGATCAATGCCTCGACCTGGTCGAGGCCGCGCTCAAGAGCGGCCGGGGCTTGCCGAAACCCGAGGGCGACGAATGGCTGGAGGGCACCGGCGTCGCCCTCGCCATGCTGGATTCAGGACCGCCGACCGAGCACCGCTCCGGCGCCGAGATGCAGCTGCTGGCCGACGGCTCCTATCATCTCGCGGTGGGTTCGACCGAGATGGGCAACGGCTCGACCACCTCGCATCGGCAGATCGCCGCCTCCGTGCTCAACACGCGCGCCGACAGAATCGACATCATCAATGCCGATACCGACAAGACGCCCTATGACACCGGCACCTTCGCCAGCACCGGGACGGTGGTGGCGGGCCAGGCCGTGGAGAAGACCGCGCTGGCGCTGCGCGACAAGCTCCTCGAATACGCTGCCCGATATGCCGGTTGCGACACTGCCGATTGCCGCCTGCTCGACGATGCGATCATTTGCGCCAACCGCAAGATCACGCTTGCCGAGCTTTATGCGGCCGGCATCAAAAAGGGCGATCGCTTCGATGTCAGGCGCAAGGCCTATCTCTCGCCGCGGTCGGTCGGCTTCAACGTGCATGGGGTGCGCGTCGCCGTGCATCGCGTGACCGGCGAGATCATGACCTTGCACAGCGTGCACGCCGCCGATATCGGCAGGCTGATCAATCCGATGCAGTGCCGCGGCCAGATCGACGGCGCCATCGCCATGGGGTTCGGCTGGGCGCTCTACGAGAAGATGGTCTATCGACGCCAATGGCACGATGGTGAACCCGGCGCTGCGCGATTATCGCATTCCGGCCTTCGCCGACGTGCCGCGCAGCGAGATCTATTTCGCCGATACCTACGACAAGGTCGGGCCGCTGGGCGCCAAGGCGCAAGGCGAATGCGCCATCAATGCGGTGGCGCCGGCAATCGCCAACGCGGTGGCCAATGCGACCGGCGTGCGCTTCCCCGACCTGCCGCTCACGCCCGACCGCGTGTTCGACAAGCTTGCGCCCGCGGCCCCACGCGGCGCCGACGAGTCTTAATCGGATAAGCGGCCTGACCCACCCAAACTTGAACTGGGCTATGGCGTCGGCTAGCCTGTAGGCCATTTCCAGCCAGCAGATGGAATGCATTTTGGCTGACGTATCCAATCAAGCCGTCGGACAGCAACCCCGCCCCACAGCCGTGCTGCGGCCCGGCCTGCTCACGCTCGCTCCGGGAGAGGAGCGATATACCGTGCCCGGCGGCGGCGTCATCGCCGTCGCGATCCGTGCAGGCGATCGCGTGAAGCTCATAGACCTCGAAGGCCTGCAAGCTTGCGAAGTCTTGGCCGCCGATATCGCCGGCATCGTCGATCCCGCCATTCTCGGCGTTCGCGCCGACGGCGATGCGCGCGGCCTCAAGCGAATTTTGAGCGAGGATAGCGAAAGCGCTCGTTCCGTCCGCTCCGGGCTCGAGCGGCGCGGCATCGATCTTGCCGGCGCCCGTTGCGTCACGTTGTTCGGCGGGGACTCGCGGCCTGGCGATGCGGGCGAATTTACCGTCTCGCGCGATGGCCTGTTGATCGTTGCCGCGCCCGGCGAGCCCATGGCGGCTGGCGCGCAAAATACGGCGACGCCGATCCGTGTGCACATCCGACGCAGCCGGCTGCGCCCGCCAAATGACGCGCTCCTGCCCGAGCCCCTCGCAGATCCCCTTCAGGATATCCGCGTCAACAAGGCGACCGCCGAGGCCTACGTCGTGCGCGCCGGCGAATTCATCCAAATCATCGACGTTGCCGGGCGGCAATGCACCGATTTCCAGTGCTTTTCCGCCCGCAAGCTCGACAAGGGGGTTGAACACCCGCTCGACGTCACCACCACGCGCTCACTGATGGGGCAAAGCTATCCGCTGCCTGGCTTGTTCTCCAAATCCTTCGATCAGGGGATGCAGCCGCTGGTGGAGGTGGTGCGCGACACTGTCGGACGCCACGACGCCTTCGGGCTGGCCTGTCACGCGCGCTATTACGAAGACCAAGGTTATCCGGGACACGTCAACTGCACGGACAATTTCAACGCGCAGCTCGCGCCCTACGGCATCGCCCCGCGCAAGGGCTGGATGGCGCTCAACTTCTTTTACAATACCGGCATCGACGCGAACAACGTGCTGTATTTTGATGAGCCGTGGTCGCGGCCTGGGGATTATGTGCTTTTGCGCGCGCTGACTGATATCGTCTGCGTCTCCTCGGCCTGCCCTGACGACATCGATCCGGCCAACGGATGGGAGCCAACGGACATTCATGTTCGCACCTATTCCGACAAGCAACGCTTCTCCAGAGGGGTGGCATATAGAATGACACCCGACGCCGAACCTCAGCTCACACGCGAGACCGCGTTTCACCCCCGCTTCGCCGCGCTGACCCGCAGCTTCGTGGAGTATCGCGGCTATTGGCTGCCCACCCGGTTCAGCAATGAAGGGCCGGTCGCCGAGTACTGGGCCTGCCGCGAGCGAGCGGCCATCATGGACCTGTCGCCGCTGCGCAAGTTCGAGGTCACCGGCCCGGACGCCGAGGCGCTGTTGCAATACACACTCACCCGCAATGTCCGCAAACTGGCTGTGGGACAGGTCGTCTACACCGCCATGTGTTACGAGCATGGCGGCATGATCGACGACGGCACCCTGTTCCGGCTCGGCGACAACAATTTCCGCTGGATCGGCGGTGACGACTACAGCGGCATCTGGCTACGCGAGCAGGCCGAGAAGCTCGGCCTAAAGGCTTGGGTGCGCTCCTCGACCGATCAATTGCACAACATCGCCGTGCAAGGGCCCAAGAGCCGCGAGATCCTGCGTGAGGCGATCTGGACGCCGCCGGGGCAGCCCGCGCTTGATGAGCTCGGCTGGTTCCGCTTCACCATAGGCCGCATCGGCGGCTATGAGGGAGCGCCTGTCGTGGTTTCCCGCACGGGTTATACCGGCGAGCTTGGCTACGAGGTTTTCTGCCATCCCAAAGATGCGCTCAGCGTATTCGACGCCATATGGCAAGCCGGAGCAACCGCACGGCTTGATGCCGCTGGGTCTTCAGGCGCTCGACATGCTGCGCATCGAGGCGGGGCTCGCTTTTGCCGGTTACGAGTTTTGCGATCAGACCGACCCGTTCGAGGCCGGAATCGGCTTCACCGTGCCGCTCACCTCGAAGAACGACGACTTCATTGGGCGCGACGCGCTCACGCGACGGAAAGCGCATCCACAGCGCGTTCTTGTCGGCCTCGAGCTCGAGGGTGACGAGACGATCGGGCACGGCGACTGCGTCCATAGCGGTCGCGCCCAGGTGGGCGTGATCACCAGCGCCACGCGCTCGCCGATCCTGAAGAAGACGATCGCGCTCGCCCGGGTGGACGTGACGCACGGGGAACCGGGGAGTTCGCTCGAGGTTGGCAAGCTCGACGGCCAGCAGAAACGCCTGCCGGCGCGCGTCGTGCGCTTTCCCCATTACGATCCGGAGAAGACTCGGGTGCGCTCCTAAGCCTGAAGAGCAGGCTTACTCCGCGGCAGCCTTCCCCTTGACCGCGAGGAAGGTCTTCATCGAGTCGTCCAACGCCTCCAACCACGGCGTGTGGTGAACCGGCGCCACGGTTCCGGTGCAAGGTGACTTGAACGCCTTGTTGCGATAGCCGACGATCGAATCGCCCTTGTCGTGCTCCCACTCCTTGAACTCATCGACGGTCATGTCGATGTCGAACTTCGGATAGTCGATCACCGCGCATAGATCGCGCACATAGTCGGCCTGGAAATCGATCTTCTCGAAGGCGTTCTTCAGGGCTTCCTCGCGCTTGACCCAAGCGGCGTCGTCCTTCGCCATTTCCTCCTTGGACGGCAATTTTATGCGGCCGAGGATCACGTCGCGCGCGTACCAGGCCTGCGCGTCGAACATCGAGAAGGTGTAGAACTGGTCCTGCATGCCGAGATAGAACAGCTTTGGATTATCGAGCCACATGATGCCCTTGTAGAGATGGGGCGGATGCATGCGATTGTGCGTGCGCAATCTCAGCTCATCGTCCAGGAACGGGAAATGGTGCTTATAGCCGGTGCATAGAATGATGGCGTCGAACTCTTTGCTCGATCCATCCTTGAAGTGCACCGTCTTCCCGTCGATGTTGGTGATCAGCGGGCGCTCGTCCATGGTCTTGGGCCATTTGAAGCCCATCGGCTGCGTGCGCCAGCACGTGGTGACGGACTTCGCTCCATATTTATGGCACTGCAAGGCAATGTCCTCGGCCGAGTAGCTGGCGCCGACAACGAGAAGATCCTTGCCGGTAAATTCATTCGCGCTTCTAAAGTCATGAGCGTGAAGCACGCGGCCGGGGAAGGACTCGATCCCAGGGAAATAGGGCACGTTCGGCACGGAGAAATGCCCGGAGGCGACCACCACATAGTCGAACAGCTCGGTATGCAGGGTATTGTCCTTCAATCGCTCCACGGTCACGGAGAACTGGCCTGAGTTCTTGTCGTAGCTGACGTGGCGCACGACCGTGGAAAATTGGATCCACGGCCTCACATTGGCGTCCTTGGCTCGCCCGACGATGTAGTCGTAAAGCACCTCCCGCGGCGGGTAAGAGGGTATCGGCTGCTTGAAATGCTCATCAAATGTGTAGTCGGCGAATTCGAGACATTCCTTGGGACCATTCGACCACAAATAGCGATACATGCTGCCGTGCACCGGCTCGCCGTGCTCATCGAGCCCTGCCCGCCACGTGTAGTTCCACAAACCGCCCCAATCGCTCTGCTTCTCAAAGCAGACGATCTCGGGAATTTGCGCTCCTTTGCTTTGTGCCTGCTGGAACGCGCGCAATTGACTGAGGCCGCACGGCCCGGCCCCGATGACGGCAACACGACCTGTCATGACTCACTCCCTCGCTCCGACCTGCGGCCGTAAAGATTACATCTACTCGAAAGCCGCGGCCACACTTTCCAAACAATTCGTCACGTTAACGCGCCGCGCGAAACCAAAGTGGCTCCTATTGTCGCCGGGTTGGGAACCGGTCTAAGCTTTGCTTTCGCATTGCCCACATACAAGCGGCGGAGCGGGCAAGGAGCGTGAAGCGGGTCGGCCGCTCCTACGGTCGAACCAGTGTTCGATTCGGAGGAACCGGTATGACAAAAGTAGCGTTCGACGCGATGAACCGCCGCCAATTTCTCGCAACCACCTCCGCTGCCGCGCTCATGGCGAGCGTGTCGATGCCGAAGATCGCCTTCGGCGCCGACAAAGTCGTCAAGATCGGTTTTCTGGCGCCGCTGACCGGAGCGGTCTCGGCCTGGGGCAAGCCCGGCCTCGATGGCCTGCACATTTGGGCTGATCGGGTCAATGACGCAGGCGGCATCCCGGTCGGGGGCGAGAACTACAAGGTCGAGTTCGTCGCCTATGACGACGAGTACGATCCGGGCAAGGCGCGCACCGGCGCCGTGAAGCTCATCAAGGAAGACGGCGTCAAGTTCATCATGATGCTGGGCGGCGATCCCTGGCCCGGCGCGTCGCCCGTGGCCGAGAAGGAGAAGATGCTCGTCTCGACGCTACTGCCGAGCGATCTGACGCCCGAGACAAAGATGCTGGTGGCGCCTTGCGAAGTGCATCCGATCTACAATGTTACCGGCGTCGAGTGGCTGGCGGAAAACAAGCCGGATCTGAAGACGGCGGTGATCTGCGCCCAGGACGACTCGCTCGGCAAACCGTCGGTCGCGACCTATCTCGCCGCATTCGAGGCGGCGGGCATCAAGGTGCTGGGCGATCCGATCTTCTTCGATCCGGCAACGACCGACTTCGCCCCGATCATGTCGAAGATGCTGGCCGAGAAGCCGGACATTCTGTGCCTCGACACCTGCTATGCCGACTACGTGCATCCGCTCACGGAGCAGGCCTTTCAGCAGGGCTTTAAAGGCCAAATCATTTCCTGCACCGCCGATTTCTACGGAAAGATGATCGACAAGACCTCCAAGGAGTTCATGGAGGGCTTCATTTTCCAGTTCCCGGATTTCGACGACCCCGCGCTCAACGAGCCGCAGATCAACTTCAAGGATCCCAACGGGTTTTACCAGGCTTACAAAAAGCGTTTCGGCGAGGGCGAGTGGAGCGCGGTGTCGTGGGAATACGCCTCCATCATGGACCTGTGGTCCGACGCCGCGCAAAAGTCCGGCAAACTGGATCCGGAGCCCGTGCTCGCTGCCATGAAGGAGGGCGGCAAGGCCAAGCACATCTTCGGCGAGGCCGAGTGGTGGGGCAAGGAGCTGTTCGGCATCGACAACGCTCTCGTCGGCAATTGGCCGGTGGTCGTCATCGAGGACGGCAAGGCCAAGATCAAGCAGTTCAAATCCATCCCTGACTGGTGGAACAAGCACAAGGATCTGATGATCAAGCACATGACGGCGCTGAACCAGATGTATTTCCAGCGCAAATAGGCTTGTTCGCCCTTTCGCCGGGGCCTGATTGACCTACGCAATGGCCGCGATCCGCGCGAGCCAGCGGCACATGATTGGCGGAGAGCATCCGAGGCCGGGCACACCGCGGAACTGCCGATGACTCTTGAGCTGTTCCTTCAGACCATCGTGAACGCGACATATGCCGCGAGCTACATGGCGCTCATCGCGGTGGGCTTGGTCCTCATCTTCGGCGTGATGGGGGTGATCAACTTCGCCCACGGCGAGCTCTATATGGCCGGCGCCTATACCGTGGTTGCGCTTTACGCCGGGCTGGGCATTCCCTTCTTCGTCGCCGTCGTCGCCGGACTCGTGTTTGTCGGCCTGCTTGGCGTGCTCATGGAATACGGCTTGTTCCGACCGTTGCGCGACAATCCGCTCGGCGGGCTGATCGCCTCGATCGGATTTCTTCTGATCTTGCAGACGATCGCGGTGCTCGGCTTCGGCGTGCAGATGGAGCACGTACCGCCTTCGACGCAAGGCAAGATCGTGTTCTCCGACGGCGTGGTGCTCACCTATCAGCGGCTTTACGTCATCCTCGCCACCGTCGTTCTGCTGACTGCGCTGTGGCTCTTCTTGCGCAAGAGCAAGTTCGGCTGGGCGCTGCGCGCCTGCGCCCAGGACCGCGAGGCGGCAGCGCTTCAAGGCATGTCGATCAACGATACCGCGAGACTGGCGATGTTCATCGGCGCGGCTCTGGCTGGTGTCGCCGGCGCTCTCACCGCCCCACTCGTCGCGCCGACGCCCTATATGGGACATTCCGTCATCATCACGGCCTTCATCATCATCATCGTCGGTGGCGTCGGCTCCCTCGAAGGCGCGGTGCTCGCGGCCATTCTCTATGGCTTTGTCAGCACCTTCGTCACCACCATCTATGACGGCACCCTCGCCAACATCGTGGGCCTGCTGCTGATGCTCGTCGTCTTGATCGTGAAGCCGACTGGACTGTTCGGAGCCAAGGAACGTGCCTGAGCGCACCGGCAGCACGGTCCTGCTTTGGCTGCTTGGATCTTTGCTGCTCGCCGCGGGGCTGATCCTGTTCCCGAGCCTACTCTCGCTCTCACAGCAGGAAATCCTCGTCCTGCTGGTGATCAACGTGCTGCTTGTCGCGAGCTACCGGCTGCTGACGCTTACCGGAGAATGGTCGCTTGCCCATGTGGTCATCATGGGTGTGGGCGCCTATGGCTCGGCGCTCGTCTCCAAGGATCTTGGGGTTGCGGTGCCACTATCCATGCTGCTGGGAGCATCGATGGCGGCGTTGATTGCCTTCCTGTTGAGCTTTCCCCTGTTCCGCATGAAGGGTTTTTACTTCTTGATCGGCTCGTTTGCTGCCGGCGAAATTATTCGGCTGCTGTGGAAGTGGAGCGAGCTGACTTGGTTGTTCGGCGGTCCGAAGGGCATCAAGCTCATTCCACCCCTCCCCAACATCGAGCTGCTCTCGATCGATTTCTATGACCCAGTCAACTACTACTATTTTTGTCTCATCGTGGTGGCCGTATCGCTGGTCATTCTCTATCGAGTTGAGCGCTCCCGCATCGGATTGACGTTTCACGCCATTCATTGGCAGGACAAGCTCGCCGAGTCCGTCGGCGTCAGCACCTTCCGCTATCGGACGTTGGCCTTCGTCATCTCTTCGTTCTTCGCCGGTCTCGCCGGCGCGCTCTATGCGCATTACGTCGGCACGGTGAATCCGAATCGGTTCGGCGTGGAGGAGATGGTCTACGTGTTGATCTGGGCCATTGTCGGCGGGACCGCGACATTTTACGGGCCGATCCTCGGCGTCATCGTCTTGACCATTCTCAATGAGGTGGTGTTGCGGGCGCTCGGGGTGGACGAGATGCGCCCGCTATTTTACGGCGCGATCCTCATTCTCTTTATTTTGTTCCTACCGAACGGACTGGAGAGTCTGATCGTCAAGGCGAGGGATTGGATTGCGGCGCGCAAGCGCAAGGCCGTGACGGCCGTGCTCCCGGCCACCAGAAGGTAAGGATGTCCTGACTATGCAGTGTCGCCGGGCGCCAGCAGCAGGAAGGAAGCGGCCATCAGCTTGCGCGTATCGTTGAGCATCGCGGGGCGCTCGCGATGCCAGCGCGGCAATACGTCGTCGGGCCTTGCGAGCTCCGCGCCGGCTGAACCGACGAGCGCCTCGATGCGTGCCCTCGCCTCCGCGGCGATCTCGCGCCAGCGTTCCTGCCAACGCGCGCGATAGGTGTCGCGATGGCGCGCCTCCATGCGCATATGAAACAGCGAACTGCGCGCAACCCGTGGCGCCTCCATCCGGGCGATCCATTGGTCCGCGCCGCGCCAGACCACAAGCCCCTCACGAAACAGGAAGACGCTGCCATCGTCGCCGCTTCGGCCGGACAGGTTCAGGCTCAAGCCGTAGTTGACGAGGCTCGTCCCAAGACGGGGGTCTATGGATTCGAACTCGGCGCGCGCGAGTTGCAATGCCTGGCCCGCCTCGTCGTTCGCTTTTATGTAATCGCTCTGAGCGACCGCGTCGGCGGCGCGCACCGCCGCCTCCTCCCAGGCGAGGTCGGACTCGCGCCAACCTGCCGCTAAGAGCTCTTGCACACTCCAGGTTTCAGCCACCGAGATAGGCCCGTCTCACATGTTCGTTGTCGTGCAACTCGTGGGCAGGTCCCTGGAGCGTGATACGGCCGGTTTCCAGGACATAGGCGAACTGGGCAAGCCTGAGCGCCATCTCGGCGTTCTGTTCGACCAGCACGACCGGCACGCCACGCTCGACGATCTCCCGCACGATGCGCGCAACCTCCTGCACCATGACCGGCGACAGACCCATCGACGGCTCGTCGAGAATGAGCATTTTCGGCCGAGACATCAGCGCCCGGCCAATCGCCAGCATCTGCTGCTCGCCGCCCGACAGGGATCGCGCCCATTGCTTGCGGCGCTCCTTGAGGCGCGGGAAGTGACCGAACACCTGGTCCAGATCCTTGGCGATCTCCGCTTTGTCGGACCGCAGGAAGGCGCCGCTCCGCAGATTTTCTTCGACGGTCAGATTGGGAAACACGCGACGCCCTTCCGGCACATGGGCCACGCCCAGGCCCACGATCTTCTCCGCCGCGAGCCGGTCGATGCGCTCCCCGGCGAAGATGATTTCACCCTGGCTCGCCCGCACGAGGCCGGAAATGGCGCGCAATGTAGTGCTCTTGCCCGCGCCGTTGGCGCCGATGATGGTGACGATGCCGTCATCGGGCACGGTAATGTCGATGCCCTTCAGCGCGGCGACTTTGTTGTACTGGACGTGGAGATTCCTGATCTCAAGCAGCATCGCCCGCGCTTCCCAGATACGCCTCGATCACAGCCGGATTGGTGCGCACCTCTTTGGGCGTCCCCTGCGCCAACAACCTGCCGAAATTCATGACGGTGATCGTCTCGCATAATCCCATCACCGCCTGCATGTCGTGCTCGATCAGCATGATGGTCACGCCTCGCTCGTCGCGAAGACGCCGAACCAGCCCGCCCATTCGTCTCGTCTCTTCCGGATTCATGCCGGTGAACGGCTCGTCGAGCAGAATGAGCTTGGGGTCTGCCGCCAGAGCTACCGCCATTCCGAGCGCCCGTTGATGCCCATGCGGCAAGTTTGAGGCAATCTCGGTGGCGAGGTCTTGCAAGCCGAAAAAATCCAGGATGCCATACGCCTTTTCGTCCGCGGCGCTTTCCGTGGCGCGGTCGCGCCCGAGAATGCGGCTCAGCGCATTGGCCTTGGCACTGCGGTGACAGCCGACGCGGACATTATCCAGCACGCTCAACTCGTTGAACAAAGTCGCGCCCTGGAAGGTCCTGATCAAGCCAAGCTCAGCCAGGGCACTCGTCTCTCGCCCCGAAATGTCGCGTCCGAGATAATTAACGGTTCCGCTGGAAGGCGGGTAGAAGCCGCTGATGACGTTGAAGGTGGTGGTTTTGCCGGCGCCGTTCGGACCGATCAGGCCATGGATCGAGCCCGGATACACGTCGAGACTGAAATTGCTGACGGCAACGATGCCACCAAAGGTTCGAACCAGATCGCGAACCTGGAGGATGGGTTGCTCGGTCGGGGCTGTTGGCGAAGGTGGAGGCATGGAGGCGGAAGCGAACTCAAGGCGCATAACGATCGCCAATGGTACACGATCCCGCACGATTTTTCGGCCTAGTAAAGGTGAGAAATCGGCGGCCAAGCGGGTTCGCGTCGACCGATCGTCGGTCGAGCCCGATTGGCACCCGTCGATCGCGTCGGGATGGCGGGTAAAACA
>CAWFNK010000025.1:0-113456 GCA_963817175.1 uncultured Alphaproteobacteria bacterium
CAAGCCCGTCCGGCACTTCATCCGCCGTAGGCTCGGCGCCCACGGCGGATGTGGTTCGGGCCACGCAGACACCAATAACTAGAATCGCTTAGGTGTACCATCCATTCGAGATCCCCACTGTGTGGCGCTTCACTATCCTGGTCATTGTTTTTGCCTTGGTGGCCACCCGTTCCACAGACGCTGCATCACCCTGTAATGAGCTCCAATTCGGAGGCCCCAAGTACGTGGTATGCACAGTCGATCTTCGCGCTTACTGGGTGCGCCTATTCTGGAAAGATACGAACGGGCAGCCCTATGGGGGAATTCGATCATCTCCCGCGGAGAATTGAAGGCGGCCCGATCCTGTTCGCGATGAACGGGGGAATGTACGAGAGTGATCGCTCGCCTGTGGGGCTGTACGTTGAGGAGGGGAAGACATTCAAACAGGCCAATAAAGCGAGCGGGGTGGGCAACTTCTATTTGAAGCCAAACGGCATTCTCTACATTGAAGGCCAAAGGGCCGGCATCGTCACGACCGAACGCTTCCTTTCGCAACGACCGCGCGCAGATTACGCGACCCAATCCGGACCCATGCTCGTCATTGACGGCCGCACCCATCCTAGGATCAAGCCGGACAGCGCTTCCCGGAAAATTCGCAATGGGGTTGGCCTTCGCGACCCTCACACGCTTGTCTTCGCGATTTCCGAGGAGCCAGTAACATTCTGGGAGTTTGCTCAGCTCTTTCGAGTTGGTCTCAAAGCCCGCAATGCTCTTTTCTTGGACGGAGGAATATCCAGCCTCTATGCGCCAGCGCTGCGCCGATATGATACGCTTTACCCGATGGGCCCCATCATCGCCGCCTATGTGCGGAAGTAGCATCATTGTGATCATAGACCCGCAGTGGATCGACGGTTGTTTCCGTGAAGTGCGAGTAAAGAGCGAGCGCCCGGTTCACATACAACTCCTCTCTTACAACACCCAAGACAGCTAGCGGCGGCGCGATGGTCCGGGCGAGACCATAGTAGCTCCAAATGCCGGGCGCAGATCGCGCTAGGAAGTGTCCCGGATTCCAAGTCGCCAGGGTCGACCAGCGTCAGCATGAGCTTCTGCACCGAGGTGACGTTTTCTGTGTTGATAATCAGCCTGTACTCCGACCGCACCGCACGCATGCGATAAATAATCGGCTCTCCGAGCCTGTTATCGGTCTCGCTAAAATAGACGTCGGCTTTGGCGGCCATCTCCGAAACAGAGAAATCAGCTCGTGGTCGAGTTAAATCCGCGCGGTCTAAAGCGGCAGCATGGATGATAAGGGTGCGCCAATCATTCTCGGTCACCGACCAATATCGGAGGCCCGTCAGCGTTGATATGGCACCAAACCGCAGCAGAAGGCCCTCTGTGCTGCCGGGGTAGCGAAACTGGCTCGCTACGGCGACCATGACGCCGTCTTTCGGACTCCATCCCGTGCATGCAGGTGGTTCCCACCCCGCATTGCTCCAGACGTGGTAGTTGGGCGCATGTCCCGGCGCCGCATAACTGGGGAAAGGGGGACCATCGCCGCAGGGCGGGCGCGGTCCGGAACCGGCAATCGCCGCGTTTGCGGAGCCAATGTAAAGCGCGATTACAGGAGAGCTTTTCAAGTTGTTGTCCGCCACGGGGTTCGCATTCGCACGCAACAAATTCCTGCGGGGCTTACCACCCAGCCGAGACCTCTAAGTGTCCGCTTTTGGGTCAGAAGCAGACGTGGCGGGTAGCGCGCGCAGAGTCCGTTCATTGGTTCAGACCTGACATTCGAAGTCGCCTGCCTTCCGCTGTCAGCCACCACCCGCGATTTTCGATCGCCGCTTATTTGCTCGGCAAAGGCTAGCTAAGGCTTGATCGGCACGAGGACGACCAGCTCCACGATGCGGGTTCCTACCACATCTCTGGGCGACAAGGCATTTCTTGCTCTTGATACTCATCCGAGTCATGTGAGAACAAAGGAGGAACTCGGTCAAGACTTCACTCTGGGGGGGCTTCTGGAGCACAACGAAGAAGCGGTCGTCTGTCGCTGTTAAAACAGCAAAAAACAGCCAGTCGGGCGGCCCTTTTCCCACCAAGCGGCAACCCGAAGGGTCGTCCCAAGGGTGCGCGCAATCGCCTCGGGCACTCAGTTCCTTGAGGCTTTGGAAGCCGACTTTAATCAGTTCGGCTCTCAAGCCATCGCTCTGGTGAGGGAGAAGAAGCCTGAGATCTACATGCGCGTGGTGGCCGACTTGCTGCCCAAGGAGGCCAACATCAACGTCGAGGCTGGCGAGGCTTTCGTGGAGCTGTGGAGGAGGATCAGCGATGGTCTCGGAGATGAGTTGGCGGACCGCCTGGATGCGGAGCAAGGACCGGCCCGCTCCTGTTCGTCACTGACGTATCTCGGTGCGACGCCGGAGCCGTGGCAGGCAGCAGCTCTCGAAGCTGTAGGCAAGCATGACCGTGTGTCGATCAGGTCTGGCCACGGCGTCGGCAAGACAACGCTGCAGGCATGGCTTGTGCTGTGGTTCTTGCTCACCCGCCAGAACTGCAAAGTTCCTGTCGCTGCGAACTCTCAGGATCAGCTGCGCGATACCATTTGGCCTGAGATCGCCAAGTGGCACAGGCAGCTTCCAGATGCGCTCAAGGCCATGATCGACGTGCAGGCAGAGCGCGTCGTGGTCGTGCAAGACCCAGAAGGCGCATTTGCCGTCAGGCGCACGGCCTCAAAGGATAACCCCGAGGCCCTGCAAGGCTTCCACGCGGAGCACCTCCTGTTTCTGATCGACGAGGCGTCAGGCATCCCTGACGTCGTATTTGAGGTCGGTCTGGGCGCGCTCTCGACGCCAGGAGCCAAGGTGGTAATGGCTGGCAATCCCACACGCACCTCTGGCTTCTTCCACGACACGCACCACTCGCTCAGGAGCCGCTGGCACACGATGCATGTGAGCTGCCTCGATGTCCCGAGGGCCCAGGGGCACATCGAAGACATTAAGGCCAAGTACGGAGACAGCTCGAATGCGTGGCGCGTGCGCGTCCTTGGTGAGTTCCCAACGGCAGACGACGAGACAGTCATTCCTCTGGAGCTGGTCTTGTCTGCGGTGGGGCGGAATGTGTCAGCGCTCTCTTATTATCCGGTGTGGGGCGTGGATGTGGCGCGCTTCGGCGATGACAGAACAGCTCTAGCTAAGCGCCAGGCCAATCAGTTGCTGGAGCCCATTAAGTCCTGGAACAGCACCGACCTGATGGCGACAGTTGGCAAGATCAAAGCCGAATACGACGCGACGCACTACGACATGAGGCCATGTGCGAAATCTCATCGATGCGATTGGTCTCGGCGCTGGCGTCTACGACCGCTGCAAAGAGCTGGGCCTGCCGGTGAAAGCGATCAATGTCGGCGAGGCTGCTGCAGACTCGCGAGAACTGCATGCGTCTCCGCGATGAGCTGTGGTTTAAGGGTCGTGAGTGGTTCCAGGAGAAGGGCGTGCTCGATGCCGCAGGACGATGCTCTGATCGCTGAGCTGACCGCGCCCACTTACACCTTCAGCTCGACCGGCAAGATGGTGGTGGAGAGTAAGGCGGACATGAAGAAGCGAGGTCTGCGCTCACCTGATCTGGCCGACGCTTTCCTACTCACCTTCGCCGGTGGTGAGAGGCGCAAGGTGAGCGATACCGCGAGCCAGAGCCGCGCAATTACTCAGGGTGGGCAGCTTGAATTTACCCAAAACTTGCAGTCGCCCTTTTCGCATGTCCTGCATTGGTTAGATTGGATTGCCTCGTCATATCCGGCGAAACTTTCCGCGAGTGGCCTCGGAGGTTGAGATCATGGATTTTTCCAAGATCAAAGACGACTTCGCGATAGAGATAAACCGCGCGGCTGAAGCGTATTTGGCGGGACAGGTTCAAATTGCAACGTCAGCCGATCAGCGCGCCTCAGTGATGGCGAGTGTCTTCGCCGCCGCAGGCGCTGCCGAAGGATGGTCCAGGTCAGCGTTTCTCAAAAACTCTTTGATTGCCCGGGCATCAGGAGAAATCGGAGATGGCAGAGCCTCATTGGACTGAGGGACAGCCCGGTATAGTAACGTGGCGTGTTGAGACAGCTCGCGACTTTGTAGACGCGCTCCGCCGCTCTCACCCACAATGGTGGGAAGGCCCGCGTATGCCGTGGGTCTTTAGAGGCCATTCGCATGAAAACTATCAGTTGTTGCCCTCTGCGTGGCGTCAGGGGAACGAGATTTTAGCGGCGAGCAGAAAGGAAGCGGCCAGCCGATTTGAACACGTCAGACCTTCACAAGCATTGATTTGGTTCCTTCCTCCTAATTTTGAGACAGGCCTTGCCCAATTTGGTGAGAATGATGCTCAATTGCAGGAGCACCTCGCAATAGAGGCAACGGCAGAACTCCTGCCAGTTCACGATTTCCTCCTCCGCTTGCAATAGCCTCGGCCTTCCATTCCCGTCCCGCACCTCCCGGCCGATCCAGCAGCCTCCCCCCATTGGATGCTTGGAGGAGGCAAGGCACCGCTCGTAAACGATGAGTTTCTTGGTTACTCCGATGTGCCGATGGAGCTTGCCTTAGCGCAGCAGCATGGCCTGCCGACACGCTTGCTCGATTGGACACTTGATCCGATTAGTGCGGCATTTTTCGCCGTCGAAGCCATTGGTGCCGAACCAAAGGCTGACATGGCTGTTTGGGCTCTTCATAGAAGCCTCGCGGAGACGGTTAGATGCCCTGGCGTGATTTTTCCGAATGGACCTCGAGGGCCCCTTGAGGTCAAACCGCGCATCGGAATTCTGCACCCGCCAATTCGCGACAATCCCTACCTTGCAGCGCAATCTGGATTGTTCACCTGCATCCGCGCATCGGGAGTTTACTTCATGCAGAATGGGGGTCAGCGACCTTCATTGGAGCAGCTTCTCGCGGGGTCCGATGTTGCGACTACAGTTTTGAGAAAAATGATTTTGCCGCGAGAGCAGGTGACTGAACTGTCGCAAATTCTTGAACGCGAACAGGTGTCTCGCTCACGTTTAATGCCGACGCTGGATAATGCTGCGTCCGACGTTCGACGTAGGTGGCTGCGCGGGCTTGCTTGTGACATCAGCGTGGGCGTAGGTGACACCACAGAAGACAGCGTGTCACCGTTGCCTTCCGGGTCTGTCTAAACGAGCGCTTGACGCGTTCCAAAATACGTCTCTTAATGCGCTTCTCACAACGTTTAAGGGAAAAAGGAACCGCCGATGCCGACCGTGGGCTACGCAAGGGTGAGCAGCACCGGCCAGGACCTCGCCGTTCAGCTTGAGAAACTCGAAGGCGCTAGCTGCGATAAGGTCTTTAAGGAGAAGCGCTCAGGCGTTGATGCTGGCCGACCAGAGCTGAAGCGTTGCCTTGAGTACCTGAGAGAAGGTGACACGCTCTTGGTGACCAAGATTGATCGCCTCGCGCGCTCAACGTCGGACCTCTACCGCATCGTCTCGCAGCTTGCCCACAAGGGCGTTGCATTCAAGGTCATCGATGATCCGTCAATCGACACCAGCTCGCGCACGGGCAAGCTCATCATGGGCATTCTGGCGCTGATCGCGGAGTTCGAGAATGACATACGCCGTGAGCGACAGATGGATGGGATCAAGAAGGCGCGCGAGCGCGGAACGCGCTTCGGACGCAAGCCTCTCCTGATCCCTGAAACGATCCAGCAAGTGAGGAAGCTGAAGAAGTCTGGCAAGACAGTGCCGGAGATTATGCGGCAAACCTCACTGTCGAAGGCGTCGGTCTACCGTGCCTTGTCGGCATAAGCCTTTGTCCGCTTTACCTCCTCCTGGCGGACAAGCTCAGCGTCGGCATGAACGTCCGCTAAGTGCCAAAAGCGGAAATGAGACGGAGCCACTGTCCTCCATAAGCTTGCCGAATAGGGCGCCGAGGAGAAACAGCGGAGGCCTCACCTTTTCCCGGAGACCGTTTCCTTTCCGGGCGGCTATGTTCGGTTTCGCACAATTTGCACTCCACACAGATCGAACGATAGGGCGTTCTTGAGCGTGGCCAAGCGCAATCCTTTCATCGACATCGCGCGTGGGCATGACTTGGCCGAGGCCATCGTTGACGCCATACGCGAGCCCCTACTTGTGCTCGATCCGGACTTGCGCGTGATCGCGGCAAGCCGCTCGTTCTACCGGACGTTCGCGGTGACCCCGCGCAAGACACAAGGCAAGCTGATCTTCGATCTGGGGGACGGACAGTGGAACATCCCCGGGGCTCCGCGCGCTCCTCGAAGACGTCATCCCGAAACGCCGCACCGTGGACGCCTATGAGGTGGAGCACGTATTCCCCTCGATCGGCTGGCGCGTGATGCTGCTCGACGCGCGCCGGGTGTTTGACGAGGACGGTTCCGTGTCCGCCATTCTTCTGGCTATCGAGGACGTGACGCGGCGTCGCGAGGCCGATCGAGAAAAGGACGATCTGCTTCAAGCCAAGGAAATTCTGCTGCAGGAGATGCAGGACCGCGTTGCCAACAGTCTTCAAATTATCGCCAGCATTCTCCTGCTCAAGGCTAGGACTGTGCAATCGGAAGAGACGCGTCTCCACCTCCAAGATGCCCACCAACGCGTCATGTCGGTGGCGACGGTGCAACAACAGCTGCAAGCCTCTGGGCTAAACGAAAGGATCGAGATCGGGCCTTATCTGACGAAGCTGTGTGCCAGTCTTGCCGCGTCGATGGTCGGCGAACGCCGGGCGCTCTCAATCGAGGTGCAAGCGACGCCTGGCGGCGTGGTGTCCAGCGAGGCCGTGAGCCTTGGGCTTATGTTCTAGCCCTCCCGGCCCACCACTTTCAAAAATCGTCGTTGATTTCATTTCGCTTTCGGTTCTTTCTCCCGCACCGCAGAGACCTTCGGTATCTCGGGAATGATCCATCTTCGCCATTGAGTGGCAGGTCATTCGACCTTGGCGTTGACGCGCGCCGCCGCAAATGGGCGACAATCCACACAGCGTGATAACTTGGCCTGGAGCTTGCCAGTCCATCAGGGGCTTAAATCCGGTTGAAGCGAAAGCATCACGTGTAGGACGCCACCATCCCGGCGAAGTTGCATCGGCAAGCCGCTGTGCCGAAAGACAGCAAGCATGGGCTGATTTTCCGCGAGCACATCCGCCTCAAACCGCGATAAGCCGGCTTCTCGAGCAATTCGTACGAGATGCCTCAAGATTAGACCCGCGATACCAAAGCCCCGGTAGTTGATGTCGGTCGTAAAGGCGATCTCGGCGCCAACCGAGACAACACCGTCGCGCGCGTAGCGTCCTCCGCCAATGAGAAATTCGCCTTCCTCTGCTTGCGTGGTGACCACCAATGCAACCACTTGGCTGAAATCCACGTCGGTCAGCTGCTCAAGCTCCGCGGCCGTCAGATCTTTCTTTGGGCTGAAGAAGCGTCGGTAAACCAAGTCTCGATCCAGGTTCTTGAACGCATCCAGGATGGTGTTGCCATCATCGTGACGGATGGCCCGAATTGTTACCGGAGTGCCATCCTTCAATGTCTCACTGGCGGTATAGTTTTGCGGATCCATCAACGTTCTCAATCGATGATGTGATAGCCACCATCGATATAAAGTGTCTCGCCAGTAATCAGCTTGGCGCCATTCATTGAGAGGAAGGCTACCGCCACGCCAACATCCTCGATGGACACTAGGCTGCGGGCGGGCGCCTTCGACTGAGCCTTCAAGACCAACTTATCGAAATCGGTTATGCCAGACGCAGCACGGGTCTTGAGCGGACCAGGCGAAATTGCATGCACCCTGATGCCTTTGGGTCCAAGTTCTGCCGCAAGATATCGCGTGACGGCTTCGAGTGCCGCTTTGACGGGTCCCATAATGTTGTAATTCTCTACCACCATCTGGGACCCGTAATAGGTCATGGTGGAAAGCGTGCCACCGTCTTTCATAAGCGGCTCGGCCAGTTTCGCCATGCGGATGAACGACCAGCAGGACACCTCCATGGCGAGCAGGAAGCCTTCCTTGGAGCAGTCCGTCACGCGGCCTTGCAGATCAGACTTCGGAGCGAAGGCGATGGAGTGTAGGCAAATATCAAGTCTGCCCCACTGTTTTTCGATCTGCTCGAAGATGGCCTCCAGCGAGCCTTCGGTCTGGAGATCCAGCGGCATAAAAATCGATGCTTCAAGTTCCTTGGCAAGGGGCTCGACGAATTTCATAGCCTTCTCGTTGCGATAGGTCATGGCGAGGCGCGATAGACCTCGTTAACAGATTTAACAAATTCGAGTATGCGTGCTCAAGATCTGGCGAGCCCTCTGGAAAGTTTCTGCGGCGCTCGGCTATTGTATGCGGGAGGCTGACCCCTCCCTTGGAGTTCGCAACTCTGCCGCGCAAGGGCGCGCTGCCGAGGGACATGGACTGGAAGGTGAGGCTGGGGACGTGCGGGCTCTCAGGGCCTCTCAGCTTGCCAGAGATGGACGTGGAGCGGCTTTCTTTGCCGAGCGTAGCAAGACGGGCAAGCCGGTCGGTGGTGCTCTCAATGACCGGGCCCTGGTTGCCATGCAAGCATACTTGGGGGAAGCTTCGCGTCGAGTTGCACGGCGAGGCTTATATCTTCCGCAATCGGAGCGGCGCGCCCTACTCGAAGGACACCCTGGGCGACGATTTCCGAACTGTGCGCATTGCCGCATTTGGCGAACGTGAAACGCGCACCCTGGCCGATTTCCGGCGCAGCGGGGCTCATGAGGCTATCGCGGGCGAAGCCACGCCTGCCGCTCTGGCACACGCTATGGGAAATACGCTCAGCGCCTCTAACGCTCTATTCGCTACTTATTGCCCCGTAAACCTCACGACCATTCAGAGCGTGATGGTAGCTCGCCGTCGCGGCCGCACTAAGCTCAGGGAGAACGGATGATGATCAAAAGTTGGAACGCGCCGGTCTGGAAAGTTGGAACGCCATCAAAAAATGGCGGGAGTGACGGGACTCGAACCCGCGGCCTCCGGCGTGACAGGCCGGCGCTCTAACCGACTGAGCTACACCCCCTTACGGGCCGTCCGGCGGCAAGAGGCGACTTGCAGCATGTACGGTGTCGGATTCGCCAAGTCAAGGCGATGGCTAAGTCGCCTGATCCTTCGGCGTCAACTTTGGGACATGAACGGCCCCGGGGTAAACCGGGGCGGCGAAACGCTGTTATTGCGGCTCAGTCGTCTTGTTGCTGTTTTCTTCCTCCAAACTGCGAAGAATGTTCACAGCGGCCGGATCGCCGCGCTTGGCCGCCTCGGCGATCAGGCGAATGGATTCGGTTAGATTGAAGCCGATGCCGTAAGAGCCATCTTTATAGAAATGGCCGAGGATGAGCATGGCGCGCGTCGAGCCGTTCTCGGCGGCAAGCCGAAGCATGCGGATGCCGTCGATCTCGTTCTTGGCCACGCCCTTTCCGGTCAGTTGCGCCATGGCGAACAGCATCATGGCGTTCGGATCGCCAGCGGCGGCGGCCTTATGCATCAGCTCGGCGGCTTCGGCGTCGGGCGAGATGAAGGCGAGAGAGAGCATCGCCGAGGTATTGCCCTGCGCGATCAGCTCATCAAGCAGCAGCTTTGCCTGTTCCTTCTTGTCGCCGGCGATCTCGGCAAGCGCCAATTGCAGCTTATAGCGGCGCTCGTCCGGATGGCGCTTGATGGCCTCGCTGCACGCGGGGATTGCGCGATAGGGATCGATCGCCTGAAAGGGTTTGCCCCATTCGTCGGGACCGAAGCCCATGAAGGGGTTGGCGGCAAGCCGGTCGCAAAGCTGCTCCGGCGGCTCTTCGGGCATCACGTTGTCGAGGTCGAGGGGAGCCGCTGACAGCCCCACAATAGGGTGCAACAGGGCGAGGGAGCCGAACATAGCCAAAGCGGCAAGGACGCACCGCATCGAGACCTCCGGGAGCATGCGAGAGATGGACGTGGAAGCGCTGGTGGGCGGTGACAGTCTCGAACTGCCGACCTCCTGGGTGTAAACCAGGCGCTCTTCCAGCTGAGCTAACCGCCCTTGACCCCGCACGGGTAGAGCAAGCTACCCCGGATCGGCATGGGAAACGATGCAAACAAAAAGGCGAAGCCTTACCTCAGCAAGGCTCCGCCTCAAGAATTCGTCCGGCTCAAGGGCCTAGCTGTTGCAGGCCTCTTTCAGAGCCTTGCCCGCCCGGAATTTCGGCACGCGGGACGCCGGGATCTGCACCTCGGCGCCGGTGCGCGGATTGCGGCCGGTGGAGGCTTTGCGTTGCGCGACCTGGAAATTGCCAAAGCCGACGATCCGCACGGTGTCTCCACCCTTTAGGGCCTTCTCGATGTTCTTGAACGTCGCGTCCACGGCCTTCTCGGCCGCATCCTTCGACAGATCAGATTCCTTCGCCACGTGGGCGACCAGCTCAGCTTTGTTCACGGGTCATGATCCTTTCGCTCGGGCCCCAATCGAGAGGGTGTTTCGCCCTCGAGGCCTTGGGTACGCTCCGATTCACAAACAAGTCGTGTATGACTGGCGCAAAAAACCCGGAAAATCAACAAAAATGGTCCGACTCTGTGCACAGAGCCGGACCACTGAATTGAGGCAAATCAACGGCGAAAACGGCCGTTTTCCGCCAATTAATGCGCGGTGACGCCAGGCAGCGAATCGTCCTTGGGAGGAACGACCTGAGCCTGTTCCTCGCCCTCCTCCTCCCCCCAGACGATCGGCTGGGGTAGCCGCGTGAAGGCGATCTTCAGCACCTCCTCCATGCGCGACACGGGGCGGATATCCAGGACGTTCTTCAGCTCGTCCGGTATCTCCGTGAGATCCTTGGCGTTTTCGTCAGGGATGATCACCGTCTTGATTCCGGCGCGGAGCGCGGCAAGCAGCTTCTCCTTCAACCCGCCGATCGGCAGCACCCGACCGCGAAGCGTGATCTCGCCAGTCATGGCGACCTCGCGCTTCACCGGAATGCCGGTCATCAGCGAGACGATGGCGGTCACCATGGCGACGCCGGCCGAGGGGCCATCCTTAGGGGTCGCCCCCTCAGGCACGTGCACGTGGATGTCCCGCTTCTCGAACAAAGGCGGCTCGATGCCGAAATCGACGGCGCGCGAGCGCACATAGGCGTTGGCCGCCTGGATCGATTCCTTCATTACATCGCGCAAATTGCCGGTCACGGTCATCTTGCCCTTGCCCGGCATCATCACGCCTTCGACAGTCAGAAGCTCGCCGCCGACCTCGGTCCAAGCAAGACCGGTGACCACGCCGACCTGATCCTCGAGCTCGGCCTCGCCATAGCGGTATTTCTGGATGCCGAGATAGTCCTCGAGATTCTTGAGCGTAATCTTGATCACCTTCTTCTTGCTGGTGAGCAGCTCCTTGACGGACTTCCGGGCAAGCTTGGCGATCTCCCGCTCGAGATTGCGCACGCCGGCCTCCCGCGTGTAGCGGCGGATGATCTCCTTCAGCGCATCGTCCTCGAGGCTCCACTCCTCAGCCTCAAGGCCGTGCGCCTTGGTCATGGCTGGAATCAGATGGCGCCGCGCGATCTCCATCTTCTCGTCCTCGGTGTAGCCCGCAATACGGATGATCTCCATGCGGTCCATCAAGGCGGGAGGAATGTTGAGCGTGTTCGCCGTGGTGACGAACATCACGTTGGAGAGATCGTAGTCGACCTCCAGATAGTGGTCGTTGAAGGTGTGGTTCTGCTCTGGGTCGAGCACCTCGAGCAGGGCCGAAGCCGGGTCGCCGCGGAAATCGGCGCCCATCTTGTCGACCTCGTCGAGCAGGAACAGCGGATTGATCTTCTTCGCCTTCCGCATCGACTGGATCACCTTGCCGGGCATCGAGCCGATATAGGTGCGGCGGTGGCCCCTGATCTCGGCCTCGTCACGCACCCCACCCAGGCTCATGCGCACGAACTCGCGGCCTGTGGCGCGCGCGATCGACTTGCCGAGCGAGGTCTTGCCCACGCCGGGAGGGCCGACCAGGCAAAGGATCGGGCCTTTCAGCATGTTGGTGCGGTTCTGCACCGCGAGATACTCGATGATGCGGTCCTTGACCTTCTCAAGCCCGTAATGATCCTCGTCGAGGGTCTTCTGCGCCTCGTCGAGGTCGCGCTTGATCTTGCCCTTGACGCCCCACGGGATGGTGAGCAGCCAGTCGAGATAGTTGCGCACGACGGTGGCCTCGGCCGACATCGGGCTCATCTGGCGGAGCTTCTTCAGCTCGCCCAGCGCCTTCTCGCGGGCTTCCTTGGACAGCTTGGTCTTCTCGATCTTCTGCTCGATCTCGGCAAGATCGTCGCGGCCTTCCTCGCTGTCGCCGAGCTCCTTCTGGATCGCCTTCATCTGCTCGTTCAGGTAATACTCGCGCTGCGTCTTCTCCATCTGACGCTTGACGCGGCTCCTGATCTTGCGCTCGACCTGCAGTACGGAGATCTCGCTCTCCATCAGCGTGAAGACGCGCTCGAGCCGCTCGGACACCGAGGTGACCTCGAGGATCTGCTGCTTCTCGGCGATCTTGATGGCGAGATGCGAGGCGATGGTGTCGGCGAGCTTGGAATAGTCCTCGATTTGGCTCGCGGTGCCGAGCACCTCGGGCGAGATCTTCTTGTTGAGCTTCACATAGCTCTCGAACTGCGACACGACGGAGCGCGCAAGCGCCTCGATCTCGTCCTCAGCGCCGACGGTCTCGGCGACGCGCTCGACTTCGGCCTCGAAATAGTTCTCATTGCCGGTGTAGCGGCGGATGGCGGCGCGGCGCGTGCCTTCGACCAGCACCTTCACCGTGCCGTCGGGCAGCTTCAGGAGCTGCAGCACCGAGGCCAGCGTGCCCATGGTGTAGATGCCGTCGGTCGCCGGCTCGTCGTCGCTCGCGTTCTTCTGCGCCACGAGCAGGATCTGCTTGTCGGATCGCATCACCTCTTCAAGGGCGGCGATCGACTTCTCGCGGCCGACGAACAGCGGCACGATCATGTAGGGGAAGACGACAATGTCGCGCAGCGGCAGGACCGGATAGAGCTCCGGCGCACCTTCTTTTGTCGTGGACGGCTTCGATTCGGTCATGGCAGTTCCGTCGCTTTCTTGGTTGGGCAGGACCGCTGAGACCGATCTGCCGCTTCAGACCCCTCCCCAAGAGCCGGCTGTTCCCGAGTATCAAGCAAAAGAGGGCGCCGGCCCTGTGGCAAGTTAGCTTGCCAGCTAGCGTAGGTGGCGACCGGCCCAGTCGCCGTCAAGTGCCGATTCCTTCGGCTGGAGCCGTGATTTTCCCGCTCATTGTGAGTGGGATTCGCCCTACCCCGCAAGCAGGAATGATGCCAATCCCCGTCAGGCGCTGGTGCCCAGCTCCTCGTGGCGGTCGGAGTAAATGCGCAAGGGACGGGCCTTGCCCTCGACCACCTCTGAGCTGATCACGACCTCTTCCACGCCGCGGAGGCTCGGCAGCTCGAACATCGTGTCGAGCAGGATGCCTTCCATGATCGATCTCAAGCCCCGAGCGCCGGTTTTCCGGTCGATCGCCTTCCGCGAGATAGTGCGCATCGCCTCCTCGGCGAAGCTGAGCTGGACGTCTTCCATCTCGAACAGACGCTGATACTGCCTGACCAAGGCATTTTTGGGTTCGGTCAGGATCCGCATCAACGCTTCCTCGTCGAGATCGTCGAGCGTGGCGATCACGGGAACGCGGCCGATGAACTCGGGGATCAAGCCAAATTTCAACAGATCCTCGGGCTCGAC
This sequence comes from uncultured Alphaproteobacteria bacterium, assembly GCA_963817175.1. GTDB lineage: Bacteria > Pseudomonadota > Alphaproteobacteria > Rhizobiales > Methyloligellaceae > Methyloceanibacter. Next base: position 13,676 of record CAWFNK010000025.1, read on the forward strand.
CCCTTTGAGAATGTCGCCGGTCCGGCGGTCATCGGCGGCTTCCACCTTGGCGCCGAAGCCGATCGAGGTCGAGCGGCCGCGGGAAGCGATGATCTTCTCAAGCCCGGCGAAGGCGCCGCCGCAGACGAAGAGAATGTTGGTTGTGTCGACCTGGAGGAACTCCTGCTGCGGGTGCTTGCGGCCGCCTTGCGGAGGCACCGAAGCGACGGTTCCTTCCATGATCTTGAGCAGGGCCTGTTGCACGCCCTCGCCCGACACGTCGCGGGTGATCGACGGATTGTCGGATTTCCGACTAATTTTGTCGACCTCGTCGATATAGACGATGCCACGCTGCGCCCGCTCGACATTATAGTCGGCGGCCTGAAGCAGCTTGAGGATGATGTTCTCGACGTCCTCGCCGACATAGCCCGCCTCGGTCAACGTCGTGGCGTCGGCCATGGTGAAGGGCACGTCGAGGATGCGCGCCAAGGTCTGCGCCAGCAAGGTCTTGCCGCAGCCGGTGGGGCCGATCAGCAGGATGTTCGACTTGGCGAGCTCGACGTCTGAATTCTTGCTCGAGTGGTTGAGCCGCTTGTAGTGGTTGTGCACGGCCACGGAGAGCACGCGCTTGGCGTAATCCTGGCCGATCACGTAGTCGTCGAGGACGGCGCAAATCTCCATCGGCGTCGGCACGCCGTCGCGCGACTTCACCAGCGAGCTCTTGTTCTCCTCGCGGATGATGTCCATGCAAAGCTCGACGCATTCATCGCAGATGAACACGGTCGGCCCGGCGATGAGCTTGCGCACCTCGTGCTGGCTCTTGCCGCAGAAGGAGCAGTAGAGGGTGTTCTTGGAGTCGGTTCCGCTCACCTTGCTCATTCGTTCTTCCAGTCCAATCGTTATGCGGCGGCGGCCCGAAGCGGTCCTATCGCCATTGTTTCGTCTTGCCGCCTCGCAAGTGTGAGCCCCCTCCTCCGGCGAAAGCTGCCCGAAGGGCAATCTCAGCATGCTATGGCGGCACTGATCAAGGATTGATTAATCCCGGATCTCCCACGCGCGGGAGGTAACCCACACGATTCGCTTCCCATGCGCGCTGCGTGCTTTAGCGTGACGCCACCGCACTCAAGCCCGAATTTCGCCGGTTAGCCCTAACGGGAACCTGTGCGCACAACTTCGAGGCCGGCTCCGGCCCTACGATACCGGCGTGAGCTTTTCCACCTTCTCTTCCAGCGGATGGCGCTTGCTGATCACCTCGTCGACCAGGCCGAAGGTCCGAGCCTCCTCCGCGGACATGAAATAGTCGCGGTCGAGCGTTCGCTCGATGAATTCGTAGTCCTGCCCGGTATGGCGGACATAGATGTCGTTGAGCCGCCGCTTCATCTTGATGATGTCCTCGGCGTGGCGCTCGATGTCGCTCGCCTGGCCCTGGAAGCCGCCGGAGGGCTGGTGCAGCATGATGCGGGCGTTCGGCAGCGCATAGCGCATGCCCTTCTCGCCAGCGCAGAGCAGAAGCGAGCCCATCGAGGCCGCCTGGCCGATGCAGAGCGTGGCGACGGGAGGCCGCACGAACTGCATGGTGTCGTAGATCGCCATGCCGGAGGTGACGACGCCGCCCGGCGAGTTGATATACATGGAGATCTCTTTCTTCGGGTTCTCGGCCTCGAGAAACAGAAGCTGCGCGGTGATGAGCGAGGCCACGTAGTCCTCGATCGGCCCGGTCACGAAGATGATGCGCTCCTTGAGGAGCCGCGAATAGATGTCGTAGGCGCGCTCGCCCCGATTGGTCTGCTCGACCACCATGGGCACAAGCGTGTTCATATAGATGTCGGCCGGATCTCTCATCATGGTCCTAAGGCTGGAAGGCTTGAGGCCTCGATCGGGGCTCTCGCGAATCTGTCCGCTGTCGTCTCGTTTCGTCCTACTACATATGGAGCCGTGCGCCCAAACAAAAGAGGGGTGGTGAAGCCCTCTCGCTTGCGCCTCAGGCCTTCTTCTTGCCGCGCTTCTTCGGCGCGTGATCATGCTCGTGACCGTGGTCGTGATCATGTCCATGGTGGTGATGGCCGTGGTCATGATCGTGGTCGTGATCATGGTGGTCATGATCATGGTCATGATCGTGGTGATGATGCTCGTGATCGGCGTCGGGATCGGCGTAAAGCTCCTCCGGCGTCACCTTGGTGTCCGTCACCTTGGCAAGCTCGAGGACGTAGTCCACCGCCTTGTCCTCGAAGATCGGCGCCCTGAGCTCGGCGAGGAGCTGCGGGTTGCTGCGATAATAGTCGTAGACCTTGCGCTCCTGCCCGGGGAACTGCCTGACGCGCTCGAGCAGCGCGCGGCTCACCTCCTCGTCGGTGACGGTGATCTGATTGCGGGAGCCGACCTCCGACAGGATCAGCCCAAGCCTGACGCGGCGCGCGGCGATGTCGCGGTACTCCTGGCGGGCCTTCTCCTCGGTGGTGCCTTCGTCCTCGAAGCTCCGCTTGGAGCGCTCGAGATCGGCGGTCACTTGCTGCCAGATGGCCTGGAACTCGTTGTCGACGAGGGTCGGCGGCAGCTCGAAATTATGGCCGTCGTTGAGCGCATCGAGCAGCGCGCGCTTGACCTTGAGGCGCGAGGCGCCTGCCCGGTCCTGCTCCAGCCGCTGCTTCACCGTCTCGCGCAGCTTCTCGACCAATTCGACGCCGAGACCCTTGGCGAACTCTTCATCGAGCGGCGGCGTCTCCGGCGCGCCCACCTCCTTGACCTTGACGGCAAAGCGCGCCGTCTTGCCGGCAAGCTTCGCCTCCGGATAGGCCTCGGGGAACGTCGCTTCGACCTCGCGCTCCTCGCCGGCACGCGCGCCGGTCAGTCCCTCCTCGAAGCCGGGGATGAAATTGCCGCTGCCGAGCACGACCGGCGCATCCTCGGTCGAGCCGCCCTCGAAGGGCGTGCCGTCGATCGAGCCGACGAAATCGATCACCAGGCGGTCGCCGGTCTGGGCCTCGCCGTCCTTCGGCTGGTAGCGCTGATTGGCGGCGCGGATGCGGTCGATCGATGCGTCGATGTCGGCGTCGGTCACCGCGGCGACCGGCTTGTCGAGCGCGATCTTCTTGAAATCCATCAGCTCGAATTTCGGGAGCACCTCGAAGGAGAGCGTATAGGCGAGGTCGCTGGTGCCGGCGAAGATCCGGTCGATCTCAGCCTCGTCCTCGGGCAGCGCCGACGGTCGGCTGAAAGGCAGGGCGCTCCTCGCGCTGCGACAGTGCATCGCGGCTCGTCTCGGCGACAGCCTGCTGCACCACTTCGGCCATCACCGAGCGGCCATAGACTTTGCGCAAATGCTCCTTCGGCACGTGGCCGGGCCTGAAGCCCTTCAGGCGTGCCTTGCCCTTGAGCTCGTCAAGCCGCGCCGAGAGGCGCTGCTGCAAGCTCATCGGCCCCGATCACCACCTTCAATTGGCGGCGCAAACCTTCCGTATTCGTCTCGGTGACGTTCATTCTGTCCTCAATCTGCTTCCGTCATGTCCGCTGGGGCGAGCACCAAGCGGAATTCGGCATCGTTCTCGCAATCATGCTTGGTGCGGGCGGAGGGAGTTGAACCCCCACGGCCGAAGCCACCAGAACCTAAATCTGGCGTGTCTACCAGTTCCACCACGCCCGCTTTAAGAGGTCGCGTCCCGCTTCGACCCGGCGGTCTATAACACGGCGGATTCCTCGGCTGCTACCCCAGCAAGCCCGCTCGGGCAACCCCTTACGTCCGTCGCCGCCTCTCGTCTATGATGCGGCCCCTTCATTTATGCCGCCCCTCGTCCCGCTGCAACGCAAGGGGACGGCGCAAGCCCGAGCCATAAGCACGAGATGCACGCTCAATTCCAGCTCCTGCGCCTGCTTGGCCCTGTTGCCGTGCTGGTCGCGGCCGGTCTTGCGGTCGCGGCTGAGACCGAGGATTTAGGCGGGGTCGGCCTGGTGAACAAGGTCGAGAACCAGGCCCAAGTCATTTCGCTGTCCGGCGCCACCACGGCGCAGGTCGGCACGGAAGTGCATCTGCGAGACGAGCTTCGCACCGGAGCCGGCGCGCGGCTGCAGGTCATTTTCCGCGATAGCACCGTGCTTACGCTGGGCGAGCATGCCAGCGTGACGATCGACCGCTATGTGTACGACCCCGGTCAGGGGGTCGGCGAGACGGTGCTGCAAGCGACCAAGGGTGCGTTCCGCTTCGCCACCGGCAAGATCCAGGGACTCAAAGACAGGAAGATCGCGGTGTCGACGCCGGTGGCCGACATCGGCGTGCGCGGCACCGAGTTCTGGGGCGGGCCGATCGATGCGAAATTCGGAGTCTTTCTTATCGAGGGCGAGGTCAGCGTCTCGAACCAGGCAGGAAGCGTGACGCTGTCAGGCGCTGGACGGGGGACCGACATCGCTTCGCCGCTCGATGCGCCGGGCACGCCTTCGACCTGGCCCGCCGAGAAGGTGGCACGGGCCATCGACAGCGTAGCTCTGCACTAAGCGACCCGTAGGAAAGAGTGAGCTCATGAAACGACTTGGACTGATCTTGGCGCTTCTCATTATCGCTATAGGCGCTTGGGTCGATTGGAGCTATCGCGCCGCTCGCACGGAGATCGCCGAGATCGGCTCACGCCTTCCGTCTGAAGAGGCTCTCAATGCGATGCCACTCGATCAGACAGTGGAGACGCTCAAGCAAGCCATGGCCGATTGTCGGAGGCTCGACAGTCTCAAATGGAACCCGCTGACGCGGTTGATGAAAGGCGATGAGATCAAATCGCTCAGCGAGCATTGCGAGCTGATCAAGGGACGCCAGGACTCGCTGGATGGACCTTAAGTCCAAACCTCACCCCTCGACCGGACTGGAATCATCTTCCCGTCCGGTTGCTTTCCTTGAAATTTCCGCGTCTTGCTTGCATCCCTCCCGCTCATTAGTTTGCCGTCGAATAACGAAAGTCTCAAAGGCCCCCAGTGTCCATCCGCAACGGCATCATCGAGGCGATCGGCAACACCCCGCTGATCAAGCTCAAGCGCGCGTCCGAGGAGACCGGCTGCACGATCCTCGGCAAGGCCGAGTTCATGAATCCCGGCCAGTCGGTGAAGGACCGCGCCGCGCTCTTCATCATTCGCGATGCGCTGAATTCGGGGCGCTTGCAGCCGGGCGGCACGGTGGTCGAGGGCACGGCCGGCAACACCGGCATCGGCCTTGCGCTGGTCGGCAACGCGCTGGGGCTGAAGACCGTCATCGTCATCCCCGAGACCCAGTCCGACGAGAAGAAGCAGATGCTCCGGCTCACCGGCGCGCGGCTGATCGAGGTCCCCGCCGTCCCCTACAAGGATCCGAACAATTACGTGAAATATTCCGGCCGGCTCGCCGAGGAGCTGGCGGCGACCGAGCCGAACGGCGCCATCTGGGCCAACCAGTTCGACAATGTCGCCAACCGCCAGGGGCATATCGAGACGACGGCGCAGGAAATCTGGAAGGAGCTTGGCGGCAAGGTCGACGGCTTCGTCTGCGCGGTCGGTACCGGCGGCACGCTTGCCGGCGTCTCGATGGGGTTGAAAGAGCACAACCCGGACGTCGTGATCGGCCTTGCCGATCCGATGGGCGCCGCGCTTTACAATTTTTATAAGCACGGCGAGCTCAAGGCCGAAGGCAGCTCCATCACCGAGGGCATCGGCCAGGGCCGCATCACCGCCAATCTCGAAGGGGCCAAGATCGACGAGGCCTACCAGATCCAGGACGCCGAGGCCCTGCCCATCATATTTGACCTTTTGAGCGAGGAAGGGCTCTGCCTTGGCGGCTCGAGCGGGATCAATGTCGCAGGCGCGATCCGCCTTGCCCGGGATTTGGGCCCGGGCCATACCATCGTCACGGTGCTTTGCGATTACGGTACCCGCTACCAAAGCCGGCTGTTCAACCCCAAATTCCTGCGTGAGAAGGGGTTGCCGGTCCCCGCATGGCTCGACCAGGGCCAAACGGCGGCGCCTCGCGTATTCGTTTAATTGGATTGGAGATTGCGCTTTGTTGCAGACGAAGACCTGGCTGACCGAGACCGACGAGCTTGCCCGCGAGCTCGATGCGCCCGACCTCGTCATCATCGATGCCTCTTGGCATATGCCGGCGGAGAACCGGAACGCGCATGAGGAATATCTCGCCGAGCATATTCCCGGCGCGATCTTCTTCGACATCGACGAGATCGCCGACACCAAGAGCGGGCTGCCGCATATGCTGCCGCCGCCCGAGAAATTCTCCTCGCGCATGCGCAGCATGGGGGTCGGCGACGGCTCGCGCATCGTGGTCTACGATTCGAGCGGGCTGTTCAGCGCCGCCCGCGTGTGGTGGACCTTCCGCGTCATGGGCGTCGACGATGTGAGCGTGCTCAATGGCGGACTGCCGAAATGGAAGCGGGAGCGTCGGCCGCTCGAAAGCGGGCCGCCGCGAAGCCGCACCACGCGCCACTTCACGGCACGGCGTAATCTCGATCTTGTGCGCGATGTCTCCGACATCAAGGCTCTGCTCAAGGACAAGTCGGCGGAGATCGTCGATGCGCGCGCAGCCGACCGGTTCGCCGGCGAGGCGCCGGAGCCGCGGCCGGGACTGCGCTCGGGCCATATTCCCGGCTCGCATAATCTCCCTTACGCCAAGCTGCTCAACAAGGACGGCACGCTCAAAGCCGCGCCCGAGATCGAGAGGCTGTTCGAGGAAGCGGGCGTCGATCTCAGCAAGCCCGTGGTGGCGAGCTGCGGCTCCGGCATCACGGCAAGCGTGCTTGCGCTCGGACTTGCCGAGATCGGTCATCGCAGAGCGGCTGTCTATGACGGCTCCTGGTCGGAATGGGGCGCCGACCAAAACCTTCCCATCGAGACTGGCTAAGGGACCGCGTATGCGGCTCCCCTCGCTGGCCGAGGCTAAATGAGCAAACGGACCAGGAAGCAAAAGGATCTGACCCGGCTCGTGCATGCCGGGCGCGAGCCCGCGCGTTACCACGGCTTCGTCAACACGCCGATCTATCGCGGCTCGACAATTCTGTTTCCCACCGTCGAGGCGCTCGAGGCCAACGCTCAAGACTTTACCTATGGCCGGCTCGGCACGCCGACGGTCAAGGCTCTGGAAGAAGCGATCTGCGAGCTCGAAGACGGCCACCGGACGCTGCTCACGCCCTCAGGGTTGTCGGCGATCGTCACGGCGCTGCTCGCTTTCGTCTCAAGCGGCGACGAGCTGCTCGTCTCGGATAGCGTCTATCGCCCGACGCGGCGCTTCTGCGACAGCGTGCTGAAGCGGCTCGGCGTCAAGATCATCTATTACGACCCGCTGATCGGCGCCGGCATCGCAAGCCTCATCACCAAGAAGACGAAGGCCGTGTTTGCCGAGTTGCCCGGCTCGCAGACCTTCGAGGTGCAGGACATACCCGCCATCGCCAAGGCGGCGCACGAAGCCGGCGCCGTGCTCATTCTCGACAATACCTGGGCGACGCCGCTGTTCTTCAAATCGTTCGCCCATGGCGCCGACGTGTCGATCCATGCCGCGACCAAATATATCGTCGGCCATGCCGATGCGATGCTGGGCGCGGTCACCGCGACGGAGGCCGCCTCACGCGCGATCGTCAAGACGCATGAGGAGCTCGGTCTTTGCCCCGGGCCCGAGGACGTCTATCTCGGCTTGCGGGGCTTGCGCAGCCTTGGCGTGAGGCTCGAGCGCCATCAGAAATCGGCGCTGGAGATGGCGCGCTGGCTTGCCGCGCGGCCCGAGGTGGCGCGGGTGATCCACCCCGGCCTTCCCTCGGATTCGGGCCATGCCATCTGGAAGCGCGATTTCACCGGGTCCTCAGGATTGTTCTCGATCGTGCTGAAGCCGGTCGCGCATGACAGGCTCGCCGCCATGCTCGATGGCTTAAGCCTGTTCGGCATGGGCTATTCCTGGGGCGGCTTCGAGAGCCTGATCATTCCGTTCGACCCCCGAGACTATCGCTCGGCGACAGAGTGGCAGGCCGACGGGCCAGCGCTCCGCCTGCATATCGGGCTCGAGGACGTCGATGATCTGAAGGCCGATCTCGACGCGGGGTTCGCGCGGCTTCGCGCCTAGGCTCGTCACTCAAAAGCAGGAAGGACTTTTCGCCATGGATTTTAAACTCCGGGGCAAGCGCGCCCTCGTCACCGGCTCCACGCAAGGCATCGGCTTCGCCATTGCGCAGGGCTTGGCGCGAGAAGGCGCCGCGGTCGTGGTCAACGGGCGGAGCGAAGCCAAAGTCAGCGAAGCAGCGAAGCGCATCGGCGCCGAGACGAAGGCGTCGGTGACGGGCATCGCCGGCGACGTCGGCAGCGCCGCCGAGGTCAATCGCCTGCTGGCGCAACTCGGGCCGGTCGATATTCTCATCAACAATGCCGGCATCTTCGAGCCAAAGCCGTTTCTCGAGATTCCCGACAGCGACTGGATCCGTTTTTTCGAGGTGAATGTGATGAGCGGAGTGCGGCTCTCGCGCGCGCTGCTGCCGCATATGCTGAAGCAGAATTGGGGCCGCATCATCTTCATCTCCTCGGAGTCCGGGCTGAACATTCCGGCGGAGATGGTGCATTACGGCATGACCAAGACGGCGCAGCTCGCGTTGTCGCGCGGCATCGCCGAGAGCATCGCCGGGTCCGGCGTGACAGTGAACGCCGTGCTGCCCGGGCCGACACTCACGGAAGGCGTCTCCGCGTTTGTGGAGAGTTTGGCCAAGGACCGCGGCATCAGCGTGAAGGAGATGGAGGTTGAGATGATCAAGAGCCTCAGGCCTTCCTCGCTCATCAAGCGCTGGGCTACGCCCGAGGAAGTGGCTAACCCGGTCGTCTATCTCTGTAGCGAGGCGGCGTCGGCGACGACCGGTGCGGCGGTTCGCGTCGACGGCGGTGTGGTCCGCAGCATCGGTTAAGGCGCAGAGTGTCGACCTAGTCCAGCGTGTAGGCGACGAGCGAGTTGCTCAGCATGATCGGGATCAGCGCGAGCTTCTTGTCGGGGAAGTAGACGAAGTCGGCGCTGCCCTTGCCGAGCTTCAGCAGGCGGTCGTACTTGCCTTTGGCGTCGATGCGGTAGAGCCCGCCTGCCGCCCAATCCGTCACCAGATAGACGCCGGGTTGAAGCGCCTGAAGGCCGTCGAGATTGCCGAGCTTATCGTTGCTGCCGACGGTGCTCACCGCTTGCTTCTCGATGTCGACGGCAAGCAGGCCGCCCAGCTCTTGCTTCTGCCCCTCGCCCGGCAATTTGCCGAACGACGCGACGATCAGCTTCCCGTCCTGCACGAGAAGTCCGTTCGGACCGTTCAACACATCGTTGGCGAACCACGGCTCGAAGGTCCCGTCCTTCAGCCGCCAGATCGTGTTCATCGGCGTGTCGGAAACGTAGACGGTGCCGTCCTCGCCGACCGCGACGTCGTTGAGGAAGATCGCGCCTTTAGCGGGATAGCGCTTGGCGATCTCGCCCGAGGCCACGTTGATCTCGATCAGCTCATCGACATCGGCCACGTAAAGCGTGCGATCGTGCAGCGCCAATCCGGTCGGGGCGTTGAGACCCTTGACCCAAGATTTAGTGGCGATCGTGCCGTCGGGCTTGAGCTTGGCGATATAGCCGTTGCCGTCCTTCTGCATGACGGCGCCGACGATATTGCTGACATAGAGCGCGCCGGTCGCCGGATCCTGGACCACCGACTCAGGTTGCTCCAGGCCCTTCACCTCGAACACCAGTTTGGGCTCCGCGGCGGCCGCATCGCAGACCAGGAGTGCGAGCAAGAAGCCCAATGACAAAACGCATGACATTCCCTCTATGGTCCGGCGCAGCTAAAGCGAAGCATTGGCGGTCCCGGAAGGATTCGAACCTTCAACCCTCTGCTTAGAAGGCAGATGCTCTATCCCTTGAGCTACGGGACCTCAGGCAAATCGGCTTCAGACTATAGCCCGAAACGATGACCGTCAGTGCGTCCAGCGATCCAGCCGGCCGAACTTGAAGTTCTCGGCGTAGGACTTCGGTCTCAGCGCCGTCTTTTGCGGCTCCTCCAGGCGGAAGGCAATCCCCTGGCGCGTGGCGAAGGCGACAGCCTCTTCCTTGGTGGCGAAGCTCATGCGCACTTGCGGCTTGGTCTCGGTCGAGCTGGTCCAGCCCATCAGCGGCTCGATCAGCTTCGGCTTCTCCGGCTCATACTCCAAGACCCAGTCGCGCGTGCCCGCCATGCCCTGCTGCATCGCGGTCTTGGCGGGCTTATAGATGCGGGCGGCCATGCGGCTCCTCATTCTTCAAACAAGCGATGGTCGGGGCAGCAAGATTCGAACTTGCGACCCCCTGCTCCCAAAGCAGGTGCGCTACCAGACTGCGCTATGCCCCGATCAGCTTGCTGGAGGATACATAATTGGCGGGAGCGGCTTAAGCTAGTCTCAACAGGCTAGGCCGAAGTGTCGAGCAAGTCGCCCTACTTATTGAACAAGGCCGGGATAAAGGACCTTGTCGCCGCGCTTCAGCCTGATCTTGGCAGCCTCTCCGCCGTTCAGCTCGAGCACGGCAACGACCGGCCCCTCCGAGGGAATTAGCGCCGTGGAATGCGGCTCGGCATTCTGCTCGATGCGATGCACCGTGCCGTCGGCTGAGATGAACACCATGTCGAGCGGGATCAGTGTGTTCTTCATCCACATGGCTGCCGGCTGCGGCCGGTCGTAGAGGAACAGCATGCCGCCATTCTCCGGCAGCGATCGGCGAAACATCAGACCAAGCGCGCGCTCCTGATTGGTGCTCGCCACCTCGATGGTGAAGCTGTGGTCGCCGCTCTCGGTCTTGAGCACGAGCGTGCCCATGCCGGCCGCGAAGCCGCTCGCTTGCGCAAACATGCCAAGCGCCAACAAAGACAGTGCAGCCCCGCGAGCTAGCCGGCCAACAATCTGCAATGTCAGTGGGAGGATGGTCCTGGCGAGCCGTCCGGCTTGAGCTCCGCCGCCATGAGCCCCTTCGGCCCCCTGCCAAATTTCACGAGCAGTGTTTGGCCGGGCCGGAGCTCGGTAAAGCCGCAGCGCCTGAGCGTCTCCATATGCACGAAGATGTCCAGAGTCTGGTCGCCGCGGGTCACAAAACCGAAGCCGCGCAAGCGGTTGAACCATTTGACCGTGGCCCGTTCCCAGTCGCTCTCCGGGATGACCACCACATGGGTCCGCTGCGGCAATTGCGACGGATGCACCGCCGTCGAATTGTCCATGGCGCGGATGCGGAACGCCTGCAGGCCCTTCGGCCGGCGTAGCACCTCGCACACCACGCGCGCACCCTCGTAAGCCGTCTGGAATCCGTCGCGGCGCAGGCACGTCACGTGCAAGAGAACGTCGGGAAGATCCTCGTCCGGTACGATAAACCCATAACCCTTTGACGCATCGAACCACTTGATCGATCCTGACACTTCGAAGACATCAACTGTGACTTCCTCGTCGCGTTGGGTATGGCCCTCTAGATGTGGCGGTTCTTTCGCCCCCATGCCGCATTCCCCCGCATTTAACTTCTGACGCAGCCGACACGACGCCCCACACACGAATCGGCTGGAAACACTCGTTTGCGAAGATAGCATCGCCGCTTAATGAGGCCACGGGAATTTTCCGCGCGCTTCCGCCTTCTCCACAATGCGGGGACCGAGTTCGCGAGGTCTCCGCAAGCGAACGCGCAAGCGACTGATCCGAAAGCGAATCTCGCCTATTCGTACGAAATGATGCGAGGGGCGGAACGAATCGGAAGAATTGCATGACGCGACGGCGCAAATAATTCTGGCAACGAGAGAAATTTCACTTTTGGTGCTGCGAAATACGACGCTGTGGACCCCGTGCAACAATCGGCACTCAATCTGCATGTTCCTTCGGCAAAAAATGACACCAGCGTGGTGCGCTTGCCACACATGGCGCCTGCACGCTAATTGGGTGCGGCTTTCCAAGCGGAGAAGCGTAAGGAGACGAGGCGATGAAATATCTGCACACGATGGTGCGCGTCAGCGATCTCGATAAGTCGCTCGACTTCTACTGCAACAAGCTCGGCCTGAAGGAAGTGCGCCGGATGGAGAGTCCGCAGGGCCGCTTCACGCTCATTTATCTCGCCGCGCCGGGTGACGAGGACGCGCAGGTCGAGCTCACCTACAACTGGGACCCTGAGGCTTATGGCGAGGGCCGCAATTTTGGGCATCTCGCCTATGAGGTCGACGATATTTATGCGACCTGCGAGAAGCTGATGAAGAACGGCGTCACCATCAACCGCCCGCCGCGCGACGGCTACATGGCCTTCATCCGCTCGCCCGACAATATCTCGATCGAGTTCCTGCAAAAGGGGCAGCCCAAGCCCAAGCAGGAGCCCTGGGCCTCGATGCCGAACAGCGGCAAATGGTAGGGAAATCGCTCGAATTGGCGCCCCCTAGGGGGATCGAACCCCTGTTTTCAGGTTGAAAACCTGACGTCCTGACCATTAGACGAAGGGGGCGGCGCGTTAAGAGCCTCGTGATATAGAAAGGTTTGCCGCGGCCCGCAAGAACGCGGAACTAGTGGCGGCCCGGGTCCGGGCCGGCGGCATCCTCGATCAACAGCTCGACGCTCTCCCTGCCCTGCCAGCTCGTACGGCGAAGGTGGCCGGCGACGTGAAGCGGCTGCCCCTCCGCTTGCAACAGCATCGCGCCGAGCGAGGTGTCCGCCACGCGGAACGCGCAAGCCTCGATGCGCGCGCCATCAGGGGCGTGCAGCGTGCAGCGCACATGCAGGTCCTTCATGAGGCGGACGCGCCGCAAGCGATGCGCCGGGAAGACGAAGCGCGGCTCGGGATGACCTGGGCCATAAGGGCCGGCGCGATCGAGCAGGTCCATGAGCGCCTGATTGGCGCCACCTGCCGACAGCGCTCCGTCAATGGCGAGATGGCGCAGCGCCGCGGCCTGAGCGACAGGCCTTGTGAGATGTTCGAGCAGGAATTGCTTGAGAGCGTCCTCCTTGCCCCGCGCGAGCTTGAACCCGGCTGCCATCGCGTGCCCGCCACCTTTCACCAGCAGTCCTTCATGCACGGCAGCGCGAACCACCGCGCCGAGATCGACAGAAGCGATCGAGCGCGCTGAGCCTACAGCGAAGCCGTCAGGGTCAAGCGCGGCGATAAAGGTCGGCAGGCGGAAGCGTTCGGCGACGCGGCCGGCGATCAATCCGATCAAGCCCTTGTGCCAGCCCTCTGCGGCAAGGAAGAGCAGAGGCCGCGCAGGATCGTCGGCAAGCGATGCGTCGGCGAAGGCGAGCGCTTCGGCCAGCATGCCCTCCTCGATGGCTCTCCGTTCGGCATTCAAGGTTTCGAGCTTCGCGGCGATGGCGCGTGCCTCGATCTCATCGTCAGTGGCAAGCAGTCTGGCGCCGAGGCTCGACGCGCCCACCCGGCCACCGGCGTTGATGCGGGGACCCAAGATGAATCCGAGCGTGTAGCCGGTCGGCGCCTCGTCGATGCGTGCAGCGTCGGCGAGTGCCCGCAAGCCCTGATTGTGTCGAAGCCGCAACACCTTGAGCCCCTTCGCCACGAAGGCGCGGTTGGCGTCCTTGAGCGGCACCACGTCGCAGACCGTGGCAAGCGCCACGAGGTCGAGCAGGCCGAGGAGATCGGGCTCCGGCAGATCGCGATAGAAGCCGTCGCGGCGAAGCACGCGCGTGGCTGCGACCAGGAACAGAAAGACGACACCGGCGGCGGCGAGATGGCCCTGCCCCGACAGATCGTCCTGCCGGTTCGGGTTGAGCACGGCGTAGGCCGGCGGCAGCGCCTCGTCGGCCTGGTGGTGGTCGATGACGATCACCTCCGCGCCGGCTGCGTTGGCCGCTGCTATAGCGATCTCGGCGGTGGTGCCGCAATCGACGGTGAGGATGAGCCGCGCGCCCTCCTTGGCAAGACCCGCCAGCGCCTCAGCGCTAGGCCCATAGCCCTCGGTCAGCCGGTCGGGGATGTAGGTCGCAGGGGTTTGCCCATGCGCCCGCAGGAAGCGCTCCACAAGCGCCACGGAGGCCGCGCCGTCGACGTCGTAGTCGCCGAACACGGCGATCGGCTCGTTAGCCCTGATGGCGGAGGCAAAGCGCTCGGCCGCCTTCTCCATGTCCTGCAAGCGCGCAGGGTCCGGCAGCAGCGTCTTGAGCGAGGGATCGAGGAAGCGGGACACGGTCTGCGGATCGGCGCCGCGCGCCGCCAGTACGCGGCCGAGCAGCTCAGGCAGGCCGTGCGCCTGGGCGATGGAGGTGGCGATGAGGGCGCGGCCGGGATCGAGCCGCTCGGCCCAGCGAAAACCGCGTGCCGAGCGTTCCACGCCGAGTAGCGCCGTGGCCTCCTGATCTGTAGGTCTGAGTTTAAAGGCTGCCGTCACGCCACGCTCGCTTGCTCGAAGAGAGGCGAGTGTAAGGTGATTCGCGGGCCGCCCGTCCGCGCCGAGGGGGTTAGTCGAACTTGTTGAGGTCCGGATGCTCGGTCTTGATCCAGCGCACCGTCCGCGTCGAGGCGCGCATCACCAGAGTATGGGTGAAAACGCCTTCGCGGGTGAAACGCACCCCTTCGAGAAGCGAGCCGTCGGTGATGCCGGTGGCGGCGAACGACAGATCGCCGGTCACCATGTCGCGCATGGTGTATTTGCGGCCGAGATCGTGGATTCCGGCAGCACGGGCCCGCGCCCGATGCTGATCGTTGGCGATGACAAGACGTCCCTGCATCTGTCCACCGATACAGGCAAGGGCCGCCGCGGCGAGCACGCCTTCCTGGGCGCCGCCAATGCCCATATAGATGTCGATGCCGGTCTCGAGCGGCTCCGTCACGTGGATCACGCCGGCGATGTCGCCGTCGCCGATCAGCTTCAGCGTGGCGCCCGAGGCGCGCACCTCCTCGATCAGCTTGGAGTGGCGCGGGCGGTCGAGCATGCAAACGGTGATCTCGTTCAAGGGCACGCCCTTGGCCCCGGCGAGCGCCGTCAGGTTGTCTGTCGGCGAGGCATCGAGATCGACCAGGCCATCGGGAAAGCCCGGACCGATCGCGATCTTGTCCATATACATGGTCGGCACCTTCAACAGGCTGCCGCGCGCGGCGACGGCAAGCACTGAAAGCGCATTGGGAAGCGCCTTGGCGCACAGCGTGGAGCCTTCCACGGGATCGACGGCAAGATCGACCTTGAGCGGGTTTGACCCGCCGGCGCCGACCGTCTCGCCGATATAGAGCAGCGGCGTCTCGTTCTCCTCGCCCTCGCCCACCACGACCACACCCTCGATGGGCAGGCGGGCAAGCTCGCGATACATAGCCGTGGCGGCGGCTTCGTCGGCGGCGGCCTCGTTGCCGCGGCCCCGCCATAAAGCGGCGGCCACGGCGGTCGCTTCGGTCACCCGAACGATATCGAGCGCCAAAGCGCGGTCGAGCTCGGTCTTAGCCAGAGCCAGCGACACGTCCGTTCCTCCCTACCCTTAGGCGATCTTATGCCGCCTATAGGGTTACCATACTCACTATCACAATTTTTCGATGCGGATCATCTGCGGCTTCTGGTCGACATGGCCGTCCCGTTGGATCGCCCCGAGCGCCTTGCCGATCGCGGCTTCCGTGGTCTGATGCGTGATCATGACGACCGCGGCCGGCGAGCCCTTATGCGGCCGGTCGAAGCCGGGGAGCTCCGCGCGTGGACGGCGCTGCACGATGCTTTCGATGGAGATGCCCTGGTCCGCCATGCGGGTGGCGATGGCCGCGAACGCGCCGGTCCGGTCATAGACCGAGAGCCTGATATAGTAGCCGCCTTGATGCCCGCGCATCTGCGCCTTCTTGTAGGGCTTCAGCGTCTTCGCCTTGGTGCCGAAGGGCGGCAGGATCAGCCCGCGGGCGATATCGATGAGGTCGCTCGTCACCGACGACGCAGTAGGCCCGCCGCCGGCGCCGGCGCCGATCAGCATGACATCGCCGACGAAATCGCCGTCGATGGCGACGCAATTCTTCACGCCGTCAACTTCGGCGATGGCCGTGTGCTTAGGCACCATGGTTGGGTGGACGCGCTGCTCGATGCCGCTATCGGTACGCAGCGCCACGCCCAGCAGCTTGATGCGATAGCCGAGATCGCCGGCAGCCTCGATGTCGGCGGGCGTGATCGAACTCGATGCCCTCGACATAGACGGACTCGAAACTCGTACGCGTGCCGAAGGCGAGGCTGGTGAGCAGCGCGAGCTTATGCGCGGTGTCGAAACCGCCGATGTCGAACGTCGGGTCGGCCTCGGCATAGCCTTGCGCCTGCGCCTCCTTCAACACGTCGGCGAAGCTCCGTCCCTCCTTCTCCATCAGCGTGAGGATGTAATTGCAGGTGCCGTTGAGGATGCCGTAGACGCGGGAGACGGCGTTGCCTTGCAGGCTCTCGCGCATCACCTTGACGACGGGAATGCCGCCGGCGACGGCGCCCTCGAAATTCAGCGCGACGTTGTTCTTCTCGGCGAGCGCGGCAAGGCTCGCGCCATGATGGGCGAGCAGCGCCTTGTTGGCCGTGACGACATGCTTGCCGGCCGACAGCGCCGCCTCGACCGCCTCTTTCGCCACGCCCTCCTCGCCGCCGATCAGCTCGACGAACACATCGATGCCGGGGTCGCGCGCGAGCGCGACAGGGTCTTGCACGAAGCGCAAGCCCGACATGTCGGCGTCGCGCTTCTTCTGCCGGCTCTTGGCCGAGTAAGCGACGACCTCGATCGGGCGCCCGGCGCGCGCGGACAGCTCCGCCTTGCGCGCCGCCAGCAGCCGCAAGAGACCGCTGCCGACGGTGCCGACCCCCGCCAGCCCAAGCTTCAATGCATCACTCATGGAAGAAATCAGAACGACCGATTCGCCTTGGAGGCAATGGGAATGACGTTGTGCATGGTCTTGGCGGAGTCGGAGAGGAACCGCCGAATGTTGCGCGCGGCCTGGCGAATGCGGTGCTCGTTCTCCACCAGGGCGAGGCGCACATAGCCCTCGCCATATTCGCCAAAGCCGACGCCGGGCGAGACCGCGACGCCCGCCTTCTCCAGCAGAAGCTTCGAGAATTCGAGCGAGCCGAGATGGGAGAACATCTCGGGGATCGGCGCCCAGGCGAACATCGTGGCGGGGGGCGACGGAATCGGCCAGCCGGCGCGGGTGATGGCATCGACCAGGCAGTCGCGCCTGCGCTTGTAGATGGCGCGAATCTCCTCGATGCAGTCTTGCGGTCCGTTCAGCGCCGCGGCGGCGGCCACCTGGATCGGGGTGAAGGCGCCATAGTCGAGATAGGATTTCACGCGCGTGAGCGCATGGATCAGGCGCTCGTTGCCGACGGCGAAGCCGACGCGCCAGCCGGGCATCGCATAGGTCTTGGACAGCGTGGTGAACTCGACCGCGATGTCCATCGCGCCCGGAATTTGCAGGATCGACGGCGGCGGCTCGCCTTCGAAATAGATCTCGGCATAAGCCAGATCCGAAAGCACGATCAGATCGTGCTTCTTGGCGAAGCCGACGACCTCCCGATAGAAATCGAGACTGGCGACGTTGGCGGTCGGATTGGCCGGATAATTGAGCACGAGCGCCGAGGGCTTCGGCACCGAATGGCGCACCGCCTTGTCGAGCGAGGTCATGAATTGGGAATCGGTGCGCGCCGGCAAATGCCGGATGACGCCGCCCGACATGATGAAGCCGAACTCGTGAATGGGATAAGTCGGATTGGGCACGAGGATCACGTCGCCCGGGGCGGTGATCGCCTGCGCCACATTGGCGAAGCCTTCCTTGGAGCCGAGCGTCGCCACCACTTGCGTGTCGGGATTGAGCTTCACGCCAAAGCGGCGCGCGTAATAGGCGGCTTGGGCTTTGCGCAGGCCCTGGATGCCCTTCGACGCCGAATAGCGATTGGTGCGCGGATCGCGCAGCGTCTCTATCAGCTTGGCGGTGATGTGCTCGGGCGTCGGCATGTCGGGGTTGCCCATGCCGAAATCGATAATGTCGTCGCCGCGCGCCCGCGCCTCGGCCTTGAGCTTGTTGACCTGCTCGAAGACGTAAGGCGGCAGCCGCTTGATTCTATGGAAATCGCTGGTCACGGACGCGAGGGGTCCCTACCCCGTTCAGGCCCCTAAGGGAGCTCACTTGAACCATAAAAACGGGCCGCGGGGCAAGGCCCGCAGGGCCCGCGACGGAAGCGGCTAGTTCTGCTGTTCGGCCGAATTGGCGCCGGTGGAGGCGGTGGCTTCGGAGCTCGACTCGCCGCGGGCCTTCGCCTGCGCTTCCTCGAGGTCGCTGATCACGGCCTTCTGCTCGGACTTGGTGAGGGTCTTGTCATAGTCCTTGAGCAGCTGGCTCGACGGCGTGACCTCGCTCGAGGCGATCGTGTCGGCGCAAGCGCCGAGCCCCAGCGGAATGAGCAGGGCAAGCAGGCGCAAGGCAATCATCGGAAGCGTGCGCGGCATCAATTCAGTATGTTGTTCTTGCCAGTTCCCCGTGACGATTGGCAATCGTCGTGCACTTGCTATATTGCATAGCACAATGACCTCTTGCGCAACAGCCGCGAGCGAGCCCAGCCTGTTATCCGATGGTGGCTGCAGCAAGGTTAATCGGGGGTTAAAACAAGGACGAATTGATGCAGGAGAACAATAAAACACCCGGTATTTCCGGGGTCGAGCAAGTCTACGCCAGTCAAATGGAAGCCTTCGCCCGGAACATGGTGCGTCTTTTCGACCAAGGGACCAAGGCCTTCTCGACGCTCGCCGAACGTTCAAGCTCGAACGGGCAAGGCCCTTACAGCATGGCGTCCGAGGCCGGCGAAGCGGCGAAGTCGCTCGGCGAGATCGCGCGCCACTGGGTGGCCGAGCCCGCCAAACTCGCCACCGCGCAAAGCGAACTGTTCGCGAGCTATGCCGATCTCTGGGGCCGCTCGGTCCGCCGCTTTCTCGGCGAGAGCGTCGAGCCCGTGGTCGAGCCGGAGCCCGGCGACAACCGCTTCAAGGACCCCGACTGGTCGAACGGGCACGTGTTCGATTTCTGGAAGCAGGCTTATCTCATCACTTCGCGCTGGGCCGAGGACCTCACCCGCAACACCGAAGGGGTCGACGAGAAGACGCGCAAGAAGGCGCTGTTCTATTTGAATCAGATGCTCTCGGCGATGTCGCCCTCGAATTTCCCGCTCACCAATCCCGAAGTGATCCGTACCACGCTCGCCACCAACGCCGAGAACCTGGTGCAGGGCATGACGCATTTCGTCGAGGATCTAGGGCAATCGAAGGATTTGCTTCGCATCAGCCAGACGGATCTCTCCGCCTTCGAGGTCGGACGGAACCTC
Source organism: uncultured Alphaproteobacteria bacterium (assembly GCA_963817175.1). GTDB lineage: Bacteria > Pseudomonadota > Alphaproteobacteria > Rhizobiales > Methyloligellaceae > Methyloceanibacter. The sequence continues at coordinate 32,914 of CAWFNK010000025.1, forward strand.
GCCGTGACGCCGGGCAAGGTCGTGTTCCAGAACGATCTGATCCAGCTCATCCAATACGCGCCGACGACGGGAGAGGTCTATGAGCGGCCGCTGCTCGTCGTGCCGCCGTGGATCAACAAGTACTACATTCTCGATCTCGTGCCGGAGAAGTCCTTCGTCAAATGGGCGGTTGAGCAGGGCTTCACCGTGTTCCTGGTCTCCTGGGTCAATCCCGACATGCGGCTCGCGCAGAAGACCTTCGAGGACTATATGCACGAAGGCATTCTCGCCGCGGTCGACGCGGTGATCCGCCAGACCGGCAGCCCGACGATCAATGCGCTCGGCTATTGCGTCGGCGGCACGCTGCTCGCCGCCACGCTCGCTTACATGGCGGCCAAGGGCGATAACCGCATCGCCTCGGCGAGCTTCCTCGCCGCCCAGGTCGATTTCAGCGAGGCCGGCGACCTGCTCGTCTTCATCGACGACGCGCAGCTCAATTCGCTCGAGGAGATGATGGCCGAGCAAGGCTATCTCGACGGCTCGCGCATGGCCGCGGTGTTCAACATGCTCCGCCCGCGCGATCTGATCTGGCCTTACGTGATCAATAATTATCTGCTCGGCAAGAAGCCCTTCCCGTTCGATCTTCTGTTCTGGAATGCGGATTCGACCAGGCTGCCGGCAGCCAATCACGCGTTCTATTTGCGCGAGTTCTATCATCTGAACCGGCTCAGCAAGGGCGAGATGCAGCTCGGCGGGGTGCGGCTCGATCTCTCGCAAGTGAAGATCCCGATCTACGAGCTCTTCACCAAGGAAGACCACATCGCGCCGGCGGCCTCGGTGTTTCGCGGCAGCAAGTTGTTCAGCGGTCCGGTGCGCCATGTCATGGCGGGGTCCGGCCATATCGCTGGCGTGGTCAATCCTCCGGCCAAGAAGAAATACCAATTCTGGTCGGGCGGACGCCCCGGCTCACTCGAAGAGTGGACGGCGACCGCGAAGGAGACTGCAGGCTCCTGGTGGCCGGATTGGGCGAGCTGGCTCGCCGCCTATTCGGGGCCGAAGGTTCCTGCCCGCGATCCATCGGCCGGACCTTTGCGGGTGATCGAGGATGCGCCTGGGTCTTTCGTGAAGAGCCGAAACTAAGGGCCCTTCATGGGAACAGCGGGAGTTGCTCGAGGCCGGTCGTCTCAGCGAAGCCGTACATCAGATTGAAATTCTGCAAGGCCTGGCCGGCTGAGCCCTTCACCAGATTGTCGATGGCCGAGACGACGATGGCGCGACCTTTAATGCGGTCGGCGAACACGCCGACATGGCAGAAATTCGATCCGCGTACGTGCTGCGTCGCGGGGATCACGCCCTCCTCGACGATGCGCACAAAGGGACTATCCGCATAGGCCTTGGCGAGCGCCTTGCGGAGATCCGCGGGCGACGCCTTGCCGGCAAGCCGCACATAGCAGGTGCAGAGCTCGCCACGCGACATCGGCGCAAGATGCGGCGTGAAGTTGATGGTGACGCTAGAGCCCGCGGCCAGCCCGAGCTCCTGCTCGATCTCCGGCACGTGGCGGTGATTGCCGATGCCGTAGGGCGAAAGCCCCTCGCCCGCCTCCGAGAACAGAATGTTCTGCTTCAGCGTGCGTCCGGCACCCGAGACGCCGGACTTGGCATCGATGATGATGTCGTCGGCGGCGATCAGCTTCGCCTTGGCGAGCGGCAGCAGCGCGAGCAGCACGGCGGTCGGATAGCAGCCGGGACAGGCCACGAGCCGCGCGTTCTTGATCTTGTCGCGATAATGCTCGGTCAGCCCGTAGACAGCGTCCTCGATCAGCTCGGGCGCGCTGTGCTCGTTGGCGTACCACTCGGCATAGAGTTTCGGATCGCGCAGGCGAAAATCGGCGGACATGTCGATGATCTTGATGCGCGTCGGCAGCTTGGCGATCTCGCTATGCGCGGTGCCGTGCGGCAGCCCGCAAAAGGCGACATCGACCTCGCTCCAGTCGACCTGGTCGGACGCGACCAGCGCCGGGAGATCGAGGCTTGCAAGATGCGGGAAGACCTGCGCGAGGCTCTGCCCGGCGTGGCCCTTGGCGACCAGCGCCGTGAGCTTGATCGCGGGATGCAGCGCGGCGAGCCTGATCATGTCGGCGCCGGTATAGCCGGACGCGCCGAGCACGGCGGCTCTGATGGTCTTGGTGTTGGCCATGGTGGCTATATAGGTTTCGTCATTGCCGGGCTTGACCCGGCAATCCATTCCATTTGCCTCTCGATTTGCTGAGGTGCAACGGCATGGATGCCCGGGTCAAGCCCGGGCATGACGAGTCAATTGGGAAGGGTACCTTGCTTTAGCGCTTCGAGAACTGGAAGCTCTTTCGCGCTTTGGCCCGGCCGTACTTCTTGCGCTCGACCGTGCGGGCATCGCGGGTGAGGAATCCGCCCTTCTTGAGCACGCCGCGAAGCTCCGGCTCGAAGCGGGTGAGCGCCTTGGAGATGCCATGGCGGACGGCGCCGGCTTGGCCCGAAAGCCCGCCGCCGCTGACCGTGCAGACGACATCGAACTGGCCCTCGCGCTTGGCGGCGACGAGCGGCTGATTCAGGATCATCTGCAGCACGGGCCGGGCGAAATAGACCGTCTGGTCCCTGCCATTGATGATGATCTTGCCGCCGCCCCGCTTCACCCAGACGCGGGCGACAGCGTCCTTGCGCTTGCCGGTGGCGTAAGCGCGGCCTTGCGCGTCGACCTTCTTCTCGTAGACGCGCGGCGCGGGCGCGGCCGTTTCGCCCTTCAGCGGAGCCAGATCTTCGAGGGTCATGGTCTCGCTCATGGCGTCAGGCGCTCCTTGCATTCTTCGGATTGAGGGCCGCGACGTCGAGCTTCACGGGACTCTGCGCCTCGTGAGGATGCTCGGGCCCTGCATAGATCCGCAAATTCTTCATCTGCTGGCGTCCGAGGGGACCGCGCGGCACCATCCGCTCGACCGCCTTTTCCAGCACGCGCTCGGGATGCTTGCCCTCGAGGATCTTCGCCGCGGTGCGGTCCTTGATGCCGCCGGGATAGCCGGTATGCCAATGATAGACCTTGTCGGCTCGCTTGTTGCCGGTGAGGACGACATTGGCGGCATTGATGACGATGATGTTGTCGCCGCAATCCATATGCGGGGTGAAGGTCGGCTTGTGCTTGCCCCGGAGACGCATGGCGATCAGCGAAGCCAGTCTGCCGACCACGAGGCCGTTGGCATCGATCAGGATCCAGGATTTCTCGATGTCCTTGGGCGTGGCTGAAAAGGTCTTCATGGCTCGCATCTTTGGGTCGAAAGGATCGGCGCTTCTAACGGCTCGGCTCGCAAAGGTCAAGAGCGAGCAAGGAAATATAATCGTTTTAAATCCGCCTATTAGCTATGTGGTATTTTACTACCGCATTTCGGTCGCGAGGCTTAGTGAAGTTCTTCCATAGCAAATTGTCCATTCTAGGCATCGCGCTTCTGGAATTGGCAGGTGTAAGCGTCTGTGAGCGTCTGGCCCCCCGCAACGCCTTACAGAGAGAGATCCCCCAATGCGCCGCTTGCTTCTCCTCGCCGTGCTTTTCGCGCTCGCTATCGGCGTGCCGCTCGCGCCTGCTTTCAGCGCCGAGGAATTCGATCCTGCCGTCCTCGACCAGATGGCAAAGGACGTGCATCAGGTTCCGCTGACCGAAGACATGATCGACCGCTTCGTCGCCTCCTATCCCGAGATGAAGGAGGTCGTCGCCAAGTTCCCGGCGACGCAGATGCCCGACGAGCCGAGCGACAAGAGCGATCTCGAGATGTTGCCCCCGGACAAGCGTGCGGCGATGACCGCGGTTGCCACCAAGCACGGCTTCAAGGACCTCCAGGAATGGTCCGACGTCGCCCAGTCGGTGGTGATGAGCTACGCCTATCTGCGCGAGGGAAAGGGCCTGAATGAGCTCGACAAGATGGTCGACCGCATGGTCGCTCAGGCCGAGAACGACAGCAAGCTTACCGACGAGCAGAGGCAGAAGACGATCGCCCAGGTGCGCGAGCTTGGCGCCAAGCTGGCCAAGTTGCAGCCTCTGCCGCAGAATTACGAGCTTGTGGAGAAGATGATCGGCAAGGTCGCCCCGGTCATGAAAATCCAGTGACGCGATTGAAGCAAGGCTTGAGGTGACATAGGTTCGCCGCGGGGCCGTTTGGGCCCGTCGCGGAGGCCGCGTGAACGCCAAAGTCTTGTTGCGCGAGGATCGGGGCCCGGTGGCGGTGCTGACGCTGAACCGGCCCGATGCGCGCAATTCCCTGTCCGAGGAGCTGATCGGCGCGCTGACCTCCGCCGTCAAGGAGATCGGCGGCTCGGACGCCTTGCGCGCCATCGTCGTCACCGGCGCCGGCACGGCCTTCTCCTCGGGGCACGATCTCAAGGAGCTGACCGCGCACCGCAACGATAAGGATCGCGGCCGCGCCTTCTTCGCCAAGACGCTTTCAGCCTGCTCGGACATGATGCTTGCCATCGTGCGCTCGCCGAAGCCGGTGATCGCCGCGGTGAACGGCATCGCCACGGCCGCCGGCTGCCAGCTGGTCGCAAGCTGCGATCTTGCTGTCGCGAGCCAAGATGCACGCTTCGCCACGCCCGGCGTCAATATCGGGCTGTTCTGCTCGACGCCGATGGTGGCGCTCAGCCGCAACGTCTCGCGCAAGGCGGCGATGGAGATGCTGCTGTTGGGCGAGACTGGTCGGCGCCGAGGACGCCAAGTCGCTCGGCCTCATCAATCGCGTGGTGCCACCGGACCGCGTGGTCAACGAGGCGGTGGAGCTTGGCCGGCAGATCGCGGAGAAGCCGAAACGCACGCTCAAGATCGGCAAGGAGGCGTTCTACCGCCAGCTCGACATGCCACTCGACGACGCCTACGCCTATGCTTCCAAGGTCATGGTCGAGAACATGCTCGACGCCGAGGCCGAGGAAGGGATCGGCGCCTTCATCGACAAGCGCCAGCCCAACTGGCCGCGGTAGCGCTTTGCGCCAGCGCCTCCCCGCCCCTATCTCACGCCAATGAATCACGACGCCTATAGCGACGCCTATATCCGGGACATCCTCGCTCAGAACCGCATCATCGCCATGGTGGGGGCGAGCGCCAACAGTTCGCGGCCGAGCTATTTCGCCATGAAGTATCTCAAGCAGAAGGGCTTTACCGTGATCCCGGTCAATCCCGGGCAGGCAGGCCAGGAGATCCTCGGCGAGAAAGTCTACGCCTCGCTTGCCGACATCCAGGAGAAGGTCGACATCGTCGATATCTTCCGCAGCTCCGACGCCGCGCTCGGCGTCACGCGCGAGGCGATTGCGCTGGGCGCCAAGGTGGTGTGGATGCAGCTCGGCGTCCGCAACGACGAGGCGGCAAAGCTTGCCGAGGAGGCGGGCTTGCAGGTGGTGATGAACCGTTGCCCGAAGATCGAATATGGCAGGCTTTCCGGCGAGCTTGGCTGGGCCGGGGTGAATTCGCGCCGGCTGTCGAGCAAGCGGCCGATCCTCGGCGCCAAGGGCGTGCAGCACCGCGTGCTCGGCAGCAAGGCTTGAGCCGGTTCCTTTGCTATAGTCGCGCCAAACGATGAGCCACGAGGGGATATGCAAATGACTGCGGAGCGAACGCCGGGTTTCAACACGCTTGCCATCCATGCCGGCGCGCAGCCCGATCCCGCGACGGGCGCGCGCGCGACGCCGATCTATCAGACCACGTCCTTCGTCTTCGACGACGTCGAGCATGCCGCGGCTTTGTTCAATCTCGAGACCTTCGGCAACATCTATACGCGGATCACCAATCCGACCCAGGCGGTGCTGGAGGAGCGCGTCGCGGCGCTCGAAGGCGGCACGGCGGCGCTCGCCGTCGCCTCCGGCCATGCGGCGCAGGCGCTGGTGTTCCATACGCTGCTCGAGCCCGGCGATGAGTTCGTCGCCGCGCGCCAGCTTTATGGCGGCTCGATCAACCAGTTCACCCATTCCTTCAAGAAATGCGGCTGGGAGGTGCGCTGGGCCGATACGACCGACCCGGACTCGTTCCGCGCGGCGGTCACGCCGAACACCAAGGCGATCTTCGTCGAGTTGATCGCCAATCCGGGCGGCATCGTCACCGACATCGAGAAGGTTGCCGCCATCGCCAAGCAGGCCGGTGTCCCCTTCATTGTCGACAATACGCTCGCCACGCCCTATCTGCTGCGACCCAAAGATTACGGCGCCGACATCGTCGTGCACTCGCTGACCAAGTTCCTCGGCGGCCACGGCAACTCGATCGGGGGCGCGATCGTCGATTGCGGCACGTTCGATTGGATCGGCAGCGGGCGCTATCCGACGCTGTCCGCGCCTTCGCCCTCCTATCACGGCATCACGCTGGCCGAGACCTTCGGCAATTTCGCCTTCGCCATCGCTTGCCGCGTGCTCGGCTTGCGCGATCTCGGACCGGCGATCTCGCCGTTCAACGCCTTCCTGCTGCTGACCGGCATCGAGACGCTGCCCTTGCGCATGCAGCGCCATTGCGACAACGCGCTTGCCGTCGCCACCTGGCTCGCAGGCAACGACAAGATCGCCTGGGTCAATTATGCGGGGCTGCCGGGCAACACGTTCAATGCGCTCGCCAAGCGCTATGTCCCGAAAGGCGCCGGCGCCGTGTTCACCTTTGGACTCAAAGGCGGCTATGACGCCGGCATCGCGCTGGTCAGCAACGTCAAGCTGTTCAGCCATCTCGCCAATATCGGCGATACGCGGAGCCTGATCATCCATCCGGCGTCCACCACGCATCGTCAGCTCACTGACGAACAACGCGTGAAGGCGGGCGCCGGCCCGGAGGTGGTGCGGCTTTCCGTCGGCCTCGAGACTGTCGAGGACATCATCGCCGATCTCGATCAGGCGCTTGCCGCCGTCTGAGGCTTGAGGGCGAGAGGCTGCGGGCTTCGCGACAGCCAGAAATGATAGAGCGCGGCGGCGAACACGGCGATGGCGCCGGCCTGATGCGCAAGCCCGAGCGTGATTGGCACGGCGAGCAGCAGCGTCCAGACGCCGATGACCGCTTGCAGCACGGCGAGCAGCGCGAGCGTCAGCGCGCTGCCGAGCAGCGGCTGCGGCGCTGCCCTTAACCCGAGCCAAACAAGCTGGCCGAGCGCGGCCAGCACGACGGCGTAGCCCAGCATGCGGTGGTTGAACTGCACGGTGAGCGGGTTCTCGAACAGATTGAGATACCAGGGCGAGGCTTCGCCGAGGCCCGAGGGCACGTAGGCGCCGTTGATCAGCGGCCAGGTGTTGAAGCCCATGCCGGCGTCGAGCCCGCCACCAGCGCGCCCGGCGAGCAGCTGCACGAAGATCAGCACCAGAACGAGCCCGGCGACCCATGCTTGCGCTCGCGACGCCGGAGCGGCGCGACGCGTTTCCGTCTCGCTCCCGAGCCCGAACAGAAGCCAGAGCGTGTAACCGAGAATGAGCAGCGCCACGCCGAAATGCGCGGCGAGCCGGTATTGGCTCACATCGGTGCGCTCGACCAGCCCGCTCTTCACCATGTACCAGCCGATCGCGCCCTGGAGGCCGCCGAGCAGGAACAGGCCGAGCAGCCGCGGCAGCAACGCACGCGGGATATAGCCCACGAGCCAAAAGGCGACGAAGGGCACGAAGAAGGCGACGCCGATCAGCCGGCCGAGAAAGCGATGCGCCCATTCCCACCAATAGATGGTCTTGAACTCCTCCAGGCTCATGCCGCGCTTGAGCTCGGTATATTCGGGGATCTGCTGATAGGCCGCGAAGGCTTCAGTCCAATCCGCCTCGCTGAGCGGCGGGATGGCGCCGAGGATCGGCTGCCATTCGGTGATGGAGAGGCCTGAATCGGTCAGCCGCGTCGCGCCGCCGACCAGGATCATCGCCACGATCAGGGCCGCGATCGCGGCGAGCCAGATGCGCAATGCGCGGATGTGCCTGGCTTTGGCCGGGGCGCTTGCCGGCAGCGCGTCGGCGGAGCTCTTGGCGAGGCTCGTGGTCATGGGAGGTCTGATAGCGGGCTAAGCGCCAAGACTCAATCTCCCGTCCCCTGCCCCATCGCCGCAGCTTGTTGAGCCGGCGCTGCGCCTCAGCGGACGAGGTGAAAGCAGTCTGCGCGAATTTCGCAGGGCGGAGCTTAAACCCGGTCTCGTCATCCCGGCGAAAGCCGGGATCCAGGGGCAACCGCTCGTAGGGTGGGCAAAGGCGCCTTCTGCGCCGTGCCCACCGTGTTCGTTCCCCGTGGGCAACGAAAACGTTGCCCACCCTACGGCTCTGGATGCCGGCTTTCGCCGGGATGGCGGAGTATGGTCGTCCGAAGAGGACAACAACAGGCTATGCTCCATTGATGCACCCGCGCACCCGCAAGCTGATCGGCACGGTCGTGCTTCTGCTGTCCCTCGCCGTCTACGCGACAATCGCGGCGGTGATCGGCTCGGGCCGCATCGCGCTCGCGCCGCAATGGGTGCAATTCGCCTTCTTCCTCACCACGGGCCTTGCCTGGGTGATTCCGGCGGGGCTGCTCATCCGCTGGATGCAGAGATCGGATTAGCGGTTACGCCGCATTGACCTGCTGGAAGCGGTTCCACAGCGCGAACGGCGCGCCGGACAGATAGAGCGCCGTATAGGTGAGCGACTGATAGTCGCCGTTCAGCGATACGCGCGGCAGCGCGCTCAGATGGCGCCGGTGCGCCGGGAACAGCATTCCCTTCCGCGTCGTCACGGCGGTCTTGAAGCCGGCCTCGCGCGCGAGCGCGAAATCGCGCGCACCCGCGCTGCCGGGATCGCCATAGGGAAAGGCGAAATGAATGGGGCGCGTGCCCAATTCCTGCTCGAGGCGATCGGCGCCGCCGACCATCTCGTCGCGGGCGCTCGCCTCGGACAGCTTGGAAATGGCGAAATGGCCCTTGGTGTGGGCGCCGATGGTGACGAGCGGATCGGCGGCCATGCTCCTGATCTCGTCCCAATCCATGATGAATTTCGCGCAGTCGGCGGCCATGTCGATGTCGTAGCGGTCGGCAAGCACCCGGACCACGCGGCGCTGGGTCGCCTCGTCGATCAGGCGCAGCCACCAATAGATCTCTTGAAAGGCGCGGCTCTTCTCGGCGGCGGTTGCGGCCGGCAGACGCCATAGGGCGCCGTTCCGGCATAGCTCGATCTCGTCCGCGCGGGCGACGATCTCCTCCAGCGCGAGCCACCATAGCTCGCCGGTGCCATCGGGATAGTCGGTCGGCACATAGAGGGTGAGCGGCAGGCCGCGGCGCTTGAACAGCGGGTAAGCGTGCTCGAGATTGTCGCGATAGCCGTCATCGAAGGTGAAGCAGACGAAGCGCCGGTCGTCGCCCTCTTTCAAACGCTGCACGGCCTGATCGAGGGAGATCACATCGAGACCCGCCTCTTGCACCTGGTCGAGCACGGCATCGAGGAATTGCGGCGCCACTTCGAGGATGCGATTGGGCGCGAAGGCACGCGGCTCCTCGGGCTCGGGCCGCACATGGTGCAGCGTGAAGATCACGCCGGTGCCTTGCGTATAAGGGGCCAGCAGACGATGGGCGCCGGTATGGTAGAGCCCCGACATCGCCGCCTTCATCATGGCGGTTTTCACCTTGGCCAACGCCGCTCTCCTTCTGCCAGTCAAGTGAACTCAGACCGCGGCGACCCGGCCGAGCAGGCGCGAGCGCGGCTCCTTGCCGGGTTGCTCGTAGACCAGGACCGGGCAGCCAAGGGCGGAGAAGTCGCCCAGACTGGCCTTGTCGCCCTTTGCGCTTGCGCCGGCCGGCAGCACAGCCACGACCACGGGCAACTCAAATTTGAGTGCCGGCGTGAGCGCTCGCACGGCCTCGCGATCGGCATGCAGCACGACGCAGTCATAAGCTTGCGTCAGCGCGTCGAACACGCGGCCGAAGCGGGTGTTCTCGTCGCCCGAGGCGGCGAGCTTCGGGTTGCCGGCGGCGATGACCTGCAAGGGCGTCTCGACATCGACCCTGATGACATCCGAGAATCCAACGCGACCGGCGGTCAAGTCGCTCAACCCGGGCGCGCGCGGGATCCCGAGCGGGCTGGAGATGGCGGCGGGGCCACGGGTGAGGTCGACGAGCACGATCCGCTCGCGTCTTGCCACCAGCGCGCGGGCGATGCCGATCGCCTCCGCCGTCGCATCGACCTTCGACGAGGCCCCCGCCACGAGCACGGCACGCGGCGCGCCGCCTTTGCCGGAGGCGAGAATGTGATTGATCACGGCGTCGAGCGATTTGAGCACGGGGCCGACCTTCTCGTCGTCGCCCTTCGGCTGGGGAGCGTCGGCCTTGCGGACCGAGTTGTTAGCGGGTTCCGAGCGGCCGGTGAGCCTCTGATTGAGATAGGCGCGAAGATCGTTGGTCCTGAGCACGGGCATGGTGTGATGGGGTTGTGGGGTGACGAGGGCGACGTCTTCGGCGGCGGCTTGTTCCACCGGCGCCGGCTTGGTGCCGCGCAGGCGGGCGAGCCATCCGCCTTCCGGCTGCGGCGGGGGCGTTACCGGTTCACCTTGGCTTGACGATAGGCCGCGACGCAGCCGGTTGATGAAGCCCGCGGCTGACGCCTCACTCGGCGAGCTGTCGAACGGTTCGCGCCGCGATCGGAGCGGCGGAGGCGGAGCGGTTTCGCGGCTTCCGTCTTGGCCGCGGCTTCAATCGGTCAGCCCGCGCGGCCGGCTCGCTTCCGCCTAGTGCCGCTGCCGCGCCTGGCTCTGCTTCGCATCGTCCTTGCCCCGCGATGGCAGGAAGGATGGCCGTTGCGCTTTCGGCTCGCCGACGGCAACGACGGGTGGGTAGATGCGGGTCGAGGTGCCGAGCGGCAACTCGACTTGAGCCTGAGAGGCCGCTTTCGATGCCGGCGGCTCTGGCGCGAGGGCGGACGCCGCGACCTTCTGGCTCGCTGTCGCAATTGGCGCCGCGGGGCTTGGCGGCAGGCTCGGCCTTTGCGACGGGAGATCCTTCAGCTTTCGGCGGCGCAGCGGGTTCAACCCGCACGCGGCGGCGTTCCCGGCTCAGGGGCTCGCTCGAAGGCGCTGCCCGGCGCTGCGAAGGCGCGCCGATCAGCTCGCGCGCCAGGACATAGGTCAGCGCGAGCAGAGCCGTGGCGACAGTGACGAGCAGGCTGATCGGCCCGCGCTTCGGGAAGGACGGCAGGATCGATCGCATGTGCCCGGCTGACGATCGTGGCCTGCGCCGGCACCGAGCCCACGTCGTGGCGCGAGCTCGCATCGCGATAGCGGGCAAGATAGGATTCCAGAAGATCACGCTGCGCCTTCGCCTCACGCTCGAGCGCGCGGAGCTTGATCTCGGCCTCGCTCAAGCCGGAGGCTTGCGTCTTCACGTCGTTGAGACTGCTGCGCAGCGAGGCTTCGCGCGCGCTCGCCACATCGTGCCTCGTTCTCGAGGCTCTGGACGATCTTGGCCGCCTCGTCGTGAATTTGCTTCCTGACATCGGCGAGCTCGGACGTGAGCTGCTTGATGCGCGGATGCCAAGGCAGCAGCGTCGCCGACAGCTCGGCAAGCTGGCGCTGCACCTGGACACGCTGGTCGATGAGCCGCCCGATCATCTCTGATTTGAGCACCTCGGGCGTGGCGTCGACGTCGCCGCCCTCGGCCAGCATCTTCTTGATGAGGCGGGCGCGGGCCTCGGCCTCGGACTTCTGGGCCTTGGCGAGAATGACCTGGCTGTTCAGCTCGGAGAGCTGCTGAGCGTTGAGCGTGACATTGTTGGTGCCGGCGAACAGCCCCTCGCTCGACCTGAATTGCTCGGCGGCGGCTTCCGACTCGGCGACCTTCGGGCGCAGCACCTCGATCTGGGCGCTGAGCCAGGCGGTGGCGTCCTTGGTCTGCTCGAGCTTCGCCTGGCGCTGCCAGGCGATGTAGACGTCGGCCAGCTTGTTGGCGATTTGCGCGGCGAGGCCGGAATCGCCGGAGGTGTAGTCGATACCGATCACGCTCGACTTGGCGAGCTGGAACACCGCGAGATGCTTGGCGAAGGTGTCGGCGGCCTTTTCCTCCTCGGATTTCTTCGAGCCGATGCCCAGTCCGAGGCTGCGCAACAAGACGTCCGACGACGCTCGTACCGGCATCCTTGGCGAAGGCCTGATTGTTGGTGAGGTCGAGCGCCTTGATCACCTCGACGGCGAGATCGCGCGAGGTGATGACCTGCACCTGACTCTGCACCGCCTGCTCGTCGAGCACGCGTTGCTGGGAGTTGCGACCCTCTTCGTCGGCCGGGCGGGTGAACGACGAATTCGTCGTTCTGAATGAGGATGCGCGTTTCGGAGGTGTAGAGCGGTCGCATCATCGACAGCACGATGAAGGTCGCGATCCCTGCGCCGATGGCAAGTCCAACGATCCAGCCCTTGGCGCGCCACAACGCGCCGCCGAGCGCTTGAATGTCGATGTCCTCTGTGAGCGGAGGGTTCTGCTCAGACTGCGTCAAGCCACCGAACTCCCAAGAAAGGCCGTTCGCATTATACGGCGACACCTCGTAACCAAATGCTTAAGACGCGGTCCGCTTCGACACAGGTGCTCAGCATTCGTTAACCACGGCGCGGCCTAAAAGGGAGCATGTGGAGTGAAAAACGAGTCCGGCCCGCGCGATTTGCGCTTCTGGCGCTTGCTGTCGTCGCGGCTGCGCTTCAGGGGTGCAACCGGAGCGCCATGCCTGGCTTAACGACGCCGGATTATGCGCTGGCGACGCCGGCGCCCTTGCCGCCCCCGGGTCGCCCGCTCCCCCTGATCCCCGCCAATGCCGGGCCTCCGGGTATGCCCGCCAATCCCTACGGCACGTATCGGCTCGACGCGGGCGACCGCGTGCGCGTCATCGTGTTCGGTCAGGACAATCTCTCTCGCGTCTACGGCGTCGATGCGAACGGTTCGATCTCGATGCCCCTGGTCGGCCAGGTCCGCGCGCGCGGGCTGACCCCCTACCAGCTCTCGCTCGATATCGCCGCAGAGCTCCGGCGCAAATATGTCAAGGACCCGAAAGTCAGTGTCGAGGTCGAGACCTACCGGCCGTTCTTCATTCTGGGCGAAGTCAACAAGCCGGGCGGCTATCCTTATGTCAACGGCATGACGGCGGAGGCGGCCGTGGCCATCGCCGAAGGCTATACCGAGCGCGCCAAGAAGCGCATGGTTCGCCTCACCCGCCGATTTGGCGGCGTCAACAGCACCGTCATGGTGCCAACCGACTATCCGGTGCAGCCTGGCGACACTATTTACGTTCTCGAACGCTTCTTCTAAAGCTCACATAAGCGCCCATCAGAGGTTCTGAAACGCGGGGTCCAGTGAGCTCCACGCTACGCATTCTGCATTGCCTGCGCGCGCCGGTCGGAGGTCTGTTCCGCCACGTCCACGATCTGGCGCTGGGACAGGCCCAGCTCGGGGCCGAGGTCGGCATCATTTGCGATTCACGCACGGGCGGCGATCCCGTCGCGCTCGGCCGCCTCGCCGACAATTGCGTGCTCGGCCTCACCCGCATCCCCATGTCGCGCCAGATCGGCTTTGGCGATTGGCGTCGCCACCGGCAAGGTGGCCCGGCTCGCCCGCAAGCTCGGCGTCGATGTGCTGCACGGCCACGGCGCCAAGGGCGGCGCCTATGCGCGGCTTGCCGGCCGCAAGCTGAAGCGCAAAGGCCTGAAGGTGAAGACGGTCTACACGCCGCATGGCGGCAGCCTGCATTATTCGCCGTCGAACCCCATGGGCCGGCTCTACATCATGGCCGAGCGCAAGCTGCTGCCCATGACCGACGGGCTGCTGTTCGAAAGCGTGTTTGCCGCCAATCGTTATGTCGAGCTGGTCGGTGAGCCGCGTTGCCCCGGGCGCATCGTGCCGCATGGGCTTTACCGGCACGAATTCTACGAGCCGATGCTGGCCGACGACGCCGTCGACTTCGTGTTCATCGGCGAGCTCAGAGCTTTGAAAGGCGTGGATGTGCTGCTCGAGGCCCTGGCCGCGCATCAGGCCGTGTTTCCCGGCCGCGCGCTGATCGTCGGCAGCGGACCCGAGGAGGCCAAATTCAAGCGCCTCGCTCGCAGGCTCGGATTGAACGGCAGAGTGTCGTTCTCGGGCGCGCAGTCGGCACGCAGTGCCTTTGCGCGCGGCAAGATGCGTCGTCGTGCCGTCGCGGGCGGAATCGTTTCCCTATATCGTGCTCGAGGCCGCGGCGGCGCAGATGCCCCTGATCGCGACCAATGTCGGCGGCATCCCCGAGATCGTGGCGGGCGTCGACATGCCGCTGATCCCGCCCGGCGACGTGCCGGCGCTCGCCGGTCAGCTGCGCGCCTTTCTCGCCGGCCCAAAGCCTTTCCTCGACCGCGCCGCGGCCTTGCAGAGGATCGTCGCGGAGCGCTTCACCGTCGAGAACATGACGCACGAGATCATCGACTTCTACATCTCCGACGTCGGCGCCGGCGTCTCCTAAGCGCTCGCGGCAAGCCGCGAGGCGCTGCTCGCAACCCAGCCTTAACCATAGCTTCACAGCACGCGCCCGAACTTGCGTATGCTTCACGCATTGCAAAGCCCTCTCGGCGTAAGCCATGGCGGCAAGGGCGGATTTTTCGCCGCGCTCGCAGGTAACCTGCTTCCTCGAAGGCAGGATGTAACGCTGCATAACAGGGCCGCAGAATGAGTGACAGTGAAGTGGTCGCCGGGCGCAAGGCGTCGGTCCGGTTGCGCACGCGCGGACGTGGCAAGACACGAGCTCACTTCCCCGAGCGTCGCCGCTCCCCTCGCCCGCGTCTCGCCGAGATCAGGCGCGGCGCAAGCCTCACGCTCATGCCGCCGATGGTGGTGACCGGCGCCGTGCGCATGATCGAATTCCTGCTGGTGGCGGCTCTCGGCTTCGCCATCTATCTCGGTTATGTCGAGCGCGAAGCGCAAAGCGCGCATCTCATCTATCTCGGCGTGGCGCTGACCGCGGCAGCGGCGAACACGCTGATGCTGCAGACTTTCGATCTCTACAGCGTGCCGGCGCTCACCGCCTTCGTCAGGAGCTTCACCCGCATCGCGCTCGCCTGGACACTGGTCGTGGCCGGGCTGATGGCGGGAGCCTTCTTCGGCAAGGTCGGCGCCGACTTCTCGCGGGTGTGGATCGCGACCTGGTATGGGTCGGCGCTGCTCGTGCTGTTCGGCGAGCGGCTGGTCGTGTCGCAACTCGTCAAGTCCTGGATCAGAGAGGGGCGGCTCAACCGCCGCGCCGTGATCGTCGGCGGCGGGCATCAGGCGGAGGAGCTGATCAAGGCGCTCGAGGCCTCGCACGACACCGACATCCGCATTGCCGGCATCTTCGACGACCGGGGGGCCGATCGCGTCTCGCCCATCGTCGCCGGCTATCCCAAGCTCGGCAACATCGATGAGCTGGTGGAGTTCGCGCGCGGCTCGCGGCTCGATCTCTTGATCGTCTCGCTGCCGGTCACCGCCGAGAAGCGCCTGCTCCAGCTGCTGAAGAAGCTATGGGTGCTGCCGGTGGATATCCGGTTGTCGGCGCATAACAACCCACTCAGATTCCGGCCGCGCACCTATTCGTATATCGGCAACGTGCCGTTCGTCGACGTGACCGACAAGCCGATCTCCGAATGGGGCCACGTGAAGAAATGGCTGTTCGACAAGATCGCCGCGAGCGTCGCGCTGATCCTGCTCGCGCCGGTGATGGCGATCATCGCGCTGCTCATCAAGCTCGATTCGAAGGGCCCGGTGCTGTTTCGCCAGAAGCGCCAGGGTTTCAACAACGAGCTGATCGAGGTCTACAAATTCCGCTCGATGTATGTCGATCAATCCGACATGGATGCGAGCAAGCTGGTCACCAAGGACGACCCGCGCGTCACCCGCATCGGCCGCTTCTTGCGCAAGACGAGCCTCGACGAACTGCCGCAATTCTTCAACGTGCTGAAGGGCGATCTCTCGCTGGTCGGGCCGCGCCCGCATGCGCTCAAGGCCAAGGCCGAGGATAAGCTCTATTCCGAAGCGGTCGACGGCTATTTCGCCCGCCATCGCGTCAAGCCCGGCGTCACCGGCTGGGCGCAGATCTCAGGCTGGCGCGGCGAGACCGACACCCATGAGAAGATCGAGCGGCGGGTCGAGCACGACCTCTATTACATCGAGAATTGGTCGGTGATGTTCGACCTCTATATCTGTCTGATGACGCCGTTCGCGCTGCTCAAGGGCGAGAACGCTTACTAGGTTGGCTGGGTCGCGTTGATGGTTGCGTACGATGCCACTCTGGAGCGTATGGAGACGCCGCGGCGCGCGCTCAGCGTAGGGCTGAGGCGGCTCATCCTCGCTTATGTCTGGATCGCCGTCGCGTCGAGCGCGATCGTGTTCTCGGAGCCCGCACTTTCCGACGTGCTGATGCTCGGCGCGGCGCTGATGCTGCCGGTCGTGGGCATGATCAGTGTCAGCCGCGGGCTCGGCCTCTATCTCCTGCTGTGGGCGGCGATCGTCGCCGGCGGGTTCATCGCCACCACGCAAGCCGGCATCTTCGACGTTCCCCTCACGCATATGGGCATCACGCTCTACCTGGCCTTCACCTCGGTGGTGATGGCGGGCTTCGTGGCCCAGTCTCCCGACAAGCGCATCAGGCTGATCATGTCGGCCTATATGGTCGCGGCGGCTGTCGCCGCCTTCGCCGCACTGGTTGGCTATTTCGGCCTGCTGCCCGGCAGCTACGACCTGTTCACCGAGTTCGGCCGGGCGCGCGGCACGTTCAAGGACCCCAATGTGCTCGGCGCCTTTCTCGTCCCTGCCCTGCTCTACGCCTTCAACGAGGTCATGAGCGGGCGTGTCGCCCGCGCGAGCCTATGGCTGGCCCTGACGCCGATCCTGCTGCTCGGATCGCTGCTGTCCTTCTCACGCGGAGCCTGGATCAATCTGGCGGTGTCGCTCTTGATCTATGCCTGCTTCAGCTTCGCCACGGTCTCGACGCATCGATTGCGGCTCAAGCTGATCACCTATGTGCTGCTCGCCGCAATGTTCGTTGTCGGCCTGTTCGCCGCGGCGCAGTCCGTGCCGCAGATCGCCGAGGTGATGGGCACCCGCGCCGCGCTCGAGCAACCCTACGACGTCGGTCCCAACGGCCGGTTCGGCGGTCAGATCAAGGCTATCGGCCTGATCCTGGCCCATCCCTTGGGAATCGGCGCGCTCGAGTTCGCCCGCGTCTACGACAACGAGGACGCGCATGAGGTCTATCTCAGCATGTTCCTCAATGCCGGCTGGATTGGCGGCACGCTCTATCTCGCCATGGTGCTGCTCACGCTCGGCCTAGGCTTGCGCCAGGTCGTCAGAGACCGGGGCGGCGACGGGCTCAGCGCCGTGCTGGTCGCCGCCTTTATCGGCATGGCCTTCGAGGGCGTGGTGGTCGACACCGACCACTGGCGGCATTTCTACCTGATCATGGCGATGATCTGGGGTACGGCGCTGGCGGCGCCGTACCCGCGTCACATCGCGTCGCGGCCTGTCTACCGCCGGAGCCGGTCAGCCCGCAGCCTGCCTGATCAGACGCACGATCAGCAGCAGAATCACCGCGCCGAGCGTGGCGGCGATGATCGCGCCGAGGATGCCCCCGCCGAGGCTAAGTCCGAGGCTTGGAAACAAGGCGCCGGCGATCAGCGCGCCGACGATGCCGACAAGAATATCGCCGAGCAGCCCGAAGCCGGTGCCCTGCACCAGCTGGCCGGCCAGCCACCCGGCGATGGCGCCAATAAGGATGGCGATCAGTAGAGCTTGAACGTCCATGTTGTTTCCCCCTTTGAGTCTGCGCGGCGAAGTCTAGCGTCGCGCCGATGCCGCCGAAATAGCCGGGAGCAGTTATGCACCGGCGTGTCGGCGACGCCGTGTTGTCCCGCTCCCTTAGACAAAATGTCGGCGACCACTCCGTTCCTGTTGCGCGTTCTCCGAGTGAGCAATTTTGACCAGCCGAAGCCAAGAAGAATTCCCTAGGCTTGCAACACACCTCGCGGGTGCAGCCCTACACCGCTTCCTGGGCTGTTGAGGGAGGGGGTGCCGACTCCATCCGGCACCCCCCATTCATGTGAGGAGCGTCGGCTTCGAGAGAATGTCCGGAACGTGCGAGATAAAAATTGCACAGTCAGCGTGACGACAGCAGCTAGGTTAAGAGAAGCTAGGAGTTTGCGTGGTGGGCTCGGCAAAACAATCCCCTGTTTTCGGCCCCCTGGATCTGGAAATCATCGACCTCGTCTATGAGGTCGTATGGACGCAGATCAAGGCCCGTGATCCTTATCGGGATGCCACCGGCGATCCCGAACGACAGAAACTTCTACGCCAGCACGTCTTCGCGGCTGCGATTCCCGGTGCTGTGGAGTTCGACACATTGCTCGATAGGATTCTTGCGAACATCCCCGAGACTTGCATCCCCTATACGACGCCCAGCACCTCACCATCGTCAGCCCGAAATAATTGATTGCAGGCCCGATGCGTTTTTCGAGCAGCCTGTATAAATCAGCACAGTCACTGCCTGCTGCGCTTGTTAAGATTACGAACCGTCGGCAAGTTAAACAGGCGTCCGATGGCCGAGAGTGGGGTGTGCTCCCGCCTGATACGGAGGTAGAGCCATGCCCGGTGATCCCCAACAATGTCGTGAGCAGGCGCGCGAATGCATTCGGTTAGCCCGACATTCCCGTTCTAGCCTAGATCGCGAAAGTCTTGCTGTGCTCGCCACTAAGTGGCTGCAGTTGGCAGCAATCTACGAGAGCGATAATGCCTTGCTAGAGAGGTGGGGTGATAGGTTCTCGAATGTCATCTCCCCTCGCTTATCGCTAAATTGCGATTTGAAGGGTTCGCTCACACCTGGTTGAGACCTGCCGACGAGCTTCAGCATGCCGATGCAGCTGTTCTCATCCAGGACTCGGAGTTCTAACTGGGAAGCAAACGACACAGCGGCTGGACTGCATTCACGCGGTCTCAGTCTATCCTCCGATTGCTGGCAAATGCCGGGAAGGAATGGTCGGAGCGGGGAGATTTGAACTCCCGACCCCCGGTCCCCCAGACCGGTGCGCTAACCGAGCTGCGCTACGCTCCGAAGCCTTGTCGTGGGCTGCCCTGGATATACACGGTCAGGCGGTCGAAACAAGCCATGCCGGCTCAGATGGCTATTCCCTGGCCAGGGTTAAGACCCGGGTGCAGGCCGCGATCTCCTCGATCAGGCTGCCGAGCTTTTGCGGGTCGAGCTTCGCCCTGGGCTCCTCGGGCTCGCGGGCCAAGACTTGGCCGCCGCCTTGCGCGGCCTCGGCGGCGATGTCTGGGATCTCGTGCGAACGCATCGCCTCGTCCCGCGCTTCGTCCTCGGCGATGCGCCGGTAATCCATCACGAAGCGCGGTCCGTGCTCGCGGAGGATCTTCTGCACCCCGCGAATGGTGTAGCCGTCATTGTAAAGCAGGAAGCGGATGCCGCGCAGAAGCTGGACGTCCTCGGGCCGGTAATAGCGCCGGCCGCCGCCGCGCTTCATCGGTTTCAGCTGAGCAAATTTGGCCTCCCAGAAGCGAAGCACGTGCTTCGGGACCTCAAGCTCGTCAGCAACCTCGCTGATCGTGCGAAACGCCTCAGGCGCCTTGTCCAACGCTCCTCCTCCCCGCTCGCGTCAAACCGCCGGCGACTCTATTCGGCCGCCTTTCTTCGCGAGAGCGCATCGTTGATACGCTGCTTCATGATGTTGCTGGCACGGAACACCAGCACGCGCCGCGGCGTAATGGGAACTTCCTGGCCAGTCTTTGGGTTGCGGCCGATGCGTTGACCCTTGTCGCGAATGCCGAAAGAGCCGAACGACGACAACTTCACCGTGTCGCCACGCTCGAGACTCGCCACGATCTCGCGGAGCACAAGCTCAACGATCTCAGCGGATTCGTTCCGCGGCAGACCGACCTTCTGAAACACCGCTTCCGCCAGATCGGCGCGCGTAAGTGTCTTCCCGCTCATATGCCTACGCTCCCCCAGTCGCGGGACTAATCAAGATGCTAATCGAGCGAGTGCGAGGCGGTCAATCTGTCCCGCGATCAAATTCCTGATATTGCACCCTTTTCCATCGGGGTGTGGCTTTCGCGCGGCACTCGCCTTTTTTCGTCGCTACCAGCGTAGCAGCACCGCGCCCCAGGTAAAGCCCCCGCCCATGGCCTCGAGCAGCACCAGATCGCCGGTTTTGATGCGGCCATCGGCCCGCGCCTGGCTCAACGCCAATGGAATCGACGCGGCGGATGTGTTGGCATGTTTATCCAAAGTAATAATGATGCGATCCTTGTCGAGCCCAAGCTTTCGTGCAGCCCCGTCCAAGATACGCTTGTTAGCTTGATGCGGCACGAACCAGTCGACATCCGCCGCTTTAAAGCCGGCTTGGTCCAAAGTCGCGCCGATCACCTCGCTGATCTTGGTTACTGCGTGGCGAAATACCTCGGGGCCGTCCATGCGCAGATGGCCGACGGTGCCGGTGGAAGATGGTCCGCCGTCGACATAGAGCTTGTCGCGGTAGCGACCGTCGGACCGGAGACAGCTGGCGAGAATGCCCCGGTCGGTCATGACGCCGTTCAACTTCTGCGCTTCGACCACGACGGCGCCGGCGCCGTCGCCGAACAGCACGCAGGTCGAGCGATCCTCCCAGTCGAGGATGCGCGAGAATGCTTCCGCGCCGATGACGAGCGCCCGCTTGAACATGCCGCTCTTCAGATAGTTGTCGGCGGTGGCCAGCGCGAAGACGAAGCCGGAGCACACCGCCTGCACGTCGAAAGCCGCGCCATGGGTGATGCCGAGCTCCGCCTGGATCGTCACGGCGGTGGCGGGAAAGGTCTGGTCGGGCGTCGAGGTGGCGAGGATGATCAGGTCGATATCCTCGGGCGCGAGTCCCGCATCGTCGAGCGCCGCGCGCGCGGCGACCGCACCCATCGCTGAGGTGAGCTCGCCGTCGGCGGCGATCCTGCGCTCCTTGATGCCGGTCCGCTCGGTGATCCAGGCGTCGGAGGTGTCCACCAGCTTGGCGAGATCGGCATTGGTCACGACCCGCGCGGGCAGGTAGCCGCCAACTCCCTTGATGACCGTCCTCACCGGATTCAACGTCGCCACCTCCCGAGCCTTACGCAGCGCCCTCAAGTTCCAATTTGGTGTGGAAGCTGGCGACGTCGTTGGCCAACTTCTTCACCACACCGTTCGACGCCATGTCGTAGGCGAGATCGATGGCGCTGGCGAAGCCGGTCGCGTCGGTTCCGCCGTGACTTTTGACGACGATGCCATTCAGCCCAAGGAAGATGCCGCCGTTCAGCTGCCGCGGATCCATCTTTTCCTTGAGAGCGCGGAACGCGCCCTGCGCCAGCACGGCGCCAAGGCGAGCCAGAAACGACCGCCCCATCGCGGCGCGCAAATACTCGCCGATCTGCTTAGCGGTTCCTTCCGCGGTCTTCAAGGCGATGTTGCCGGTAAAGCCGTCGGTCACCACGACATCGACCACGCCCTTGCCCACGTCGTCGCCCTCGACGAAGCCATGATAGCGAATGGGCAGCGGCGACTCTTTCAAGGCGGCTGCGGCCTTTCTGATCTCCTCGACGCCCTTCACCTCCTCGACGCCGATATTGAGGAGTCCGACCGAAGGCTTGTCGACGCCGAACAAAGCACGCGCCATGCCGGCGCCCATCAGCGCGAACTCGACGAGCTGGCGCGAATCCGCGCCGACATTGGCGCCCACGTCGAGCACGATGCACTCGCTCTCGATGGTCGGCCAGATGGCGGCGATCGCCGGACGGTCGACGCCTTCGAGCGTCTTCAGGCAGAACTTGGCCATGACCATCAGCGCACCGGTGTTGCCGGCCGACACGGCGGCATCGGCGCGGCCGTCCTTCACCGCCTCCAGCGCAAGCCACATGCTCGAATGATAGCGGCCCTTGCGCAGCGCCTGGCTCGGCTTCGCGTCCATGGCGACGGCCACATCGGTGTGGATCACCTCGGACTTGGCGGCGAGCGCGGGATGGGCCTCAAGCTCGGGCGCGATGATCGCTTTGTCGCCGACCAAGAGGAAGCGGATGTCGGGATGGCGGACGAGCGAGATCGCCGCAGCCGGAATGACCACGCTTGGGCCGTGGTCCCCGCCCATCGCGTCGAGCGCTATGGTGACTGGAGAACCCATACTGTGTGCCGTTCAGGAAGGATCTTACCCATGCAGCGGCCCAGCCGCGGCAACCCCCGGAAATGAAATCCGAATAGACTGAAAAAGGCCGCCAGTGACAACCTGATTTTGGCGCTAGGTTGACCCCCGGCCCCGCTTCAGGGCGGCCAGGGCCGCAAATGGGCCGCTCTTGGCTTCCTGGGCCTCTTTAGGCTCCCCTTGCGACCAATCGAAGCTTACCCCTTCCCGCTTAGGATAGGGATCGAGCGCCGTGGCAAGGGTCTCGTAGGCCACCACCCCGAGATCGATCCGCCCACCGACGATCGGCTCGGGCCAGTCGAGTGCCGTGACGCTAGCGGGCTCCTCGCCAGCTTCAGGCGTCGCCAGCAGCCTTTCGGGCCAGAACTCGATCTCCACCGGCACGTCGATCTGCGTGTCGACGGGCTCGAGCGACACGACGCAGGTCTGCGTGAGATCGGCCTTCAGTCGCCCCGTCAGGCGCACACGGCCGGCTGCGCCAAGATCGAAGCGGTAGTGGAAATTCAGCCCTTCGAGCCGCACCAGATCGAGCAGGCCGACGATGGCGGCCGTCTCGGTGGCGGTGGCAACGATCTCGCCGCTCGCGCCGTCCTTGATCTCATCGACCTTGAAGATGCGCGACAGCGGTGCGGGCTCGGCCTCGCTCGTCATTCTCAATCGTCTCCCAGCTCCATTCCAGGGATCGTCCCCGGAAATCTCACCTCGCCGGCACGCAAGCCGTCAACGTCTTGCGACCGCAACAGCCCCAAGGTCTCCCTTAGATAGTGTGCCAGGCGCCCGCCGACAGCCCCGGCCCGCTCGAGCGGCAACGCCTCGGCGATGACGGCGGCAAGGGCCGCGTCGCTCTCCGCCAGCGCCTCCTCATAGGCCTGCAGCAAGGCTCCGCTCGAGGCGGCGAGCCCCCTCACCTTTTTTGGGATGGCGAGATCGCCGACACCGATCTCCCGCAGCACGGTCTCCATATCGGTGCTGAAGCGGTCGATCAGGTCTTGCGCTAAGGGACGGGCCGCTTCCCCCTCGGCCCTGAGCCGGTGCAGCACCGCGAACAGCTGGAGCGACAGCACGACGAAGCGCCCCTCAAGCGTATCGGGCACGCCAAAGCCTTGATAAAAAACCGGAAGCCGCGCCTGCGCCACAATCGAGCCATAGAGTTTGGCTGTGCCCGAAGCGTCGCGGCGCCACGCACTGAGGAAAGGGAAAGGGTTCAAAGGACGGCCTGTTTGGTCTAGCCTTTTGCCGAATTCCGCCCGCTCATGCGCGGGGCGTCACGGTACCGTTTACGGGGTAGTTCGAGGGGACATCCGATTTTGCGCAAGCTCAAGCCGGTCTTACTCGCACGGCCGTCGCTGGTCGCGCTGATGCTCGGCGTCGCGCTGCTTTCGGGCTGCGGCGGCCAGGTCGATCGGCACGGGCATGTGTTCATCGATATCGACCTCAACACGCTGCAACCCGGCATGACCAAGGAACAGGTCAGGACCGTGCTCGGCTCGCCGGACACGACGAGCACGATCGGCGGCGACGCCTATTACTACATCTCGACCACGACCAAGACGGTGGCCTTCCTCAAGCCGCGCGAGATCGACCGCCAGGTGGTCGCCGTCTATTTCGACAAAGGCGACGCCGTCCAGCAGGTCGCCCATTACGGGCTGAAGGACGGCATCGTCGTCAACTACTACAAGGGCGAGACGCCGGCCCGCGGCAAGGACGTCAGCCTGCTCGAGCAGATCTTCGGCAATCTCGCCAATCGCGGCATGTTCAAGGATCAGAGACCGCAGGGTGCATCGCAGCCCGGCAGCGGCATCCCCGGCATCTGATCGCTTGACCTGGCGCGCCCTATTGGTGGGCGAGCACGGCGAGCAGCAGCAGCGCGACGATATTGGTGATCTTGATCATCGGATTCACCGCAGGCCCCGCCGTATCCTTGTAGGGATCGCCGACCGTATCGCCGGTCACGGCCGCCTTGTGCGCGTCAGAGCCTTTGCCGCCGTAATGGCCGTCCTCGATATATTTCTTGGCGTTGTCCCACGCCCCGCCGCCCGCCGTCATGGAGATGGCGACGAACAGGCCGGTGACGATGACGCCGAGCAACATGGCGCCGAGCGCGGAGAAGGCCGCGCTCTTGCCGGCGATCCAATTGATGATGAAGTAGAAAGCGACCGGCGACAGCACCGGAAGCAGCGAGGGGATGATCATCTCCTTGATCGCCGCGCGGGTCAGCAGATCGACCGCGCGCTTATAATCGGGCCGCTCGGTGCCCTGCATGATGCCGGGCTTCTCCTTGAACTGGCGGCGCACCTCCTCGACGATCGAGGACGCCGCGCGGCCCACCGCCGTCATGGCGATGCCGCCGAACAGATAGGGCAGCAGACCGCCGAGGAAGAGGCCCACCACCACGTAAGGATTGGACAGCGAGAACGTCGGATCGACCCCCTGGAAATAGGGAAACATGTCGGCGTTGGCGGCGAAGAATTTCAGGTCCTCGGTATAGGCGGCGAACAGGACGAGCGCGCCGAGACCGGCCGAGCCGATGGCATAACCCTTGGTCACCGCCTTGGTGGTGTTGCCGACCGCGTCGAGCGCGTCGGTGGTCTTGCGGATGTCCTTCGGCAGGCCCGCCATCTCGGCGATGCCACCGGCATTGTCGGTTACGGGTCCGAACGCATCGAGCGCCACGATCATGCCGGCGAGCGCCAGCATGGTGGTGACGGCGATGGCGATACCGAACAGACCGGCAAGCCCGTAAGCGACGATGATGGCCCCCATGATCACGATCGCCGGAAGCGCCGTCGATTCGAGCGAGATAGCGAGGCCCTGGATCACGTTGGTGCCGTGGCCGGTGACGGAGGCCTTGGCGATCGACTGCACCGGGCGGAAATTGGTGCCGGTATAATATTCGGTGATGACCACGATCAGCGCGGTGACGATGAGGCCGACCGCGCCGCAATAGAACAGCGATTGGCCGGTGAAGCTCACCTCGCCTACCTTCATGGCGGTGTCCATGCCGACCAGCCAAGCGGTCAGCGGCCATAACAGAATGAGCGACAGCACGCCGGTCGCGATCACGCCCTTGTAGAGCGCGCCCATGATCGACTGGCTCTTGCCGAGCCGCACGAAATAGGTGCCGATGATCGAGGTGATGACGCAGGCTGCGCCGATGGCGAGCGGGTAGAGCATCATCTGCATGACGCGGTCGCCGCCGGCGAAATAGATCGAAGCGAGCACCATGGTCGCCACCACGGTCACGACATAGGTCTCGAACAAATCGGCCGCCATGCCGGCGCAGTCGCCGACATTGTCGCCCACGTTGTCGGCGATGGTGGCGGGGTTGCGCGGATCGTCCTCGGGGATACCGGCCTCGACCTTGCCGACGAGATCGCCGCCGACATCGGCGCCCTTGGTGAAGATGCCGCCGCCGAGACGGGCGAAGATGGAGATCAGCGAAGCGCCGAAGCCGAGCGCGACCAGCGCATCGACCACCTCGCGCGAGGCGGGGCTATAGCCGGCGAACGACGTGAGAATGAGGAAGTAGACCGATACGCCAAGCAGGGCGAGGCCGGCGACGAGAAGCCCGGTGATGGCACCGGCGCGGAAGGCGAGGCTGAGCCCTTCGGCGAGGCTCTTGGTGGCGGCCTGCGCGGTCCTGACATTGGCGCGCACCGAGACGTTCATGCCGATATAGCCGGCGACGCCCGAGAGCACCGCGCCGATGGCGAAGCCGATCGCCTGCGGAATGCCGAGCAGATAGGCCAGGATGAGGAAGATGACGACGCCGACAATGCCGATGGTGGTGTATTGGCGGGCGAGATAGGCTTGCGCGCCTTCCTGGATGGCGGCGGCGATCTCCTGCATGCGCGCCGTGCCGGGATCGGCAGCGAGAACGGCCCTCGTGGTCCAGACGCCATAGGCGATCGAGAGCGCTCCGCAAGCGATGATCAGATAAAGAACCCAAGTCATGTCGGCTGCCTCTCAAGCGTTCGATTGGGATGAGCAGGGACAAAAGGCCGCCAGACGAGGCACGGAGTCATGCCCCCGGCCCGAAGCCCCCGAGGAAAGATGTGCGCGGAAAATGCCAAAGTTGGAGGGCGGACGCAACAGAGCGTCCAAGTTTCAGGCATTTTTCCTTAAGTCCCTGATATATCGCTAGAAATGCGAGAAGCCCTGGCGCTCGAGGGTCAGCGTCTTGCCGTCAGGGCCAAGCACCCTCACCTCGCCCGCCTGCCCTTCGATGCGGCCGATCACGGTGACGCTCGCGCCTTTTGCCGCTGCCTCGGCCTCGAAGCCTCCCGCGCTCGACTCCGGGACTGCCGCGACGATCTCGTAATCGTCGCCCGCCGTGAGCAGAGTTTCGAGGAGCTTAGGCTCATGCTGCAGCGCTTGTCGGGCCGCGGGAGAGAACGGCACGCGCGAGGCCTCGATCACGGCACCCACGTGGGAAACTTGCGCGAGCTTCTCGATATCGCCGACAAGTCCGTCGGACACATCGATCGCCCCTTGCGCGAAGTTGCGGACGAGCAATGCGAGATTGCCGCGCGGCTCAGGCCGCCGGTAGCGCTCGATGAGAAACGCGCTTTGCTCCTCCGACAGGCCCCACGCTTTGGCAAACGCGGGCTCCTTGAGCAGGCGAAGGCCGAGGCAGGCATCGCCGATGCTGCCGCTCACATAGAGACGGTCACCCGGCTTGGCGCCGAGCCGCAACACGGCATGACCTTGCGGCACCAGACCCAGCGCGGTGATGGTGATGGTCAAGGGGCCCGGCGTGCGGGTGGTGTCGCCGCCGACCAGGCAGATGCCGGCTTGCTCCTGGAGCGCGCGCAAGCCTGAGGCGAAGGCCTCGAGCCAGTCCGGAGCAGGCTCCTTGGGAAGCGTCAGCGCCAAGAGATAGACGTAGGGCTTGGCCCCCTTGGCGGCGAGGTCGGACAAATTCACCGCGAGCGCTTTATGCGCGATGGAGTCGGGCGGATCGTCGGGCAGGAAATGCACGCCGGCGACGATGGTGTCGCAAGAGATGACGATCTCCCGGCTCTCCGGCGGCCTGAGCACGGCAGCGTCGTCACGCAAGGCGAGCGCCGCCGCGTCCTTGGCAAGCGGCGCGAAATAGCGGGCGATCAGCTCGAACTCGCCAAGGTGTCCCCCCTCGACGTGTCCGGGCGCTTTAGCCATCGTGCGTCCTTTCCGCGGCAAATTCCTTCGGGCGGGCTTTGCGCGCGATCCCGTCGAGAATGCCGTTGACGACTTTCGGCTCGTCCTCGGCGAAGAAGGCGTGCGCGATGTCGACATATTCGGAGATAATCACCCGCGCGGGCACGTCGTTCCGCTGCAACAGCTCATAGGCGCCGCCCCGCAATATCGCGCGCAAGATGGAATCGACGCGGGTGAGCCGCCAGCCCGCGGCGAGCTGCGTGTCGATCAAAGGATCGATCTTGAGCTGCTCGCGCACCACGCCATTGACGAGGTCGCGGAAGAAGGAGGATTCGGCGTCGGCATATTGGCAGCCCTCGATCTCCTGGCCGAGCCGATGCGTCTCGAACTCGGCGATCACCTCGTTGAGGTCGATGCCGGTCATGTCCATCTGATAGAGCGCCTGCACGGCGGCAAGCCTTGCTGCGCTTCGCGATGAAGCGCTCCGTCGCGTCTCGGCTTTTTTGGTCATGGCGGCTAGCGCCGGCTCGCGGAGGAGAAATGCTGCTCGAGCTGCATCAGGGTGAGGCAGGCCCGCGCCGCGTCGCCGCCTTTGTTGCGCCCGTCGACGCTCGCCCGCTCCCAGGCCTGCTCGCGGCTCTCGCAGGTGAGGATGCCGAAGCCGATGGGAACGGCATGCTGCACGGCGAGCTGGTGCAGCCCGGCGGCGGATTCCCGCGCCACGATGTCGTAATGGGTGGTCTCGCCGCGAATGACGCAGCCGAGCGCGATACAGCCCCGGTGGCGCCCGGCGCGCCCGACAAAGCCGTTGGCGAGCGCGAGGCTGAGCGCGAGGGCGATCTCCAGCGAGCCGGGCACGGCCAGCCGCTCATAGGCCACGTTGTGGGAGTTGAGCTCGTCGATGGCGCCGCGGGCGAGCTCGTCGGCGATGTCCTCGTAGAAGCGCGCCTCGATGATGAGGACTGAGCGGGGGCCTTTGCGGGTCATCTAATCCAAACCCCTATGGCCAGCCACTTTGAGTCCGTAACCTTCGAGACCGACGATCTTGCGGGCGGGCGAGTTGCTGAGCAGCGTCATCTCACGCACGCCGAGATCGAGCAGGATCTGCGCGCCGATGCCGTATTCGATGAGCCGCTGCTGGCCCTGGCCGCCCGCCTCCTGCTTGAGCCGCGCGGAGATCGCGTCGGGCCGCGACTCGCGGATCAGCACGATCACGCCCCGCCCCTCGCGGCCGATAATCTCCATCGCCTTATGCACCAGCGTCTCGCGCTTGGCGCCGGTCGAGATCACGTCGTCGATGGTATTGAGCGCATGCACACGCACCAGCACGGGACCGCCCGAGGCGACGTCGCCCTTGACCAGCGCCACATGCTCGGCCGGGTCGACGGTGGTGGCATAGACCTTGAGGTTGAACTCGCCGCCAAAGGCGCTCTCAACTTTGCCCTCGGCGACCACCTTGACGAGGTGGTCGTAGCGGAGCCGGTAGGCGATCAGGTCGGCGATGGTGCCGATCTTCAGCCCGTGGCGCTGCGCGAAGGCGATCAGGTCGGGCAGACGCGCCATGGTGCCGTCGTCGTTCATGATCTCGCAGATCACGCCGGCCGGATAGAGCCCGGCCAGCCGCGCGAGATCGACGGCCGCCTCGGTGTGGCCGGCGCGGATCAGCACGCCGCCGTCCTTGGCGACCAGCGGGAAGACGTGGCCCGGGGTCATGACGTCGCGATAATCCTTGGTCGGATCGATGGCGACGGAGATGGTGTGGGAGCGGTCATGCGCCGAGATGCCGGTGGAGACCCCTTCCCGCGCCTCGATCGACACGGTGAAGGCGGTGGAATGGCGCGCGCGGTTCGAGCGCGACATCAGTTCCAAGTGAAGCTGCTTGGCACGCTCCGGCGTCAGCGCGAGACAGATCAGCCCGCGGCCGTGCTTGGCCATGAAATTGATGGCGTCGGGCGTCGCCATCTGCGCCGGGATGACGAGGTCGCCCTCGTTCTCGCGCTCCTCGGCATCGACCAGGATGAACATGCGGCCGTTGCGCGCATCCTCGACCACCTCCTCGATGGAGGAAAGGAACTGATGGTGGCGGGCTTTACTGACGAGATTCACGCGATACGCCCTTCCTGCTCTCTCAAGCGCGCGACGTAGCGCGCCAGGAGATCGACTTCAAGGTTTACCAGATCGCCCGGTCCAAGGTCTCCCCATGTCGTATGGGCAAGAGTGTAAGGAATGATGTTCACGCCGAAGCGCGTGTCGTTGACGGCGTTAACGGTAAGCGACACGCCGTCGAGCGCGACCGAGCCCTTCTCGGCGATGAAGGGCGCGAGCTCCCGCGGGCTCTCGATCAGGAACCTGGCGCTGTCGCCGTCGGGGTCGCGCGCGAGGATCTTCGCCCGACCGTCGACATGGCCGGTCACGAGATGGCCGCCAAGCTCATCGCCGAAGGCCAGAGCGCGCTCCAGATTGATGCGGCGGCCCTCCTGCCAAGCGTCGAGCGTGGTGCGCGCCAGGGTCTCGTTCGAGGCCTCAACGGCGAACACCGCGCCCTTCCCCTTCGCCTTGCCGACGCCGACGATAGTGAGACAGCAGCCGTCGCAAGCGATCGACGCGCCCTCTTCAAGGCTCCGCCGCTTGTAGGGGCAGGCGATCAGGAAGGCTGCCCGCTTCCGCTCAAGCAGCGTGCCTACGCTGCTGACAATGCCAGTGAACATCGACGCACTCGCCGCCACCACGTCATCCGGTCCGAACCGAAGGAGCGTGCTTCAAGCTGCATGAAATGCCCGCTCGAGGTCACGGGATCAAGCCCTTCGCTGACGAAGGGCAGCAGACCGTCGCGACCAGCGGGCTTGGGACCCTGATAAATGACAGCTTCGTCGATCAGATCGGCATCGAGGAAGGCGCGTGCGACGGATGGCCCGCCCTCGACCAGCACCCGGGTGATGCCGCGGCTCGCGAGCGTTTCGAGCGCGTCGCGCACGCCGAGCATGCCATGCGCGTCGACCGGGACCCCGACGATCTCGGCGCCGCGATCCTGGAGCGCGTCGGTGTTGGGATGTTCCTCATCGCCGGCACAGATCAGCCAGACCGGCACCATCAGATCGTCGAACAGGCGCGCCTCGGGCGGCGTCCGCAAGCGCCGGTCGAGCACGACGCGGACCGGGGAGCGGCAGCTCATGCCGGGAAGCCGGCAGGTGAGGCTTGGATTGTCGGCCGCCACAGTGCCGCGCCCGACCAGGATCGCGTCGTTCCTGGCGCGGAGCAAATGGCCATGGGCGCGGGCGTCAGGACCGGTGATCCAGACCGGCGCGCCCTTCCCCTTCGGCAGGCGGCCGTCGGCGCCAACGGCAAGCTTCAGCGTCACGGCAGGGCGGCCTTCGGTGACGCGGAGGACGTGACCTATCGCGACCGCCGCCGCCTCTTCGGCGAGCACGCCCTGCTCGACTTCGATGCCGGCCGAGATCAGCCGCTCGATGCCGGCGCCCGCCGTGCGCGGGTCCGGATCGCGAAGCGCGATCACGGCGCGCGCCGGGCCTGAAGCGGCAATGATGTCGGCGCAAGCGGGTCCGCGTCCGCTCGCGTGCGCACAGGGCTCGAGCGTGACATAGATCGTGGAGCCACGAGCTCTCGCGCCGGCTCTCTCCAGGGCGATGGCCTCGGCATGCGGGCGGCCGCCGGGCGCGGTCGAGCCGCGCCCCAAGATCTCGCCGGACTGCGTCACCACCAGCGAGCCTACGGACGGGTTCGGCCAGGTCAGCCCAAGCCCGCGCCGGGCGAGCTGGAGCGCCTGCGCCATATGGACTTCGTCGCTCGGGTTCATCGGTATGATGTAGGGTGCAAGATTAGTCTTCGGCAGAGGCGGAAGCCTCTCCGGGCGCCGCTTCGTCGTCGTCCTCGGTGGCGGCAAGCTCGCCGAGCAGCGCCTCGAAATCCTTGGCCTCGCGGAAATTCTTGTAGACCGAGGCGAAGCGCACATAGGCCACGTCGTCGAGCGCCTTCAACGCCTCCATCACCAGCTTGCCGATGGCCTCCGACTTGATGTCGTTCTCGCCCATGTTCTCGAGCCGGCGCACGATGCCGCTCACCATGCGCTCGATGCGCTCGGGATCGACGGGCCGCTTCCTGAGCGCGATCTGCACCGAGCGCATCAGCTTGTCGCGGTCGAACGGCGTGCGCCGGCCGCTGCGCTTGATGACGGTCAGCTCGCGGAGCTGCACGCGCTCGAAGGTGGTGAAGCGGCCGCCGCAATCGGCGCAGACGCGGCGCCTCCTGATCGTGGTGTGATCCTCGCTAGGACGCGAGTCCTTCACTTGCGTGTTGGTGCTGCCGCAATAGGGGCATCGCATGAGCGAGCGCCCTCCTCTTCCTCACCGTCACGCCTCAGGCTTACCGGTAGATGGGATAGCGCTCGCAAAGCTCGATGGCGCGCTTCTTCACCGAGGCCTCGATCGCCTGGTTGCCCTCGTCGCCATGCTTGGCAAGCCCGTCAAGCACCTCGATGATCATCCCGCCGATCTGCTGGAACTCGGCGATGCCGAAGCCGCGCGTGGTCCCTGCCGGCGAGCCCAAGCGGATGCCTGAGGTGATCGCGGGCTTTTCCGGATCGAACGGGATGCCGTTCTTGTTGCAGGTGATGTTGGCGCGGCCGAGAGCGATCTCGGCGGCCTTGCCGGTGAGCTTCTTGGGTCTCAGGTCGACGAGCATCACATGGGTGTCGGTGCCGCCGGAGACGAGGGCGAGGCCGCCCTTGACCAGCGTCTCGCCGAGCGCCTTGGCGTTGTCGATGACGCCCTTGATGTAAAGCTTGTATTCGGGCTTGAGCGCCTCGCCGAAGGCGACGGCCTTGGCGGCGATGATGTGCATCAAGGGCCCGCCCTGCAGGCCGGGGAACACGGCGGAGTTGATCTTCTTGCCGATCTCGTCGTCGTTGGACAGCACCAAGCCGGCGCGGGGACCGCGCAGCGTCTTATGCGTGGTGGTGGTGACGATATGGGCGTGCGGCAGCGGGCTCGGATGCAAGCCGGCGGCGACCAGTCCGGCGAAATGCGCCATGTCGACCAGGAGATAAGCGCCGACGCTGTCGGCGATCTGGCGGAAGCGCGCGAAATCGATGACGCGCGGATAGGCCGAGCCGCCGGTGATGATCATGGCCGGCTTGTGCTCCTTGGCGAGCCGCTCGACCTCGTCGTAGTCGATGCGGTGATCGTCGGGGCGCACGCCATATTGCACGGCGTTGAACCATTTGCCGGACAGGTTCGGCGGTGCGCCGTGGGTGAGATGACCGCCGGAGGCGAGGCCGAGCCCCATGATGGTGTCGCCGGGCTTCAACAGCGCCAGCATGACGGACTGGTTCGCCTGGCTGCCCGAATGCGGCTGCACATTGGCGAAGCTGCAATTGAACAGGCGCTTGGCGCGGTCGATGGCGAGTTGCTCGACCACGTCGACATATTGGCAGCCGCCGTAATAGCGCCTGCCCGGATAGCCTTCGGCATATTTGTTGGTGAGCAGCGTGCCGGCGGCGTCGAGCACGGCCTGCGAGACGATGTTCTCCGAGGCGATCAGCTCGATCTCGTTCTGCTGCCGCTCGGCCTCGTTCTCGATCGCAGCGAAGACCTCCGGGTCCGCGTCCTCGAGATGCTTGGTGAAGAAGGCATTCCCGCGCGCCTCGGCGCGTCTCGCGTCACTTGCCGTCATGGCTAACTGCTCCTCGAGCTTACATCCGCCCTAACCAGCCTCGGGAAACCTGCCCGCTTGGTTTTGCTCAGGCGCGGCGTTTCCTGGGTATTTGGCTGGCTCTACCACATGTCGCTGGCGCGCGCTAGCAACACCCAAGGCGTGGGCGTGAGATGATCGGTACAGGTCGACACGCCTCGGCTCTCAAGGCCCTAGCCGAGAGCGAGTAACTGGCCAAATCCCCTGACGGCGACATAAAGGCCGACCGCAATCACGACACCCGCGAAAGTGGTAGAAAGAGCGTGCCGACGCGGCGCGAGTCTCGCATTGACGTGGGTCCCGAGCAGGCTGCCAGCGATGCCGCCGGCGATCACGAGCAGCGCCAGGCGCCAATCGACCAAGCCCGAGGCCGCATAGCTCGAAGCGGTGGTTGCGCCGAAAGCCGTGACGGCGAAAAGCGACGTGCCGATCGCATTCTGCAGCGCCATGCCCGTCGCCAGCATGAGACCGGGGACGATGAGGAATCCGCCGCCGATGCCAAAAAAACCGGATAGCAATCCAACCCCTAGCCCGAAAGCCAACAGCCGCGGCAGGAGATGAGCCGCGGTTTCGGGCGTGAGGCGCACGTCATGACCAACGTGCTTTGGCCGAAGCCACAGCATATAGAGGCCGATGCCGATCATGAGCAGGCCAAACAGGGCCAGCAGCTCGGTGCCGCCGAGTTGCTTGCCGAGGCTTGCGCCAAGGAATGCGCCCGCCACGCCCGCGGCGGAGAAAACAAGCGCACAAGGCCATTTCACCGTACCGAGCCGAGCATGCGTGGCAAGGCCCGAGGCCGCGTTCAACGCCACGGCGACGGCGGAGGTGCCAATGGCGACATGCGCAGATGGAACGCCGACGAGATAAACGAGGAGCGGCACGGCGAGGACCGAGCCGCCTCCCCCGATCAGTCCGAGCAGGACGCCGACAACGGCCCCGGAGGCATAGCAGGAGTGCGACCGGTACGATTCCGAGCGGCATGTTGTCAGGCTCCAAGCCGAGGTTGATTCCACGGCATCACGCCGAGAAGCTTGGCGAGTCCGCACCATCCCGAGACGCCGGCGAAGACGAGGCCAGCGCCGATCAGCCCGGACAGCGCATAGAGTTCTGGGCGGACGAAAGTTCCGAGCAGCACGCCGACGAGCACGAGCGCACCAGCGGCGATCATCACTTGCCGCCCAATCTCGATCGGCTGGCTCGCATCGGCGATCACCGGAAGCCCAGCCTCTCTCCAGGCGTCGATGCCGCCGGCAAGCATGTAGGCCTCGCATCGGGCCGCGGCATGCAGCTGGCGGGCGTTGTCGGTCGTCCGTTTGCCTCCGCGGCAGTGGAAGATGACGGGCCCTGTCAGGTTCTCGAGCTGGCTCAGCCTGTTCAGCGGCACGTTGCGCGCCGCGGCGATGCGTTCGCGTGTGTGCTCGTCGGGGTTACGGATATCGATCAGCGTGGCGCCTTGCGCCATCAGGCGCTTGGCCTCGGACGGGGAGATGGCCTGAAGGGCTGCGTTCGTTTGCATGGAAGGTCTCGCTCACGGTTAGCTGCAATAGAGCTTCTGGAGGTAGCCGAGCAGGAGCTCGGTGCGAGGTTCGGCGATGCGGTACCAGAGCGTCTGGCCTTCGCGCCGAAACTCGACCAGCCCCTCCTCACGCATCTTGGCGAGATGCTGAGACAGAGCGGACTGCGAAAGCCCGACCGCCTCGGCCAGGGAACCAACGCTTGCCTCGCCCCATTCCACCAATTTGCAGAGCACCATCAGGCGGCGCTCATTGGCGAGCGCGCGCAAGATATCGGCGACTTGGGTCGCGTTGGCTTCGAAGGTGGCGAGATCGGCGGGCGCGCGCGGCATACGGATGTCCTTATTGATTAGCACTTGCTAATTTAGTGAACGCTAATATATATGTCAACAACAGAGATCGCGAATTTCGAGAAAGGAGCTTTGCATGAGCGACACTCCCACCATCAGGGCCTTCTTCGACGAGCCCACCAACACGATCAGCTATCTCGTGGCCGACCCCGCGACCAAGCGGGCCGCGATCGTCGATCCCGTGCTCGACTACGATCATGCCAGCGGCAAAGCCTCGACCAAGTCAGCCGATGCCATCCTTGCCGCCGCCGAAGCCGACGGCCTCACCATCGATTGGGTGCTGGAGACGCATGCGCATGCCGATCATCTTTCCGGCGCGCCCTACATCAAGCTGCGGACCGGGGCGAAGGTCGGCATCGGCGAGCATATTCGCGACGTGCAGAAGATCTTCCGCCCGGTGTTCAACGCGACGGACGTCAAAGGCGACGGCAGCGAGTTCGACCGCCTGTTCGTGGACGGCGAGCGGTTTCGCATCGGCAATCTCGACGTCGAGGTGCTGCACGTCCCCGGCCACACGCCGGCGGACATCGCCTACAAGATCGGCGACGCGGTGTTCGTCGGCGACACGTTATTCATGCCGGACTACGGAACTGCCCGCGCCGATTTTCCGGGAGGCGACGCGCGCAAGCTCTATCGCTCGATCAAGCGATTGCTTGCACTCCCGCCGTCGACGCGCCTGTTCATGTGCCACGATTACAAGGCCCCAGGCCGCGATCACTATGCCTGGGAGACGACGGTTGCCGAAGAGCGTGCCAGCAACAGGCACGTCATGGACGGCGTTGGCGAGGATGACTTTGTCGCCATGCGTGAAGCGCGCGATGCGAAGCTCGCCGCGCCGCATCTATTGATGCCGTCGATCCAGGTGAATATGCGCGCGGGCAAGCTGCCGCCGGCCGATGAGAATGGCGTGCGCTATCTCAAGATTCCGGTGAAGCTCGTTGCTTAGGGCGCCACTGGCCCTCACAAACAAGAACCATCCAGCTCTAAGCTGGATGGTTCTGTGCAGAATTTGAAAATCAGTAAGCCGAGGCCGTGGTCGCGCCGCCGTCCTGGTTATAAATGTCGGGCCGGAACTGCACGCTGCCGTCGGGCAATCCCCAGGCGCTGATATAGGCGAAATAGACGGGGATCGGCTTGGAGAGCTTCACGGCGATCTGCTCGCCGGTCTGCTTCATCGAGTGGATCCGGTTGATGTCCCAGCCGGGCGTGTCGCGCAGGATCCAGGCGGTGAGCGTCTCGACATTATGCACGCGCACGCAGCCCGAGCTGTCGAAGCGTTCAGAGCGGCCGAACAGGCTCTTGAGCGGGGTGTCGTGCATATAAACCGCGTCCTTGTTCGGGAAATTGATCTTGATGAAGCCGAGCGAGTTCTCCGACCAAGGAAGCTGGCGGAACTGATAGTTGTAGACCTCGGTGCCGTTCCAATTGATCTGACGCGAATCGACCGGGTTGCCGGCGGCGTCAAAGGCCTGCATGCGATAGGCGGTGAGGAAGTCCTGGCCGCGGCGGGTGAACTCGCGGGCCTTCGGCACCAGATCCTTGTAGATGATGCTCTTCGGCACGTACCAATAGGGATTGAAATTGATCTCCTGGATCTTGCTGGAGAGCTCGGGAGACGGACGTTCGGGCTTGCCCACCACGGCGGCGTGACGCTGAGCCACCTGCCCCGATTCCACGGCTTCAACCTGCGCCGCCGGAATGTTGACCACCACGTAGCGAGCGGGCGCCGACGGCGCCAAGGCTTGCAGCCGCTTCAAGCTGGCCTGCAATTGCGCGAGCCGGACGGACGCAGGCACGTTCAGCGCATCGATGGTCGCGCGATTATCGACGACGCCCGTGGGCGGCAGGCCGTGTCGCGCCTGGAACTGTTTCACCGCCGCGACAACTGCGGGATCATATTCGCCTTGCACGCTGCGACCGACGAGATCGCCCGAAACTTCTAGACGTCGTTGCAAGGTGGCGATGGCCTGGCCGTTCGAGCCCGGCTTCATCACCGTGGCCGGCACCATCGGCCAGCCGCCTTGGGCGACGATGCCCTGATAGCGTTGGATGGCGGCCTTGGTCGCCGCGATGTTGCCCGAGGAGAGCGTCGGCGTGCCGAGCGCCGGATTGGTGATCCAGGCTTGGGTCGCGGCATTGCCTTCGGCGGGAGGAAGCTCATCGCCATGGAAGGCGCGCGATCCAGGCTGTTGCGGCTGGCGCTGGCCGCCGCCGAACAGGCCGCCGCCGCCTTGGCCGCCGAACAAGCCGCCGCCGCCGCCCGAACCGCCTGGGTTGCTGTTGTAGCCGCCTGAATTGCCGTTATTGGGATTGCCCTGGCCGCCCTTCATCCAGGAGAACAGGCCGGCACTCGATGGTTCGATGCTGCCGAGGAGGAGAGCCGCAGTCAAACCCGCGGTGGCAAGCAAGCCCCCGCCCCTCAGCCGATTCTGCAAACTCAGCATTGGCCGCTCCCCGTCCGTTGCGGCTTCTGTCCCGCTTAACTATAGGCGCTTTGCCGTAATCACTCTAGTACCAATGATTCCAGAACTTTGCCTCGTCGTCGGCCTGAGCCGTTCGAGGTCGAAAGCATGGACTCTTGAGTTGAGCGAAACGTTACGCCGCCATCGATACAGAAAAATGTCCCTCGAAAAGCCTGTTCAGGCTCTCCGCTTTACATGTTGCGGGCGAAGCCGAGCTTCAAGGTCTAGCGGACGAATTGGGCGATTTTAGGCTGTATGCCGGGACTCTGGGGGCGTCCAAAAGCGGAGCGCCCCGGCAAGCATGGCTCGTCGGGGCGCTCGGACGTGGGACGTCGCGGATGATTAGAGCTGGTAGCGGATCTGGTCGGTCCAGAAGCGCTCGAGCCGGATCAACGCCTTGTTCAGCGTCTCGAGATCGTTCGGGGCCAGCCCGCCGACCTGCTGCAAGGACTTGAGCTGGCGTTGATAAAGGTCGTTGACCACCTTGCACACCTCCTGCCCTTTGTCGGTGAGGCGCACCCGCACCGACCGGCGGTCGGTGGTCGAGCGCTGGTGGTTGATGTAACCGGCATCGACCAGCTTCTTCAGATTGTAGGAGACGTTCGAGCCGAGATAATAGCCGCGGCTGGTGAGCTCGCCTGCCGTCAACTCGGCGTCGCCGATATTGTAGAGCAGCAGCGCCTGCACGCTGTTGACGTCGGCACGGCCCAGCCGTTCGAATTCGTCTTTGATCACATCGAGCAGCAATCGATGCAGCCGCTCGACGAGCTTCAATGAAACGAGATAGCGGCCCTTGAGGTCTTCTGCCTCATCCGCAACCGCACGCGTCCCTAGATCCAGGGCTACACTCATACGCCTACCCTCGTTAGTTGTTGTTAATCCCCAACTTGACGATGACTGTAAGCGAAGCAACCTAAAATCCGCTTAAGCGGGACGCTTAAGATTGCGTGAAATTCTAGCATTAAGTTTCAGTGATCTTGCCGGATTCTGGCCAATTACAAGCCTGGCTTGACTTCCTCGAGCTCAAGCTCGTCCTCGGCAGCGGTCTCGAACAGGCGCTCGATGGAGGCGTCATCGACGCCGGCCAAGGTGGCCGGCTGCCATTGCGGCTCGCGGCCTTTACCCGCGATGCGAGCGGCGATTCCTTCGCGATAATCGTGGCTGCCGATGACATGCGACATCAGCCGGAATTCGAGCTTCAGCGCGTCGGTGAGGCTCAAGGATTTGCCGCGCTTGAATTGACCGAAGGCGATTTTGAGAGAGGTCGGCGACTTCTTGCGCATCTCGGCCGCGGTCTCGCGCGCGAAGGCTTGGTCTTCGCCCTGCTCGGAGTCGAGCCCTTCGAGAATCGCCTCGACCGAGCCGCGCGAGAAGATGCGGTCGATCAGCGGGGTGTGCCGCACCAGCTCGCCTTCGCCGGGATCCCTGTGCAATCCGTCGAGCAGGCGGTCGATCGGATGATTGTCGCGGAGCGCGTCCTTGATCACGCCGAAATGCGCCGCGGGGATAAAGTGGCTGACGAGACGATGACGATAGGCCTCGGCAGGGCCGATGATGCTCCCGGTCAAGGCGAGATAGAGCCCGGTCCAGCCCAGCATGCGCGGCAGGAAATATGTGCCGCCGATATCGGGGAGGAAGCCGATGCCGACTTGCGGCATGCCGAAGCGATAGCCCTCCCCCGCGACGCAATGCGTGCCGAACAGAGAGATGCCGATGCCGCCGCCGAGACAGAGGCCGTTGATCAAAGGCACGTTCGGCCTGATGAATTTCTCGAGCACCCAAACATGGGTATAGGCCGCGCGATAGAATTCGCGGATCGCGCCGAGCGCACCCTGCTCGATCCACGCGTGCAAGACCTTGAGGTCGCCGCCGCTCGAGAACACCGAAGGGTGCGAGGACTGCATCACCACGCCATAGATCTGCGGGTTGGGCGCCCATTTTTGATAATGCGCGCTCAAGGCCTCGAACATTTCGCGGTTGAGCGCGTTTAGTCTTGCGGGCCGGTCGAGAGTGACGACGCCGGCCCGATCGATTTCCTCGAAAGTGATGCCAAGCGCTTCCGCCACGCCAATGCCTCAACCCGATGCTGTGCCAATGAAGCCTTTGGTAAGGCGCCCGATGCAAGCTGTGCCTTGAAAAGGCCTGCTTGTGCCTCACAAAGGCCCGGGGCAGCTAGCACCCAATCGGCAAAACCACAAGCTTCCCAACACGCGAACTGGATAGAAGCACGATGCGCAACCTGCTTGCCTGGATCAGTTTCGCGGCTCTCGTCGCGCTTCCGGTCTATGCGCATGCAGAGAGTGGGGACGCGCCTTCGACGCCCGACCGCAATCCGTTCCGCGCCAAGAGTCCGGCGGCGGCCGAAGCGCCGGCGGCTAAACCGGTGCTTCCCGCGCAGCTGCCAACCGTGGCGTGGAGCGACGATGCGATCGCGGCCGCCAAGCTCGATTGCGCCAAGGCGCTGTCAGGAGTCACGATCGAATACGAGACTCTGCCGCCGCTGAAAGAAGGCATTTGCGGCACGCCGGCGCCGATCCGGGTCAAATCGATCGGCGGGGTGGCAATCGATCCGGCCGCGACCATGACCTGCGCGCTCGCCAGCGGCCTCAACGCTTGGATCAACAAGACGCTACAACCGCAGGCCAAGGCCATTCTCGGCAAGCAGGTCGTCAAGCTGCACAACGCCACCTCCTACTCTTGCCGCAACCGCTATGGCGGCGAGAGCACGCCGCTCAGCGAGCACGCGCTTGCCAATGCGCTCGACATTTCCGAATTCGTGTTCGAGTCCGGCGAGAAGGTGACGGTGCTGGCGAGCTGGCCGCGCACCGTCACGGCGCTGCCGGTGCCGCCGGTGCCGGTGCCGAACCCCACACGGGTTGCCGCCGAGACGACAGGGTCGATCACGCCGGCTCAAGCCGTGCGACCCGTCGAGGCGGTCGAAGTGACCAAGGCCAAGGCGAACGCCGAGACGAATCCCTTCGCCGTATCGACCAAAGCCAAGACCAATCCCTTCGTGGTTCCCACGGCTGTGGTCAAAGCGCCGCCGCCGGCCCCGCCTGCCGAAGCCGTCGCTCCCGACGCTCGGTCGCGGACCGAGCTCAAGGGCGAGTTCGTGAAAAGTGTGCATGACGACGCCTGCCACACTTTCGGCACGGTGCTTGGTCCCGAAGCCAACGAGGCCCACAAGGACCATTTCCATTTCGACATGAAGGCGCGCCGGCGTGCGGCCATCTGCGAATGACTTTGCGGAAAACGGCAAACCATGTCCGGCGAGACCGGTTGGAGCTTTCCGGCGCCAAGTGGTAGCTTGCGGCCAGTTCAGGCAAGCAGACACGGCAAACGTAAGTGGCATCCCCTAAGGACAAGGCCGTCTCGTTGCGGACCGAGCGGGCGAAGCGGACCGGCGGCAGCAAGGCCGAAGCCCCGACCCGGTCCGGATACCCCGCGACGCGGATGCGGCGGAACCGGCGCGCCGACTGGTCGCGGCGGCTGGTGCGCGAGAATTCGCTCACCCCTGACGATCTGATCTGGCCGATCTTCCTCATCGAGGGGACGCGCGCGCGCACGCCGATCGCCACCATGCCGGGGGTCGAGCGCTTGACCATCGACCTCGCGGTCACGGCGGCCGAGGAGGCGGCTTCGCTCGGACTTCCGGCGATCGCGCTGTTTCCCAATACCGATCCGTCGCTGCGCGACGATCAAGCGAGCGAGGCGCTCAATCCCGGCAATCTCGTCTGCCGGGCGGTGCGCGCCATCAAGCAAGCGGTGCCGGAGATCGGCATCATCTGCGACGTGGCGCTCGATCCGTATACGAGCCACGGCCATGACGGGATTCTGGTCGACGCCGAGATCGACAACGACAAGACCGTCGAGGTGCTGATCAACCAGGCCTTGGTGCAGGCCGAGGCCGGCTGCGACATCCTCGCGCCATCGGACATGATGGACGGCAGGATCGGCGCGATCAGGGCGGCGCTCGAGGCGAACGGCTTCGCCAACACGCAGCTTCTGGCCTATGCCGCGAAATATGCGTCGGCCTTTTATGGGCCGTTCCGCGACGCGGTGGGCTCGTCCTCGATGCTGAAGGGCGACAAGCGCAGCTATCAGATGGATCCCGCCAATGGCGACGAGGCGCTGCGCGAGGTCGCCCTCGACATCGAGGAGGGCGCGGACATGGTGATGGTCAAGCCGGGGCTCGCTTATCTCGACATCGTCTGGCGGGTGAAGGAGGCCTTCAAGGTGCCGACCTTGGTCTATCAAACCTCAGGCGAATATTCGATGCTGATGGCTGCCGCCGAGCGCGGCTGGCTCGACCGTGAGCGCGTCATGCTGGAGAGCCTGATGGCCTGCAAGCGCGCGGGCGCCGATGCCATCTTCACCTATTTCGCGCGCGACGCGGCGAAGCTGCTCCGCTCAGGCTAGTTGGTGACCTTCACGGTCTTGAACACGACCTTGGCCTCGTTCTGCTTGTCGAAATTGTCGCCCGACAGGCCGAAGCGCCAGGCGGTCTTCGGCGCCTGGCCGCGCAGCTCGCGCACTTTGGTGTCGTTGATGTAGAAGGTGACGCTGTTGCCGTTGGTCTTGACGCGCAGCGTGTTGGCCGCGCCCGGGTCCTTGTTGATCGCCGAGGAATTGACATTGGCGGCGATGGTGCCGAGCCATTTGCCGTCCTGCTTCCGGGCGATCCAGAACTTGCCGTTGTTGAGGATGCCGAACTGGAAATAGGTGCGGTTGTCCTCGCCCCAGAACAGCAGCCCGGCGCCCAGCATCGGCTGCTCGCCCACCGGCCACACCGTCTCGGAGCAGATATCGGCGTCCTTGACGGTGAAGGTGACGTTCAGATTGGATTGCATGTCGTCGGGCGGGAGCTTGAAGATGAACAAGCCGTCCTTCACCTCGATGGTCTCCTTCAGCGGCCAGCCGCCGGCGTCGTCGGCGAACTTGTCCTCGAAGATGATCTCCGGGCCATCGCAGGCGGCGGCAGCCGTCTGCCAAGCCGGGTGGGCGGCGAACACGACGGCAAATCCGAACAACAGCAATGGTCTTCGCATCGATGGTTCCCCGCTAGCTTGGCTTCCGCGCACCGTCGGGTGAAATTTTTAGCCTTTCGGCATGGGCAGGGCAACCTGCGCGATGTTCAGCATGCCCCCGCATATTCTGCGGCCACGCGGTGCGGCATGCTTGTCTCGCCATGCGGCAATCACCATGTAGACGCGTGGATTGGCCATGGATGCATCCCCTGGCCCCATGGGAGACGAGATGAGCGAGCAACGCACTCTTCCACCGCGTAGCGGGAGAGATTTCACCGACCAGCCGCATGCCTACGATCCCGTGGCGCAGCCGCAGCTGTTCGAGCATGTGATCCGCAAGCGCTCGCTCGCTTTCATCGTCGACGCCATCATCATCCTCATTCTGACGGTGGTCGCCTATATCGTCGTGGCGCTGCTCGGCATTGTCACGCTGGGACTGGCCTGGCTTCTGTTCGGCATCGTGTTTCCCGCCGTAGGCCTCGGCTACAACGCGCTCACGATTGGCGGACCGAACTCGGCGACCATCGGTCAGAGGATGATGGGGCTCGAGGTGACGATGTGGTTCGGCGGCAAGGTGACGCCGTTGATCGCGGCCTTCCATGCGCTCCTGTTCTGGTTCTCGCTGGTGGTGTTCTGCCCGATCCTGCTCTGGGCGTTTTTCGACCCGCGCAAGCGCTGCCTGCACGACATTCTGGCGGGCGTTGTGGTGGTGAACCGGCGCTAGTCCTGAATCATTCTAAGTTTTACGGCGGATTTCGGCATCCCTGCGGCATTTGTGCCGGATTGCATTGGCGGCCTTCGATCCACTAAGCTTGGAGCGAGGCGGTTCGAGATTCGTTTCCCGTCGGTGGCACGTGACAGAGCATAAGAGCAACTTTCCAGAATTCTACATCACGGCGCCGCAGCCCTGTCCCTACCTCCCTGGCCGGCTCGAGCGGAAGCTGTTCACGCATCTCACCCGCGACAAGCCGCGCTTCCTCATCGACAATCTCCTGAAGGGCGGCTTCCGGCGCAGCCAGAACATCGCCTATATGCCCTATTGCGACGCCTGCTCGGCCTGCGTGCCGGTGCGCATCCTGGTGGATGAGTTCATGCCGAGGCGGTCGCTGAAGCGCATCGCCCGCGTCAATGCCGATCTGGTGGCGACCCGCATGACGCCGGCGCCGAGCTCCGAGCAATATTCCCTGTTC
This sequence comes from uncultured Alphaproteobacteria bacterium, assembly GCA_963817175.1. Taxonomy (GTDB): domain Bacteria; phylum Pseudomonadota; class Alphaproteobacteria; order Rhizobiales; family Methyloligellaceae; genus Methyloceanibacter. The sequence continues at coordinate 76,425 of CAWFNK010000025.1, forward strand.
CGCACCTATATCGACGCGCGCCACGCCGACGGCGGCATGGCCGAGATGTCGGTGCTCGACTATTCGCTGATGGTCGAGGACAGCGTGGTCGAGACCTTCGTCACCGAATATCGGGTGAAGCCCGACCCTTACGGCGACGGCAAATCGCCGCTGATCGCCGTGTCGCTGTGCGACCGCCTAAGCGACGGCGTGTCGATGGTGTACAGCTTCTACGATCCGACCCAGCCGCATCGCAGCCTCGGCACCTACATGATCCTCGACCATGTCGAGTTCGCGCGCGCCCAAGGGCATCCGTTCGTCTATCTCGGTTACTGGATCGAGGGCTCGCGCAAGATGCGCTACAAGAACCGCTTCGAGCCGCAGGAGCGCCTCACCTCCAAGGGCTGGGTGCGCACCGACGTCGAGGTTCCGGACGACAGGATTAAGAAGCCGGAAGTCGTCGGGCGCTAGGGGTCGTCCGTTCAATACATTCGGTCGTCATGCCCGGCCTTGTGCCGGGCATCCACGAATTTTGCCCATTCAGCAGACGCAAATCGTGGATGGCCGGGACAAGCCCGGCCATGACGAGAATGGGTGGCTGCCGAGCTAAAACCTCGGGCCGAAGCTGTTCGACTTGGGGAAGCCCTTTGGCGGCAGGCGCCCGGCTTGAGCCCGCTGGCCCCACCAATCGCGCAACTCGGTGACGGCGAAGGAGCGGCCGGCAGCGTCGATATAGGTCAGCCCGTCCTTCTTGCTGAAGACTTTCGCATCGGCCAGGCCACCATCCTTGTAGCGCTGCAGCCGCACACCCTTGCCGCGCGGCATCTCCGGCAGCTCTTTCAGCGGGAACAGCAGGAGCTTCCGATTGTCGCCGATCACCGCGACGCTGTCGCCTAAGACCGGCGCGCAGAGCGCGGCCTCGGCGCCGGCGGTGACGTTCAGCACCTGCTTGCCCTTGCGCGTCTGGGCGAGCACCTCATCCTCGGGCACGATGAAGCCGTGGCCGCTGGTCGAGGCGACGAGAAGCTTGCGGCCGGGCTCGTGCACCAGGAGCTCGACCGCGTCACCCGCCTCCTCGATGTCGATCATCAGGCGGAAGGGCTCGCCATGGCCCCTGCCCCCCGGCAGCTTGTCGGCGCCGAGCGAATAGAAGCGGCCATTGGTGGCGAACAGCAGCAGCGTATCGGTCGTCTGCGCCTTGACCGCGCGCTTCAGCCGGTCGCCTTCCTTGAAAGCGAGGCTGCCGATGTCGGTCTGGTGTCCCTTGATGGCGCGGATCCAACCCTTCTCCGAGAGCACGATGGTGACCGGCTCCTTCTCGATCATCGCCTCGGCGAGCTCGATCTCGACGCCCTCTGGCGCCTCGGCGAAGCTGGTGCGGCGCTTGCCGAGAGCGGTCTTCTGCCCGAACTGATCCTTGAGCGCCTTGATCTCGTCGGCGATGGTCTTCCACTGCTTGTCCTTGGAGGCGAGCAGCGCCTTCAGCTCTTTCCGCTCCTTGCTCAGAGCGTCGTGCTCGCGCCTGATCTCCATCTCCTCGAGCTTGCGCAGCGAGCGGAGCCGCATATTCAGGATCGCTTCCGCCTGCACGTCGCTGAGCTTGAACGCCTTCATCAAAGCCGGCTTCGGCTCATCCTTCTCGCGGATGATTTTGATGACCTTGTCGATGTTGAGATAGACGATGAGATAGCCGTCGAGCACCTCGATGCGATGGTCGATCTTCGCCAGCCGGAATTTCGAGCGGCGGACCAGCACGACCAGGCGGTGCTCGAGCCATTCGCTCAGGACCTGGCGAAGGCCCAGCACGTTCGGCACCACGCCGCGGCTGAGCACGTTCATATTGAGCGGCACCCGGGTCTCGAGCTCGGTCAGCTTGAACATCTGCTCCATCAGCAGGACCGGATCGACGGTCCGGCTCTTCGGCTCGAGCACGAGCCGCACCTCTTCGGTCGACTCGTCGCGTACGTCCGCGAGCAACGGCAGCTTCTTCTGCAGCAGCAGCTCGGCGATGCGGGCGACCAGCCGCGCCTTCGGGATCTGATACGGGATCTCGGTGACGATGATCTGGTAGGTGCCGCGGCCGGTATCTTCTTGCGTCCAGCGCGCGCGCAAACGGAAGCTGCCGCGCCCGGTCTTGTAGGCCTGCACGATCTCCTGCCGCGACTCGACGATGATGCCGCCGGTCGGGAGATCGGGCCCCGGCACGAAGTCGACCAGCTTGTCCACGGTGGCGTTGGGGAACTTGATGAGATGCAACGCCGCCTCGCACAACTCGCCGACATTGTGCGGCGGAATGTTGGTCGCCATGCCGACGGCGATGCCCGAGGACCCATTGGCGAGCAGGTTGGGGAAATTGGCCGGGAGCACCGACGGTTCCTGCTCGCGGCCATCGTAATTGGCGCGGAAATCGACCGTGTCCTCGTCGATGCCCTCGAGCAGCCGCGCGGCGACCTCGGTCAGCCGCGCCTCGGTATAGCGGTCGGCGGCCGGGTTATCGCCGTCGATATTGCCGAAATTGCCCTGCCCGTCGATCAGCGGATAGCGGACGGAAAAATCCTGCGCGAGACGGGCGAGCGCGTCGTAGATCGCCTGATTGCCGTGCGGATGGAAATTGCCCATCGTGTCGCCGACGATCTTGGCGCATTTGCGAAACTCGCCTTGCGGGCTGAGCCTGAGCTGCTGCATGGCGTAGAGCAGCCTTCGATGCACGGGTTTCAGCCCATCGCGCACGTCCGGCAACGCCCGGTGCATGATGGTGGAGAGCGCATAAGCGAGGTAGCGCTCTTCCAGTGCGTCGCTGAGATTTACCGGCTCGATCGGCCCTTGCGAATCAGGCGGCGGAATCCTCTTTCCCATGTCCCGCGCTTAGCGCATCGGCGCGGCAGGCTCAAGCCATGCGTCGCAGGGTCGGCAACGGCTTGCCGTTGCCCACGCGGACGAGGCTCGGTGGGCACGCTTCGCTTTGCCCACCCTACTTACGCCGGAATCACGGGAGCCCGGGCAAGCAGGCCGATCAGCCGCTCGCGCGCCTGCGGCAGGACGAGCCCATGCGGCTCGAGTACGTCGCGCTCCAGGAAGTGCCCCGTCAGCGCAAGCCCTGCCAGGATGTCGCCTTCGCTCGCCGGCGCCGTCTCATCGAGCAGGAAGGCGGGCAGCTTGAGCAATCTGTTGCAATAAGGCTGGCCGGCGTCGCGCGAGACCGCCCTGCCCGAGCGCGGCGACACGTAAATGAGATCGACGTCGGTGCCCGTCGCCGCGCATTCGCTGAGATCGAGGCCGAAGCCGAGCTCGCCCAGGAGCTGAAGCTCCCAGCGCACGAACAGCGTGGGCCACACATTGCCATCCTCGAAGGCATGCAGGATGTCCAACGTCGCCGCATAGAGCTCGGGATGCGGGTCGCGCTCAGGCAGCAGCCGCGTCAATCCCGCCAACGCGCCGACGGCTTCAAGCGCCGCGGGATCGTCGAGAATGCGCGCGGCGTTCGCCTCGAGCAGCTCGACATTGAAGCCGCCGAGATGCTCGGAAAGCCGCGCCCGCCAGGTCACGCGCAGCAGATTGCCAGGCTGAAGCAGTGGCCGGATGCGACGCGAGCGCCCGCCCCGCACGAGACCCAGATGGCGTCCATGGCCGAGCGTGAACAGCTCGGCGACGGCGTTCGCCTCGCCGAGCGGCTTGGCGCTGAGGAAAATGCCTTCGTCGCTCCAATCCATGCCTCAAGCTTGGAGCCTATCGCTTCGGGTAGTCGAGGCCCATCTCGCGATAGCGCTCCGGGTCCTCGGCCCAGCGCTCGCGTACCTTCACGAACAGAAAGAGATGCACCGGCACCCCCGCCATCTCGCCGATCTCGGCGCGGGCGGCCTTGCCGATCTCCTTGATGGTCTGCCCCTTGGCGCCGAGCAGGATCTTCCGCTGGCTCTCGCGCTCGACATAGATGGTCTGCTCGATGCGGATCGAGCCGTCGGCAAGCTCCTTCCAGTCGGCGGTCTCGACGGTCAGCGTGTAAGGCAGCTCGTCATGCAGCCTGAGGAACAGCTTCTCGCGCGTGATCTCCGCCGCGCTCTGCCTGAGCGAGGCGTCGGTCAGCTGGTCATCGGGGTAGAGCCACGGCCCAGGCGGCACGGCCTCGGCCAGATAGGATTTGAGGTCGGCCACGCCATCACCGGTCAGCGCCGACAGCATAAAGACCCGGTCGAATTGTCTGATCGCCGAGATTTCTGTGGCCAGGCGCAGCAGGTCCGGCTTCGAAACTTGGTCGATCTTGTTGAGGACAGCAACGATGGGCCGCCTAACCTCGGGGAGATGTTTGAAAAGAGGGTCGAGCGTCCGGTCGAGCCCGCGGTGAGCGTCGATCACCAAGACCACGATGTCGGCATCCCCCGCCCGATCCCATGCGGAGGTAAACATGGCGCGGTCGAGGCGGCGCTTCGGCTGAAAAATCCCCGGCGTATCGACGAGGATGACTTGGGACTTGCCGATCAAAGCGATGCCGCGTACGGGCCCGCGCGTGGTCTGCGCCTTGTGGGTGACGATCGAGACCTTGGCGCCGACCAGCGCATTGGTCAGGGTCGACTTGCCGCTGTTCGGCGCGCCGATCAGCGCCACGAAGCCGCAGCGCGTTTCCGACTGATCGTTGGTGGGCGGGTCAGCCATCTTGCGGCGCCTGCCAAACGCCTTCACGCAGCAGCACGGCGAGTGCGGCCGCCTGCTCGGCCTCGCGCTTATTGGTGCCTTGCCCGCGCTCGGGCGCCACGCCCTCGATCTGCACCTCGGCGGTGAAGCGCGGCGCATGGTCGGGGCCGACCCGGGCCACTTCGAGATAACGCGGCAGCGGCAGCCCACGGCCTTGGGCCCATTCCTGCAACAGGGATTTCGCGTCGGGAGCGGCGAGATCGAGCGCGGCGAACTGGGGTTCCCAGAACCGGCGCACCACCTCCTTGGCGACCTCGTAGCCGGCATCGGCGAGCACCGCGCCGAGCACGGCCTCGCAGGTATTGGCGAGGATGGTCTTCTTGCGGCGCCCGCCGCTTCCCGCCTCGCCGCCGCTCATCACGATGAAGTCGCCGAGCTCCCATTGTTGCGCGACCTCGGCGCAGGTCTCCGCGCGCACGAGATGATTGAACCATCGCGCCAGCTCTCCCTCGCGCGCCTTGGGGAAGGTTTCGGCCAAAAGCTCGGCGACGGCCAGGCCGAGCACCCGGTCGCCAAGAAATTCGAGCCGCTCATTGTCTTGATCGGGCTTGGAGCCCGCCCGCGCGCTGGCATGCGTCAAGGCAAGCTTGAGCCATGCCGGATCGGAAAATTCGTGCCCGAGCCGCGCCGAGAGATCCTGAAGCGCCGTTTTGCGCGGGCGTGGCAAGGCTCTAATGCACCACCTGCAGGATGCGCGACCAGCGGATGCTGGTCGGCCAGTGCCAGAATTCCAGGAAGCTGGAATTCTCGTCGAGCGAGAAGAAGATGATCTGCGCCTTACCCACCAGATTCTCAAACGGGACGAAACCCACTTCCGACAGGAAACGGCTGTCGGTGGAGTTGTCGCGGTTGTCGCCCATCATGAAGAAATGGCCTTCGGGCACCTTGTAGACCTCGGTGTTGTCGCCGAAGCCGTCCTGCACGAGGTCGAGCACGGGATAGCTTACGCCGTTCGGCAAGGTCTCCTGATAGCGCGGCATATGCCGCTCGCGCCCCGAAGGCTCGGTCACCACATAATCGTCGACGCGCACCTTCGGCACCGGCTTGCCGTTGATGTTGAGCACGCCGTGCTGCATCTGGATCTCGTCGCCGGGAAGGCCGATCACGCGCTTGATGTAATCCGTCTCGTTGTCGCGCGGCAGCTTGAACACGACCACGTCGCCGCGATCGGGCTCCTTGGCCCAGACCCGGCCAGAGAACAGATTGAAGCCGAAGGGGAAGGAATATTTGCTGTAGCCGTAGCTGTATTTCGACACGAACAGATAATCGCCGATCAGCAGCGTCGGGATCATCGAGCCTGACGGGATATTGAAGGGCTGAAAGAAAAAGACGCGCACGACCAGCGCGAGGATCAGCGCATGGATGATGACGCGGACGGTGTCCTTTACGCCGCTTCTTGCTTCCGTGTTCTCGGCTTCGACGCTCATGCGGAAGCTCTCCTTAAGTCTCGGCTTGAGATTACGACCCCCGATACGCGCCCCTATAACCCCTCCCCCTTGAGGAGGCAAACGAACCGCTCAGTCGCGCAACGAGACCCTTACGGCGGTGATGATGACGATGGCCTGGGCAGTCGGGAAATCGTCGGTAATGGACAGATCGATGCGCACCTCATGACCTTCGGGAGTCAGCCGGGCCAGCACCCGCGCCGCCCCTCCGGTAAGCTCCAATGTGGGGCGGCCTGAAGGCAAATTGACGACCCCCATGTCGCGCCAGAACACCCCGTGGCGGAAGCCGGTGCCGAGCGCCTTGGCGCAGGCTTCCTTGGCGGCGAAGCGCTTGGCATAGGAGGCGGCGCGTTGCGCCCGGCCGTCGGATTTTTCCCGCTCGATCTCGGTGAAGACACGCTCGAGGAAGCGCTCGCCGTAGCGCTCGATGGTGCGCTCGACGCGCCTGATGTCGATCATGTCGTTGCCGAGACCGATGATCATCAATGTCCGCCGACCTTGGCTTCCGTGTCGCTATGCCGCAGGGCCTCTCGCGCGTGGTCCATCAGCGCCCGCATGCGGGAGACACTCTCGGCAAGGCCTACGAAGATCGCCTCGCCCACGAGGTAATGACCGATATTGAGCTCGACAATCTCGGGAATCGAGGCGACGGCGGCGACATTAGCATAATCGAGGCCGTGGCCGGCATGCACCTCGAGCCCCGCCTTGGCCGCTGCCCGCGCGCCGTCGGCGAGGCGCTTCAGCTCGCGGCGGAGCGCGGGACCATCGCCCTCGGCCGCGGCATTGCAATAGGTGCCGGTGTGCAGCTCGACGGCATCGGCGCCGACCTTGCGCGAGGCTTCGATCTGCTCAAGCTCGGGGTCGATGAACAGCGAGACCTGGATGCCGGCGCGCCTGAGCTCGGCGACGAAGGGGCTGAGCGTGGCGACCTGGCTCGCGACGTCGAGGCCGCCTTCGGTGGTGATCTCCTGCCGCCGCTCCGGCACGAGGCAAGTCGCATGCGGCCGCGCAGCGAGCGCGATCGCCAACATCTCCGGCGTCACCGCCATCTCCAGATTGAGCGGCGCGAGCTTGGCGGCGGTGAGGCGCGCGATGTCCTCGTCACGGATATGACGCCGGTCTTCGCGCAGATGCGCGGTGACGTTGTCGGCGCCGGCCTCGACCGCAAGCTCGGCCGCGCGCAGCGGATCGGGATGGAACCCGCCGCGCGCATTGCGCAGCGTGGCGACGTGATCGATATTGATGCCGAGACGGATCGGGGCAACGCTCATGCCCGTTCGCGCCATCTTCGCAGTCTTCGCGCTCATCGGGCGCCCAATACCTCGCGCCCCGATCTGAGCTCGAGCTGGCGGCGGCGGCGATTCTTGTAGGCCTCGACCATCGGCCGCACCAGCACATAGCTGAGCGCCGCAAGCGCAAGTCCAACAGGCAGGCAGCCGAGCGTCATCGGTTTCAGAAACGGCCAAAGCTGGTCGAGCGAGGATTGAAAGATGCCGCCGGAAAGATCGATGGGTTCTTTGGCGCCCTCGCCGCCGAGCATCAGATTGCCGACCTCGTAGGTGGAGTACCAGAACAGCGGATAGGTGATGGGATTGCCGACGAATGTCCCCAGCAACGCGGCGACGACGCTGCCGCCGATGACCCAGGCGAGCAGCGCCGCCATGACCATATGCGTGCCGAGGAAAGGCGTCACGGCGGTGAACACGCCGATGGCGAAGCCAAGCGCCACGGCGTGCGGCGTGTCGCTCAAGCGCCTGAGGCGATAGACGACATAGCGGCTGGAGCGGGTCCAGCTCCGCCGCGGCCACAGATGCACGCGCATCCGCTCAAGGAAGCTCTCGGCCTCGCGGCGCCTAAACAGCATCATCACCTCGAAACGCGAAACATCGAACCAAAAGCCAAACCAAGGGGGCGCTTGTCGGATGCGCTACCGCTTCGCTACTTGAGCGCCCCTTTGGCGACTGTGCTCTAGCATATGTAGGTAAAATGCGTTGTCGAAACCAGCCGCGCCTCAAGCCCCGGCCCGCGCCGCGCTCGACACCATATCCTTGGCCCGGAGCCCGGCGATGATGTCGTTCAGATGCTTGAGATCCCAGACTTCGAGGTCGATCAGGATCTCGGTATAGTCGTGGACGCGATTGGTCATCTTGATGTTGTCGATATTGCCGTCGGCCTCGCCGATCACCGAGGCGACCTGGGCAAGGCTGCCCGGCTCGTTAAGGACCGTCACGGCAAGCTTGGCGGGGAAGCGCTGCGGGTTGTCGTCGTCGATGTCCCAGGTCACGTCGATCCAGCGCTCGGGCTCCTCGTCGAAGGCCTTCAGCGCCTCGGCGTGGATCGGATAGATGGTGATGCCCTGCCCCGGCGTGAGGATGCCGACGATGCGGTCGCCGGGGACGGCGCCGCCATCGGCGAAGCTCACCGGCAGATCGCCGCGTAGGCCCCTGATCGGGATGCCGGCAGGCCCGTTCTCGCGCGGCTTGTCGCTCGATCCGGGCCAGCGGAATTTGAGCCCCATCACCTTGCCCAAGCCGAACCAGCCTTCGTCGGTGCGTTTCACCTTGCGCCGCCGCTTGAGCGGCTCTTGCGATTTCTCCTCGGGGAAGACCGCGCGCACGACGTCGGCCGAGGCAAGCTCGCCCCGCCCCACCGCCGCCATCACGTCCTCCGCCGTCTTCTGCGACAGGCGGCCCAGCGCCGCGGCAAGGCTCTCCTCGCTGAAGGTCTTCTCGCGGCGCTGAAACGCCCTGACCAGGATCTCGCGGCCGAGCTTGCCGTATTGCGCCCGCACCGCGTCGCGGGTCGCGCGCCTGATGGCGGAGCGCGCCTTGCCGGTGACGGCGAGGCTCTGCCAGGCCGACGGCGGCAGCTGCGCCTTGGAGCAGATGATCTCGACCTCGTCGCCGTTCCGGAGCTCGGTGGTCAACGGCATGGGACGGCCGTTGATCTTGGCGCCGACGCACGTATTGCCCACATCGGTGTGGACCGCATAGGCGAAGTCGATCGGATTCGCGCCGCGCGGCAGCGCGATCAGCCGGCCCTTCGGGGTGAAGCAAAACACCTGATCCTGGAACAGCTCGAGCTTGGTGTGCTCGAGGAACTCCTCCGGATTGTCGCCGTCGAGCAGCATGCCGACCAAATGACGCAGCCAGCGATAGGCGCTGGAATCCTGCGAGGGCACGGCGCCCTTGCCGTTGACGCCGTTGCCGTCCTTGTACAGCGCATGCGCGGCCACGCCGTATTCGGCGACCGAGTGCATCCGCTCGGTGCGGATCTGCAGCTCGACCCGCTGGTGGCGCGGGCCGACGATGGTGGTGTGGATCGACTGATAGTCGTTCTGCTTCGGATTGGAGATGTAGTCCTTGAAGCGGCCGGGCACCGCGTGCCAGGACGTGTGCACGACGGAGAGCGCGCGGTAGCAATCCTCGACCTTGGGCACGACGATGCGGAAGGCATAGATGTCGGAGAGCTGCTCGAGCGAGATCTGCTTCCGCTCCATCTTGCTCCAAATGGCATAAGGCTTCTTCTCGCGCCCCGATACGACGCCATTGACGTGAGCCTCGTCGAGCTTCGAGGTGAGCGCGGCCTCGATCTCGTCGATCAGGCCCTGATTGCGCTCGCGCAAAATCTTGAGGCGTTCCACCACCGCCGAATAGGCCTCGGGGTTGAGCGATTTGAAGGCATGGTCCTCGAGCTCCTCGCGCAGCCATTGCATGCCCATGCGCCCGGCGAGCGGCGCATAGATGTCCATGGTCTCCTCGGCGATGATCTTGCGCTTCGCCGGCTTCATGTGCTCGAGCGTGCGCATGTTGTGCAGGCGGTCGGCGAGCTTGACCAGCAGCACGCGGATGTCGCTGGAGATGGCGAGCAGCAGCTTGCGGAAGTTCTCCGCCTGCTCGGCCTTCTTGGTGACGAGGTCGAGCTTCTTGATCTTGGTCAGGCCGTCGACCAGCGTGCCGATCTCGCGGCCGAACAGCGCGTCGATCTCGCTCCGCGTGGTGTCGGTATCCTCGATCGTGTCGTGCAGCAGCGCGGTGGCGATGGTCGCGTCGTCGAGACGCATCTCGGCGAGAATCGCCGCCACCTCGACGGGATGGGAGAAAAACGGCGCGCCCGACGCCCGCTTCTGATTGCCATGCGCTTTCATGGCATAGACATAGGCGCGGTTGAGCAGCGCCTCGTCGGCGTGCGGCTGATAGCTCAGCACGCGCTCGACCAGCTCATATTGACGGGTCATGGCGCGGCATGCTCCGCGCCAGCCGTCACGCCGGCGAAAGCCGGTATCCGGTCAAGCCAAAGACAGTCAGCGTGAGCGGGGTCCCGCATTGGAGCCATCCGAGGGCGCCTGGCTCGCCATCCTACGCAGGAGCTCTTCCTCGGTCATCTTGTCGATCGATGAATCGGCCGACTGATCGTCCTGGCCGAGGACCGGCATTCTGGTGTCGGTCGAGAGCATCGGCACGGCTTCGGCCTCGGGCTCGTCCACCTCGACATATTTCTGCATCGAGTGGATGAAGTCTTCCCTAAGGTCGTCGGGAGCGATTTTCTTGTCGGCGATCTCGCGCAGCGCCACCACCGGGTTCTTGTCGTTGTCGCGCTGAACGGCGATCTGGGCGCCAGCGGAGATGGTACGGGCGCGGTGGCTGGCCAGGAGCACGAGCTCGAAGCGGTTTTGAATCTTATCGATGCAGTCCTCGACGGTGACGCGAGCCATCAGGCGATCCTTGTACGAGAGAGGCGGATTTGAACTCTATTTAGGCAGTTCGTGCCGGGCACGCAAGCTAAAGCCGTTTGATCACAGCACCCTCGCCGCGCTTGGTCGCGAGCCGCCACAGCGCCGCGGCGTTCACTTTAAGCACAGGATGGCGCCAATCAGGGGCGATATCCATGAGCGGCTTGAGCACGAAAGGGCGCCGATGGGCCAGCGGATGCGGCAGCACCAGGGGTCTCGCGCCGGCGCGGGCGAACTCCGCAGCTCCGCCGCTCCAATGCCTGATGAGACCCTTATAGTCGACGATGTCGATGTCGAGCGTGCGCTGGCCCCACGGCCTACCGCCCCGCCGCCCCGACTCTCGCTCGATCGCCTTCAGCACGCGCAACAGCGATTCGGCGGAGAGAGTCGTGTCGAGCAAGGCGACGGCATTCACATAAGCCGGCTGCCGTGCGTTGCCGACCGCACGCGTCTCGTAGAGCGGCGAAACGGCGCATACGCGAATATTGGCGTCTTCGATTTTGCCTAAAGCGCGGGCAATGGTTTCGGCGGGCCTGCCCCACGGCCCGGGACAATTTGCACCAAGAGCTACCAGGACTTTGCCACGCACCGACAATTGCGGAGACACGCCGTCACACCTATGTTGTCAATGCAGCCCTTATTCCAGTTCGTGCGTTATTGCGACAGAGACTGCGTTTTTCAATCAAGGCATTTTTTACCGTGAGCGGACCGCAAATGATTTTCTATCCGACCGAGCGCATCGCGCTCTTCATCGACGGCGCCAATCTCTACGCCACCGCCAAATCGCTCGCCTTCGATATCGACTACAAGCGCCTGCTGGCGATGTTCCGCAGCAAAGGCCAACTCGTCAGAGCCCTCTATTACACGGCGCTCGCCGAGGAGCAGGAATATTCCTCGATCAGGCCGTTGATCGATTGGCTCGATTATAACGGCTACACCATGGTCACCAAGCCGACCAAGGAGTTCATCGACGCGACCGGCCGGCGCAAGATCAAGGGCAACATGGATATCGAGCTCGCGGTCGATGCCATGGAGCTTGCCGACCATCTCGATCACATCGTGCTGTTCTCCGGCGACGGCGACTTCCGCTCGCTGGTCGAGGCGCTACAGCATAAAGGCAAGCGCGTCAGCGTCGTCTCCACGCTGACCACCAATCCGCCGATGGTCGCCGACGAGCTTCGCCGCCAGGCGGACCAGTTCATCGACCTTGCGCATCTGCAAGACGAGATCGGCCGCGACCCGGCCGAGCGGGCGCAGCGCGAGCGGCGGCGTGCAGAGCCCGAGCCGCTCGACGACGAGTTCGAGTCCGAAGATTTGATCGAGACCTGAGCCAGCCTCGCGCCCGAAACTGTTACAGTAGCGATCGGAGGCGTGAGCGATGCAGGTCGGCTTCATCGGGCTTGGGCATATGGGTAGCGGCATGGCGGCCAATCTGCTGGCCGCGGGCCACGCGCTCACGATTTACAATCGCAGTCCCGCAAGAACCGAGCCGCTGGTCGGCAAAGGCGCGAAGCTGGCAAAGACGCCGGGCGATGCCGCGCGGGGCCAAGTGGTCATCACCATGCTGGCCAACGACGCCGCGCTCGAGCATGTGGTGTTCGGCAAGAGCGGCGTACTCGATGCGCTGGCGCCGGGCGCGATCCATGTGTCGATGAGCACGATCAGCGTGGCGCTCGCCGAGCGGCTCGCCACGGCGCATCGCGAGAAAGGGTCAGGAGTTCGTCGCCGCGCCGGTGTTCGGGCGACCTGAAGCGGCAGTTGCCGCCAAGCTGTTCATCGTCGCCGCCGGCAAGCCAGCGGCGATCGCCACCTGTCAGCCGCTATTCGACGTGCTGGGGCAGCGGACATTCGTCGTCTCGGATGAGGCGCCGAAGGCGAATCTCGTCAAGCTGAGCGGCAATTTCCTGATCGCCTCGGTGATCGAGGCGTTGGGCGAGGCCATCGCGCTGGTCGGCAAAGCGGGGATCGACCGCGCGCAGTATGTGGATGTCCTCACCAACACGCTGTTCGGTGCGCCGGTATATAAGACGTATGGCGAACTCATTGCCGAAGAACGCTACGATCCCGCCGGCTTCAGAGCCGAGCTTGGCTACAAGGACATCACGCTGGCGTTGAGCGCCGCGAAGGATCTGAAAGTGCCGATGCCGATGGCGAGCCTCATAGCCGACCACTTCCTCGCACTGATCGCCGCCGGGGGCGGAACTCTCGATTGGTCCGCGCTGGCGTTGATCGCCAAGCGCGACGCCGGCGAGCCGACGGCGCTTTCGCCCTCCGAGTAGGAGACCATGGCTCTCATCGCCGCGCGCGCTTCCGCTTCGCCAGAACCCGCCAAGACTTGCCCGCTCTGCCCGCGCCTCGTCGCCTTCCGCAAAGCGAACCAGCACGCGCATCCCGACTGGTTCAATGGCGCGGTCCCGTCGTTCGGCTCCGACACCGCGCGTTTGCTGATTGTGGGTCTCGCGCCCGGGCTGAAAGGCGCGAACCGCACGGGGCGGCCCTTCCTCGGCGACTACGCCGGCGAGCTGCTCTACCGCACGCTGCTCAAGGTCGGGCTCGCGCGGGGACGGCACGATGTCACCGCGCCGGAAGAGCTGGAGCTTGTCGACTGCATGATCTCGAACACGGTGCGCTGCGTGCCGCCGCAGAACAAGCCGACGCCCGCCGAGATCGCCACCTGCCGCCAATTCCTGATCGGCCGCATCGCGGCTCTGCCCCGGCTCCGGTCGCTGCTGGCGATCGGCCGCATTGCGCATGAAGGCATTCTCGACGCGCTTCAGCTGAAGCGGCGCGATTTTCCCTTTGCGCATGGCGCGCGCCATCAGCTGCCCAACGGGCTTGTTCTGTTCGACAGCTATCATTGCTCGCGTCAGAACACGAATACGGGTCGGCTGACGACAGCCATGTTCGAGACGGTGCTGGCGGGGGCTGCGGCGAGTTTGCACAGGGCTTGAGACGGTGTCTGAGCCGCCTTGCCGCCACACGCCAAGTCGGGCATGCTTCGGGTCGCGGGGCACGGTTGCTGGCTAACGAGGGTCTCCCCATGGCGGGGCTAGAGATCTCGCCGGCTAAGGTCGGCTTCGTCATCGTCAAGGCGCGCGAAATCGCCGCCAAGGTCGCGGCTTGGGACGATGGCGCCACCTCCGACCACGACGCCGACTCGATCCTCGAATCCTTCTCCGACGACGCGACGCAGGACCAACTCAAGGAATTCATTCGCGACCTCAATGTCGACGAGCAGGCGAGCTTGGTCGCGCTGGCCTGGATCGGTAGAGGCTCGTTTGCGCCAGAGGAGCTGGATGAGGCGCTTGCCACCGCGCGCGCCGAGCAGAACAGCCGCACCGACGACTATCTGCTCGGCATGCCGCTGCTCCCCGATTATCTGGAGGAAGGGCTCGAGCGGCTCGGCTATTCGGTCGAGGACGCCGAGGACGAGGCGCTTTAGAGCGCTGCCCTACAACGATGCCGTCCTGCCCGGCCGAAGTGCCGGGCATCCACGAATTTCCAAATAGCGATCAAAGTCGTGGATGGCCGGGACAAGCCCGGCCATGACGAGGTTATGGTATTTGCGATCCGAGCCATCGCCACACTTCGGCCGCGTGATGCGCGGGCGCAGCAACGGGGTAGAACACCGCTGCAATGCGTCCGTCCTCAATGAAAAGCGTGAGGCGCTTCAGATAGGTCTCGCCACCGGCGGTGAAGCACGGCAGCTGCAGCGCTGTCGTAAAGCGCCCCTCGGCATCGCTCAGAATAGGAAAAGACAGACCAAGTCGCGCGACCAGCTCAAGCTGATAGTCCGTGGTCTGACGGCTTAGCCCGAACAGGCGCACGCCCACGCCCGCGAACGCATCGGCGTGGTCGCGAAAGCCTTCAAGCTCGGGAGTCGAGCCATGCGCTCCAGGGATGTCATCCCAGCCTGGAGGATTGGGCAGGCCGGGCCGTCCGGTCCAGGGATAAACGATGAGCAGGCTGCGCCCGGTCAGCGCGGCGAGATCGACTTTGGTCCCATCCGTTGCGCTAAGCGCGAGTGACGGCAGCGTCATTCCAGGTGTCAGATGATCGACGCGGTCCCGCATGAAGGGCCTAACCCTTCTCGCGCATCAGACGGCCCTTCTGGCGCTCCCAATCGCGCTTCTTCTCGGTCTCGCGCTTGTCGTGCAGCTTCTTGCCCTTGGCGAGTCCAAGCAGGACCTTGGCGATGCCGCGCGCGTTGAAATACATCTTGAGCGGAACGACCGTCATGCCCTCGCGCTGAATGGCGCCGGCGAGACGTCCAATCTCTTTCCGGTGCAGCAACAGCTTGCGCGGTCGCGTGGGAGCGTGACCGTGGCGGCCGGCCTGCACATATTCGCCGATATGGGCGTTGACCAGGTAAAGCTCGCCGCCTTCGCTCGAGGCATAGGAGTTGGCGATGTTGGCCCTGCCCGCGCGCAGCGACTTCACCTCGGAGCCCATCAGCGCGATCCCCGCCTCGAGCGTCTCCTCGATGGCGTAGTTGAAGCGCGCCTTCCGGTTCTCGGCGACGAGCTTGCCGCTCTCGCGCTTCGGCGCCATCATGTCACCTGTAAGGCTTAAGCGTGGACGAGGCCGACCGCCGCGATCGCCTCGTCGACCTTCTGCTTGGAGGCAGGCGAAAGCGGCGCCAGCGGAAGCCGCGTCTCGGCGTTGCAGAGCCCAAGCTTGCTCGCGGCATATTTCACGGGGCCTGGATTCGATTCCACGAATAGCGCGTCATGCAGCGGCATCAGCCGGTCCTGGATCTCGAGCGCGCGCTTGAAATTGCCGCCGAGGCAGGCGAGCTGAAATTCCGAGCAGAGCGCCGGAGCGACATTGGCGGTGACCGAGATGCAGCCCTGCCCGCCATGCGCCATGAAGCCGAGCGCGGTCGCGTCCTCGCCAGAGAGCTGCACGAAGTCCTTGCCCATCGCCGCGCGCTGCTGGCTGACGCGCGCCATGTTCGCCGTCGCGTCCTTCACGCCGACGATGTTCTTCAGCTTGAACAGCCGCGCCATGGTGTCGACCGACATGTCGACGACGCTGCGGCCGGGAATATTGTAGATGAGGATCGGAATGTCGGCGCAGTCGTTGATCGCCTTGTAGTGCAGATAGAGCCCTTCCTGGGTCGGCTTGTTGTAATAGGGCGTCACCACCAGCACGCCGTCGGCGCCGGCGCTTTTGGCGTGGCGGGTGAGCTCAACGGCTTCGGCGGTCGAATTCGATCCGGTGCCGGCGATCACCGGCACGCGGCCCGAGGCCGCCTCGATGCAAAGCTCGACGACCTGCTTGTGCTCCTCATGGGAGAGCGTCGGCGATTCGCCGGTGGTGCCGCAGGGCACGAGCCCGTGCGTGCCCTGATCGATCTGCCACTCGACCAGCTTGCGGAAGGCCTTGGCGTCGACCTTGCCGTTCGCGAAAGGCGTGATCAGGGCCGTGATCGAGCCTTGAAACGGCGGCATGGGCACGAGATGAACTCCTATGGGATCGCGTTTGGTAAATTCGGTTCGGCAAGGACGGCGGACAATAGGGGTTGCCGTATGAGGCGGCAAGCCGCAGAAATCCTTGGGGATGCGTGCTTGACATGAGCCTTGACCGGCACACCATGCTCGCACTAGCCTGAGTTAATGTGCATGATCTCCAATGCGTTATCTGGATTCGCTGAGATCAACTCTAATGTTCAACTGGGCGCGCCAGTCATTTTTCTGCCGGATTCTTTCAGACATTGTTCAAATCCGGCACAATACAATGCCGTCATCGTCGCGGCTCCCCGGCTCGGGGGACGTCCTGACTGCATTACGCAGGATCGTTAACCGGTAACCGATCGACGAGATGAAACGCATTCGCGCGCACATCTTACTATTTGCCTCCTTCGCGTGTGTCGCTTCGGCGGTCGCCGTGGCGAAGTCGCCGCGCGCGCCGGCGGCAAAGTCCGCGCGAGCGGCAAAGGCGGTCGTCGTGGTGCCCACCCTGCCCGACCGCAACCCGCTTCGGGCTGCGCCGCCAGTCGCGCCGATCGCCGAGCCTACGCCGCCAGTGGCGCAGGACGCGCCACCCGCACAGGCCGCGGCCCAAGATACCCCTCCCGCGCCGGAGCCCTCGCCGTCGATCGCGTCGGATGCAACGACGCAGACGGGGACCGTTCCCACGCCCGACCGCAACCCGACGGCGACGCCTGCCGACGCGCTTCCCCTTCCCGACCGGAACCCCGCGTCCTCATCGGTGGCGATGACACCGCCGGCCGCGCCGCCGGTGCCGACGGTCACGCCGCAAACCGACGTGGCGGCGGCAACCTCCGTCGTGCCCCTGCCCGACCGCAATCCGAAAACGCCGGCTTTGCTCGCGCCGCCGTCATCGATGCCGGTTGCGCCCACGGCAACACCGGCGCCGCAAGTCGTCACCGACATGCCACCGCCCGATCCCAACCCCAATCGCACGGTGGCGCTTCCCTTCGCCATGAAAGGCACGCTCACCCCGGCCATCGCCGCGCCCACGCCGGCAATGGATTACGCCGCGATCCTGAAGCCGATCCTGGCTTACGACCTCTCGGCGTCCGACGAAGCGAATATCAGGGAAGTGATGCGGTCTGGCGCGTCGGCGGCAGCGAGGATCAAGGATCCGGCGGCGCGCGACTTCGCGCTTTGGTACAGATATCGGAACAGCCCGGCGACCTCGGGGAATGCTGAGGCCATCGAGTCCTTCCGCCTCGCCCATCCGGACTGGCCGGCGCAAGACGAGTTGCGCGAGAAGGCCGAGACCGTTCTGTTCCTCACCGATGCCGGCCCCGACGCGGTCAGGGCGTTCTTCAAGAACTCGGCCCCGCTCACCGGCGCCGGCAAGGCGGCGCTTGCAGGCGTCAATCTCAAGGACGGCGACGAGGCCGGCGCCAAGGCGCTCGTCGTCTCGGCGTGGCGCGATCATCAGCTCAATGCCGCGGTGGAGAAGAAGATCCTCGACCGCTACGGCAACATGCTTTCGGCCGAAATTCATCGCGCGCGCATCGACAGGCTGCTTTATCCGGACAATGCGACCGCGACCGAGGCGGCGCTCCGCGTGTCGAAGCTGCTGCCGGCCGACGAGCAGAAGAAGATCGCCGCACGCGTCGCGGTGGTGAAGCGGGGCGGCAATGCCGGCAAGCTGCTCGATGCGCTGCCGGCGAGCGCGGTCGAGGCCGATGTCGGCTTGCGCTTCAACCGCATCCAGTGGCTCCGCCGCACCAAGGACAAGGACCGCAGGCAACAGGCCTGGAAGATGCTGCTCGATGCGCCGAGCGAGCCGAACATCCTGCTCGATCTCAACAATTGGTGGACCGAGCGGCGCATCAATTGCCGCGGCGCGCTGAACGACGGGCAGCCGCGCACGGCCTATGAGATCGCCGCCAAGCACGGCCTCATCTCCGGCGACGGCTATATCGAGGCCGAGTTCCTCGCCGGCTGGATCGCGCTGCGCTTCCTCGGCGAGCCGCAAACCGCCATGCGCCATTTCACCGCGCTGCGTAGCGCGGCGACCAGCTCGAAGAGCATCGCGCTCGGCGAATATTGGCTGGGCCGCACCTCGCTCGCGCTCGGCGACCGCGCCTCGGCCATGGTGCATTTCCACGGCGCCGCCAAATACCCGCAATATTTCTACGGACAGCTCGGGCGCCAGTCGCTCGATGCACGGCCCGCGCATCTCGAGGTTACGGGCACGCCGCTGCCGAAGGATGCCGATATTCAGAGCTTCGTCTCGCGCGACGCCGTGCGGGCCCTGGGCGTCGCGCGCGCGTCGGGACTGGACGGCGCCACGCCGCAATTCCTGCTCGCGCTGTCGCGCAAGCTCACCAACCCGGCGGAAGTGGTTCTGCTCGTCGAGTATGCCAAGGCCGTCGGCGAGCCGCAGGTCGCGCTCAGGCTCGCCAAGATCGCTTTCAACCGCGATCTCCCGGTCGGCGACTACGCGTCTACCCGTCGGCGTCATCCCGGAATTCAGAAGCCTGCTCACCGATCGCGTCGATCCCGCGCTGGTGCATGCGCTGTCGCGGCAGGAGAGCGAGTTCAACGCCGCCGCCAAGAGCCCGGTCGGCGCCAGCGGGTTGATGCAGCTGATGCCGGCGACGGCCAGGGCCGTGGCCAAGGCCTACAAAGTCAAGTTCGACGCCAACCAGCTGACCAATGCCTCCTACAACACCCAGCTTGGCGAGGCGCATCTGCGCGATCTGATCGACAGCTATAACGGCTCCTACTTCATGTCGCTTGCCGCCTACAACGCCGGCGGCGGACGCGTCGCCGAATGGGTCAAGCAGTTCGGCGACCCGCGCGACCCGCAGGTCGATCCGATCGACTGGATCGAGCGCATCCCGTTCACCGAGACGCGGCAATATGTGGTGAAGATCATGGAGACGCTCCAGCTTTACCGCTCGCGCCTGGCGGGGCCGAAACAGGCCTTGCAGCTGGTCCAGGACCTCAATCGCGGCCGCAGAATTCCGCACGCCGAGGCGCCCAAGCTCGGCGCGGTGGTGGGTGTGCAGGCCAAATCCGAGTGAGGCCCGAACGGGCATCCCCTGCCCGTTGGTAAGGCTTGCCCCGCCCGCGAGTTTGCTGGAAAACTCATGGCGAGGCGCAAGGGGGACGCGCCGCCAGTCGGTCCAGACCCGCTCCCAAGGTTGCTAGCTGAAAATGCCCGAGCTTGATGGCGAGCTATGGCGAGACATCACTTACGCGTCGTTCGACGACCTTAGGCTCTATGTCCGCCATTTCCCGGCGCCCGACGAGAAATACCGGACCGTCATCTGCCTTCCCGGATTGACCCGCAACTGCCGCGACTTCACCGCGCTCGCCACCTATCTC
This sequence comes from uncultured Alphaproteobacteria bacterium, assembly GCA_963817175.1. GTDB lineage: Bacteria > Pseudomonadota > Alphaproteobacteria > Rhizobiales > Methyloligellaceae > Methyloceanibacter. Next base: position 96,086 of record CAWFNK010000025.1, read on the forward strand.
TCCAAGCACCCGGAAAAGCCGCGCAACGTCTATTGCTTCGATTATCGGGGGCGCGGGCGCTCGCAATATGACCGCAACTGGCGGAACTACACGCCCTTCATCGAGATGCTCGACACGCTCGATTTCCTGACGCTGCGCGGCCTGCACAAGGTCGGCATCGTCGGCACCTCGCGCGGTGGCATTATCTCCATGCTGATGGCGGCGCTCAGGCCAACGGCGATGGGTCCCGTGGTGCTCAACGATATCGGCCCGGTGATCGAGACGCGCGGCCTGGCCCGCATCATCGGCTATGTGGGGCGCATGCCGGTCCCTAAGACCTGGCCCGATGCGGTGATGATCTTACGCGAGATGAACGAGCGCGCTTTCCCCGCCTTCAGCGACGCGCAATGGGAGGAGATTGCCAAGGACGTGTTCGACGAGCAGAAGGGCCGTCCCGCCGGCGCTTACGACCGGAAGCTCGCCCGCGCCCTCGGCACCATCGATCTCAGCCGCTCGGTGCCGGATATGTGGCCGCAATTCATCGCGCTCGGGCAGATGCCGGCCTTCGTGCTGCGAGGCGAGAATTCAGATGTGCTGAGCGAGGACACGCTCGAAGCGATGGTCGAGCGGCACCCCAATCTCCGCACCATGATCGTGCCCGATCAAGGGCATGCGCCCGTGCTGAAGGAGCCGGCCACCATCGAGGCCATCAGCGCCTTCTTCGCCGCCAACGATTGATTGCAGCGCGGAACGCCCTCGGCGCTAGTCGCCGTCGAGCAAGGGAAGCAGGTCGGGGAGACCGCCCTTGGGCAATTTGCTTTCGGTCTCGGACGTGTCCTTGATGCGCGGAATGACCCGTGCGGCGATGTCGCGGGACGCAGCCGCCTCTTTCCAGCTGATGCTTTCGGAGGTGGAGAACAGCGCCGGCAGGTCGCGCCGCAACTGATAGGAGACCGCGACCGCGGTGCCCTTGTCGGGCGCCACGCCCTCGATCGTCACGGCAAGGCCCGACAGAGCGATCTTGCCCAGACTCCAATTGGCTCAGCGCGCGTAACGCGGCAGCCACCGCGTCGTCCCAATTCTTGGGCGCGCCGGAAGCGAGCTCGAGCCGGTCGTCGAGGCCGGGCCGGCGGAACAATTGCCGCGACAGCTCGCGCACCTCTTTGCGCGCATTCTCGCTCGGCACGCTGCCCGACAGGCTCAAGGCGTTGGAGCCGAGATCGGCGACGAAGATGAAGGGATCGGCGATCGGCGGCCTGACGCTTTCGCCGGCAATGGTGAGGCCGGTCGGCAGCGGCCCGGCGAGCGCCTTCTTCACCTCGACATAGTCGGCCGCGCTGCGCGCCTCGCCGTCAACCTTGAGGGCGATATTGAGCAGCCGCGCCGAGCCGCGTTTCAGATGCGAGAGCTGCTTGAGCCCGAAGCTGACCGCGCCGAGCCATTGGTCGGTCGGCGGCGCGCCCTTGACGACCTTGAGCCGATCCTCGACCTCGAGATCGGGAAAATGCGCCTTGACCATGCCGAGCAGCGTGCGGCGGTCCTCGTCGGTCGGCACCGAGCCGCGCAAGCGGATGCCGGATTCGATGCGCGTCGCCGACCAGACATAACCGGCTTTACGCGTCACCGGCTTGTCGGCGACCTTCACGGCATTCACCGCGCCAGTGAGGTCGGGCGGAAACACGAGCCAAGCGTGCGCGGCACGCAGCTGCGGCACGCTGCCGAACCCTGCATGCACGCCGACCGTGCCGATCAGCGCCAGCGCCGCGACGAGGCAGAGCAGCAGTTTCGGCCGAAATTCCGACATGGAACTCTCACCCTTCTCGACGCGGGACGACTTGGCGTGGTCGACTGATCTGGCCAAACCTCGTTTACCCTGTCTTGCCGCAACGTCTCGCTAGAGCGAAACGCGATGATGCTGCCGCGGTGGGCGGACCCCAGCCCTCTGCCCTTGTTTCCCGATGCAACGGAGAATCGATCCCCTCGCGCGCACGCGATGCCGCATCAGGTCATGGGCTTGAATAAGCAAACTATAGGCCATCGGCAAAAGCTGTTCCAGTTGGCTCTTGCTTATTTCGCGGTCGGTTTACCGGGGCGCCATAAATGGCAAACGCTGCCCATCAACCCATTGGCAAGACGAAATTCTAGCGGGCCGTGCCCGGTTAATTAAAGTGATTTGCTAGACCGATGATGCCGATCGCGATCAGGTAGATCGCCACCACGTAGTTCAACAGGCGCGGCATGAGCAGGATGAGAATTCCGGCGATGAGGGCGATCAGCGGACTGATCACGACTGGATCAATGGTCATCGTTGCTTCCCCGTGAGATGGGCCTGTTGGCCCCGAATCGCTTTGTTAGACGAAGTCGAGCATAAGCGATCGGCCAGGGCTTGTCCTGGGAGGAAAAAACTGGCCAAGACTTGAGCATCGACAAACGTCGCCTAAACTCCGCCTGCCACCTTCAATCTTGTTTCAAAAAGCATATATGCCGTCTTGTCCTTGCCGCTTTTGGCGGCAAAGGGTATGGACCGGCCGGCCGGAGTCGGTAGTACAGCACTCCACGGGGAGAGGGGGGCTAACAGTTTCATGATTGTCGAAGAACCCGGCTTCTGGCTCGCCGTCCTGCAGATCATCTGGATCGATATTCTGCTGTCGGGCGACAACGCGGTCGTCATCGCGCTTGCTTGCCGCAAGCTCCCTCCCCGCCAGCGCATTTGGGGCGTCGTTCTCGGCACCGTCGTCGCCATCACGCTCAGGATCATTTTCGCCGGGCTGGTGACGACGCTGATGAAGATGGCGTATCTGAAGCTCGTCGGCGGCGTGCTGCTGTTGTGGATCGCCGTCAAGCTGCTCGGGCCCGAGGAGAACGGCAAGAGCGACCAAGTCGAAGCCGTCGACAATCTGTGGCGGGCGATCAGGATCGTCGCCATCGCCGACCTGGTCATGAGCCTCGACAATGTCATCGCCATCGCCGCCGTGGCGGAGCGATTCGAAGCGCCGCATAGCTATGCCCTGTTGATGTTCGGGCTTGCCGTCAGCATTCCCTTGATCATGGCCGGCGCCGCGCTGGTCATGGCCGTGCTCGAGCGCTTCCCCGTGGTGGTCTGGGCCGGCGCCGCCCTGCTCGGCTGGATCGCCGGCGAGATCATCGCCAAGGATCCCCTGTTCACCGCCAATCTCGATCCCGCCGCCGCGCATACGGCATGGTTGGTCGGCGCCACGCTCGGCGCCCTGTTCGTGATCGGCGCCGGCCTGGTGCGACGGCGATGGTTGAGGCGTAGCGCGCCCGATCAGATCTAAGGCTCGCCCTGCTTCGCCCGGAGCGGATCGGCGGTGACCGGACTCGCCGGCCGCTTGTGACCGCCCACGCCTCCCGCCACATTGTCGGCGACGAATGCGCCACGCCGGCCGATCGGCCGCGGCTTGCCGGTTGTGGTGTCCTGCGCGGTTTGCAATTCGAGCTCGGCGTTGATCTCGGCGCCGAGCAGCACGATGTAGAACGAGATATAGAGCCAGAACAGCAGCACGATCACCGCGCCGAGCGAGCCGTAGGTGCGGTCGTAATGCGCGAAGTTCGAGACGTAGAACGAGAAGCCCGCCGAGGCGATCAGCCAGATGATCGTGGCGAATAGCGAGCCGACCGTCACCCAGCGCCATTTGGCGCTCCGGCGGCAGGGACCGTAGCGATAAAGCAGCGAGAGAAAGAGCAGCACGATGAGCGCGAGCAGCGGCCAGCGGGCCACCCGCACGGTAAGCTCGAAAGCGTGCGAATAGCCGGCATAGGCGAACAGGATCGGCACATAGACGATGGCGAGCAGCATCAGCACGCCGCTCAAGATGCCGAGAACCGCGAAGGCGAAGGCGCTCAGGTAGAAGCGCAGCAGGGTCCGCTTCTCCGGCTCCTCGTAGGCGATGTTGAGCGCGGCGAACATGGCTTGCGTCAGATTGCTGACGCTCCACAGCGCGAGGGCGAGGCTGACGATAAAGCCCCAGCCGAGTGAGCTGTTTGGGCTCTGGGCGAGGTGCCGGATCTGCTCGATGACGATGTCATAGGCCTGCGGCGGCAGGACCGAAGACAGCATGTTGAATTGCTGCTCGACCGAGGCCGGGTTGGCGGTCAGCCCGTAAAGAGCGATCAGCGCCGAGAGCGCGGGAAACACAGCGAACAGCGCATAAAAGGCGCAGCCCGCCGCCACGACGGAGAGGTTGTCGCGGCCGCTCTCGATCCAGACCCGCTGCGCGACCTGCCACCAGCCCTTGAGCGGGATGTGGAAGGGCCGCGTGGCGTCGCGGCCATAAGGGTCGGACTTGCTGCTCATGACCTCATGAGGATGGTGGGAGGGCGGAAACACAAGCCGAAAATTTGGTCGATGCGCTGTTATACCAGGCCGTCATTGACGTGGGCGCAAGCTCCGCCCTAGAGGATTTGAGGGGACGCTCCGGTCTCGGAACGTCGCGAGGATGCGAACGGCCAAGCCTCACCAAGAAATCGTCCAACCTCGCAGAGCTAGAAAGGCCACGAGCGCGGACGCCATCGCTGCCAGCATTGCTCCTACCGACAAGATAAGAGCGGCCGTGGCTTTGGTATTGGCGGTGCTCGCCACTTCCACCAAAGAAGCCATTGTGGCATCTTGGGCACTTGGTGCGGCCTTTATCTGCGTCGCCTGCTCGATCTGCGTCGCCTGCTCGGCTTTGGCCCGGCGCAACACCCTCTGATCCAGGTACTCCTGAATGAGTGCGAGTTGTTCCCGGTCCCATAAGTCAAGCCGCGCCTCAATCTCCTTCTCGGTAAGCCCGTCAAGTTCCGCGAAGAACTCATCGCGCTCTACGACCATGAAGCTCCCCCAGCCCCGCTGATAGTTTCCCCAAATTCCCCCGCATGTTCTACGTCGTAACACCTTAGCGGAGGCAGCCAATTGGCGGCCCGGTGTTGCCCGGAGAGTGTGCGCAGACACCACCGGGCCTAACCATCTCAAGGATTGTCGTGAAACAGGTCGAGATGGCTGGTCGAGCAACGTGCACCCGGCGAGCCAGTTCCCCAGGCAGCAGACTTGTGCACACCTAAAAGAGACCCGACACGGCGCGGCTTTCAGCTCGCGCGCTAACTATTGTGAGACGCCCTATCCCGCTTACTCAAGGCTTGGTGAAGGAGGCCGCCGAGAGTCCTTAGTTGAGGACCCACAGTCTCCTCATATCGGGTCAGTCGTGTGTCTATAGCGTCGATGCGCTGTTCAAGAGCAGCAAGCCGCTCCTCAAGCTGCTCCCGCTTGAGGTGTGTAGATGTTCCCGCAAGGATGTACCGCAGACCTTCGCCGATACTCCAGATGAGGACTGCCACCACCACTGATACGGCGAGAACGGCTATGGGGTTTTGACCAGCCTTCGATGAGGGATCGGCAAGGAAGAAAACCGTGGCCCCAAGAGCGAGGACCATCACGGCAAGGACGCAGGCCAACGCGTAGAGCACGTTGCCAACTCTTGGTGCCACGGGCGAACCCTCTCGACGACCGCGAAAAAGCAGCCCCGGCGTCCCCGCCCATTGCCTCGGCGACGATGACGCCGGAGCCTGACCAGCCCCGGAAATCTCCTCCCAGCGCTGGTGTCCCTCTTTGTCCTGAGCGTGGCAGTTCAAAACGGCATTCCAGAGGCGGGGTGTTTAGGCGGCTTGGCGCTTGTGCTTGGGGGTGAAGCGTGACGCGCCGAGCCTAACCAACCGGAACTGATGGATGAAGGTTTTGCGCCATTCCCGAACGCGCCGGGCTTCGCTCCGGAGCCCGTGCACGAACGCCCAGGGACTTGCCCTCGCGCCGCGATATTTGCAGATAACGTCGCCTTCAGATTAGAAGCTGCTTATATCCAGCGCTGGATGGGTGGCCGAGCGGTTGAAGGCACCGGTCTTGAAATGTGAAGAGAACGGTTTTCTGCGGTCCCTTCACGTCACTCTATATATGCACTTCTGAATATATGCACTTCTGACGGATTTCCTTGGCTTCCATCTCGTTCGTTCACCGCTGGTATTTAGCTGTCCGGTGCCAATTTAGGTGCCAACTCATCCGCGCAGCCGCACCCCTGGCCGCTTGCCATTGGTGAACTCGACACCTGCCTTCTCTAGCGCCTTGCTCATGGCAGCAATCGTCTCGGGATGTGTCAGCTTACGCCGCGCTCGTGGTTGCGCACAGCATTTTGGGGGTAGGGAATAAGCTCTGCTTAGACTGGTACTGTGGCTTTCCAAAATGGGGGAGGCTCCGATGTCGTACATCTTTGCAATCATGGCCGTGCCTTTTTTGAGCGCGACGGGAATATACGACCCGCCGGTAATGCGTCATGGCCAGTGCATTGCACAGCCAGGCAGTTTTGAGGCGCTTTACTGTCCCGCACCAAACGAAACGTCGCCCCACAAAAAGAGGCAAGCACGAAGGTAAACGAATGCTGCGACGGAGACCTGGGTGGAGCGTCGGCTGCGGTCCTCCCTTGAGAAGGCTGCGATAGCGGTCCCAGATTGGCTGTGGACGCCCCCATTGCAGGCGGTCACTTGCGGATGGGAGGGCGTCGGCTTCGGTCGACGCCCTTTTCGTTGCCGGATTAACCGATTTTACGAAAAGTCGAATTGAATTGAGCGGACGGTCGCTATGCTTGCCCCGTGGGCTGATCCCCATCGCCCACAGGTTCCGCGGGGGACGGAACCGGAGGAGCCCCGGACCCCCCGTATCGGGGCTTCTCTTTAGGTGCGGCCTCAATCTTCCAAGAGACGCAATAGCCGCTCACGCTCTTTCTCGACCAAGCGCATCTCGTCAGGGCCAAGCACGATTGGCCTGCGATCCTTCTTCTCTTTCTTGATCTCGATGAAGCGCGGTGTGGTCCGAGCGGCTATCTCACGGGCAAGGGCTTTGCGGTCACTCATGGTGCAGCCATAGCCATTGCTAATGGTCAAAGCAAGAAGCCCGGCCTTTGGGGACCGGGCTTCTCGGTTTTGCTACTTACACTGCGTCATGGTTGGCATGGCGGTGTTCGCCCCTCCCAGGGTGGGATAGGTTCCGAGCAACTCATAGTTCGACATGTCTGCCGGCTTGGCCTTCATCGTCACGCATTTCTTGGTCGTCTTGTCGAACATGATGTAGAACTCCTCCGCGAGAGCGGGGGCCGCAAAGCTGACAATCAAGGCTGCGGCGATAAGATATTTCTTCATTGCGGTACTCCTGAGTAAGCCCCCCCGCTTCGCAGAGAACACCCGATCGCCGTCGCGCCAAAGTCACATGTTTGGGATGGCGATTAACGGCTTTTCTTTATGACGCGTCTTCTGACGCAACGTGATGAGCTTTCCAGGCCGGCGCTTCACCGCCTCATCGTAGGAGAAGGGTGGTCTAACGCGCTGCACCGGTATCTGGTGCACAGGCATGGTCGCCGTCATCGTCAAGCATCAGGAGGAAGCCCCATGCCTCGTCGGGATCGGCCTAAGGGTCCTCGCTCCACATAGTCGGGTGCGCCCCATACTGACGGAGAAATTGAATCCACACCGTCCATAGCCCCTCTCGTGCGCGCAAGAGGTTGTATGCGGCCGTGTTGGCTTTCACGCGCTCGTCCATCACTTGCCGCCCTCCAGCATCTTGCGGAGGGGCTTCATGAGAACGAGAATCCGCTTTCCTATTTTGATGCTGGGAATGTCGCCGCGGTGGACGCCTTTATAGGCTTGGTTGCGACCGATATTCAGAATTTTGGCCGCGTCATCAACGCTACCCGTTAACGGCTCTTCCATTACCCCTCCTTTTTAGTGCCGTATGTGGCACTGCATAAAGAGGCGTATACACTAGTCCCACTTTTGGGGTCAAGTGCCACTTGCGGCATCATGCCCCTCGTGCTATATCAGCGGGGACAGGGAGGGAGACCATGTCGGGTATTAGAGAAATAAGGTTCGCACGGAAACCCACAGCCATCGTTGGGCTCAAGGTCCGACTGCGGGAACCACTGCGGAAGAAGCTGGAAGCGCCGCCAAGAAGCGAGGCGTCTCACTCAACGCCGAGCTGGTAGCCCGCCTAGAGCGGTCATTCGATGTAGAGCCTTTTGCGGAGATTGGTCGCCAGTTGGAGAAGTTCTCGGAAAAAATGGGGCCCTGGGAAAAAGCGATGGAGGGATGGGAAAAGGTATTGCGCGAAAAAGGAAAGCGGGAATGAGGGGCAACATCACACGACGCGGCAAGAGCTGGCAGATCAAGTTTGACGTTCCCTCGCTCAACGGCAAGCGCCAGCAGCGCTACGCGACTGTGCGGGGTACGTATAAGGACGCGCAGAAGGAGCTCACTGAACTGCTTAACGCCGCTGATCAGGGTGCCCTCCCCGATCCGTCAACCGCTACCCTCGCCGACTATCTGCGGACTTGGCTTAACGGCCCGCTCGGGCTTTCTCCCAAGACGCTAGAGCGATACCGCGAACTCGCAGAGCGGCAGATCATTCCGCATCTTGGCGCTACCAAGTTGCAAAAGCTAAGACCGGAACATGTGCAGCAATGGCATGGCGCGCTATTAGCGGGCGGCTTGTCAGCTCGCACGGTCGGTCACGCTCACCAGGTCTTGCGCCTCGTGCTGCAATGCGCCGTCAAGAACGGCACGCTCGCCAGGAACGTGGCTGCCGTTCACGCGCCGCCAAAGGTCGAGGAAGAGTGAGATCGAGATCTTGACGCCCGAGCAGATGGCGGACGTGCTCGCCAAGCTCGAAGGCCACTCTCTCTTTCCCATCGTCTCGCTTGCGCTCGCAACCGGAATGCGCCGGGGTGAACTGCTCGGCCTGCAATGGGGCGACATAGACTTAGACGCTGCCACGCTGCGCGTTGAGCGCAGTCTCGAGGAAACGAATGCGGGACTGCGCCTCAAGTCGCCAAAGACGAAACGCGGGCGCCGCAATATCACCCTCCCCTCTGAGACGGTTGCCATCGCTTCGAGCTCACAAGATCAAGCATGCTCGAAATCCGGCTCGCGCTCAGTATGGGCAACATCACGCCTTCGACGCTTGTATTCGGCACTGTGGAGGGCGAGCTGATGCGTCCCCGCAATTTCAGCAAGGCGTGGAGGCGCGACTCGCAGCGCCATGAAGCTGCCCGCGGTTTCGTTCCATGCCTTCCGTCATACGCACGCTTCGATGCTGATCCGTGCCGGCGTGGACGTGCTCACCATTAGCCGCCGCCTCGGGCACGCCCAGGCCAGCATCACCTTGGACGTTTATGGTCATGTGTTCGAGGGTGCGGACGCGGCAGCCGCGAAAGCTATCGCCGGGATATTTGGAACGCTGCGAGAACGATGATATTGCGCCACCGGTTGCAAGTCGGTTGCAATTCCTGTTTTGTTGCTCACCCAGCGGTAACTAACCAGCTGAAATCATTACAAGGATGGGTGGCCGAGCGGTTGAAGGCACCGGTCTTGAAAACCGGCAGGCGCGCAAGCGTCTCGAGGGTTCGAATCCCTCCCCATCCGCCAGCAGTTAAGCCTCTGATAGGGCTGGTATTTCCTTTTCGGGCCATGACAAATTGTCTGGCACTTTCCGGGCCTTGCGCGTGGCACCCGCTGAGCGCCGTAGTCAGAGACCCTTTTGGTGCGGCAATCGGCCGTCTCTGCAAGTCTCGTCTCTCCTGGGCTGCATTGGCAGTACCACTGTCTCCCGACCGAACCCGAAATTCTTGGTAAGTGAGCGAGACGCTAAACGGAGACGCGCGGCTAATTGATGCGCTTCAAGAGCAGAGGAATTCGCGTTGTGCCGCCCAATCCAGAGGCAGGCGGGTATCATCCATCAGCCGGTTGGCGGTGAGCTGTGGAGGATGCCTTCCATTCAAGATCGCCGTGACGATGTCTGGGGCGAGGAAGGCGAGCCTTAAGAGCCGCGTGACATAGGAGCTACTGATCCTCTCCTCTGCGCCAATCTCTTTCAGCGGCAAGCTTGGCTCCTGAAGCAGGCGGGCGCGAATGGCGTGGGCTCGGACGACAAGGCGGACCAGGCTGGCACGAGATCGGCGCGCAACTTATCGTACGTTTGATCGGAGAAATTCAGCGCTTGCTCTATTCTGCGGCGGGACAAAGCATCACCGTCATCAAGAAGGCGCAGAATGCGAATTCTGATTTGATGGTCTAGTCATTGAGCACTACTCGTACTGAGCAGCATTGGCGCTGGCTAACGGGGGGTACGGGGGAACCGCGCTAATACCACTATAAGGAGAACTTGCTCTCTCTGACTTAGTTCCGGTTGTTCACCAAAATGAAGGAACGCTGGGTTCCTGAAGTTGGAGCACCTGAAAGAGTTTGGGTTACAAGGGTTGCCCCACTTATGCGCTCATCGGGCGTTGTCACATTGAAACTGGCCCAATTTGGACGATCGACCAACAGGCTAAGTCGCTGAAATCCCTTCGTCAACATTGGCGATTGTCGGCAAATTCCGCTCAGTCTGACTTAATGTGACAAAACCGCACCTGACATTACGGAAAGATCGCCCTTGCATCGAGCCGTCCAACGATCTGGCGCCATTGTCGCCATTCCGATCTTGGCTGGACTGCACCATCAATACGTCCGGATATGATTTTCGGAAAGGACAGGACTCAGGCCCCCGACACGCGGATTATGATTCCCCGCGCCGATCCGACTGGAAGGCTTTGCGTGGGAGGATAGGCACCTGGGGGAACACCTCCTTGAATTGCGCTTCCCTCATTACCGCGGCATTGGAGAGAACCTCGCCTGGAGAAATCGGCCGCCAAGCGCCATCAAGGAGCCACCAAGCTTCAAAGTTGGTAAAGCGAACAGCGTTCCCATCGAGTATTCCGAATTTGACGCCCATCGGAAGAACTTGGGGGGCAGGCTCGTGAGGAGCACCCTTTTTTCGACCACTGGATTGCCTTACATGCAGCCGAGGCGCATCTGCCCGAGTGATCTGGCGTGTAGGTGTCCTCGTTGCTTGAGGCTTTCGCTCCCCCTGTTTCCTGGCAGGATCTCGGGATGTGGATCTAGGTCTCGCAGATCTCTTTTCTGCTGTGCTTCTTTGAAGCCTGGGTTTCGGCGGACCAACTTCTGACCCAGCTGCCTTAGGGGTTTGGGCCGCAAGCGTCGGCGTCTCGACTTTTTGCTTAGCAGGCTTTTGCCTTGGCCTCGCGTTAGCGGGATCATGCGCTGCGGGCCTGTGCTCCTGTAGCGGACGAGTAAGTAACTTCGTGGCGGGCTCTTTTAGGCGTGGCTCGGGCGTAGGCTCCGGCTCAACGGCACTAAACCCGAAGAGCCGCCTGCGGACTTCCTCAGCTTGGGCGGTAAATTCATTAAATTGCTTCCACCAAAAGCTCGTCTGCAGCTTCACTATCTCGGACGGGTCCCGAGCGCTTGCTAAGCTCTTGGCTAAATCGAGACCTAAATTCAAATTCCTTTGGGTGATGTAGATGATTTGGCGATTTACCGCCTCAGCGGTTTGGTTTGCCGCCTCAAAAAACTTCTTTATGGAATGCAATCTCGCTTCGTGAGTTATGTCGGAGTGCTCGTACCCATCACGCGTGTGATCACATTCTACTCAGCAAATTCCCCACTGTACCCAATTTGTTACCCGCACGCAGTTCGGCTGTCATCGGGAGCAAGCGCTCTGCGACGTCAAGCCATTGAAATTAGGGTCTTAAGAATGGTGCCCAGGGGCGGATTTGAACCACCGACACGCGGATTTTCAGTGAGGCTTCTTTCACTGATCGCCTGCCACAGGTCACCACACTCTGTGTCATAATCTGCTTTAGTTGACACTCTGATTTGACGTTCGAGTGCCTCATCGCGTTGCAGCACTCCACGCTCAAGCACACAGATTCTTCGTCACCCCACTGTTACCCACAGTGAGTTGGTACCTCGTGAAAGTTTCAGTTTGTTCCTCGCCACAGTGGTCGCAATTTTTCGGATTCAAATAACAGAGACGCAACTCATTTCAGCGAGAATGAGCGCGAGACGTCCAACTAAAGAAGTGGACGCTGAGCAGGGATCTCGGTGTCATGAGTAGGTTTCCTCATTGCGCTTTGGCTCGCAGCTACGTTCTCAACAATCTGGAGAACGGACCTGCTCGTGTGGCCGACCTAGTCCGACGTGGACAGGCAGAGTTCGGCTTTTCCCATAGCGAAATCGAAGCCGCGGCTAAACACTTCGCCGTCGTCACGCGGGTTAAGAAGGGGGAAATATATTGGATGCGACCCGCCAACTTAATTGCCATTTGGTGGGGCTTGGGTCGAGATCCTAGCCCCTTTCGACGCACTGGCGGCGCCACCAGTGATGCCGAAAATGAGAAGGGAAATCAGCGCGCGTCGATCGAGACGTAAGAACGCTCGCTTGCGCCGGTATAGGGCTGGCGCGGCCTGCCGATGCGCTGTATCGGGTCCTTGACACGCGGCAGCACCGGGCCAGCGAAACGCGAGTTCGTCTCTGCTTCCGGCCGCAAGGAACAACATGAGCCCCAGCTCACGAGAAGCTCGCTCAATCGTATTTGTGCAATGTCTTAGCCACTGGTCCTTGCACCAGTGCTTGAAATTCTTGCGGGCCGCGTGATCGTAGGGGAACTGAGCCTTGGCGGCGTCAGCGCAGCCGCTGTGCTTATAGTCTGCGGCGCTTAAGGGATCGGTTGCAGGACCAACCAGGAGCAGTCCCGGCGGTTGCCGAAACCAACATTACCTTTTTCAACATGGGCAAAGTCCTCCAGCGAAATTGTCTCATCAGTGGGAGGCAATTCCAGCGTCACCCACTCCGCTGTAGTTTGCCATCGACGAGGCGTCCGCTTCAGAGTACATCTGCGGCACCTTCGGGACGTAAAAGCTAGTCGGGTGCCACTCCAACTCGACATCAAGAAAAGTTAGCGTGAACAGGCCGCTCCTAGTGTCTAGTCTGTTACCTAGGCGGCCGCCTCAAGAAGCCCATCAACGAAGCCGGCGAGAGCGTTCCAGTCGGTGAACTCGCGATCCCTTCCGGTGCTTGCGGCGCCACCACCCTTCATGACGATGAATTTGACGATCTGCTCTTGGAAGTAGTCGTATTCGGTGAACCGCAAAGCACCTCCAAGAAGCAGGGTCATGCGAGGCCGCCATCCCGTCACAGAGACAAAACGCTCCACATACTTTTGCGCTTCCGTTTTTCCCCCTTCCAGCACCGCCGACAAACTGACGGAGATGAAGGCCGCTGGCTTGGTATCCAGTAGCTTGCGGTGCGCGATCACGAAACCTGTGATTGTTTCTTGATGACACTCCTGGTGAACCGACGCCGCGATCATGAACGCGTCGAAGGCCTTGAGATCCAAATCGGGTGCAAGCGCTGCACTATCGCGCAGTTCGGCTTGATGCCCACGCTCGCGAATGCGCGTTGCCATCCATTCGGCAATTTTTCGCGTCTGTCCTTCGGTCGTGCCATAAACGATCAGGACGTTCAACACATCCTCCCGACGACTAGGCGGTCGCGTCCATTCGGCTATGGCTACGCCTTATGAGTGAACATCCTCGGTCTGTCATCTGTCAGCGGATGCATTCCTCCAGGTGGGTCTCGTCGTCGAGCCGGTCGATCTCCATTCCCATGAAATCACTCCGTGAGACGACGCCCCAAATCCTTCCGCCTTCAACCACCGGAAGATGACGGAAGCCTCGATTGTTCATCTCACGCAGTGCGTCGATTGCGCGACTATCAGGCAGAATCGTAATTGGATTGGGCGTCATGACTTGTGCCAGCGTGGCCTCCTCTGCGTTCTTGCCCTCGGCAAGCGAACGCACCGCGTCACGACCGGTGAAGATACCCGTCAAGCACTGTTTGTGGTCAACTACCAACACCGACCCGGTGCGGCACTCCCACATGCACCGGCAGGCTTCCTGTACCGTCGCGTGCTCTTCGAGAACCAGCGGCTTCTGGTCTTTGACGATATCCGCGAGCTTTCGGTTGGTCACGGATGCCCCCTTTTTGGCGGCTGGCTTGGGGCCACTAAAGATCGACTATAAGCGCTTATAATACTGTGTGCCCGCATGGACCTTGATTCGCATCAACCGCTCGCATGATTGGCTCCTCCGAATCGTGGGAGCATTAACAGCGCCCACATCGTTGGCACTCACCTGGTCAGACGGTGAGATCTGGCAGCCCGGCGTCTCACGTCCGCTTCTCCACGGTAAGCTTGGGTAGGTCGATCTCTCCGCATAGGAGGAACCAAATATTTCGCGTCCTACAATTCGCCATAGTGCTCGACCAGCTAGATGCAGGAGGCCGTCGACGCATCCCAAGTCGATGAAGGCGCCATAGTCGACGATGTTGCGAACTCGTCCCCATACCCTGTCCCCAGCACGCAACGCTCGCAGAACTCAGCCCTCCTCTCGTTCCGATCCGTCTTCTTGAGGAAATCTTCAACTAGCGGTGCCACGTGCGAAGGCAATATTGGCGGGGGGAACTGGGGGAAACGCGTCGCGACTCTACGAGCGCTCTATGCGCCTCGCAGGGCGCTCACATCAGGGCGTAAAATTTTCCGTTCTCGGCGTGCCTGGAGCGGCCCCATCTGGAGCGGCCCCATATTGATACCGGGGCCTCGGCGGCGTTACCGGTCCATAAGGGTTCGACGGTGACGCTTGATCATATTCGTTCGAGGGTTGCTCTTCTCCGTATGGGTCCGGTCCATATGGGTCTAACGAGCGCGGCGCTCCTCCATATTCATTCGAGTATGGTGCAGGTGGTGGCAGTGCACCTCCAAACTGCTCCGTAGATCGAGCGCGTTCCGATGCATCCGCCCATGGTGCGTATGCGCCGGCTCGCGGCGCTGCATAACTAACGTCTGGCGATGGCGGCAACGGCTCGACACTAGATGACTGCCAAGGACGGGAACATCCGGCCAAAACGGAAATCAAAGCAATAACAATGGCGATGACTTTACGCATGGTCGGCTCTGCGGACGGCCCTAGATACTGCCCTTAATCAATTGCCTGTCGGTTAAGGTGATCTTCGTCGGCTTCGGGCCGTCGCCCTTTGATGTATAATGACCATTCCGATGATTTCGTTTTAACGGCGGGTGATTGTATTGGCAGAAGATATTACAGAGGCTCTTCACAAGGCCATTGCAGCTGAACGCTCCGCGTATGCAATGAAGAGGGCTGCAGATCCTATGGGCAGGGGAAGAACGACTCCGGCGGAGATTAAAAAGTTCAAAGACGCCACAGCGGCGCACGATGCGACGAAGGCCGAAGTCGCAAGACTGCGCTCGAAGCTTCCCCGGTGACCGAGCGCCGCTTCCCGCCACCATGGACCGTTGAGAAGATTCCCGGTGGGTTCAAGGTGGTCGACGCCCAAGGGCAGTCCCTCGCCTATGTCTACTCGCGCAAGAGCGTGGCCGACGCGGGCATCGCCGGAGTGCTCACCGAGGATGAAGCACGGCGGATCGCCAGCAACATCGCCAAGCTGCCGGCGCTGCTAGGCGCGGCGGGCAATCCAGAGTTTGATTTTCCAGAAGGAGGCGGTTAGTCGGCGGCGGCTTCGGCGGGCGCCCTTTTTTGGTATATTGGGACAGTTTTAGTCCTGACTACAGTCAGCGGAGATTATCCAATGCCTCAGTCATCCATGAAGGGCAGGCGCTGTGGTCGCCTTTGCCATTTTCACTGTCGTCCGCCCAGCTTTGGCATTGCCCCCAATGTCCTTGAACGACTCTGCCCGCCTCATCATTCCGATTCAGGACGAAGAGAACAAAGAACTTTGGCAGGATTTACGTCCCGACGTAACGCCGCCAGAAGCAGCCGTCGGCAACGAAGGGCAGGCACCGAGAAGCTGGGAGAAAGCAACGAACCAGACCGACTGCGAGAAGGCTGCCGGCTTCTGGGATGCTCCGAACAATAAATGCTCTGAGAAAAAGTAGAAAAGCTTTCAGCACATTGCGAGGGGCGCAGAGCGATGCCCCGCCGCTTCAAGCCGCCTTGGACCGCCGAAAGGAATCGCTGGTGGCTATGTCGTGAAGGATACGACCAGCCGAATCCGAGCTTTTCGCGCTGTCGGCTCGTTTACACCCAATGCTCTCGGTGCTTTAGTCAAAATGTGACATTACGCTTGTCTTAGGTGGGCATCCCTCGCCCGCCATAGGTCCCCATATGCAGGGGGAACCAGAGAAGCCCCGAACTCCCCCGTGTCGGGGCTTCTTTTTTGGGCCAGCCCCTTTCTCCTCAACGCCTACGTTTCCGCGTAGGTGATGCAGGGATATGTCTATGGCCGCGAGACGCGGGCCGATTCGCTGCTGAGACACAAGGCAGAATGATTAGTTGTTGACAGTGAGCAGGGATGAGAGTCACGATTAATGTTCGCCTCGCTGAAAGGCGAGGCGGTTGTTGCCTTAGGGCGCTGGTCCTTCGGGACGGGCTTCCTGGGTGACAGGAGAGGGCGGCCTTCGGGTCGCCCTTACCTTATGTGCCCTGCCCGCTCTCCAAAACAAAAGTCGCCAGCAGGTAATGCGTGTCCCGTCGTCCTGTGGAAGTGGCGAAGGGCACGATGACGAGGCACGGCGCATTGCCCGCAATATCTTCTAAAGAGCTAACCATCTAGCCCTTTAGCTCGCCCGCGACTTGGGGTCCGCTGTTGGCTTGCCATCGGAGTATGGTTCCTCGATGGACGCAAATAGCGCTTAAAAATGCGAAGCAGTGAATTGGTGGGCGCTATTTTGCAGTTGTTCAAAAAGTCAAAGACCGCGGCAAGCGCCCGCGCCTCTGCCTTGGCATCGATCGGTCGCGAGTCCTCATTCTCTGGGCATTCCGCCTGGTGCTCCTCTTCAATGGCGGCCAGTTTAGCCTCCAATATCCGTAGCGCTTCCAGTCTGTGCATCACATCCGCCACACACCGACCGCGTTCGCTCCCGCTAAATCCTACTAGAGAACCGATCTTCGGGCTCGGCTTGCGTTGAGTTAGGCCGGAGTTAACCAGGCGCCTCAAGAATGCCCTGATGCGGCCGATGCATTCCGTGTTAGGTGGGATTCACTACCCTGTTTGGGCAGGCATTTTCCCTGTTTCGATCTCTAGGGAATTCGCGGGCAAGGCGTACAGGGAAATACGAGGCGGAGACAGGTTCGCCGATGACTGCTTCCACCGCCAGCAATCAATATAACTACTTAATATCGTTGATAGCTTCTTTCCTGACTATCTTCTAACCTACTTCCTACCCATTTGTTCTTGACGGCTTTGGGCTCTTGGCTCACGGCATGCGCAGCCCACTTGGCTCTCGACCTGAAAGAGCCCCCCGCTTGCGCTTGACCCTCGAGTTCGCCGTGCTGCCTCCTAATGCGAATAGGCTCCGCGCACGGCGGGAACAAAACCTCGTAGTTTCGGAACAAGCGAGAAACAAATCAGGGGCGCCGGAGTGCATGCCGGCGCCCCTTGCCCAATGGTGAGGTCGGCAGCAACTAGGAGGACGCGCTGCCGC
>CAWFNK010000026.1:0-79830 GCA_963817175.1 uncultured Alphaproteobacteria bacterium
TCTGTTCGGAGAAGAAGGAAGACGCCGGTCCGACCAACAACTGGTTTGACCCGAAGGCGATGAAGGAAACGCTCCGCAAGCTCTACGACGGCGCGATGGCTGGCCGCACCATGTATGTGCTGCCTTACTCCATGGGTCCGGTCGGCTCGCCCATCGCCGGCATCGGCGTGATGGTGACGGATTCGGCTTACGCCGTCGCCAACATGCACATCATGACCCGCGTCGGCGACAAGGTGTGGAAGGCGCTCGGCAACAGCGAGGATTTCGTGCGCGGCATGCACACGGTCGGCTATCCGCTTTCGACGCCGGCCACCGCCGACGTACCGTGGCCCTGCAACGAGACGAAATACATCTCGCACTTCCCCGAGACGCGCGAGATCTGGTCATACGGCTCTGGCTATGGCGGCAACGCTCTGCTCGGCAAGAAGTGCCACGCGCTTCGCATCGCCTCCGTCAAGGCGCGCGACGAGGGCTGGATGGCCGAGCACATGCTGATCCTCAAGCTCACCAATCCCGAAGGAAAATCCAAATTCATCGCCGCCGCCTTTCCGAGCGCCTGCGGCAAGACCAACCTCGCCATGCTGATGCCGACCATTCCCGGCTGGAAAGCCGAGACCATCGGCGACGACATCTGCTGGATGAAGTTCGGCGAGGACGGCAGGCTTTACGCCATCAATCCCGAGACCGGCTTTTTCGGCGTGGCTCCCGGCACCTCGACCGAGTCGAATTTCAACGCCATGGAGACGCTCTACGCCAATTGCATCTATTCCAATGTCGCGCTGACCGACGATGGCGATGTGTGGTGGGAGCAGATGAGCGATGCGCCCGCGCATACCGTCGATTGGATGCGCCGCTCCTGGACGCCGAGTTCGGGACGCCCCGCCGCCCACCCGAATGCGCGTTTCACCGCGCCGGCCGCGCAATGCCCGGTGATCGCACCGGAATGGGAGGATCCCAAGGGCGTGCCGATCGACGCGATCCTGTTCGGCGGTCGCCGCGCCACCGTGGTGCCGCTCGTGGTCGAGGCGCTCAACTGGCTGCACGGCACGTTCCTGGGCTCGATCATGGCCTCTGAGAAGACGGCCGCCGCCGCCGGCAAGACCGGCGATCTCCGCCGCGACCCGATGGCGATGCTTCCCTTCTGCGGCTACCACATGGGCGACTATTTCGCCCATTGGGTGAAGATGGGCGAGAAGGGCGGCGCCAAGATGCCGAAGATCTTCTACGTCAACTGGTTCCGCAAGAATGGCGCTGGCAAGTTCATGTGGCCTGGCTACGCCGAGAACTCACGCGTGCTGAAATGGATCTTCGAGCGCTGCGACGGTACGGCGAAGGCGGTCGACACGCCGATCGGCAAGCTGCCGGCGGAAGGCTCGCTCGACGTGAAGGGGCTGAAGATCGCTCCCGACGATCTGCAAGAGCTGACGCATGTCGACAAGGAAGGCTGGAAGGCCGAGCTGCCGCTGATCAAGGAGCATTTCGCCACCTTCGGCGCCAAGCTGCCCAAGGCCCTCAACGAGGAGCTTTCCGCGCTCGAGAAGCGGCTCGGCTGACGCGTCTTGCCGCCTCGCGCGCTTCCCCTTAGGCAACGCGCATGAGCACGGGACAGAGCGTCGTCGCGGCGGGGCACGAGCTGACCGCGCAGGCGGCCGCGGAAATCTTGCAAGACGGCGGCAACGCCTTCGACGCGGCGCTGGCCGGCGTCTTTATGACCTTCGTCGCCGAGGCGGTGTTCGCCTCGCCCGGCGGCGGCGGCTTCCTCATGGCGCGGCGCGCGGGAAGCGACGCATCGCGCCTGTTCGATTTCTTCGCCGAGACGCCGCTCAAGCGCCGGCCGGCGCGCGAGGTCGAGTTCTTTCCGATCCACGCCGATTTCGGACCCGCCAAGCAGGAATTCCATATCGGGCTCGGATCGAGCGCCACGCCCGGCGTGGTGCCGGGCCTGTTTGCCATTCACGAGTCGCTTTGCAAGCTGCCGATCAAGCGCCTGGTCGAGCCGGCCGTGCGCGCGGGCCGCGCGGGCTTTCCGTTGAGCGCGTTCCAGGCCTATCTCTTCACCGTCATCGCCCCGATCCTCACCGCGAGCGAAGGCGTGGCAAGGATCTTCGCGCCGAGCGGCAAGCCGATGGCGGCGGGCGAGACCTTCCGCAATGGCGAGCTTGCCGAGTGCCTCGAATGGCTCGCCGAGGACGGCGCGCGGCTCTTCCTGGATGGCGATGTGGGCCGGGCCATCGTGGACGAGTCGCTGAGCTCCGGCGGCCAGCTCACCCAAGACGATCTCAAGCGTTACAGCGTCGAGCTGCGCGAGCCGCTGTATTGGCAGCATAAGGGCGCGAGCGTGGCGCTCAATCCGCCGCCGGCGGCGAGCGGCGCTCTGATCGCCTTCGGCCTGTCTTACATCGAAGCGCTTGCCGAGCACGGCCGCGCCATCGACGCGCTGGCGCTGCGCGCGGCGATGGAGGCGACCAACGCGGCGCGCGCCACGCACGGAGAGGGACTAGCGCAGCGACTTACCGGCGGTGCGCTGACCAAGGAAATGCGAGAGGCCGCACGCAACCCCGCCGCCTATCGCGGCACGACGCATGTGAGCGTGATCGATGCTGAGGGCAATGCCGCCTCCGTCAGCCTCTCCAATGGCGAGGGCAACGGTTACATCGTCGGGAAATTCGGCTTCATGCTGAACAACATGCTGGGCGAGGAGGATCTTTCCCCCTGCGGGCTCGGCCAGTGGCGCGAGGGCGTGCGCCTCTCCTCGATGATGGCGCCGACCATCATCTTGCAGAGCGACGGCACGGTGACGGCGCTCGGCACCGGCGGCTCAAACCGCATCAGGACCGCGATCCTGCAAGTCGCGGTCAATCTGCTCGACCACGGCATGGATCTCGATGCCGCGGTCGAAGCGCCGCGCCTGCATGTCGAGCGCGACGGCACGGTGAGCTTCGAGCCCGGCCTGCCCGAGCCGGCGCAAGCGGCGTTCCTCGCCCTCGAAGAGAAGGCCCATGCCTGGCCGCAA
Source organism: uncultured Alphaproteobacteria bacterium (assembly GCA_963817175.1). GTDB lineage: Bacteria > Pseudomonadota > Alphaproteobacteria > Rhizobiales > Methyloligellaceae > Methyloceanibacter. The sequence continues at coordinate 3,014 of CAWFNK010000026.1, forward strand.
GCGAATCTGTTCTTCGGCGGCGTGCATGCCGCGCGGCGTCATCCCAAAGGCGGCGTCGAAGGCGCCGGCGATCCGCGCCGCCAAGGTGTCGCGCTGATCGTGTGAAGGACCACTTTGGTCCGGAAACGCGCGCGCGTGTTCCCTTTTCGCGGCGATGCTCCTAAACATTGCTCTCCTCAAGCAGGGAGCGCAGCAGCATGAAGAACGCCATCGCCATACGCCATGTCGCCTTCGAGGATGCGGGTACGCTCGAGCCAGTGCTGAAGGATCGCGGCATCGCGCTTCGTTATCTCGAAGCCGGCGTCGACGATCTCTCCCCGGCGAAGAGCGCCGACCTTCTCGTCGTGCTCGGCGGCCCGATCGGCATCTACGAGATCGACCGCTATCCCTTCATCAAGGAGGAGCTCGCGACCATCGAGACGGCGGTGAAGAAAGGCGTGCCGGTGATCGGCATCTGCCTCGGCTGCCAGGCGCTCGCCGCGGTGCTCGCCGCGCGCGTCTATCCCGGCAAGCAAAAGGAGCTCGGCTGGGACGAGATGATGTTGACGGCGGAAGGCAAGTCCTCGCCGCTCGGCGCGATCGAAGGCGTGCGCGTATTGAACTGGCATGGCGATACCTTCGATCTTCCGGTCGGCGCGACGCGCCTTGCCTCGACCGCGATCACGCCGAACCAGGCCTTCACCTACGGCCCCAAGGTTCTCGCGCTGCAATTCCATGTCGAGCTGCCCGAGCGCGATATGGAGAAATGGCTGATCGGCCACACGCTCGAGCTCGCCAATTCCAAGGTCGATCTCGGCCAGCTGCGCGCCGAGACCGCGCGCTATGCGCCGGGAGCCAACGCCGCGAGCCAGCGCCTGTTCAACGACTGGCTCTCCGGCGCGTCGAGCTAGAGCGGCGTTTGCATGGCCGGCTCAGGTCGCGGCACGACCGTTTCGCCGGGCGTGGTGGGCAGATCGCGGCTGTCCGGCGACTTCGTGTCGTCGCCCTTGGCGTTCCACCAGGTCGAGGCGTAGCTCACGCCGCCGCTTCGCTTGGTGAGATGGGTGACCATCTCCTCGCCGGGATAATAGTAGACCGTCCAAGGCCCCATGATCGACTTCGGCACGGCGCGCCACGTCACCAGCACCTCTTCGCCGGCCTTCACGTCGCCCTTCTTGACCTCGATCACCTTGAGCGTGGCCAGATAGCCGGGCAAATCCTCTCCCGTCTGCTCGTCCTTGGTGATGCTCGTGCAGGTCACCGAAAGCACGCGCATCAGCGCGACGACGTCGCTCTTCTCCATCAGCTCCGCTTCCGTCATCGGCGCCGGCAAAGCCAGCGCCGGCAGCGCGGCGAGGCAAGCAAGAACGAGCAGGCTGAGAAATTTCAAATGGCGCATGGATCCTCCTAAAACATAACCGAAAATATCACGCTACTTTCCGTTCTTGGGAATCTCGGCTGTCTCGCCGGGCTTGGTCGGCAGCTTGGTAATGACCGCTTGGCTCACGACGTTGCCGCGGCCGTTCCACCAAATGGTGGTGTATTCGCCGTCGGTGCCGACGAGATGCGTCCATACCATCTCGCCGGGATAATAATAGACCGTCCAAGGGCCGAGCAGGCCGGTCGCGATCGCGTGGAATTTGATATTGACCGTGTCGCCCTTCACCTCTTCGCCCTTGATCACCTCCATCAGCTCGGCGCTCGCGCTATAGCTCGGCAAATCCTCGCCGGTGCGATCGTCCTTGGTGACACCGATGCAGGTGACGGACTTGATGCGGACCAGCGCCACCAGGTCGCTCTTTTGCAGCAGCTCGCTCTCCGACATCGGCGCCGGCAGCGCCGCCGCGGGTCCCGCCATTAAGCCGAGGCCGAGCAAGACGGCGGAAAGCATAACCAGGTGGCGCATGGGACCTCGTCAGGGGTGATGGTAGTTTACTCATCCGTGCGCTCCAGCATAAGGGGCGCCGACAAGCCCGGAGGATCCCATCGATGGTGAATATCTATCTGTTTATCGAGCTGCTGCACACGGCGAACGCCGTCACGACGGTCGACACGCTGAAGGCGATGCAGATGGAGAACTGCAAATTCGCCAACGTCGTCGTGTTGTCGGAAGAGAAGCTCGTGGCGCAGCTCGACTGCAAGGACTCGACCGATGGCGACAAGGTGATTCTGAATCAGATCGCCAAGGTTGATGGCGTGGTGCAGACCAACATCATCGCCGTGGTCCGTCCGGTGAAGAAGTAAGCGGCTCGCGCGATCAATCGCGGTCGCGCAAGCCCGTCACGCCTTCATGCCGCGCGCAATGCACGCAGCAATAGATGTCGCCGTTGTGCTCGACCCCGTGGCCGATGACGCGACAGCCGCAATGAGGGCAGGTCGGCGCCAGCGCCTGGATCGCGCATTCGAAGCTGTCGAAGATCATGGTGCGGCCGCCCATCCTCACCTCGAAAGCCTTGTCGTAATCATTGCCGCATTGCTCGCATCTCGCCATGGCACTCTCCCCTGGCTGTGCTGAAGCACGCATAACTCTGGTAGAACTCGCGGCGTTCCACAACCTCCGTGTACGCCATATCCCCAATTTTAAGTGCGCGGCTTGCCAATCGTCGCGTGTGGGGCGCTTCGAGAGGAAGCGAACCGATCAAGAAGGGGCAGACCGGGTTGAAGGTCGTAGGGGTTAGCGGCGCAGCCTTTGCCCGATCCAGGCACCTGCCGTCACGACGATTACGGCCATGGCCGAGGCGACCTCTGGAGGAATTTTGATTCCCCAAATTTGGTCGAGCATCCAAAGAGCGACAGTAAGAATGGCTCCGCTCAGTCCGGCGCCGGCCACTGAGTTTCCATCGGGTGGATTGGGCTGAACGGTCATCCGACGGTGCCAGCAGGCCCGGACTTCGCATCATGTCCGGTCGGCAGTCCCGTGCTGCTGACGCCCCCCGCAAGCGCGAAGCACGTGACGAGGAGGGCAGCCATCCAGCCTTCCACGGGAAGCCCGAAAAATGCGAGCGTCCAAACTGCCAGAGCGCCGACGACGGCGCCGATGACGATGGCGAGAAGCGGATTGGTCACGACCGAGATCCCCTAAGCCAAATACAACTTATACGGGATAAATAGCTCGTACGCAACTAATGTGCGGCTTCCCAATTGTCGCCTGACCGGGCGTCAACCTTGAGCGGCACGCTTAGGCGCAACACGGGCTCGGGCGCCTTTTCCATTACGGACTGTGCCACCTCCATGGTCTTGTCGACCTCGTTCTCCGGCGCCTCGAACACCAGCTCGTCATGCACCTGCATCAGCATGCGCGCCGAGAGCCCGGCTTGCGCGAGCGCCGGCCCCATGCGGATCATGGCCCGGCGGATGATGTCGGCGGCCGAGCCCTGGATCGGCGCGTTGATCGCGGCGCGCTCGTAATTGCCGCGCAGGCTCGGGTTCTTGGTGTTGATCTCGGGGTAATGCACCTTCCGCCCGAACAGCGTCTTGACATAGCCCTGGCGGCGGGCCTCCGCCTTCATCGCCTCCATGTAGTCGCGGATGCCGGGGAAGCGCTCGAAATAGGTCTTGATATAGGCGCCGGCCTCGCTCCTGGAGATGCCGAGCTGGGCGGCGAGCCCGACGGCGGAGATGCCGTAGATGATGCCGAAATTGATCGCCTTCGCCTTGCGTCTGATGCCGGGGTCCATGCCCTTGATCGGCACGCCGAACATCTCGGAAGCCGTCATGGCGTGGATGTCGAGGTCGTCGGCGAAGGCCTGGCGGAGCGTCGGCGTGTCCGCCATATGCGCCAGCACGCGCAACTCGATCTGGCTGTAGTCGGCAGAAATCAGCTTCTTGCCCTTCTCCGCCACGAATGCCTTGCGAATGGCGCGGCCCTCGGCCGTCCTCACCGGGATGTTCTGCAAATTCGGCTCGACCGACGAAAGCCGGCCCGTGGTCGTGGCGGCGAGCGCGTAGGAGGTGTGCACGCGCCCCGTCTCGGGATGGATGTAGGCGGGGAGCGCGTCGGTATAGGTGCTCTTCAGCTTGGCCAGCACGCGCCAGTCGAGCACTTTGCGGGGTAGGTCGTGGCCTTCGGCCGCCAACTCTTCCAGCGCGGCGGCGTCGGTGCTCCAGGCGCCGGTCTTGGTGCGCCGCCCGCCCGGCAGGCTCATCTTGTCGAACAGGATTTCGCCGAGCTGCTTGGGCGAGCCGATATTGAACTCTTCCCCGGCCAGCTCCCTGATCTCGTCCTCGAGGCGCGCGATGGTCTGGGCGAAAGAGAGCGAGAGGGAAGCCAGCGTCGCCTTCTCGACCTTGACGCCGCGCCGTTCCATCTCGGCGAGCACCGGCGCCAGCGGCCGCTCCAGCGTCTCGTAGACCGTGGTGACGGACTCCGCGGCGAGCCGGGGCTTCAGGATCATCCAGAGCCGCAGACCGATATCGGTCTCCTCGCCGGCATATTCGGTGGCGCGCGCCACCTCCACGCGGTCGAGCGCGACCGCGTTGCGGCCCGAGCCCATGATCTCTTTCTCGGTGAGGCAGGTATAGGACAAGAGCCGGCCCGCAAGCTCCGCCGGCAAATGCTCGGCGCGGCCGGCGTCGAGCGCATAGGACATCAGGCAGGGATCGTCGATTGCCGTGAGCGCGATGCCGTAGCGGGCGAGCGAAACCATGTCGAACTTGGCGTTCTGCACGATCTTCAGCACGCTCTCGTCTTCCAGGATCGGCTTCAGCAGATCGAGCGCTTCGCGCATGGGGATCTGCGCGATCGTGTCGCCGCCGAGATCGAGCCCGTCGCCCGCCCGGTGCGCGAGCGGCACGTAGGCCGCGTGTCCCGGCACCAGCGCGAGCGCGACCCCCACCACTTCGCCTTGCATAGGGTCCGACGAAGTCAGTTTCACCCTGAAGGAGAAATGGCCTTGGTAGCGCGCGGCATCGAGCAGGTCGGAGAGCCGCGAGGCCTCCGTCACTGTCTCGTAATTCGCCCGGTCGAAGGGAATCGCTTCGAGCTTCCCGGCGCGTTCCACCGCGAGCTGCGCCGGCGACCCGCCCACGCTCTTGCGCTGCGCCTCGACCGCGGGCCCGCGTGGGGAGCGCCGCAAGGGATGGTCGTAATCGTCCTTCTTCTTTCGCTGTGGCGTCGTTGAAGGCGTCATGCCCTCGGGCAGCTCGGCGCCGAGCCCTTCCGCCACGCGGCGGAGCAGCGTGGTGAATTCGAGCTTGCGCATGAAGGCGGTCAGCGCCTCGGCATCCGGCGCGCGCACGGCCATCTCGGCGAGCGTCGCCTCGAGCGGCACATGCGTATCGAGGATCACCAGAGCCTTCGACAGCCGCGCCTGGTCGGCGAAATTAATGAGGCTCTCGCGCCGCTTGTCCTGCTTGATCTCCGATGCGCGGTCGAGCAGCGTTTCGAGATCGCCGTATTCGTTGATGAGCAGCGCCGCGGTCTTCACGCCGATCCCCGGCACGCCCGGCACGTTGTCGGAGGAATTGCCGATCAGCGCCTGCACCTCGACGACCTTGGACGGCGGCACGCCGAAGCGCTCCTGAACCTCGGCCTCGCCGATCGCTTTGTTCTTCATCGTGTCGTACATGATGATGCCGGGCTGCACGAGCTGCATCAGGTCCTTGTCCGAGGAGACGATGGTCACGTCGGCGCCGGCCTCGACCGCCTCGAGCGCATAGGTCGCGATGATGTCGTCGGCCTCGTAGCCTTCCATCTCGATGCAAGAGACATTGAAGGCGCGCACGGCGTCGCGCACCAGCGGGAATTGCGGCACGAGATCGCCGGGCGGCTCCGGCCGGTTCGCCTTGTAGCCGTCGAACATGTCGCTGCGGAAGGTCTTGGCCGAATAGTCGAAGATCACCGCGATATGCGTCGGCGGCGCGAGCTCTCCCGTCTCGCGCAACAGCTTCCACAGCATGGCGCAGAAGCCATGCACCGCCCCCACGGGCAGCCCGTCAGAGGGCCGGGTGAGGGGCGGCAGCGCGTGATAGGCGCGGAAGATGTAGCCCGAGCCGTCGATCAGATAGACGTGGTCGCCCTTCGCCACCGGCCTGCCGGCAGGAGATATGTTGCTCTTCGTGATGGCCATGATGGGAGGAATATAGGAACTCGCGCGCGTCCCGTCAGCATGGACGAGCTCGCTCTCCCCAACGACATCGGTCGCGCTCGGCTGTCGTTCCGCCGGGAAATGAGTTGCTCGACTCGCAACCACAAAGGGCGCACGCTTTCCGTAGTGCGTGGGCGACCCTCCGGCGAGTATGGCTGTCCTCTTGACGGCGTTCCCTGTGACGCGGAGCTCACGCACACCTCTCACATGCATAGCCGCTAGGGCGAGGTCTCGAACTCGTGCTTGTGGTTGGCGCTGCCCGGCGCGAAGGACTTCTCGGCGCCTCCGAAGGTCCGGTCGATATAGTCCTTGAAATAATTGTCGAGGAACGGGAAGGCGCGGGCGAAGCGGGTGAAATCCTTCTGCGCGATGAACAGCAGCACGCCGTCCTCGAGCGCCACCACAAGGCCGGTCCTGAGCGCCGATTTGAGCAGCACGCGCTCGCCAAAATGGTCGCCAGGTTTGAACAGTTTGGCGAAATGCTCTCCCGTCTCGGGGTTGTCGATGGTCAGCTGGAAGGCGCCTTTGACCACCGTGTAGAAGCCGTCGATCAGCATGCCCGGCTCGAACACCCTGTCGCCCTTGCGATAATGGATGTAGCGCGTCGCCGGCGGCGTCGATTGGATCTGCACGATGTTCGGCGGCATGACGCTGTTGAGCAGCCAGTTGGCGCCGACCCTGAGCTTGGCGGTGAAGCCCGGCAGGAAGGACAGATAAAAGCCGCGCCACAACAGCCACGCCAGCGTGCCGGAGAGCTTGAAGCCATAGACGTCGGCGACCGCCTTGCTCATGCCGAGCGAGGCGAGCGAGCCTTTCGAGGTATAGGCGAACGGCTTGAGGTCGCTGCCCTCGAGCTTGGCGACGATATTGCTGGCGAGCTGTTTGCCTTCGCGTACGGCGAATTGCGCGGTCTGCGTCGCATAGTCCAAGGGGTCCTCGCCCGGATGGTCGCTGAGCGGGATCAACGCCGCATCGCCGAGCGCCCAGACGCCCTCATGACCGGGCACGCGCATGAAGCGGTCGGTCTTGATGCGGCCCCACTGCATGTCGAGGGGAAGCGTGGCCACCAGCGGATGCGGCCCATTGCCAATGGTGGCGACGATGGTCGAGGTCGGGATCACCCGCCCGTCGGTCAGCTCGACGCCCGAGCCGGTGGCGGATTTGGTGCCCACGCCGGTCAGCACCTCGATGCCGTGAATTCGCAGCCGTCGCGTCGCATATTCGGCGAGGTCGGCGGGGAAGGTCGGCAGGATGCGGTTGGCATATTCGATCAGGTAGAAGCGGAGCTCCTCCGGCTTGATGTTCGGATAATATTTCAGCGCGCGGCGGACCAGCTCGCGCACCTCGGCCATGGTCTCGACGCCTGAGAAGCCCGCGCCCACGACGACGAAGGTCAGCAGCTGCTGCTTCACGTCTTTGTCGTCGGTGATGTCGGCCGTCTCCAGGCAGCCGATCACATGCGTGCGCAGCCGGTGCGCGTCGGCAAGATCCTTCATGGTCAGCGCATGCTCCGGCAGGCCCGGGAAGCGCTTGAGATCGACCCCGGTGCCGAGCGCGATGACCAGCTCGTCGTAGTAGAGATCCACCGGAACGCGCCGCGCGCCCTGGACCACGATCACCTTCCTCTGCTCGAAGTCGATGCCCATGACCTCGGCTTGGCGCACCTGCAGCCGGCGCAGCAGCTGGCGCAAGGGCACGACCGCGTCGGCGGAATGGATGCTCGACGCGGCGACCTCTGGCAGCAGCGGCTGGAACACGAAATAGTTGTTGGCATTGACCAGCTCGACATCGAGCTTGCCGCGGCCTTGCCGCTCGAGCGCCTTGGCCGCGAACACGCCGCCAAAGCCGCCGCCGATCACCAGGACTTTCTTTTTCTCCATGGCTGCCCAGCCTTTCTTCAGGCCGCCATACCTACGCCAATGCTGCACTGCGTCAAGTCACGCCATGGCGCAGAGGATTAAACCTCCGTCGGCTATTGATTTACGATATCCGGCCTCTGATTTCTGCTATCTCGCCCTGGCGTTGCTTAATTTGTGGCGTTTGGTCTAGGGTCGCCGCGGCGAAGCACCCGTAGCTCAGTTGGATAGAGCGTTGCCCTCCGAAGGCAGAGGTCACAGGTTCGAATCCTGTCGGGTGCGCCACTGGCATAATGAAATTGCCAAGAAGTGGCGTATTGTCTTATTCACCCAAGCTTCAGGGTAGGGAAGCCAACCCGCAAAGGAGATGACGATGAGGAAGTTGATGATGGTGGCAGCGGCCGCGGCGATCGCGCTCGTTGGTTTGTCGGCCAATACCTGCGGCGGCGAGCAGAAGCCCGCCGAGCAGCCCGCGACGCAGCCCGAGGCGCAGCCGACGCAACCCGAGACGCAGCCGGAGACGCAGCCCGCGCAGCCGCCGGCGCAGTAGCCCGCCTACACCGAGAGCGCTGATTTAGGGTTGCTGCCGCTGGCGATCGCCGGCCGGACGCCGCCCTATTTCAGCGCCTCAGCGGCTTCGAGCACCTCCTCGGCATGGCCGGGGACCTTGACCTTCCGCCAGACCTTGCGGATCACTCCCTTGCCGTCGATGAGGAAGGTCGATCGCTCGATGCCCATATACTTCCTGCCATACATGCTCTTCTCCACCCACACGCCGTAGGCTTGGCAAACCTTGCCGTCCTCGTCCGAGGCAAGCGGGAAGGGGAGCTCGTACTTTGCTTTGAACTTATCGTGGCTCGCGACGGAGTCGCGGGAGATGCCGATCACTGCCGCCTTAGCCTTGCCGAAGTCCGGCAGCGCGTCGCGGAAGGCGCAAGCCTCGGCCGTGCAGCCCGAGGTGTCGTCCTTGGGATAGAAATAGAGCACCACGGCCTTCCCCTTGAAGTTCTTGAGCGCGACCTTGCCGCCGCCGTCGGCCGGTAGGCTGAAATCCGGCGCCTTGTCTCCCACCTCCAAGCCCATCGTCTCTCCTCCGTCAGTCGATGCTGAACTGCCCATTAGTGCGCGGTCGTGACCGAAGGACCGGGACCGGCCAGATAGCGATAGATCCCATCCTCGGCGTCGCGGCGTCGCTCGACCGCCTCCTTGATGCGCAGCACGAGGTCCTTGGCGATGCGCCGTGCGGAAATGGCTCGCGTCCCAGTAATTATCCGCATTGTTGCGGGTCCAGGTCGAAGCGATGTCGAAGTCGATGCGCATAGCCGCGGGAATTCGAGGCGAGCGCTCGCGATGCGCCGCTTGCAGATGACGATGATCGGTGCGCTCGTCGGCGCTGTATCAGGCAGGGTCGAAACATGCGGCGGCATGACCACCAGGATGATCAGCTCGGTCGTCGGCAGGAAGCGCGGCCGATCACCTCTCTCGAGCAGTCGCAATATCGGGAAACGGACGGCTCGCGGGATTCGGCCGGGACATCGCGCTCCATCGGAGCGCGCACCGGCGTCAAGCGTCGCAACCGCGATCCCCTTGGAGCCATCGACTTTGTCCCTGGCCTTGACCGGCGTTCCATTTCGCCTCGTCGAGCAACTCGTTGCGATATCCGTCGGCCTCGGACTCCGGGCGGCTCGAATCCGAGATCGACGGCGAGCTGCTCTAGCGCGGAGTTCGAGCGTTTCGAGATTGAGCAGGGCTAGAGAAGTCGTCGAGCCGGTCTCGTCGTAGAGCGACTCCGGGAACACAGCCTTGGGCTGATAGGTCTCCGGCAACCGTTGGCTCCACACCATCGGTTGCGCTGTCGAGGCCGAGCACCAGGGTGCGCAATTGCGGCACGTTTCGCCCGATGGCTTGCAGCACGCGTGCGAGCTCATGCGGCGTGGCTCCATGAATGGCGAGATTGGCGAACTCTCCGCCAAAGGCGTCCTTCGGCCCAATCGGGATCGACCGAATGAAGCGTCGAGCTTCCCACCAGAAACGAGTTGAGCTGGCCGTTGCGGATCAGCTGACTGGGCGAGGAAGCGCCGATCCTTCAGCGCATAGCCGGGCTTCGGCTCGAAAGCGGCGAGGCCACCGGCGACACGCCCAGCGGATCGACCAGCAGGATCAGCGTCACCGCCAGCGCCAGCGCCGCGGCGCCGGTGATCGCGAAGGCAAGCAGGAAGCGTTTCCACATATAGGCGTCCATCAGAACTGGAAATAGATGAAGCTTCTCGGCTGGCCGGCGCCGACCTCGAGCACCACCATCACGGCGGCGAGCGCGAAGGCGATGCCATAGGCGGGAAGCGGCTTGAGCCAGTCCTCGACGAACTCCTTCGTGCTCGGACCGAGGATCGAGACGGCGGCCGCGAGCCCAAGCACCGCCGGCCATTCCGTCTCGCCCAGCAAGCCGTTGAACCCGGCCATGCCGCTGAGCATCGCCCCGGCGGTGGCGAAGTCGGGCGCGCGGAACAGGACCCAGCTGACGATCACGAACAACATGGTGATGCCCCAGGCGAGCGGCGCGGGCAGCGGCCGCCCGCGATCCTCCCAGAGGCGGCAGACGATCAGCGCCAGACCATGCGCCAGCCCCCAAACGACGAAGGTGAAGCCCGCGCCATGCCACAGCCCGCACAGCCCCATGGTGATCAGCGTCGCCTTGACGTAGGTCAGCCAGCCGTTCCGGCTACCGCCGAGCGGAATGTAGAGATAGTCGCGCAGGAAGCGCGACAGCGTCATATGCCAGCGGCGCCAGAACTCCCGGATGCTGGTCGCTCGATAGGGCACGTTGAAATTGTCGGGGAACTGGAAGCCGAGCATCAGCCCGAGCCCGATCGCCATCTCCGAATAGGCGGAGAAGTCGAGGAACAGCTGGAAGGTAAAGGCCAGCGCGCCGAGCCACGCATCGCCGAATGCGGGACTCTGGGCCGAGGCGAAGATCGGATCGGCGACGCCGGCAAGCGGGTCGGCGATGAACACCTTCTTCACGCAGCCGATGACGAAGAAGGCGATGCCGTAAGCGAAGCGTTTGCTCAGGCCTGGCCGGAACGGCGACAGGCTGAATTGCGGGATGATCTCGTTATGCCGGATGATCGGGCCGGCGATCAGATGCGGGAACAGGAAGATGAACAGGCAGAACTTGCGCAGCTGGTAATGTGGCCCGTCGCCCCGCCTGAGATCGACCAGATAGGAGATCAGCTCGAATGTGTAGAAGCTGATGCCGAGCGGCAGGATCAAGTCCCATCCCTGCACCGGCACGCCCATGATGCCCACCACGGCACCGGCGACGAAGGCGAGATATTTGAAGAAGGCGAGCACGGCGAGGTTGGCGGCGACGCCGAGCACGATCCAAGCCCGAGAAGGATATCGGAGATAGGCTTCCGCGATCAGCCAGGTCGCCACCGTCTGGCCGACCAGGAGCGGCACGAAACGCGGGTCCCACCAGGCATAGAACAGCAGCGAAGCGAGGATCAGGATCGCCTCGCGCAACACCGGCCGTTCGGCCGACAGGTAATAGGCGCCCAGCACCGCGGGGAGGAACAGCAGGATGAACACCTGCGACTGGAACAGCATGGCGGGAGGCGCCCCCGATTTGACTTAAAGAATACCGACAGCCCAGCCTGCCGCCGGGCTAGAAAAGCACGCCGATCTTCTCCTGGCTACTCCGTCACAAGCGATGACGCCCTTTCGCGAGCAATTCACTCCTTAGGCTGACCCAGGCGCTTGCTCATTTTGACATGCGGCACGGTGTTCTCCTCGAACGGCTCGCCCTCCGCGAGATAGCCGAAGGTCGCGTAGAACCCCTCGGCGCCGATTCTGGCGTTGAGCACCATCAGGTGAAAGCCGGAGCTTCCGGCCCAGCCTTCCGCATGCGTAAGCAGCTGCCTGCCGATGCCTTTGCGCTGCCAATCCTGCGCCACCGCCATCTGCTTGAGCTGGAGCAGCGCTTCGCCGAGCGGCTTCAACGATACCGAGCCGACCACGCGGCCGAACAACAGCGCGCAGAAATGCTGGCGCGTCTCGTCGTCGGCAAGTTCCTCCGCGGAGATCGAGAGCCCGAGCGGCCGCCGCAGGATCGCCTCGCGCAAGGCGAGCGCCTGGCGGTAAAGGTCCGAGCCGAGCGGCGCCTCGAACACGACGATGTCGCGCTGTTCCGCCACCTTCCCCTCACCGCGCCGAGGTCAGCCGCTCGACCATGGCCCAGATCGCTTTGATCTGCGCCGCGTCCTTGCCGAGATAATCGAGCCCGGTATAGCCCCACCAGTCCCAGCAGCCTTTCGGGTTGATCGTGCTGGCCTTGATTTGCGGGAACAGGACGACGATCCGGTTGGTGTCGGCGATCTCGGCAAAACCGCTGCCTTTGACGAAACTATCGCCCACCGCTTCGCGCGACTGCTGGCAGCCATGCAGCGCGATATGCACCCGGCAGCCGCCTTGCTCGGCGCAGCCTTGCGGGACATAGACCACGCCCTCGTCGGCCAAACCGTCGCCGGGATCGGAGAAGGCCCCTTGGTCGAACGGGATGTAGCGGCCTTTGGCTTCGACGGAAGGGTCGGCCAGCGGACCATAGATCCAGGCGAGGATGGCTTGAGCCTGGTTGTAGCCGCAATTGCTCACATAGGGCGTGTCGGAGACGCCGCACGCCACGCCGCCGCCCTGCGCGGTGATCAGAGCGTGGCCGCCATCGCCCTCGATCAGCGCCGTATTGCCTTCGTCGACGCCCACCTCCTTGTAGAAGCGCTTCGCCGCCTGCACCACCGCGAGCTTAACCGTGTCGTCCTTCTTGCCGGAGAAGAGATAGACGTTGTCGGCGGCGAGCCCGGCGATCGGATCGATCTCGCCGTCTTCGGCAAGCTCCTTGGCCCGAGTGGCCAGTGCCACGGGATCTGGCGTCCCCAAACTCGTCTCCATGCACTGATAGAGCGCTTGCGTACCGTTCTGCGCCACGGCCGTCGGCCAGAACGGAAAGATGCGGCTCGCCGCGCTCTCGGCGCAGGCATAAGGGCCACCGGCGACGATGCCGGCGCCCACGATGTCCTTTGAATGGGCGACTTGAATCTGTCCCGCCATATAGGCGCCGGAGGAGAGCCCAGCGACGGAGGTCAAGGCAAGGTCGGCGCCGAGCTTGGGCAATTCCTCGGCCGCAAGTAGCTCCGTCGCAAGCGCCGTGAGTGCAAGCATGGCGATCGCGAGCGCGCGCGCGAGTGGAACTATCTCTGTCTTGCATCGGTTCATCACGTGACCTTCCTCGCCGTCGCCGCGTAGGAGCGCGGCGTCAATCGTGGCCAACACGGAAGTCGTCCTCCTACACGGTACGGAAACTTTTTCGTGGTCATTCTGTCTCATGAGGCCAAAAACCTCTTGCATCGCTCGAACGCGGGTGTAAATAGCGCGTCGTTTAGACTTGAACATCTGCTGGTTGGGGAGGACGCCATGTCCAGTGACGCCCTCTTCCAATTGGGGATGGACTTGGATCATGGTTCAAGCACCGCCCAAACGGAAGAAAAGCTTTCCCGGCGCCTTCGTTCCTTCGCGGGAGGAAGAGCGCAAGGACTTTTTTTGTGAGCGAGATGGGGTCGCCTACGCGGGCACTCATCTCATCATTGATCTCGTTCGGGCCGAGCGCCTCGACGACCTAGAGCACATCGAGCATACGCTCAGACGATGTGTTGAGGTCGCAGGCGCCACGCTCCTGCACATCCATCTGCACCATTTCACGCCGAATGGTGGGGTGTCGGGGGTCGCGGTTCTCGCCGAGTCGCATATCTCGATCCACAGCTGGCCGGAATATGGCTACGCCGCACTGGATATCTTCATGTGCGGCCAGACCAATCCGAGAGCGGCCATCGACGTCTTGAAGGAGGCCTTCTCGCCTCGCAAGGTGGTGGTCAAGGAGCAGATGCGCGGCAAGGAAATGAACCGATGGAACGCTGGGTCGAAGAGACGCTCCACCGTGGCTTCCGTGTCCGTCTGAAGGCGGACACCGTCCTTTTCGACAGCGAGACCGAGCATCAGCGACTGATCATCCTCGAGAACGCCGACTTTGGGCGGGTGATGATGCTTGACGGCATCGTCCAGGTCACCACCAAGGACGAGTTCGTCTATCACGAGATGATGTCGCATGTGCCGCTGTTCGCTCACGGCAAGGCCAAGCAGGCGCTGATCGTCGGCGGCGGCGACGGCGGGGTGCTGCGCGAGGTGTTGAAGCACCCGGAGATCGAGCAGGCGACGCTTTGCGAGATCGACCAGGGGGTGATCGACCTCTGCCGCCAGCATTTCCCGGAAGTGTCCGCCGGCGCCTATGACGACCCGCGCACGAGGATCGTCATCGCCGACGGCACCAAATTCGTGGCCGAGACGCCCGACCGGTTCGACGTGATCATGATCAATTCGACCGATCCCGTCGGCCCCGGCGCCGTGCTGTTCACCCGCGAGTTCTATGCCGGCTGCGCCCGCTGCCTCAAGCCGGGGGGTCTGCTGGTCACCCAGAACGGGCTGCCCTTCCTGCAGGCCTCGGAGCTCAAGCAGAGCGTCGGTTTCTTCCGCGAGCTGTTCGGCGACGCTTTCGCCTATCTCGCCAACACCCCGAGCTATTTCGGCGGCCCGATGTCGTATGGCTGGGCCACCGACAATCCCAAGCTCAGGCATCACAAGCGGCGGAAGATCGAGCGGCGCTACAAGAAGGCAGGAAGCTTCCCCACGCGCTATTGGACGCCCGAGGTCCATGTCGCCGCCTTCGCGCTGCCGACTTATGTGCGGGAGCTGGTCGAGGCGTAGCGTGGGCTTGGTGGGCACGCTCTGCTTTGCCCACCCTACAGCCGCTCGAGCTTCGGCAGCTCGCCCAAGAGAGGCCGGCAATAGGCGTAGAACGCCGCGCTCACATCGTTCGAGCCTGAGATGAACTCCGCCGGCACGTGCCGCGTGCGGCGCGCCACAGCGGAGAGCGCGGCACGGGCGCATTCGCTTCGATAGGCGTCGGGCGCGTCGGACGTGCGGACGATGATCACCGAGGCGCTTGTCTCGCCTCCTGCCGCCAGCTCCGCCGCGTAACGCCCCACCGCGCGCGCTTCCTCGGTATCCACCGGCGAGGCATGCGGCCAGCAGCGCTGGATATAGCCGAACGTGTCGGCGCGCACCCTTGGCGACTTGCCGCCTTTCGGCGTCAGCCCGGTCTTGACCAGATCGGCGAGCCCATCGCCGAGCGCGCCGGAACCTGAGAGTTGCACATTGCCGTGCGCGTCGACTTCGCCAGGGCCGCGCATGAGCTTAGGTCCGATCTCGGCACCTGAGGCGTCGCGGATGCCTTCGCTGACGGCGATCTGGCAGCGGCCGAGCTTGGCATAGACCGCCTCGACATCGGCGAGGAAGGCATCGGTCGAGAACGGCACCTCGGGAAGATAGATCAGATGCGGCGCGGGCCGGTCGGCCGGCGCGGCGCCGTCGGGTGCCGCGCCCCGCGCGATCGCCGACGCCGCGGCGAGAAAGCCCGCGTTCCGCCCCATGATGACGTTGATCTTGATGCCGCCGAGGCTCGCATTGTCGAGCGCGTCCCCCATCAGCGCCAGGCTGACATAGCGCGCGGCCGACGGGAAACCCGGCGTGTGGTCGTTCTCCAGGAGATCGTTGTCGATCGTCTTCGGCACATGGAAGCAGCGGAGCTCGTAGCCGGCGGCGTGAGCCTTCTCGCTGACGATGCGGCAGGTGTCGGCCGAGTTGTTGCCGCCGATATAGAAGAAATAGCGAATGTCGTTGCGGCGGCAACCGTCGAGGATCTTCTCGCAATAGCCCTCGTCCGGCTTGTCGCGGGTCGAGCCGAGCGCGGCCGAGGGCGTGCGGGCGACCGCATCGAGCTTCGCCTTGTCGATTTGCGTCAGATCGAGCAGGCCCTCGGCGCCCGGCTTCACCAGCCCACGCACGCCATGCCGCATGCCGAAGATGCGCTCGACCTTGCCTGAAGCCGCGAGGCCTAAGCGCAGGCCTTCGACCACGCCCGCCAGCGACTGATTGATGACGGCGGTCGGCCCGCCGGACTGGCCGATCACCGCATTGCCGGAAAGAAGATCGGTCACGCTGCTACCCCCTGTTTGTGGCGCGCGAGAATGCCCCGGAGCGTTGCGCCCTGGCAAGGCCACGCCGGGAGTCTCGTAGGGTGGGCAAAGGCGCAACGCGCCGTGCCCACCATGTTCGTACCGCGTGGGCAACGAAGACGTTGCCCACCCTACGGTCCCCCCGAGGGGGGATGGCGCGCCGAGAAAGCGCAAAGTCCTAATGGCTCGTGCCTTGCGGCACGCGGGCGCCTCGCGGCGCGCCAATCACGGCGTCATGTTCGGCGGCGGGCCGCGCTTTGCTCGGGGCCGGCGTTCTGGCCGGGCGGTCAGCCAGCTCCTGACAGGGACTCCTAGTGGTCCCGGGCGGAGCCCCGCCGCCGCCCGAGTGCCCATGCTGCGTGCACGAACCCGCAGGCGCCGCACCTCGTCCGCACGTCACGACGCCTCATGATGCGCCCCTTCAGTGGACGAGGTGGATGCAGTTTACGCGAGGTTCGGGAGGGCGGTGATTATGCGGGGATAACCACCCCTCCCTCGTCATCCCGGCGCAAGCCGGGATCCAGGGGCAACTGGTACCGAACGAGCGGCTCTGGATACCGGCTTTCGCCGGTATGACGGAGATTGTGAGAGCGAATCTTACAGCCGCAGCAGATGCAGGCTGAACAGCTGGTCCGCGTCGGTCCAGGCCTTGACCGGGGTCCAACCGCTCGCGCCGGCGAGCCGCCGGAACTCGTCCACCGTGTATTTGTGCGAGTTCTCGGTATGGATGCGCTCGCCTTCGGCAAACGCGAAATCGCGGCCGGCGACGCGCACGCTCTGCCGGGCGAGGCTCACTAGATACATCTCGATCCGCCCCGCAGCCTCGTTCCACACCGCGTCATGGGCGAAGCGGGCGAGGTCGAAATTGGCGCCAAGCTCGCGATTGGCGCGGACCAGCAGATTGAGATTGAAAGCTGCGGTGACGCCCCGCGCGTCGTTATAGGCAGGGACGAGGATCCGCTCGCTCTTCTTCAGATCGACGCCGAGCAGAAAGGCGCTGCCGGGTCCAAGCAGGCGCGCGGCATTGCCGAGGAACGCCCTCGCCTCCGCATGCGTCAGATTGCCGATGGTCGAGCCCGAGAAGAAGCCGAGCCGGGGCTTCCGCCGCGCGAGCGGCGGCAGCGCGCGCGTCGCGGTGAAGTCGGCGATCAGCGGCACGATGGTGAGGCCGGGATGTTGCCCTGACAGCCACTCAGCCGCCTCTTCAAGACTTCTCGGCGGCGATGTCGATCGGGATATAGGCGGGCACCTGTCCGAGCGCGCTCAACAGCAAACTCGTCTTGCGGCTCGATCCCGATCCGAACTCGACCAGGATGCGCCCCTGACCGGCGAGCGCGGCGATCTCCTCGCCATAAGTCTCGAGCAACGCGGTCTCGGTCCGCGTCGGGTAATACTCGGTGAGCTTGGTGATCTCCTCGAACAGCTCCGAGCCGCGCGCATCGTAGAAGAAGCGGCAGGGGACGCTGCGGGGATGGCGCGCAAGTCCGGCCAGCAGGGCTGCGGCGAACTCGCTCTCGGTCAGCGCCTCTTGCGCGCGCAACGCTCGCGCGGGAGACGCGGACTCTCTCGGGAGCTGAAGCGAGACCTCGCCCTCCATCACGCGTCCGCCGCGAGCCTGAGGCCCGTGAACTGCCAGCGCTGATGCGGATAGAAGAAATTGCGATAGGTCCGCCGTACATGGCCCTCCGGCGTCACGCAGGAGCCGCCTTTGAGCACGAACTGATTGCACATGAACTTGCCGTTATATTCGCCGACCGCGCCGGGCGCGGCCTTGAAGCCGGGGTAGGGGAGATAGGCGCTTCCCGTCCACTCCCAGACATCGCCGAACATCTGCTGTAGCCGCGGGCCGATCCCCGCCGGCATGGGCCGCAAATGTCCTGCGCCAAGTGTGCGGCCCTCGAGCGGGACGCTCGCCGCGGCGACCTCCCATTCGAACTCGGACGGCAGCCGGTGGCCGGCCCAGCGGGCGAAGGCATCGGCCTCGTAATAGCTGACATGAGTGACAGGGGCGGCGGGATCGACCGGACGGAAGCCGAGCAGGCTCATCTGCCCGTAGCCGCCTTGCGCCTTCTCGAAATAAAGCGGGCCCTGCCAGTCTTGGCTCTTTACCGTGGCCCAGCCATCGGCGAGCCAGAGCACAGGCGTTGTGTAGCCGCCGTCCTCGATGAACTCGATCCATTCGGCGTTGGTGACGGGACGGCTCGCGAGCTTGAAGGGGTGGATCAGCGCCTCGTGGCGCGGGCCTTCATTGTCATAGGCGAAGCCATCACCCTCATGGCCCACTTCGAAGATGCCGCCCTCGAACGGCACCCAGTCGAGCGGCGTCACATGGCCCGCGGCGATGCCGGGGCCGGCGTCGCGATAAGCGGGCTTGAGCGGCTCGGCCGCGAACAGGCTCAAGATATCGGTGAGCAGAAGCTCCTGATGCTGCTGCTCATGATTGATGCCGAGCTCGATCAGCTCGGCCGCCTCGGGAGCGAGCGCGGTATCGAACAGCCGCGCCAACGCCTGATCGACGAAGGCGCGATAGGCGCGCACCTCGGCGGCCGTGGGCCGCGTAAGCAGTCCGCGCTTGCCGCGCGGCTGCCGCGCACCGACGCTCTCGTAGTAGGAATTGAAGCAATATTCGAAGCGCTCGTCGAACACGCTATAGCCGGGAAGGAAGCGCTTCAGCAGGAAGGCCTCGAAGAACCAAGTGGTGTGCGCGAGATGCCATTTGGTCGGGCTCGCGTCGTCGTTCGCCTGCACGACCTGATCTTCGTCGCTCAACGGCGCGGCAAGCTCGGTCGACAGGGCGCGCGTGGCGAACAGGCGATCGCGCAAGGGGACTGATTCGGCCTTCGGCTTGATCTCGGCGACGACGACGTTGTGCAGGTTCATCATCCGCTCCTCGGCCCAGGGCTGTCGCACGGGAAAAAGCCCGGATTCGCCGAGCAGACGCGCCGCACTCACCGAAACGCCAGATTTACCAGCTTGTTCCGGCACGCGGAATGGTTAAGCATGCACAACTCTGTGAGGCAGAATTGATTTTCGGCGGAGTCTTGCGTTGCAGAACAATCGTGCCAGGAACGACGACACCGTCATCGCCTTCGACCGCCGCCAGTCGCCGGTCGCCGCCGAATTGCAACGCGGCGTGTGCCGCAGATTCCGCGCCGAGGGCTTCTCCGTCGTCACCGAGCTGTCGCTTGCCAATGGCAGGCGCGCGGATGTGGTGGCGCTTTCTTCCGGCGGCGACATCACCATCATCGAGATCAAATCCTGCCTGCTCGACTATCAGAGCGACGGCAAGTGGCACGATTATCTGCCGTTCTGCGACCGGCTCTATTTCGCCGTCGCCGCCGATTTTCCCTGCGAGGTGATTCCGGACGCGGCGGGTCTCATTCTCGCCGATCGTTACGGCGCCGAGCTGATGCGCGACCCGATTGAGGAGCGTCTCTCAGCCGCACGCCGCAAAGCCATGATGCTGTGCTTCGCCCGCGCCGCGGCGCTGCGCTTGCAGCTTCACCTCGACCCGTCTTGCGGCTTCGAGGTCTGACTTTACTTCGGAGCCCGTTTGGCGAGGATGCGCTGCAACGTGCGCCGATGCATGTTGAGCCGGCGCGCCGTCTCCGAGACATTGCGATTGCAGAGCTCGTAGACCCGCTGGATGTGCTCCCAGCGCACGCGGTCCGCCGACATCGGATTCTCCGGCGGCGGCGCCTTGGCGGTCGTGCCCGACGCGACCAGCGCGTTATAGACATCGTCCGCGTCGGCGGGCTTGGCGAGATAGTCGACCGCGCCGAGCTTCACCGCCGTCACGGCGGTGGCGATATTGCCGTAGCCGGTCAGCACCACCGCGCGCGCCTCGGGGCGAACGTCCTTCAGCGCGGCGATCACGTCGATGCCGTTGCCGTCATCCAGCCGCATATCCACCACGGCGAAGGCAGGGGGGCGGCGCTTGAGCGAGGACAGCCCGTCCTCCACCGAGGCGGCGGCTTCGACCTCGAAGCCGCGCGTCTCCATGGCGCGCGCGAGCCGCGCGAGGAAGGCGCGATCGTCATCGACGATCAACAGCGTGTTGTCTTCAAGCACCGGGTAATCGGTCTGAGGCGTGGGCGAGAATTGTTGAGCTTCCATGTCAGGGCTCTCCGAGTGGTTCTGCTCCTGCCCCGTCCCCAAGGCGTAAGCTCCCACAGAATAGAAGGATTCTTCTGCGTTGCGCTGCGACGAGATGACGTAGAGCTAAGGGCTCTTGCTCGCTACGGCAAGGCTAGGGGCGCCGATTGTAGCAATCCGGCCAAAGTTTTAGCTGGTTAACGCGCCCCCGGTCAGGCGACCGGCTCGGGGCTTTGCGCCGTTTTCTGGAAGGCGTGCTCGAATTTCGCCCGCGGCCAGCTCACCGTGACCACGGCGCCGCCTTGCGGCGACGGCCGGTTGGCGAGCTCGAGCGTGGCGCCGGATCGCTCCAGCAGCGTCTTGGCGATGAAGAAGCCGAGCCCCATGCCGATATGCTCGTCGGCCGGTTCCCGCTGCTCGCTTTGCGCAGGGCGCGTGGTGACGAACGGCTCGCCGAGCTGCTCCAGCACATGCGGCGGGAAGCCGTCGCCGTCGTCGGCGATGACGATGGTCACCTCGTCCTTGGACCAGCGCGCCTCGACCTCGACCTTGGTCGCGGCGAAGTCGATGGCGTTCTCCACCAGATTGCCGAGGCCATAGAGCATGCCGGGGTTACGCTCGGTCACCGGCTCCGGCATCGAACTGCGTGGCGCTCCCTTTTCCACCGGTCCGGTCTTCACCTCGATCGGCACGGCGACCAGGCGATGCGGCGCCACCACCTCCTCGATCAGATGGCTCAAGGGCAGCCGCGACACGATGAGATCCTGTTGCTCGCCGCCGCCGGCAAGCTCGGCGAGGATGTGGCGGCAGCGCTCGGCCTGCGCGCGCAGCAGCAGCAGATCCTCGTAATGCTTGTCGCTCGGCTTGGCGTCGCGCATCAGCTCCTTGGTCACCACGGCGATGGTCGCGAGCGGCGTGCCGAGGCCATGCGCGGCGGCCGCGGCCAGTCCGTCGAGCGCCGAGAGCTTCTGCTCGCGCGCCAGCACCATCTCGGCGGCGGCGAGCGCCTTGGCCATGCGCCGCGCCTCCTCGGCGGTGCGCCAGGAATAGAAACCGATGAACAGGATGCCGGAGACGACCGCCGCCCACACGCCCATCACGTAAGGGAAGGGGAGCAAGAGGTTGGCGTGGTGGAACCAGGGCAGCGGATGGTGGAACTTGGTCAGCAGCGTCGCGGCGATGATGGCGAGCGCGCCGAGCGCGGCGGTGATGCGCAGCGGCAGCGTCGAGGCCGACACCGTGACCGGCGCGATCAGGAGAAAGGCGAACGGGTTCTCCAGCCCGCCGGTGAGATAGAGCAGCGCCGCGAGCTGGAGGACGTCATAGGCCAGCATGATGAAGGCGTAGTGGCTGCGTAAGCGCTGGCTCGCCGGATAGCGGATGCGCAGCGCGACATTGATCCAAGCCGACAGCGCGATGATGGCGAGGCAGCCGCCGATCGGCAGATCGATGCCGAGCACCCAATAGGCGCCGATCACCGTGATGGTTTGCCCGAGCACGGCGAGCCAGCGCAGCCGCACGATGGTCTGCAAACGGACCCGGCTTTCGCCTTGCCGGAGCCAGTCGGGCACGGCGGCGCGGCGGACGGTTTGACTATTGTCGAGGGCGGCCATAGGTGAAGTCTAGCATGGCGATACCAGTCATAATTCCGACAAAGCGGATGCTTTAGCGAAGCTATGGATGAGAGAGTAAATAGTGCAAGCGCCGCTTCGCGCTCAAGCGTCGCAGAGGGGCGCGCCGAGGGAGCCGTGCCCGTGGCGGTGCGTGACCTGACCAAGGCCTACGGCGCCGTGACCGCGGTCGACCATATCAGCTTCAGCCTCGCTCAAGCCACCACGGTGGCTCTGCTTGGCGGCAACGGCGCCGGCAAGACCACCACCATCGCCATGCTGCTCGGCCTCGTGGTGCCAAGCTCGGGCGAGGTGAGGGTGTTCGGCGCCGATATGAGCCGCGATCGAACCGCGGTCGCGCATCGGCTGAATTTCCAAAGCCCCTATGTCGATCTCCCGGCGCGGCTCACCGTGCGGCAGAACCTGACGGTCTATGCCGGGCTTTACGGCATCGGCAACGTGGCCGAGCGCATCGCCTATATCGCGCAAGATTTGCAGATCGAGGAGTTGCTCGATCGCGCGACCGGCAAATTGTCGGCCGGCCAGAAGACCCGCGTCGGCCTTGCCAAGGCGCTGCTCAACGCGCCCGAACTGCTCCTGCTCGATGAGCCGACCGCCTCGCTCGACCCCGACACCGCCGACTGGATCAGGCGGAAGCTGAAGCAATACGCCAAGGCCCGAGGCGCGACGCTGCTGTTTGCCTCGCACAACATGGCCGAGGTCGAGCGGCTTGCCGACCGCGTCATCCTGCTCGATGCCGGCCGCATCATCGAGGACGGCACCCCGGCCGATCTGATCGCGACCTATGGCAAGCTGACGCTGGAGGAGGTGTTTCTCGACGTGGTGCGCGGGCGCGTCAGGGCAGCCGCTGGAAAGGCCGGAGGACGAGGCGTTGCCGGCACGGAAAGCGTCATGAGCACGGTGACCGCGACCAAAGGCGGCGCCGAGCCGATATTGCTGCCGCAGACGGGAGTCGGCGCTTCGCTCCGCCGCATCTTCGCGTTGGTGAAGCGCTACATCTATCTGCTGCGCAGCTCCGGCGTGCGGCTGGTCGAGCTGATCTATTGGCCGTTCCTACAGATGCTGACCTGGGGCTTCCTTCAGAAATATCTGGCCGGAACCACGAGCCCGCTGGCGCAGGCCGCCGGCGTCCTGATCGGCTCGGTGCTGCTCTGGGATATTCTGTTCCGCTCCAAGATCGGCTTC
The DNA here is from genome assembly GCA_963817175.1 of uncultured Alphaproteobacteria bacterium. Lineage (GTDB taxonomy): Bacteria > Pseudomonadota > Alphaproteobacteria > Rhizobiales > Methyloligellaceae > Methyloceanibacter. The sequence goes on from CAWFNK010000026.1 coordinate 25,966, forward strand.
TCCACCACCTTCATCGAGGAGATGTGGTCGCGCAATCTCGGCAATCTGCTGACGAGCCCGTTGCGGCCTTACGAGCTGGTGGCGGCGTTAAGCGTGTGGAGCGTGATCCGGCTCGGCGTCAGCATGGTGCCGGTCGCCATCGCCGCCTATTTCATCTTCGGCTTCAACCTGCTCGATCTGGGCTTGCCGCTGGTCGCCTTCTTCGCCGTGCTGGTGCTGACCAGCTGGTCGCTCGGGCTGATCTCGGCGGGCGTGATCCTTCGCTACGGGCTCGGCGCCGAGGAGCTGGCCTGGTCGCTGGCCTTTCTGCTGCTGCCGCTATGCTGCGTCTATTATCCGGTCTCGGTGCTGCCGGATTGGTTGCAATGGGTTGCCTTGGCGCTGCCGCCGACGCATGTGTTCGAAGGCATGCGCTCGATCCTTCTGCACAATACCTTCGACGTGAAAGAGCTGTGGTGGGCGGCCGGACTTAACGTGGTCTACCTTGTCGCGGGCTACCTGACCTTCAGCTGGTTCCTTGGCAGCGCGCGCGAGAACGGCACGCTGGTTCAATTGGGTGAATAGATGCGCGGCCGCCTCCTGACCGTGGTTATTGCCGGGTTTCTCATTGGGGCGCTCGGCGGCGCCGCGCTGCTGGTGCTGAGCCAAGGCGCGCAAGGGCCGGCCGTGCAGAGCAGCGGCAAGGCGCTGATCGGCGGGCCCTTCACCCTCGTCGATCAGACCGGAAAGACCGTCACCGATCAGGATTTCCGCGGACGCCATATGCTGGTGTTCTTCGGCTTCACCCATTGCCCGGATATCTGCCCGGCCGAGCTTCAGGTGATGTCGGCGAGCCTGGATGAGCTTGGACCCAAGGCCGACCAGGTCGTCCCCATCTTTATTACCCTCGATCCGGAGCGCGATACGCAGGCGGCGATGGGTGCGTATGTGAAGAATTTCGGTCCGCGCTTTGTCGGTCTCACCGGCTCTCCGGAGCAGATCGCTGCCGCCGCCAAGGCTTATCGCGTCGCCTACTCAAAGTTTCAACAGGACAAGGCAAGCAGCGACTACAGTATCGACCACTCGGCGCTTGTCTATTTAATGGGCAAGGACGGCGAATACATTACGCATTTTGCCTATGGAACGCCCGCCGCCAAAATGACCGAGACCTTGCGCCGCTACCTTTAGCCGCGCGGCTGATCGGCCACACTGAAATGTCATCGTTGCGCCGCAACATAGAATCATCATTTGATTCCGCGATGCAGCATCTATGATGAGTCAGCGAGAGAGGTCGAGGCATGCTTTATCACCTATACGAGCTGAACCAGGCCGCCTTGAGCCCTGCCCGGGCCGCGGCGGATGCATGCCGGCTGCTGTTCCGCAATCCGCTCAACCCGGCCTCTTACACGACGCTTGGCCGGAGCGCCGCCGCCGCGCTCGAGCTGTTCGAGCGCACCACGCGGCGGTATCGGCGGCCCGTGTGGGGCATCGACGCGACCGAGGTTAAGGGCCGCAAGGTCACCGTCAGGGAGCGCACCCTGATCGCCAAGCCGTTCTGCAATCTCGTTCATTTCGAGCGCGAATTCTCGCGCTGGCGCCTCCATGAAGACCCCAAGGTCCTGGTGGTGGCGCCCATGGCCGGGCATTTCTCCACCCTGCTGCGCGGGACGGTGCGCGATCTCCTTCCCGACTACGACGTCTATGTCACCGAGTGGCATGACGCCCGCTTCGTGCCGCGCGCCGCCGGCGATTTCGACCTCGACGACTATATCGACTACATCACTGAATTCGTTCAGTTTTTTGGAGGGGACGTGCACGTGATGGCGGTCTGTCAGCCGACCGTCCCCGTGTTCGCGGCGGTCGCCCTGATGGAGGCCGCGAACGATGCGGCCGTGCCTCGCTCGATGATCCTCATGGCCGGCCCGATCGATGCGCGGGAAAGCCCGACGGCGGTCAACCGCTTCGCCGAGGCCAAGTCCATGGACTGGTTCCGCCGCAATGTCATCACCCAGGTTCCCTGGCCTTACCCCGGCGTGATGCGCAACGTCTATCCAGGCTTTCTCCAGCTCAGCGGCTTCATGGGCATGAATTTCGACCGCCACGTCACGGCACATCGCGAGCTGTTCCATAATCTGATCAGGGGAGACGGCGATTCCGCCGACAAGCATCGCGAGTTCTACGACGAGTTTCTCGCCGTGATGGACCTGTCCGCCGAGTATTACCTGCAGACGATCGAGACGGTCTTTCTCGAGCACCGGCTGCCCAAGGGCACGATGGTGCACCGCAACCGGTTGGTGGACCCAAGCAAGATCCAAAACGTGGCGCTGATGACCGTCGAAGGCGAGAAGGACGACATCTCTGGGATCGGTCAAACATTTGCTGCACAAATTTTGTGCACTAACCTTGCCGACAGCAAGCGCGACCACCATCTCCAGCCCGGTGTCGGCCATTATGGCGTGTTCAACGGCTCCCGATTTCAGGGCCGAAATCGCGCCGAAAATCCGCAATTTCATAACCAAAAATCAGCGCCGTAGGGGGTTGCTGGCGAGAGCCTTCGGCCGCACTGCCTAAAGCAGAGGCGCGCGCTCCCTCAAAAGCCTGTGCTACTGTGTTGGCCGCCGATTCGTGGGCCCGACGGCAGTAGGGAGCGTAACCATGCTTAAGCGCCTCAATCTCGGGCGTGGCGAGACCATCGAGGTCAAGATCCGCGGCCTCAATATCCCCATGGTGCTGCGACGGAGCGCGCGGGCGCGACGGTTCAGCCTGCAAGTCAGCGAAGCACGCCGGGGCGCCGTGCTGACCATGCCGCTTTATTCGAGCTTCGCCGACGCCGACGAGTTCCTCTCGCGCCATCTCGATTGGCTGAAGGCGCGCGTCGCCGGCCTGTCGGAGCCCGTGCCCTTCACCCATGGCGCCGTCGTGCCGCTGCGTGGCTATGCGCATGTGCTGCGCTTCGCGGGGTCCGTGCGCAAGCGAGGCGTGGTGTGGATCGAGGCCGCCGAGGATGCGATCGCCGCTCCCGCCTGGCCTGAAGGCGCGCGCGTCGGCATGCGACGGATACCGCGCCTCTTTGTGACGGGCGAGGAGGAGCACGCGCCGCGCCGGCTGCTCGACTGGTTGAAGCGCCAGGCGCATCTCGATCTCAAGACGCGCGTGGCTGTCCATGCCAAGCGTCTCGATCTGACGCCGAAGCGGCTGTACGTGCGCGACCAGACCACGCGCTGGGGCTCGTGCTCGACCTCAGGCGCGCTGTCCTTCTCCTGGCGGCTCGTGCTGGCTCCGCCTTTGGTGCTGGATTATCTCGCCGCGCACGAGGTCGCCCATCTCGGGCAAATGAATCACGGGCCGCGTTTCTGGGCGCTGGTCGAGCGCAGCATGCCGCGTCACGAGGAGGCGCGCAGCTGGCTGAGGAAACATGGCGCGAGTCTGCATCGCTATGGCGCCGGCGACATGCCGCACGCCTCGACCGGCACCTCGCCGAAGCGCAGCATCGAGTAGCGCGAGAGCGGATCTACTGCCCGGCAAGAATGCCGAACACGCGGCGGAACAACGGCGCGTCGTCGTTGGCTGGCGCCGCGTTTGGCAGCCGCGCGATCGCGTCGAGCCGCGGCGCGCGCGTTCCCGGCAGCGGCAGGGCCGTCTTGTCGCGATGCGCGTAAGCCATGATCTCGTGCCATAGCTTGGCCGGCAGCGTCCCGCCCGTGACCTTCTTCATGCGCTTGCTGTTGTCGTTGCCGACCCACACCCCGCCGACGTAATGCGCCGTGTAGCCGACGAACCAGGCGTCGCGGAAGCTCTGCGTCGTCCCGGTCTTGCCGGCGGCGATCTGGCCTTCGATCGCGGCCTGCTTGCCGGTGCCGCGCGCCACGGTGGCGTACATCATGTCGTTCATGCCGCCGACATATTGCAGCGCCACCACCTGGCCGATGGTCGAGCGCTGGCGCTCGTAGAGTACCTTGCCGTCGCCGTTGCGCACGCGGGTGATGATATGCGGCAGCACGCCCTGGCCGCCATTGGCGAAGGGTGCATAGGCCCCGGTCAGCTCGAGCAGCGTGACCTCGGCGGTGCCGAGCGCGATCGATGGCGAGTCATGCAGCTTGGATTGGATGCCGAGCCGCCGCGCCGTGCGCACCACCCGCCACGGGCCGACTTCCGCCGCGAGCCGGGCCGCCACAGTGTTGATCGATTGCGCCAGCGCATCGCGCAGGCTGATCTCGCCCTGATAGATGCCGGTATAGTTCCGCGGCGACCAGCCGGCGACCGTGGTCGGGCCGTCATAGGCGACGGAATCCGGCGTATAGCCGCTTTCGAGCGCGGCCAAATAGACGAAGGGCTTGAACGCCGAGCCGGGCTGGCGGAGCGCTTTCAGCGCGCGGTCGAATGGGCTCGTCGAATAGGAACGGCCGCCGACCAGCGCCTTCACGCCTCCCAAAGGATCGAGCACCACCACGGCGCCTTCGCCGGCATCGACATCGGCGCCCTCTTCGTCGAGGAGATGGCGCAGCGCCTGCTGCGAGACGCGCTGTAGGGCGGCATCGATGGTGGTCTCGACGATCAGATCGCCGTCCTGCTCGCCGACGAACTCGGGCAGCAGCTCGGCCACGAAGTCTACCGGGTAGGGATAGCCGGTATCGTCGCCCTTGGCGGAAAGTCTGAGCGGCTGCTGGCTGGCGTTGCGCGCCTGCTCCGGCGAGAGGAAACCCGCCTCGACCATGTTGTCGAGCACCTCGTCGGCGCGCGCGTTGGCGGCCTTGACGCTGCGGGTCGGCGCGTAGCGCGACGGCGCCTTCAGCAGGCCTGCGAGCAGCGCCGCTTGCGACAGCGTGACGAAGCGCGACGACTTGCCGAAATAGCGGCGCGAGGCGGCCTCCACCCCGTAGGTGCCGCCGCCGAAATAGACCCGGTTCAGATACAGCTCGAGGATCTCGTCCTTGGAGAAGCGCTGCTCCAGCCAGACCGCATAGACGACCTCCTCCAGCTTGCGCGTGATGGTGCGCTTGGGGCTGAGGAACAGATTCTTGGCGAGCTGTTGGGTGATGGTCGAGCCGCCCTCGACCACGCTGCCGGCAGAGGCGTTGCGGAACGAGGCGCGCACCAGCCCGAGCGGATCGATGCCGAAATGCGCGTAGAAGCGGCGGTCCTCGGTCGAGAGCACGGCCTGCACCAGATAAGGCGGCAGCATGTCGAGCCTGACATGGCCGCGGCGCAAGCCCCGCTCGGCGAGCACGGTGCCGTCCTGGGCGAGGATGGTGACGTTGGGCGGCCGGTCGTCCAGCGCGGCGATGACGGGGTCGGGGACGCGGGCGATGAAATAGATCACCGCCGCGCCGAGCACGATGATGCCCCAGATGGAAGCGAGCAGGGAAAAGCGGATGCCGCGATAAAGCCAGGGATGCCGCAGCGTCCAGCGCTTCAGGCTCGACGGGCGGCGCCGTTTGCTTGGGCGCCGCGGCGCCCCGCGCCGCGCGCCGAAATTCGGCTCGCTGCGGCGATGCAGTTTGGCGCTGGGCCTCGCGCTCCGCCGCGCGCCTTGCATGGTGTCCCGCCCTTCCTGGCAAGCCAAGGCGAGGCGCGCCTTCCCCAGGATGGGCGTCAGGCGAACCTCGTAAGGTCCAGGTTAGGCGTTCCGGATTGACACAGCGTTAAAGGATTGAGGCACCAGGCGGCCGCGCCAACATGGGAGGCAAGCGGAACCGCAGCCACGACCGCCCTGGCGGCAAGGGACGCGAACTCGCTATCGGCTTGAAGAACGTCGAGGCTGCGCGGGCGCGGAAAGGGCGTTCCGGTCAACTGCTCCCAGTCCTCTGCGGCGAACGCCAGCGCTTCGGCGGCCTCGGAGAGCGCGGCATCGAGACTGTCTGCGGCGGCGACGACACCCGGCAGGTCGGGGAACGAGATCCCATAAATCGATCCCGGCTCTTTATGGATGATGGCGATGTAATGCAGCACGCCCACCTCCAGCACCGAAAGGCCCGCTCAAACGTCCAGATTGGCCACGTAGAGCGCGTTGGCCTGGATGAACTCGCGGCGGGGCTCGACCACGTCGCCCATCAGCCGCGAGAAGACGTCGTCGGCGTCCTCGCCTTCCTTGATCTTCACCTGGAGAATGGTGCGCGTGTCGAGGTCGAGCGTGGTGTCCCAGAGCTGCTCCGGGTTCATCTCGCCGAGACCCTTGTAGCGCTGCAGCGTGAGCCCCTTGCGGCCGGTCGTCATCACCGCGTCGAGCAGTTCGCTCGGCCCATGCACGACCAGGCTCGTGTCCTTGCGCTTGACCGTGGCGGGCTTGGCATAGACCTCCTGCAGGTGCTCGGCGAAGCTGTCCAGCTTGAGCGCATCGGCGGAGGCGATGAACGGCCCATCGATCAGATGCGACTCCATCACGCCGCGCAATTCGCGCCAGAAGCGCAAGCCGCCCTCGGGCAACGCCTCGCCATGCCAGCCCCGCTCGGTTTCCTCGGCCAAAGCATCGAGGCGCTTGGCGATATAGGCGGCGGCCGCCTGCGAATGCTTGCCGTCCTTCAGCACCTTGGGATTGAGCGCGCCGGCGATCGCCGCCTGCTCGACGATGAAGCGGGGGTAGCGGCTATGCAGGCCCTTGAGGATCGAGCTGATTTTGCGCGCGGTCTCGACGATATCGCGCAAGTCCCCGCCGCCGCGGCTCGCATTGTCGCCGGTGATGAGGAGGGCGTCCTCGAGCCCTTCGCCGATGAGATAATCCTCGAGCGCCTTCTCGTCCTTGAGATAGCGCTCTGACTTTCCGCGCATGACCTTGTAGAGGGGCGGTTGGGCGATGAACAGATGCCCGGCCTCGATCAACGACTGCATCTGCCGGTAGAAGAAGGTGAGCAGAAGCGTACGGATATGCGAGCCGTCGACATCGGCGTCGGTCATGATGATGATCTTGTGATAGCGAAGCTTCGCCAAGTCGAACTCGTCCTTGCCGATGCCCGTGCCGAGCGCGGTGATCAGCGTGCCGATCTCGGCGGAAGACAGCATCTTGTCGAAGCGCGCCCGCTCGACATTGAGGATCTTGCCGCGCAAGGGGAGCACGGCCTGGAAGGCGCGGTCGCGCGCCTGCTTGGCGCTGCCGCCGGCTGAATCGCCCTCGACCAGGAACAGCTCCGACTTGGCGGGATCGCGCTCCTGGCAGTCGGCGAGCTTGCCGGGGAGGGACGCCATATCGAGCGCGCCCTTGCGCCGTGTCAGCTCGCGCGCCTTTCGCGCCGCCTCGCGCGCGGCCGCGGCTTCCACGATCTTCTGCACGATGTTGCGGGCCTCGCCCGGATTCTCCTCGAACCATCCGGAAAGCGCGTCGGCCATGATGCTCTCGACCACGGGGCGCACCTCCGAGGAGACGAGCTTATCCTTGGTCTGGCTCGAGAATTTCGGGTCCGGCACCTTGACCGAGAGCACGCAGGTCAGTCCCTCGCGCGCGTCGTCGCCGGTCAGCGCCACCTTCTCCTTCTTGGCGATGCCCGACTCGGCCGCATAGGTGTTGACGGTGCGGGTCAGCGCCGCGCGGAAGCCGGCGAGATGCGTGCCGCCGTCGCGCTGCGGGATGTTGTTGGTGAAGCACAGCACGTTCTCGTGGTAGCTGTCGTTCCACCACAGCGCCGCCTCGATGGTGATGCGCGCCTGCGTCTTCTCCACCACGATCGGCTCGGTGATGAGCGGATGCTTGGTGCGGTCGAGGAAGCGAACGAAGGCGCGGAGCCCGCCTTCATATTTCATCTCCTCGATCTTCGGCTCGACGCCGCGATGATCCGCCAAGACGATGCGCACGCCCGAGTTCAGGAAGGCGAGCTCGCGCAGGCGATGCTCGAGCGTCGCGTAGTCGAACTCGACCATGGTGAAGGTGGCCTGGCTCGGCACGAACGAGATGCGCGTGCCGGTCTTGCCGCCTGCCTCGCCCACGACCTTGAGCGGCTTCACCGGCACGCCGTCGGCGAAGCTCATGAAATGCTCCTTGCCGGCGCGCCAGATGGTCATTTCGAGTTTGGCGGACAGCGCGTTGACGACGGACACGCCGACGCCGTGCAGGCCGCCCGACACCTTGTAGGAATCCTGGTCGAATTTCCCGCCGGCATGCAATTGCGTCATGATCACTTCGGCGGCCGAGACGCCTTCGCCTTTGTGGATCTCGGTCGGGATGCCGCGGCCGTTATCCTCGACCGTCACCGAGCCGTCGGCGTTGAGCGTCACCAGGATCTCGTCGCAATAGCCGGCCAAAGCCTCGTCGATGGCGTTGTCCACCACCTCGTAGACCATGTGGTGCAGCCCCGAGCCGTCGTCGGTGTCGCCGATATACATGCCCGGCCGCTTGCGCACGGCATCGAGGCCTTTCAGCACCTTGATCAACTCGGCGCCGTATTCGGCAGCGGCAGCGGCTTTGCGTTTTGAAGCTGGTGTCATGGTTCCCTGAAGGCGGTTGTTGGTCTTGTTAGCGGGGCTCGGGGGCCCACGTGAATCAGGCCCCGATCTTACCCCAATTCACCGCGAAAATTTGGGCGTTTTCTGCCAGCGGTGCGAACAAATCCCGGTCGGTTCCGGTCATCCAGGCCTGGGCGCCAAGGCTCGAAATTTCGCCAAAAAGCGCCTCCCGCCGGGCCTGGTCCAAATGCGCGGCAACTTCGTCCAATAGGATCAGCGGCGAGGCGCCCTCAAGCTCCTTGATCAGCTCGGCTTTGGCGAGGATGAGACCGATGAGAAGCGCCTTCTGCTCGCCCGAGGAGCAATGCGCGGCCGGGGCATTTTTCGGCCCGTGAGTCACGATTAAATCGCTCAGATGCGGTCCTTCAAGGGCCCTAGCCGCGGCGCGGTCGCGCTCGCGGCCTTGGCTCAGAAGCGCGCGAAACTCGTCCTCGACCTCGGTCGCGGGAAGGCGCGACAGCGCCTCTTCGAGCCGCCCCTCGAGCGCGATCTCGGCCCAAGGGAAGGGGCCATCACCGCGCGCTTCGCGCATCCGCTCGATCAGACCGGCAAGGCGCGCGATTGCCTCGAGCCTGGCCGCGGCGATGGCCGTGCCGGCTTCGGCCATCTGCTCCTCGAGCCCCTCGAACAGCGCGCGGCTCCCCTCGCGCAGCTGGAACAGACGGTTTCGCTGCCGCATGGCGCGGTCGTAGCGCCCTTGGGGGCTGCGCATTTTCGGATCGACGGCCAGCACCAGACGGTCGAGGAAACGCCGCCGCTCCGAGGCTGAGCCCGTGAAGAGACCATCCATGGCGGGGATGAGCCAGACCAGCTTCACGTGCTCGGAGAGCGCGCCGGCGCTGGCGTCCTTGCCGGCGATGCGCACGGTTCGCCCCTTGCTCTCTTCCGGCGTGCCGACCGGGATGCCGGTGCCGATCTCGACCTCGTCCTCGCGCGACACCACCTGCGCCGCGACCGCGAAGCCGCCGGCGCCGTCCTTGCGGCAAAGCTCGGCATAGGGACGGGAGCGCAAACCATTGCCGGCGCCGAGCAGCGAGACCGCTTCGAGCAGATTGGTCTTGCCGGAGCCGTTATCGCCGATCAGCACCACGGGCCGCGCGTCGAGCTTGAGTTCGGCGCGCGCATAATTGCGGAAATCGGTGAGCTTCAGCGTGCGGACGTAAAGGCGCGTCTTCGCGGGATCGCCCGCGAATGCCTTGGCTTCGGTCTTTCCCTTGCGATCAGCCCTCATACCCGCATCGGCATGAGCACATAGAGCGCTGACGCATCCTTGCCGTCGCGCACCATGGTGGGGGAGCCGGGATCGGCGAGCTGGAACTCGGCGGTGCCGCTCTCGAGCTGGCCCGAAATGTCGAGCAGATAGCGGGCATTGAAGCCGATCTCCAGCGGATCGAAGCCATATTCGACGGGAAGCTCCTCGGTGGCGCTGCCGCTGTCCGGATTGTTGACCGACAGCGTGAGCTTGCCGTCGGAGATGGTGAGCTTTACCGCGCGGCCCTTGTCGCTGGAGAGCGTCGAGACGCGGTCGACGGCTTGCGCGAAGGCGGCGTTGTCCACCTCCATCTTCTTGTCGTTGCCTTGCGGGATGACGCGCTCGTAATCGGGGAAGGTGCCGTCGATCAGCTTGGAGGTGAGCACGACGCGCGCGGTGGTGACGCGGATCTTCGACGGCGACAGCTCGACGCGCACCTCGCCCTCGCCGTCCTCGACCAGCCTGGCCAGCTCGACCACGGTCTTGCGCGGCACGATCACCCCCGGCATCTCCTTGGCACCGGAGGGCAGCGGCAGCTCGACCTGGGCGAGCCTGTGCCCGTCGGTCGCCACCGCCCGCAGCATGGCCTTGCCACCGCTCTGCGTCGCATGGAGGTAGATGCCGTTCAGATAATAGCGGGTCTCCTCGGTCGAGATGGCGAAGCGCGTCTTGTCGATCAACCGCTTCAGATCGCCGGCCGACAGCGTGAAGCTGTGGCCGAGATCGTCGACGCTGAGCGCCGGGAAATCGTCGGCGGGCAAGGTCTGCAGCGAGAATTGCGCGGGGCCGGAGGTGATCGAAAGCCGTCCCTGCTCGCCGTCGCGGATCAGCTCGATCTCCGACCCTTCGGGGAGCTTGCGCACGATGTCATGGAACATATGCGCAGGGACCGTGGTGGCGCCTTCGCCCTTGGCCTTGCAGGGCACGGTCTCGACCAGTTCCATGTCGAGATCGGTGGCGGTCAGCTTCAGCTCGTTCTTGGCCGTGCTGAGCATGACGTTGGAGAGAATGGGGATGGTGTTACGCCGCTCGACCACGCTCGCCACATGAGCGAGCGCCTTGGCAAGGCCTGGTTTGTCGATGGTGAGCCGCATGGTGGTCGAATACCCCGAAAAATAGGTTTCCCGCCGGTGCGTAAGAGCCTGGCCGAAGCCCTTTTTTGGCTCCAGTCCAAGCCTTGGCGAAGGCGTGATGAAAGCACCCCAAGGGCTCGAACTTGACGCGCCGGAGCTGATTTTGCAAGAGCGGTGGGGGGACGCCTGGCTTGGGATCCAGCCCCCCTCCCGCCTTCCCCCTATTCGCGCAGCAAGCGCTTCAGAAGCTCGATCTCCTCGCGGAGCTGGGTGTCGTCGTTCATCAGCTGCTCGATCTTGCGGATCGCGTGCAGCACGGTGGTGTGGTCGCGATTGCCGAAGCGCCGGCCGATCTCCGGCAGCGAGCGCGAGGTGAGGAGCTTCGCGAGATACATGCCGATCTGCCGCGGCCGCACGATCGAGCGGTTGCGCCGTCCCGACAGGAGATCGCCCCGGTTGACGCCGTAATGCTTCGACACGGTGCGCAGGATGTCGTCGATGCGCACCCGCCTTGGCTCTGCCCCGCGCATCAGATCGCGCACGATCTGCTCGGCGGTCTCGAGCGTCACCGGCTCGTCGGTCAGCTGGAAGCTCGCGCGCAGGCGGTGCACCGCGCCTTCGAGCTCGCGCCCGCTCTCGGTCAGGCGTTCGGCGAGGAAGGCAAGCACGATGTCGGAAATGTCGAGCCCCCTGGTCTCGGTGCAGGCTTCGGTCGCCCGCTTCTCGAGGATCTTGTGGCGCAGCTCGTAGTCCATGGCGCCGATCTCGGCGACCAGGCCCCCGCCAAGCCGCGAGCGCATGCGCATGTCGAGCTTGTCGAGCTGGGTCGGCGCCCGGTCGGCCGCGACGATCACCTGCCGGCCGCCGTCGATCAGCGAATTCAGCGTGTGACAGAACTCTTGCTGGATGGTCGGCCCCTGTAGGAACTCCATGTCGTCGATCAGGAGAATGTCGATCTTGCGCAGCTTCTCCTTGAAGGCGAGCGCGTCGCGCGCGCGAAGCGCCTGCACGAAGCCCGACATGAAGCGCTCGGCGGTGAGATAGAGCACCTGTGCCTCGGGCTTCCGCTGCTTCACCTCCCAGGAGATCGCGTGCAAGAGATGGGTTTTGCCCAAACCGACATTGCCGTGCACGAACAGCGGATTGAACAGAGGCTGCGGCGCCGAGAAGGCGCCTGCCACCTCTTGCGCGGCGGCATAAGCCAGCCGGTTCGAGGCGCCGACCATGAAGCTGCCAAAGCTCAGCCTCGGATCGAGCGGCGAGCCCTCGAACCCACCATAGCCGGTGCGCAGCGGCATCGGCAGCGGCGCCAATTCGGGCGCGGCTTCCAGCTGCGGCCGCCGCTGGCGCGGCTGCTCCTTGGGAATCTCGGTGCCGAAATGCGGCTGCCTGACCCTGAATTCGAGGCGCTCAACGCTCGGCCATTCGCCGCGTGAAAGCCTCAAGACGAAGTCGTAGTAATGCGAGCGGAGCCAGTTCCTGAGGAAGCGGGTCGCCACGGTGAGATGCACGACCTCGTCGTCCACCTGCTCGACCTCGACCCCCCTGAACCAACTGGCGAAGACGTCTTCTCCCAGCTCAGCGCGTAACCGGCTTTTGACCCTCGCCCAAGCGTCGCTTGGCGCGCACTGCTCTTGCTGTGCCACGGTTTCTGCTCTTTCCCATTCTTTTGGTTCGCGCCGTTACGCACCGCACGCATGTTACTTGAGCAGTCAACCAGATCGACGCGGACAGTCATGACCCGTCCCTACAACCGGCCTCGCCCCTAGCCTTGCTGCCAGGGCAGACCAGCCGCCTTCCAACCCGCAACGGCACCGCGATGCCGGCCATCGTCGAGCGGTCCCTCGAAACCGCATTCGACGTTGTGACACGCGCGATACCCCACTTCAGCCATCGCCTTGGCCGCAGCCAAGCTCCGGCTTCCCGAACGGCAAATGAAGAAGAGGTCGTCGTCCTCTTTCACGCCAAGCGCCTTGAGTTCTCCGGCCAGGCGTTCCGCGAAGCGCGGGTCCACCGCCTGATCGGGAAAGGTCTGCCACTCTACAAGGACAGTCCGTTTGCCGACAGGTCCGAGATCCGGAATTCCCACATAGGTCCACTCAGCGCGCGTGCGCACATCGACAAGCTGCGATCGAGGCTGCGACTGGAGGGTCTTCCAGACCGTCTCCACATCGACGTCATCGACCGCTCTATCGCCGGTCTGTGCGCTCAAAGGAACGTCCTCCCCTGAAGACAAGAGTACGACGTAAGAACAAATTTCGTGTTGGCAACAATAGGTAGTGGCTATTCAGGCCAACTGACCACGGCCACCCCCAGATTACGCATCAACATTCCACAAGATTTCCACGCTCTTCACATTGAAGACAACGAAAACCTTTCCCGGGAATAACCAGGACCAAGGTACTCAATTGTGAAGGAGGGGAATGCCCCGTTCGGATGATTGGACTATACACATGCGCCCATCGCTGATCAAGCGAGCGGCCCCCGCGTGCGTCCCCGCGAGCCTTTGTCGCGAACGGCCTCAGCCACGCTTCGCAAGCCTCTGTGACGCCAGCGTGAATCGTTTGAAAATCTCGATGAGCCCGACGGTTTGGCGAGACTTCGCCGCCGGCAATGTCACACGAATTTTTTTTGGGGATGACGACGGGGACACGCGTGTTGCGTTTCGACCGCAGCGCCCTGTGCGACAAGCGGTTGAAATATTCGTTGAAACGACATGATCGGCGTGCTCTCTCGCGCGCCGTCTGTTGCCGCCAAACAACAGGAGAGGTTTTTTTGTTAGGGGGAGCCCATGGCGCCGACGCGCTTGACCAGCCGCGAGAGTTTGCGCGACGCGGTCTTGCGATGGACGATGCCTTTTTGCGCGTTGCGCGCGATCACCGGCTCGGCTGCCTTCAGCGCCGCGGCGGCGGCTTCCTTGTTGCCGGAGGCGATCGCCTCTTCGACGTTGCGCACCGAGCTCCGCAGCCTGGTTCGCCGTGCCTTGTTGACGGCGGTGCGGCGGACGGTCTGACGGGCGGCCTTCTTGGCCGATTTGGTATTAGCCATGATTTGATCCTTGAGAGGCCCTAAAGCCTTATGCCCTGGCAAAGGCGGCTGGGCGGGAGATTGGGGTGCTCTATAGCGAGAGGTCCAGGAAGCGTCAACCGCACCGGGAAGCGGCTCGCCCCCTCAAGGTCTCCTGGCAATTGACAGAGCGAGACGTCGGTGGCTCTCCTGTCGCGGCTTTCAGGAGAGGGGCAGAGTAGTAGCGCGATGCGGGTCCTGCTTACCGGCGCCGCCGGTTTCATTGGTTATCATACGGCGGCACGGTTGCTCGACCGCGGTCACGAGGTGATCGGGTTCGACAATCTCAATGCCTATTACGATGTGTCGCTGAAAGAGGCGCGCCTCGCGCGGCTGAAGGACCGCGAGGGGTTTCGCTTCCTCAAGGCCGATCTTGCCGACCGGACCGCCGTCGATGCGACCTTCGCCGAGGAGAAGCCCACGCGCGTGATCCATCTCGCCGCGCAGGCGGGTGTGCGCTATTCGCTCGAGCACCCGCACAGCTATATCAACTCGAACCTCACCGGCTTCCTGCATATCCTCGAGGGCTGCCGCCATCACGGCGTCGAGCATCTCGTCTATGCCTCGTCGAGCTCGGTCTACGGCGCCAACCGCAAGCTGCCCTTCGACGTGAGCGATCCCGTCGATCATCCGGTGAGCCTCTATGGTGCGACCAAGAAGGCCAACGAGCTGATGGCGCATTCTTATGCCCATCTGTTCGCCCTGCCGGTGACGGGCTTGCGCTTTTTCACCGTGTACGGTCCCTGGGGGCGGCCCGACATGTCGCTCTTCCTGTTCACCAAGAAGATCCTCGCCGGCGAGCCGATCGAGGTCTTCAACTACGGCCATCACGCCCGCGATTTCACTTATATCGACGACGCGGTCGAAGGGATCTTGCGCACCTTCGATAAGGTCGCGACACCCGATCCCGCTTGGAACCCCGAGGCGCCCGACCCCGCCACCTCGTCGGCGCCCTACCGGATCTACAATATCGGCAACAACAGCCCCGTCGCGCTGCTCGACTTTATCGCCGCGATCGAGCAGGCGCTGGGGCGCAAGGCTAAGATCGAGCTCCTGCCGCAGCAGCCGGGCGACGTCGAGGAGACCTATGCCGGGGTCGAGGCGCTGAAAGAGGCGACCGGGTTCCAGCCCGCGACGCCGCTCGCCACCGGCATCGAGCGCTTCGTCACCTGGTATCGGGACTATTACCGGGCCTGATGCGGCGCGGGGAGTTGTGTTGACAAGGCGCCCGCACGCGCCATGATCCCTTGCGGCGCCCCGTAACCTGTAACGCGAGCCAGCAATTTGCCCCCGGCGAAAAAGCCCAAACCGCCAAAGCTCTCGGCCTTCATCAGCCACGCCAAGGCCGACGCCAAGAAGGCGCAAGAGATTGCCGCCTCCTTGGAGGAGCGCGGGCTCCAATGCTGGATCGCGCCGCGCGATGTGAAGGCGGGGCGCGCCTACGGCGATGAGATCATCAGGGGCATCGAGAGCGCCAAGGCGTTCGTTCTCGTGCTGTCCAAGGCGTCGAACGGCTCGGACTTCGTCGCCCGCGAGGTCGAGCGGGCGGTGAGCAAGCAGAAGCCGATTTTTGTCGTTCGCCTCGCCAATGTCGAGCCGGCGCCGGCGCTCGAGCTGTTCATCTCGGGAACGCAATGGATCGATGCCTTCCCGGGTAGGCTCGGTCCGCATATCGGCCGGCTGGCCAAGCTGCTTGGCGAGGAGGGCGATGCCGAGCCCGTCGATCTTGGCGGCGGCAAGGACGACCCCAAGCCTAAGCCGCCACGTTGGATCTGGCCCGCTGCCGCCGCGGCGGTGGCGCTGATCGCCGTTGGCGGCAGCGATGGCGCTTTGGCCGGGGCAGACGCCGTCGCCTGCCGGCGATCCCGGCCTCGAGCCGGCCTTGCTGACCAAGCCGGTGTGGCCCGAAAATCCGGAAATCTCCGCGCGGGAGCAGATCGCGGCAGTGCGGCCCGATACAAAGATGATCGCCGGCGGCAAGCCGGCGGCCGCGGGCGGAGGCTATGCCTTCAAGCTCGAGCCCGACGAGCCCGCGGAGGGAAGGGGCGATTTTGCCACGGCGATCCCGACTTCCGGGCCTGCGAGAAATTGCCGGGAAAGGATGGCATCGCCGCCTGCGACCGCGCCATCGCCTCGGGCAAATTCAGCCGGCCGCGCCTGTCTTACCTCTACAGCGATCGCGGCTTCTGCGATGCAGCACGGGCGATCTCGACGCGGCACTTGCCGATTTCAACAAGGCGGCCGAGATCGATCCCACCAATTTCTATGCCTATTGGAATCGCGGCGCGGTCTATGCCGGCCAAGTGGCGACTTCGGCCGCGCCCGGGCAGACTTCACCAAGGCGCTCGCCCTCAATCCCGACACGGCGTCGAAGGCGAGGATCGAGGAAGCGCTGAATGCCATCGATCGCAGCGCCAGCGAGGCGAAGGCTGAGCCGCCGATCCCTCTGTCATCACCGACCCGTCGCGGTTTGACGATCAGCTGGGAGAGCGGCGCCTCTGCCGCCCAGAGCTTCCCGACCGACGCCATGCCGGCCTTCCCGTCGGCTCCGCCGAGGCCGCTCTCCCGTGCGATCCCCGCCGATGCCGCCGCCGATCGCCGGCGCGGTAGCGCGTCATCTGTTCTTGAACTCGGGCTTCCGCTTCTCGATGAAGGCGGCCATGCCTTCCTTCTGGTCCTCGGTGGCGAACAGCGAGTAGAACTGGCCGCGCTCGAAGCGCGTGCCTTCGGCGAGCGTGGTGGCGAAGCCGCGATTGATCGCCTCCTTGATCATCATCACCGCATGCTGCGAGAGATTGGCGATCTTGTCGGCGACCTTGATCGCCTCGTCCATCAGCTCGGCTGCCGGCACCACCCGGCTCACGAGGTTCGAGCGCTCGGCTTCCTCGGCATTGATGCGCCGACCGGTCAGGCAAAGCTCCATGGCCTTGGCCTTGCCCACGGCGCGGGTGAGCCGCTGCGTGCCGCCATTGCCCGGCATGATGCCGAGCGTGATCTCGGGCTGGCCGAACACGGCATTGTCGGCGGCGAGGATGATGTCGCAGGCCATGGCAAGCTCGCAGCCGCCGCCGAGCGCATAGCCCGCCACCGCCGCGATGATCGGCTTGCGGCAATGGCTGATGCGGTCGAACGGCGCGAGGAAGTCGCTGCCATAGGCCTCGACGAAGGTCTTCTGGTGCATCTCCTTGATGTCGACGCCGGCGGCGAATGCCTTCTCGTTGCCGGTGATGACGATGCAGCCGATCGTCGGATCGGCCTCGAAGGAATCGAGCGCGCGGTTGACCTCGCTGATCAGCTCGGTGTTTAGGGCGTTCAGCGCGTGCGGGCGGTTGAGCTGGATCAGCCCGACCTTGCCCTTGGTCGAGACGAGGATCGTCTCATAGGCGCCGTTCTTTTTCGGTGCTTCGGGATCGGGCTCCCTGGCGGTGAAGACATTCGCAAACATGATGGTTTCAGTCCCCTAGCGTTGACAGGTTGGACAATAGAAGGTCGAGCGTCCTCCTTGGACGATGCGGCGTACGGTTCCTCCGCAGCCTTTTCTTGAGCAGGGCTTGCCTTCGCGGCCATAGACCCTGAATCGATGCTGAAACTCCCCGAGCTCGCCGTCGGCGCGCCGATAGTCGCGCAGCGACGAGCCGCCGGCCTTGATCGCGTCTTCGAGCACGGCTTTGACGGCGGCGACGAGAGCTTGCGTCTTCGTGGTCGGCTTGCCGGATTTGGTGACGAGCGAGCCGGCGAGCTTCAACGGCGAGATGCCGGCCCTGAACAGCGCCTCGCAGGCATAGATATTGCCGAGCCCGGCGATCAGCCTCTGATCGATCAGCGCGGCCTTGATCGAGGTGGCCTTGCCCTTGAGGCGAGTGGCGAGCCAGGCGGCGGTGAAGGCGCCGCTGAGCGGCTCGACGCCGAGGCCTTTGAACAGCGCGTGGCTGTCGAGCCCCTTGTTCGGAATGAGGTCCATATAGCCGAAGCGGCGCGCATCGGAGTAGCGGACGGACGTGCCGTCGCCGAGATGGAACACGATATGCTCGTGCTTCGGCGCTTGTGTTTGCTCATGCGCGAATTTGCCGACTGCGCCGTTCTGGTCGATGGAGAAGCGGCCGGTCATGCCGAGATGCATCACCAGCACCTCGCCGTCGTCGAGCCGCGCCAGCAGATATTTGGCGCGCCGGTCGAGCGCCTCGATTCTGCGCCCCAATAGCCTCTCGCCGAAGCGCTTCGGCAGCGGGAAAGCGCAAATCCGGGCGCCTCTGCTCGACGCGCGCGAATTCGTTGCCGACAAGAATCGGCTCCAATCCCCGGCGCACGGTCTCGACCTCTGGCAGCTCAGGCATGCTGATCTGTCTGAATACCGCAGTGCAGAAGAACCTAGTTGCACTGCAACAATAGCCTGATCTTGGCCCTTGCGCTATTGTCCCCGCGAAAATGTCCGAAGATCTCGACAGACCAGATACTGCGCAGCCGAAGGCGAGTTTCGGCTTCGCCCGCGTGCGCGAGGAGGCCAAGCAAGGCCTGGTGAACGAGGTCTTTGCCAAGGTCGCGCGGAACTACGATCTGATGAACGATCTGATGTCCGGCGGCCTGCACCGCTATGGAAAAACGACCTCGTCGCCTGGCTTGCACCGCCGAAAAGCGCGGTTCCTTACGCGCTGTTGGACGTCGCCGGCGGCACCGGCGACGTGGCCATGCGCGTGCTCGAGGCCGCCGGGCCCGGGCACGTCGGCCGCGATCTGCGATATCAGCGCCGAGATGATGCAGGTCGGGCGGGCGAGGGCGGAGAGCGAGAGCGGCAGGCTCAGCTTCGTGCAGGGTAACGCCGAGGCGCTGCCCTTCGCGGATCGGAATTTCGACGCTTATACGATCGCCTTCGGCATGCGCAATCTCACCCATATGGAGGCGGCGCTCCGCGAGGCCTTCCGCGTGCTCAAGCCCGGCGGCCGGTTCCTCTGCCTCGAATTCTCCAGCGTCGAGGTTCCGCTGCTCGACACGCTCTACGACGCCTATTCCTTCAACGCGATCCCGGCGCTTGGCGGGCTTGTCGCCGGCGACAGCGCCGCTTATCGCTATCTGGTGGAGAGCATCCGCCGCTTCCCCGATCAGAAAACCTTCATGCGTTTGATCGAGAATGCGGGCTTCGAACAGGTGCGCTATCGCAATCTGACCGGCGGCATTGCGGCCATCCACTCCGGCTGGCGGTTATAAGGAACCAGAGTGAACGCCATCGCCAATATGGCTCGCTTGACCAAGGCCGGCGCCGTGCTGGCCTGGTCCGGCGCGCGCGTGCTCCCCGCCGATGTGACCTTGCCAGGGCCACTCGCGCTGTTCGCCCGCGTCACCGCGCCGCTCCGCAACGGCACCGCCGATCATGCGAACCAGGCGAAGCTGTCAGACGCGCTGACCTCGCTCGGGCCGTCCTACATCAAGCTCGGCCAGTTCCTTGCCACCCGCGACGACATCATCGGCCGCGAGCTTGCCCGCGATCTATCGACGCTGCAGGACCGGCTGCCGCCCTTCTCGCAAGAAGAGGCGCGCGCCGCCGTCGAGGAAGCGCTGGGCGCGCCGATCGACACGCTCTATGCCGAGTTCGGCCCGCCCGTGGCGGCTGCCTCGATCGCGCAGGTGCACAAGGCCAAGGTGCGGCTGCCCGACGGCACGCTCAAGGCCGTGGCGGTGAAGGTGCTGCGTCCCGGCATCGAGCAGCGCTTCCAGAAAGACCTCGACAGTTATGTGTTCGCCGCGCGCATGATCGAGCGCTTCCACGCGCCCTCGCGGCGCTTGCGGCCGATCGCCGTGGTCGACACCTTGGCGAAGTCCGTCGCCATCGAGATGGACCTCCGCATGGAAGCCGCGGCCATCTCCGAGATGGCCGAGAACACCAAGACCGACGAAGGCTTCCGCGTGCCGACCGTCGATTGGACGCGCAGCGCGCGCCGCGTGCTCACGCTCGAATGGATCGACGCGATCCCGATCGCGGATCGTGACGCGCTTGCCGCCAAGGGCCACGACGTGAAGGCGCTCGGCGCGCTGCTGATGCAGAGCTTCTTGCGCCACGCCATGCGCGACGGCTTCTTCCATGCCGACATGCATCCCGGCAATCTTTTCGTCGACGATCAGGGCCGCATCGTCGCGGTCGATTTCGGCATCATGGGACGGCTCGGCATGAAGGAGCGCCGTTTCCTCGCCGAGATCCTCTACGGCTTTCTCAATCGCAACTACCAGCGCGTCGCCGAGGTGCATTTCGAGGCGGGCTACGTGCCGCGCAAGCATTCGGTCGCGCAATTCGCCCAAGCCTTGCGCGCCATCGGCGAGCCGATCATGGACCGACCGGCCAGCGAGATCTCCATGGCGCAGCTGCTCGGCCAGCTGTTCCAATATACCGAAGTGTTCGACATGCAGACCCGGCCCGAGCTGTTGCTGCTGCAAAAGACCATGGTGGTGGTCGAGGGCGTCGGCCGGAGCCTCGACCCCGAGCTGAATATGTGGATCGTGTCGGAGCCGGTGGTGAAGGAATGGATGGAGAAGACGCTTGGCCCCGGCGCCCAGTTCGAGGCCGCGGCTGAAAGTGCCGCCTCGGTGGGCCGCTTCATGGGCGAGATTCCCAAATTCCTGGGCCAGGCCGAGCGTACGGCGGAAGCTCTTTCGGCCATGGCCGAGGACGGCTTGCGGCTCGACGATCAGACCGTCGAGCGCCTGGCCGAGGCGCAAGCGCGCGAGGGCCGGGCAAGCCGTATCGGCATCTGGGTCGGCGCGCTCGCGCTCGCGGCCATCGCGCTGGCGCTGCTGTTTTGAGTGTCGATCGTTAACCCCAAATGATAGTCATGGCCGGGCTTGTCCCGGCCATCCACGATTATCATCTGGTCGAACACGTGGATGCCCGGCATAAAGCCGGGCATGACGACGGTGAGAACATGAACGGCAAGAGCATCCTGTTGATCGTCGGCGGCGGCATCGCCGCCTATAAGAGCCTCGATCTGGTGCGCCGCTTGAAGGAGCGCGGCGCCTCCGTGCGCGCGATCCTCACCAAGGGCGGCGCCGAGTTCGTCACGCCGCTCTCGCTCTCGGTGCTCACCGAGGAAAAGGCCTTCACCGATCTGTTCGATCTGAAGGACGAGGCCGAGATCGGGCATATCCGCCTGTCGCGCGAGGCCGATTTCATCGTGGTCGCGCCGGCGACCGCCGACCTTCTCGCCAAGATGGCGCATGGCTTGGCCGACGACCTCGCCACCGCCGTGCTGCTCGCCACCGACAAGCAGGTGCTCGCCGCGCCGGCCATGAATGTGCGCATGTGGGAGCACCCCGCCACGCGCCGGAACCTCGCCACGCTCAAGGCCGACGGCATCGAATTTGTCGGCCCCGACGAGGGCGAGATGGCCTGCGGCGAATATGGACTTGGCCGCATGGCCGAGCCGCAAGCGATCCTGGAGACGATCGAGAGCCTGCTCGGCGAGCAGTCCGCGAACACGCATGACCAGAGGCGCGCCGGCAAAGTCGCTCGGCTCGCCGCTGCGCGGCCGGCGCGTGCTGATCACCTCCGGCCCGACGCAGGAGCCGATCGATCCGGTGCGCTATATCGCCAACCGCTCCTCCGGCAAGCAGGGCCACGCATTGGCCACGAGCCGCCGCCGCGCTCGGCGCCGAAGTGACGCTGGTCAGCGGCCCTGTCGCGCTTCCCGATCCGCAAGGCGTGACGCGTGGTCAAGGTCGAGACCGCGCATGAGATGCTTGCCGCCACGCTCGCAGGCCTCCCGGCCGACATCGCCATCTGCGCCGCCGCGGTCGCCGATTGGCGCGCGGCCGACGAGTTGCCGCATAAACTTAAGAAGCAGAACCAGGTCGAGACCGAGCTCAAGCTCGCGCTCAACCCCGACATCCTCGCGACCATCTCAAAGCCCGGGCCCAAGCGGCCGACGCTGGTCATCGGCTTCGCCGCCGAGACCGAGAATCTGGTCGAGAACGCTATTCTCAAGCGCCGCAGCAAGGGCGCGGACTGGATCGTCGCCAACGATGTCTGGCCCGGGACGGGGTCGATGGGCGGCGATCGGACGCAGGTCCATCTCATTACCGAAGCGGGCGTCGAGGATTTCCCGCCGCTCAGCAAGGACGAGACCGCGGCGCGCATCCTTGCCCGCGCGGCGCAAGCGCTCGCCGCCATGCGTTCGGCGGCTGAATGAGCGTCACGCTCCGCGTCAAGCGGCTCCCGCACGGGGAGGGCTTGCCGCTCCCATCCTATCAATCGACACACGCCGCCGGCCTCGACGTCATGGCCGGCGTCCCGGAAGCCGCGCCGGTCGAGCTAAAGCCCGGCGCCCGGGCGCTGATCCCGACCGGCTTCGCGCTGGAGATCCCGGTCGGCTACGAGGCGCAGGTCCGCCCGCGCTCCGGTCTTGCGCTGAAGCACGGCGCGACCTTGCTCAACGCGCCCGGCACCATCGACTCCGATTATCGCGGCGAGCTGATGGTGATTCTGATCAACCACAGCCGCGAGACCTTCACGGTGCACCGCGGCGACCGCATCGCCCAGCTGGTGATCGCGCCGGTCGCGCAAGTCGAGGTGGTTGCCGTCGAGTCGCTCGGCGACACGAAGCGGGGAGGGGGCGGCTTCGGCTCCACCGGCTGACATTTTCTGCCGCAGCGCCGCCGCGATCTCCAGTAGCCTCCGCCCTCGCAAGGGGAGGGATGGAGCCCGTTGCGGCGCTCAAGCCACTTTTGTCCCGCTTACTGGTGGCTCTTACAGGGATGGCCTACATTCCCATCATGCTCACCCCAGATGAGATCGCGCGCTACAAGCGCCAGCTGGTGCTGAAGGAGATCGGCGGCGAAGGCCAGCAGAAGCTGAAAGCCGCGCGCGTGCTGGTGGTCGGTGCCGGCGGGCTCGGCTCTCCCCTGATCCTCTATCTTGCCGCGGCGGGTATCGGCGAGATCGGCATCATCGACAGCGACCGCGTCAGCCTCGACAATCTCCAGCGCCAGATCGTGCACGACACCAAGAGCGTGGGACGGCCGAAGACCAAGAGCGCGGCCGCGACAATCGAGCGCCTCAACCCGCATGTCGCGACGCGGCTCTATTCGACCAGGCTCGTGCCTGAGAACGCGCTCGACATCGTGCGCGGCTTCGACATCGTCGCCGACGGCTCCGACAATTTCGCCACGCGCTATCTCGTCAACGATGCTTGCTACTTCGCCAAGCGACCGCTGGTGTTCGCCGCGGTCGGTCCGTTCGACGGCCATCTCACCACCTTCCGCGCCTATGAGAGCGACGGCGCCGGCAATCCGCGCCCGTCTTATCGCTGCCTGTTCCCCGAGCCGCCGCCCGAAGGCACGGTCGCGCCCTGCTCCGAGGCCGGCATTCTCGGCGCGGTCGCCGGCGTGATCGGCACGCTGGCCGCCGTCGAGGTGGTGAAGGAGCTGCTTGGTATCGGCGAAAGCCTGGTGGGGCGGCTGCTGCTCTACGATGCGCTTTCTGCGCGCTTCTCTAATGTCGCCTATGGCTGGGACCCCGAGAGCCCGTTGAACGGCAAAGCGCCGCGTTTCCAGGATCTGACGCATCACCGCAAGGCGATGGCCGACGTGGGCTCAGCATGACAACGGCCATAACCACGCCATGCGCCATTGCCGGCGGCGGACCCGCCGGCATGATGCTGGGCTTCCTGCTCGCCCGCGCCGGCATCGACGTGGTGGTGCTGGAGAAGCACGCCGATTTCCTGCGCGACTTCCGCGGCGACACCATCCATCCCTCGACGCTCGGGTCATGCACGAGCTCGGCATTCTCGATGCCTTCCTCAAGCGGCCGCATCAAGAGGTGCGCGAGCTGTCGGCGCTGATCGGCGACGAGCGCGTCATTCTCGCCGATTTCTCGCATCTGCCAGACGCATTGCCGATTCATCGCCTTGATGCCGCAATGGGACTTTCTGGATTTTCTTGCCGAGCAGGCCCGCCGCTATCCGGGCTTCCATCTCAAGATGCGCGCGCGCGTCACCGATCTGATCACGGAGCATGGCCGCGTGCTTGGCCTGCATGCCGAGACGCCGGAGGGCCCACTCGAGGTCAGGGCCGATCTCGTCGTTGGCGCCGATGGCCGCCACTCCGACGTGCGCGAGCGCGCCGGGCTGAAGGTCGAGGATTTCGGCGCGCCGATGGACGTGATCTGGTTCCGGCTCTCCAAGCGCGCAACCGACGGCGCCCAGACGCTCGGCCGCATCCAGGCCGGCGTGGTGTTCGTCACGCTCGACCGCGGCGATTATTGGCAATGCGCTTATGTCATCCCGAAAGGCGGCTTCGACGTGCTGCGCAGCAAGGGGCTGGATGCGTTCCGCGCCGCTGTCGCAGGCCTCAACCCTGAATTCGCCGACCGTGTCCAGGAGATCGCCGCCTGGGACGATGCGAAGCTGCTCACCGTTACGGTGGATCGGCTCAAGCGCTGGAGCCGGCCTGGGCTGCTTTGCATCGGCGATGCGGCGCATGCCATGTCGCCGATCGGCGGGGTCGGCATCAATCTCGCCATTCAAGACGCGGTCGCCGCCGCCAATCTGCTTTGGCAGCCGCTCAGCAAGGGACGCGTGCCGGCCGCCCAGCTCGGCAGCGTGCAGGCGCGCCGCGAATGGCCGACCAAGATGACGCAGGCCGTGCAGCTCTTCGTGCAGAAGCGCGTCATCACCAACGTGCTCGGCATGACCGAGCAGCCCAAGCCACCTTTCATCCTGACGATGTTCAACCGCTTCCCGTTTCTGCGGCGATTCCCCGCGCGGCTGATCGGCATGGGCTTCCGCCCCGAGCATGTGCAGTCGCCGGAGCTTGGAAAGCATTGAACTCCGAGAGCCGCCGCTTGCTCCCTACCTCCCCCTTGTGGGGAGGTCCGGCGTCGCTTGCGACGCCGGGGTGGGACTCCTCCGAACAGGGATTCACCCCACCCGGCGCGCTGAAGTAGCGCGCCGCCCTCCCCATCAAGGGGAGGGATGGAGATTGAGCGGTTCTCGGAGTTTGATTCCAGACTTCTGAATCAAAACATCGCCGGGTGGACGCGGTCGGGGGGCGCGTGGCCGTCGAGGAAGGTCTTGATGTTGATGATCACCTTCTCGCCCATGTCGATGCGGCCTTCGAGCGTCGCCGAGCCCATATGCGGCAGCACGACGACCTTGTTGCTCTTGAGCAGCTTCGGGTTCACCGCCGGCTCATGCTCGAACACGTCGAGGCCGGCGCCGGCAAGCTCGTTGTTCTCGATCATGCGGGCGAGCGCATTCTCGTCGATCACCTCGCCGCGCGCGGTGTTGACGATATAGGCGGACGGCTTCAGCAGCGCGAGCCGCCGCGCCGAGAGCAGATGATAGGTTGCCGGCGTATGCGGGCAGTTGATCGAGATGATGTCCATGCGGGCGATCATCTGGTCGAGGCTGTCCCAATAGGTGGCCTCGAGCGCCGTCTCGATGTCGGGCGTCACGCGCCGCCGATTGTGATAGTGGATTTGCAGCCCGAACGCCCTGGCGCGCTTGGCCACGGCCTGGCCGATCCGCCCCATGCCGACAATGCCGAGCCGCTTGCCGAAGATGCGGTGGCCGAGCATCCAGGTCGGCGACCAGCCATGCCAGCCGTTGGCGCCGCTGCGGAGCACCGCGGCGCCTTCCGTCAGCCGCCGCGGCACGGCGAGGATCAGCGCCATGGTCATGTCGGCGGTGTCCTCGGTCAGCACGCCGGGCGTGTTGGTGACGAGGATCGAGCGGTTCCGCGCCGTCTCCAGGTCGATATTATCGACGCCGGTGCCGAATTGGGCGATCAGCTTGAGATTGGGGCTGGCCTGGCTCAGTACGGATCGGTCGATGCGGTCGGTGACGGTCGGCACCAGCACATTGGCGGTCTTCGCCGCGTCGATCAGCTCTTCGCGCGTGAAGGGCTTGTCCTCGAGATTGAGCCTTGCATCGAAAAGCTCGCGCAACCGCGTCTCCACCACATCGGGGAGCTTGCGCGTGACGATAACGAGAGGTCGGTCAGCCATCACCAGTCCAGTTAGGATTTACGGCGGGAGGGGGATTTCCCGCGTCATTTTGCGGCGCTTCAGGCGAAGCGCGCCTTTCTCTAACAGAAGCGGCTTTGCGAGATAAAGAGCCATCTTGTCCTGGAGCCACGATCCTTTCACTTTTATCGGCCATCCAGGATCATATGGCGGCGGGGCGATTCGGGCCCCGAAGCCCGTTGCGGGACTTGCAAGCCGGCGGCAAGGTGGGTCAAGGGTGAGACATCGCATTTCGATCGGGGCCGGAGCGGCGTTGGCGCTGCTGATCGTGGCGTCGGCCGTCGGTCCGAGCGCCGCCGAGGACAAGGTGCGGCAGGCCGCGGTCGAGGCGACCGGTAAGTCGGCGCTGCCCCTCCCGCGTTTCGTCAGTCTCAAGTCCGACAAGGTTAATGTTCGCAAGGGCCCGAGCACCGATCAGGCCATCGTCTGGGTGTTCTCCCGCGCGGGACTCCCCGTCGAGGTGATCGCCGAGTCCGACAATTGGCGGCGCGTGCGCGACAGCGAAGGCGCCGACGGTTGGGTGTTCCACAGCCTGCTTAGCGCGCGGCGCACGGCGCTGGTCACGCCCTGGTCGAAAGACGAGGAGCGCGTGCGACTTTACAGCTCGAATTCCACGGGCTCGCGCGCCGTCGCCGAACTCCAGTCCGGCGTGCTCGGCAATGTGCTGTCCTGCGACGGGGAATGGTGCAACGTCTCGGTCGACGACTATTCCGGCTACGTCCAGCAGGACAAGCTGTGGGGCGTCTATAAAGGCGAGGAAGTGAAGTAGGCCGCCTACCGGCTATCGCTTGCCGACCAGCCGCACCAAGACATCGACGCGGGAGATGGCCATGCCGTCGGGAGCCTCGGGCAGCCCCTCGATGCGGATCGAGCCGGTCGAGATATCCATCAGCTTGCCGGAATGCTCGCAGAAGAAATGGTAGTGGTTCGACGTGTTGGTGTCGAAATAGGTCTTGGCGCCTTCCACCGCGACCTCGCGCAGCAGCCCCGCCTCGGTGAATTGGTGCAGCGTGTTGTAGACCGTCGCGAGCGACACCGGCACTTTCTTCGCCAGCGCCTCCTCATGCAGCGTCTCCGCCGTGACGTGACGGTCGCCCTCGGCGAATAGGAGATGTGCCAGAGCCACGCGCTGCCGCGTCGGCCTAAGCCCCGCGCTACGCAGGATCTTGGCGACGTTGCCCGGCGTGGGCTCGGTTGAAACTCTGTGCGTGCCCTGAGGCGGCCTGTGCATCTTGCTGACCATGTCCGACAAATTCAGGGAAATATAGTCTGAAAGACCTCTCCCCCGCAACTTAACGCCATTGACCCACGTCAGATGGGGGCGAGAGGGCGTCCGTCCAATGCCCGACACCTTTCCAAGCTACGCCTTTAGTCCCGGAAAAAGGGGCCTCGGTCCCGGGAGACGCGGGCTTTTGAAGGGCCCTTGTCTGTGTTAGGAAACCAACCAAATTTCGTAAAGCGTGACTGGGTGGGAGGAAATCGAGCATCGATGTCTGAGCGGCGGGACCAATACGACTATGAGGATTTGCTGGCCTGCGCGCGGGGCGAATTGTTCGGCCCCGGCAATGCGCAATTGCCGCTGCCGCCCATGCTGATGTTCGACCGCATCTCGCATGTCGCCGAAGAGGGTGGCGAACACGGCTATGGGCGGATCGTCGCCGAGCTCGACGTGAAGCCCGATCTCTGGTTTTTCCCCTGCCATTTCAAGGGCGATCCGGTCATGCCGGGCTGCCTCGGGCTCGACGCGCTGTGGCAATTGTTGGGCTTCTTCCTCGGCTGGCTCGGCGCCCCCGGCAAGGGGCGCGCGTTAAGCGTCGGCGAGGTGAAATTCTCCGGCATGGTGCTGCCGACCATGAAGAAGCTCGAATATATCGTCGAGCTGAAGCGGGTGATCCGGCGTAAATTCACCCTCGGCACCGGGGATGGCTGGCTTAAGGCCGACGGCGAGACCATCTATACGGCCAAGGACTTGCGGGTCGGGCTGTTCCAGGCGGGCGAAGCCGCACCCGCTCAAGCATGATCCGTGATAGATCGCGGCCTTGATTCCTAGGATTTTGACCCGATGAAACGTGTGGTCGTGACCGGCATGGGCATCGTGTCCTCCATCGGCAACAGCGCCCAGGAGGTGCTTGCGTCGTTGCGCGAGGCGAAATCCGGCATCGTCAAGGCCGACAAATATGCCGAGCTCGGCTTCCGCTGCCAGGTGCATGGCGCGCCGAAGCTCGACTGGGAGGGCATGATCGACCGCAAGGTGCGGCGCTTCATGGGCGAGGGCGCTGCCTGGAACTACATCGCCATGGAGCAGGCAATCCGCGATTCGGGCCTCGAGGAGACCGACATCTCCAACGAGAAGACCGGGCTGATCATGGGATCCGGCGGACCCTCGACCCGTGCCATCGTCCAGGCTGCCGACACCACACGCGAGAAGGGCCCCAAGAAGGTCGGCCCCTTCGAAGTGCCGAAAGCGATGTGCTCGACCAATTCCGCGACGCTTTCGACGCCCTATCACATCAAGGGCGTGAGCTATTCGATCGCCTCCGCCTGCTCGACATCGGCGCATTGCATCGGCAACGGCTCCGAGCTGATCCAGTTGGGCAAGCAGGACATCGTGTTTGCCGGCGGCGGCGAGGAGCTCGACTGGACGCTCTCAGTCCTGTTCGACGCCATGAACGCCATGTCATCGGATTTCAACGACCGGCCCGAGGTCGCGAGCCGCGCCTATGATGCCGACCGCGACGGCTTCGTCATTGCCGGCGGCGCCGGCGTCGTGGTGCTCGAGGAGCTCGAGCACGCCAAGGCGCGCGGCGCCCGCATCTATGCCGAGCTGATCGGCTACGGCGCCACGTCCGACGGCTACGACATGGTGCAGCCCTCCGGCGAGGGCGCTGTGCGCTGCATGCGCATGTCGATGCAGAATGTTCCTGACGGCGTCGACTACATCAATCCGCATGCCACCTCGACCCCGATCGGCGACCTCAAGGAGATCGAGGCGATCCGCGAGGTATTCGGCGACAAATGTCCGCCGATCAGCGCCACCAAATCGCTGACCGGCCATTCGCTCGGCGCGGCCGGCGTGCATGAGGCGATCTATTCGCTGCTGATGATGAACAACGGCTTCATCTGCGAATCCGCCAATATCGAGACGCTCGACCCGGTGTTCGCCGACATGCCCATCGTGCGCAAGCGGCAGGACAATGTCTCCATTAATACTGTTATGTCGAATAGCTTCGGGTTCGGCGGCACTAACGCCACGCTGGTCTTTCGTCGTCTGGATGGTTGAAGAACGAGAACACACGTAACGGGGCAACCCATAACCAGAGTAAGTGCAATGGCAACAACAAGAGATATCGCAGACCCCGGGCCGTTGATGGCGGGGAAAAGGGGACTGGTGATGGGGGTGGCTAACGACCGCTCGATCGCCTGGGGCATCGCCCGCGTGCTGCACGGTCAGGGCGCCGAGCTTGCGTTCTCCTATCAGGGCGGCGCGTTCGGCCGCCGCGCCGTTCCGCTCGCCGAAGGCATCGGCGCCAAGATCATCGAGGAGTGCGACGTCGAGGATCTGCAAAGCGTTGAGCGTGTGTTCGAGGTGATCCGCAAGAAATGGGGCTCGCTCGATTTCGTCGTGCACGCGCTCGCCTTCTCCGACCGCAACGAGCTGCGCGGGCGCTACGCCGACACGACCCGCAAGAATTTCGAGCACACCATGGTGATCTCCTGCTTCTCGTTCACGGAGATCTGCAAGCTTGCCGCCGATTTGATGCCGTCAGGCGGCTCGCTGCTGACGCTCACCTATGGCGGCGCGACGCGCGTGGTGCCCTGCTACAACGTGATGGGCGTCGCCAAGGCGGCGCTCGAGACCAGCGTGCGCTATCTCGCCTCCGACTTCGGCCCGCAAGGGATCAGGGTCAATGCGCTGTCGGCGGGGCCGATGCGCACGCTTGCCGGCGCGGGCATCTCGGATGCGCGCACGCTGCTGCATTATCAGCAGCGCCACGCGCCGATGCGCCGCTCGCCGACTTTGGACGAAGTCGGCGGCGCCGCGCTCTACCTTCTGTCGGATCTGTCGGGCGCCGTCACCGGCGAGGTGCATTTCGTCGATTGCGGCTACTCGACCATCGCCATGCCGAGCATCGCTTCGCTCAAGACCATCGAGCAGGCCGAGGAGACCGCGGCTCCCGTCGAGAAGGCGCCGAGGGAAGCTGCGCAGTAGTTGCGCTTTAGGCATAGAGCGCGGATTCTATTGCGAAAATTCCTTAGCTTGGCTAAAAGGCGGCGAGGGGTTGTTGAGAGTTTACAAGGAGGAATGACGGGCCATGGCCGTCCATCTCGTACTGATTGCGTGCCTCGCGGCTCCGCCCAATACCTGCCAGGAGATCCCGTTGCCCGAGGTCGTCTCCGAGGACGTGATCCAATGCGTCGGCTCGGCCAAGGCCAAGTCGGAAGAGTGGCAGGCCCAGCACAAGGACTATCTCGTCATCGCCACCAAATGCGCGAAGGACGGTGGCGGCAGCACCCCAGCGCCGCCTCCTGCCAATTCCAATTAGGCTAGGCATAAGACAGTCATGCCCGGCACAAGGCCGGGCATGATGCGTAATCCGATGACGCATAGGCCGGTTAGCTCGCGGCCTCGGCCTTCTCGCGCTCCTTGCCGGTCGCCTGGTCGACGACCTTCATCGAGAGTCTCGACCTTGCCGCGCTCGTCGAAGCCGAGCAGCTTCACCCAAACCTGGTCGCCTTCCTTGACCACGTCGGTGACCGCCTTCGGCCGGCCGTCGGCGAGCTGCGAGATATGCACGAGCCCGTCCTTGGGACCGAAGAAGTTCACGAAGGCGCCGAACTCCATCACCTTGACCACCTTGCCCTGGTAGATCGTGCCGACCTCGGGTTCGGACGTGATGCCCTTGATGCGGCCGATCGCGGCGCGGATCGACTCGGCGTTGGCCGAGGCGATCTTGACGGTGCCGTCGTCGGAGATGTCGATCTTGGCGCCGGATTCGGCGACGATCTCGCGGATCACCGAGCCGCCCGAGCCGATCACTTCCCTGATCTTGTCGACCGGGATGTGGATGGTCTCGATGCGCGGGGCGTATTCGCCGAGCTCCGGCCGCGCCTCGTTGAGCGCCTTGTCCATCTCGCCGAGGATATGCATGCGGCCTTCGCGCGCCTGATCGAGCGCGACCTTCATGATCTCCTCGGTGATGCCGGTGATCTTGATATCCATCTGCAGCGAGGTGACGCCTTCGGACGTGCCCGCCACCTTGAAGTCCATGTCGCCGAGATGGTCCTCGTCGCCGAGGATGTCGGACAGCACGGCGAACTTGTCGCCGTCCTTGATCAGGCCCATGGCGATGCCCGCCACCGAGCGCTTCAGCGGAATGCCCGCGTCCATCATGGCAAGCGATGAGCCGCACACCGTCGCCATCGACGAGGAGCCGTTGGACTCGGTGACTTCCGAGACGATGCGGATGGTGTAGGGGAAGCTCTCGCGGTCCGGCAGCACCGGGTGGATCGCCCGCCAAGCCAGCTTGCCGTGGCCGATCTCGCGCCGGCCGGGACCGGTCATGCGCCCGACCTCGCCCACCGAATAAGGCGGGAAATTGTAGTGCAGCATGAAGGTCTCTTTGTAGGTGCCCTGCAGCGCGTCGACATATTGCTCGTCCTCGCCGGTGCCGAGCGTGGCGACGGCAAGCGCCTGGGTCTCGCCCCGGGTGAACAGCGCGCTGCCATGCGTACGCGGCAGGATGCCGACCTCGCAGACGATGGGCCGAACGGTGGTGAGATCGCGCCCGTCGATGCGCTTCTTGGTGTTGAGAATGCTGGAGCGGACGACCTCTTTCTCCGCCTCCTTGAAGGCGCCGGCGATCTTCGGCGCCAGCGTGGCGTCGGCATCGGCCGGCACCAGCGCGGCGACGACCTTCTCCTTGATGGCGGCCACGCGGTCGCGGCGCTCCTGCTTGCCGGCGATCGCATAAGCCTCGCGCAGCTCGGCCTCGGCGGCGCTGCGCACGGTCTCGACCGTCTTGCCGTCATCCTTGGGCTTGAGATCCCAAGGCTCCTTGGCGGCACGCTCGGCCAGCTTGACGATGGCGTCGAGCACCGGCTGGAAGTGCTTGTGACCGAACATCACGGCGGCGAGCATGACATCCTCGGGCAATTCCTTGGCCTCGGATTCGACCATCAGCACGGCGTCGGCGGTGCCGGCCACCACCAGGTCGAGCGTGCTCTCCCGCATTTCGTCGATCATCGGGTTCAGCGCATGATTGCCGTCGATATAGCCGACGCGCGCGGCGGCGATCGGCCCCATGAAGGGAACGCCGGACAGGGTGAGCGCCGCGGAGGCCGCGATCATCGCCAGGACGTCAGGATCGTTCTCCATGTCGTGGGAGAGCACAGTGGCGACGACTTGCGTCTCGTTCTTGAAGCCGCTGGCGAAGAGCGGCCGGATCGGCCGGTCGATCAGCCGCGAGGTAAGGGTTTCCTTCTCGGTCGGACGACCTTCGCGCTTGAAATAGCCGCCGGGGATCTTGCCCGCGGCGAAGGTCTTCTCCTGGTAGTTCACGGTGAGAGGGAAGAAGTCGATGCCGGCCCTCTCCTCCTTGGCGGCGACGACGGTGGCGAGAACGGTGGTGCCGCCATAAGTGGCGAGCACGGCGCCATCGGCCTGCCGCGCGATGCGGCCGGTCTCGAGCTTGAGCGGGCGTCCCGCCCATTCGATTTCTACGGTGTGTTTATGAAACATGTTGGTGTCCCAATGCGTGGGTAAGAGTGGGGGCGCTGCTCGCCCTTGCGAGAGCTGCCCAGGTCACAGAATTGACAAGCGCAAAAGCGGGATGGCCCGCCATGACGGTCACCGTCACCGGCGGATGCCCAACCGGTTGATGAGCTTCTGGTAACGATCTTCGTCGGAAGACTTGACGTAATCGAGCAGCCGGCGCCGCTGGCTGACCATCTTGAGTAGCCCCCGGCGCGAATGATTGTCTTTACCGTGCGTCTTGAAATGCTCTGTGAGATTGGTAATCCGCTCGGTCAGGATGGCGACTTGGACTTCTGGTGAGCCGGTGTCGCCGGACTTGGTCGCATATTCCTGGATGAGCTCTTGTTTGCGCTCAGCGCTGATCGACATCGTATGATCCTTGCTGTTAGGGGTTTTAAGGGGCCGGGCCGGGATGTCGTCCAGCACGGTCGGCTCGATGCGCGTGCGAGTGGTAAACCGCGTCCGCGCGTGGCTGCAATATAGGGATTATCGGCCGCGAGGCCAGCGGAATCTCTACGAGTTAACGCCGCTAGAAGCAGGAGACGAACTCGCGGAAAACCCAGCCGATCGGCTTCTTGGTCTTGTGATCGACGATCTTGACCCAAGGTTTGCCGTTGGCGGCGTCCTTGTATTCGACGATCCCGACGAGGCTTCCGTTGGCGAGCGTGCCGGTGATCTTGCCATTGGGGCTGTCCCGCACATTGAGCGGGGTGCCGGTGGGGTCGGTCACCTTGCAGCGCTCGCCCTCGGCGGCAAGCCCGACGCCCTGGATCATGAGCAGCGCGATCGCCGCCACCACAAATCTCGTCATCGTTCCCTCCCTTGGGAAGTCGCCGCTTAGCGCGGCAGATTGAAAATGCGCTTTGGCTTCAGCTCGCCTCGGCTCACCTCGCCGATGGCAACCAGCATTCCGCGCGACACCGCGTAGACGGTGCCTTCGAGAATGGGGGCATCGCGGCCTCTGAGCAAGACCGCTTGGCCCCGCCTCAGCCGATCCGCGTCAGGCCCTGCGACGGCAAGCGCCGGGATGTCGCAAAGCGCCGTCTCGACCGGGAGGAGCGCGCTCAGCAGCGCCTCGTGGCCGCCGCTCTCGGCCAGCGCCTCGAGCGCCGCAAGCGTAACCGCGCGCTCCTGGCTGAACGGCCCGACGCGGGTGCGGCGCAAGGCTTCGACATGGCCGAGCGCGCCGAGCGCGCGGCCGAGATCGCGGGCGAGCGAGCGCACATAGGTGCCCTTGCCGCAATGCGTCTCCAGCACGCAACGATCTTGGTCGGGGTGGTCGATCAGCGTGAGGCTCTCGATCGACACGCGCCGGGATGCCAGCTCGAATTCCTCCTCGTCGCGAGCAAGCTCGTAAGCGCGCGCGCCGTCGACCTTGAGCGCCGAATAGCGCGGCGGCACCTGATCGATCTCGCCGGTGAAGTCCGCAAGCCTGGCCTCGATCTCGGCCCGGGTCGGGCGCTGCTCGCTCGACGCCACCACCTTGCCCTCGGCGTCGTCGGTGTCGGTTTCCGCGCCGAAGCGGACGGTGAAGCGGTATTCCTTGCTGCCCTCGACCACGAACGGCACGGTCTTGGTCGCTTCGCCGAGCGCGATCGGCAGCACGCCGGTGGCGAGCGGGTCGAGCGTGCCCGCGTGCCCCGCCTTGGCGGCCTGGTAGAGCCGCTTGACGCGCGTCACGGCCAGCGTCGAGGTCATGCCTTGCGGCTTGTCGAAGATGAGCCACCCGTTGACGGCCAGACCTTTACGCTGCCGCGCCATTCGCTGCCCCGCTTGTCTGTTGCGTCAGTCGTCGAGGTCGCGAACGACCTCAGGCCGGGCGAGCAGCTCGTCGATCCGGGCGGACGCTTGGAAGGTGGTGTCGACCTTGAATTTGAGTTCGGGCATGAATTTCATGCTGACCCGCTTGGCGAGCAGGCCGCGCAGATAGCGCTTGTGCAGTTCGAGATGCTCGACCGCCTCGTCGGCCTCGGCCGTGCCGCCGCCGAGCGGGATCACATAGGCGGTGGCGAGCTTGAGGTCCGGCGACATGCGCACCTCGGGCACGGTCAGCGAATGCTTGTCCAACACCTCATCGACGACCTCGCCGCGGGAGAAGATGTCGGCGAGCGCGTGCCGGATCATCTCGCCCACTTTCAGCTGGCGTTGCGAGGGTGCCTTGCCTTGAGGCGACTTACCCTTGTCGCGCGCGATCATATGCCTTGCTCTTGAGATGGAGGCGGTCGAAGGCCGCCCGATCGCGGATTACAGCGTGCGCTGGACGTGCTCGACCTCGAAGCACTCGATCACGTCGCCCGGGCGCATGTCCTGGTAGCCCTCGAACGCCATGCCGCATTCCTGGCCGGCGGTCACCTCGCGCACCTCGTCCTTGAAGCGCTTCAAGGTGGACAGCTTGCCTTCATGCACCACGACGTTATCGCGGATCAGCCGGACTTGCGCGCCGCGCTCGACCTTGCCTTCGGTCACGCGGCAGCCTGCCACCTTGCCCACCTTGGAGATGGCGAACACCTCCAGGATCTCGGCATTGCCGAGGAAGGTCTCGCGCCGCGTCGGCGCCAGCATGCCGGACATGGCCTGCTTCACCTCGTCGACCAGGTCGTAGATCACGGCGTAATAGCGGATCTCCACGCCCTCGCGCTCGGCCGCCTCGCGGGCTTGCGAATTAGCGCGCACATTGAAGCCGAGCACGACCGCCCCGGAGGTGGCGGCAAGCCCGACATCGGATTCGGTGATGCCACCGACACCGGCATGGACGATGCGCGCGCGAACCTCGTCGGTGCCCATCTTGTCGAGCGCCGCGACGATAGCCTCGACCGAGCCTTGCACGTCGCCCTTGACCAGGAGGGTGAACTCCTTGGTGCCGGCGGCCTTCAGATTGGTCATCATCTGCTCGAGGCTGCCGCGGGCGCCGGCCACCGCCAGGCGCTTGCGCCGCTCGCGCACGCGATAATCGGTGATCTCCCGCGCGCGCGCCTCGTTCTCCACCACGGCGAACTGATCGCCCGCCTCGGGTGCGGAATCGAAGCCGAGCACCTCGACGGGAACCGACGGGCCGGCGCTCGTCACCTGCTCGCCGAGCTCATTGATCAGCGCGCGCACGCGGCCATAGGCCGAGCCGGCGACGATGAGATCGCCGACGTGAAGCGTGCCGCGCTGGATCAGCGCGGTGCCGACAGGGCCGCGCCCGCGTTCGAGCTTGGCCTCGACGATCACGCCCTCGGCGGCGCGATCCGGATTGGCGGTGAGCTCCAGCACCTCGGCCTGCAGCGCGATCGCCTCCAACAGCCTGTCGAGGCCGGTCCGCTTCAACGCCGAGACCTCGATCTCCAGCGTATCGCCGCCGAGGCTTTCCACCACGATCTCGTGGCTGAGCAATTCGGTGCGTACCCGCTGCGGGTCGGCGCCCTGCTTGTCGATCTTGTTGATGGCGATGATCATCGGCACGCCGGCGGCCTTGGCGTGATTGATGGCTTCGACCGTCTGCGGCTTCACGCCGTCGTCGGCCGCGACCACCAGAACCACGATGTCGGTCACCTGGGCGCCGCGCTGCCGCATGGCGGTGAACGCCTCGTGGCCCGGTGTGTCGATGAAAGTGATCTTGTTGCCGAGCGGCGTCACCACCTGATAGGCGCCGATATGCTGGGTGATGCCGCCCGCCTCCTGGCTGACGACATTGGTCGTGCGGATCGCGTCGAGCAGCGAAGTCTTGCCGTGATCGACATGGCCCATGATGGTGACGATCGGCGCGCGCGGCTGCAAATCCGCGCTCTGGTCCTCGGCGCCGATAAAGCCTTCCTCGACGTCGGCCTCCGAGACGCGCCTGACCGTGTGGCCGAATTCCTCGGCGACGAGCTGGGCCGTGTCGGAATCGATCACGTCGGTGATTTTGTGCATGGCGCCGTCCTTCATCAGATATTTGATGACGTCGACGCCTCGCTCGGCCATGCGGTTGGCCAGCTCCTGAATGGTGATGACCTCGGGGATCACGACCTCGCGCTGGATCTTCGCCTGCGCTTGCGGGCCGGTGATCTGCTTCTTCTGCCGCTCCTGACGGCGCTTCAGCGAGGCAAGGCTCCGCTGGCGCTGCTCTTCGTCGAGCGCGTTGATGATCGTGAGCCGGCCGCGCACCCGGCGCTCCTCGCCGCGGCGCGGCGCGGTGACGCTCTTCTTATGGCGGGCGTCAGCCGTGCGCGGAGCCTCTTCAGGCTCCTCCTTGGGGAGGTGCTTGCGCGCGGTCTCCTCGCCGACCTTGCGCGCCTTGGCCTCGGCCTGATGCCGCTCGTCTTCCTTGCGCTTACGCTCGTCGGCCTCTTCGCGCTCCTTGGTGCGCTGCACCTCGGTGACGACTTGGATCGCTGCCGTTTCCTTGGCCTTCTCGCGCTCGACGGCCTCGCGCTGGCGCGAATCGGCGAGCGCGCGCATCCGCGCGTCCTTCTCCTCCTCGGAGAGCTGCGGCAGCACGACACGAGCTTGACGCGCCCGAGTATCGTCCTGAGCGGGTTTCTGCGTGGGCTCGGCGACACGCGGCGCTGGTGCCGCTTCTTCCACCGGCTGGGCGGCTCCGCCCGCGCCGATCGCCCGGCGCTTCTTCTTCTCGACCAGAACGGACTTCGAGCGCCCATGGCTGAAGCTCTGGCGCACATGGCCGGATTCCACCGTCCGGCGCACGTTGAGCGTCATTTTGCGCCCTCCGCGAGCGGTCTTGTCTTCAGTCTCGTTGGTCTCACTCATTCTTTGTCCGTATCCGATCCATTCTGGTTGGCGAACGCGTTGCTGCCATTGCGGTAGCGCTCCACGCGCGCGGCCGCCGCGAGGAATTTCCGAGCCGCTCCACCCTGGATGAGGGCAGCATGTATCACATTTGTCCTACCCGATGCCAAACTCAATTCGTCGGAGCTGAAGGCGCGGGTGGCGGGAATCGGGCTTCCCTCGCGCAATCCTTTGGCTTTGCCGTCGAGCTTGCGGCAACCATCCTCCGCGGCGTCCTTGGCATGAACCAGGGCTAGCACGCGGCCTTTGCCCAGCGCTTCCTCGACCTTGGCATGGCCAAACACCGCCTCGCCGGCCTTGTTGGCAAGGCCAAGCGCCGAAAGGGCGGCGTCTGCGAGCAGCCGGTCCACTAGGCCGGCCAAGCCCTCCGGCACCTTGGCTTCGGTCTTGAGCGCGCGGGCGAAAACGTTGCGTTTGGCCGCTTTGGCGACAATATCCTGGTCCGCGGTCAGCCATACGCCGCGGCCCGGGCAGCTTCTCCTTGAGGTCGGGGACGATCGCGCCGTCAGGCCCCAGCACGAAGCGGATCAGCTCGTCTTTCGGCCTCCGCACGCGGGTGAGCGCGCAGCTGCGGACGCCGTCATCGACGCCGTCTTGGCCCTCGTCTCTCTGCTCAGCCGCCGCTCGCCGCAATTATGGTCTCCTCGCCGCCGCATCAGGCGCTCGCGCCGTTTGGCGTGGCCTCGGTGCCAGTCTCGGCGCCCGCCTCGGCGGCAGCCTCTTCGCCTTCGCCCTCGCCCTCGGCAGGCTCGGGCGCGAGATCGGCTTCGGTGATCCAGCCCGCCTTGACGCGCGCCGCCAGGATCAAATCCTCGACCTGGTTCTTGGTCAGGCCGAATGAATCCAGCACGCCGTCATGGCGGATGGTCTCTTTATCCTTGCGCTCGCTCCAGCCGGCGAGGTCGTCGGTGGCGCAATCGGCCAGATCCTCGACCGTCTTGATATTGGCCTCGCCGAGCGTGACCAGCATTGCCGTCGTGATGCCCGGCACCTCGGCGACCTCGTCGGCGACGCCGAGCGCCTTGCGCTTCGCTTCGAGCTCGGCCTCGAGCTTCTCGAGATGCTCGCGCGCGCGGGTCTGGATCTCGGCGGCGGTGTTTTCGTCGAAGCCTTCGATCGAGGCGATTTCCGACGGCTCGACAAAGGCCACTTCCTCGACCGAGCTGAAGCCTTCCGACGCGAGCAGCTGGGCGATGACCTCGTCGACGTCGAGCGCCTCCATGAAGGTCGAGGATCGCTCGGCGAACTCGGCTTGGCGCCGCTCCGATTCCGAGGCCTCGGTCATGATGTCGATGTCCCAACCTGTGAGCTGCGAAGCGAGCCGTACATTTTGACCTTTCCGCCCAATAGCCAGCGAGAGCTGCTGATCCGGCACCACCACCTCGATGCGCTCGGCATCCTCGTCGAGCACGACCTTGACCACTTCGGCCGGCGCCAACGCATTGACGATGAAGGTCGCGGCGTCGGGCGACCACTGAATGATGTCGATCTTCTCGCCTTGCAGCTCGTTGACGACGGCCTGCACGCGGCTGCCGCGCATGCCGACGCAGGCGCCGACGGGGTCGATCGAGGCGTCGCGCGACACCACCGCGATCTTGGCGCGGCTGCCGGGATCGCGCGCCACCGACTTGATGGTGACGATGCCCTCATAGACCTCGGGAACTTCTTGCGCGAACAGCTTGGCCATGAATTCCGGATGCGTGCGCGACAGGAAAATCTGCGGGCCGCGCTGCTCGCGGCGCACGTCATAGACATAAGCGCGGATGCGGTCGCCGTAGCGGAAATTCTCGCGCGGCAGCGTCTCGTCGCGGCGCACGATAGCCTCGGCGCGGCCGAGATCGACGATGACATTGCCGTACTCGACGCGCTTGACGATGCCGTTGACGATCTCGCCGACGCGGTCCTTGTATTCGTCGTATTGACGCTCGCGCTCCGCCTCGCGCACCTTCTGCACGATCACCTGCTTGGCGTTCTGCGCGGCGACGCGGCCGAAATCGAGCGGGGGCAGGGGCTCGGCGATGAAGTCGCCGACTTGCGCTGCCGGGTTGCGGCGCCGTGCCTCCTCGAGCGAGACCTGTGTTGCTTCCAGGGTAACCGCCTCGACCACTTCGAGCAGCCGCGCCAGCCTGATCTCGCCGGTCTTGGGATCGACCTCGGCCTTGATCTCGTTCTCGCTGCCGTAGCGGGATTTCGCCGCCTTCTGGATCGCGTCCTCCATGGCGGTGATCACCACCTGGCGGTCGATCGCCTTCTCGCGCGCGACCGCGTCCGCGATCTGCAAGAGCTCCAGCCTGTTGGCGCTGACGCCTGCCTGAGCCATCTCTCTAGCCTCCAATTCTCAATGCGCGGGCTTCCTGCCCGAAAGGTCTGCCTTGAAGCTCTCTATATCGGCGATGAGCTTCGCTTCGTTGATGAGCGAAAAGGGAAGGCCGATCGTCACCGGCTCGGCCTTGCCTTCTAGCTCAATCTTCAACCGCACTTCGTCCTTCACCACGCCCTCGATCAGGCCCCTGAACCGCTTCCTGCCGTCGACCAGCTCCGTAAGCTCTATCTTGGCTTCATGACCCGCCCATAACGCGAAGTCGCTCGGCCGGACCAAAGGCCGGTCGATGCCGGGCGACGACACTTCGAGCCGGTACTGAGCGGGCATCGGGTCGTAAGCATCGAGCACCGGCGACAGCCGCCGGCTGATGGTCGCGCAATCCTCAACGCTCATCTCCCCGCTCGGCCGCTCGGCCATGATCTGCACCGTGCCGCCGTCGCGGCCCGAGACCTTGACCCTGACCAGCCTGAAGCCGAGCTCCTCGAGCACTGGCTCGGCGAGGTCGGCGATGGCCCGCGCCGGTCCCGTCTCGCGGGTGAAGCGGCGATCTTCATTGGCGCTGGCGCTCGACATGTTTTTCGGGTCGTGGTCCTCGGCCAAGGCGAGGAAGCGATGAGCCTAACAAAAAGGAGCGGGCGAAAGGCCCACTCCTGATCAAAACCAATCATGAGTTCGGTGCGTAATATACGAGCTTTTTCGAGGTTTTCAAGCGTTTCAAGGGCCGAATTGGGCTGGTGCGGGGCTATTCCAGACCGAGGACCTGTTTGCCGATGCGCTGGAAGTCGGTGATGCGCTCGTAGGTCAGCGCGCAGAGGCATGACGAATAGTTGCCGCCGATCGCCGTGCCGCCGAAGGCGAGACTGTCCTCCAGCGTGCAATTGCCATCGCGATAGGCGATCCATTGCTTCTGCGCGTCCTTGAGGTCGGCGAGCTGGACGTCCGGCGATTGTCCCATGTCCTTGCCGGCGGCGCGGATCTTGTCTTGCAGGGTCTTATAGGCCTGGTTCAGCGCGGCATCGGCCTTGTCGGCCGCGCGGGCGACACAGGCCTTATAGTCTGGGTTGGAATGCGTCGCCGCCTCGCAGTCGTCGTAACAGACGGCGTCGATATCGGTTTCTGCGAAGGCCATCCCTGGGACGAGCAGCAGCGTCATGGCCAAGGCAATGGAGCGAAGTCTCATTTTATCCTCCGAGGTCAAAGCCGGCTGAAGCTGAGATAGGTGGACTTCCGTCCTTCGCCGAGCGCCTTACGTTCATAGCGCGTTTGCGGCCAGTCTGAAGGCCGCTCCCGCCAGTCCGCCGCGCGCTCGGCGGTCCAGGTGAACGCCCCGCTTTGCCGCGCGAGCAGCAGCGACTGCGCCGCATAGTCGCCATTGTCGGAGGCAAATCTGAATTCGCCGCCTGGGCGGAGCACGCGTGCAAGCTCATTCAGCGTGTCCGCGCAGAGCAACCGGCGCTTCAACTGCCGTTTTTTCGGCCAGGGGTCGGGAAACAGCAGGAAGACGCGGCCGATCGAGCGGTCCGGCAACCACGCCAGCACCTCGCGCGCGTCGGCGTCATGCACGCGGATCGTGTCGATACCGCGATCCTCGATCGCGCCGAGCAGGGTGCCCATGCCGTTGATGAAGGGCTCGCAGCCGATGCAGCCGACATCTTTATGCTGCTCGGCCTGCCACAAGAGATGCTCGCCGGAGCCGAAGCCGATCTCGAGCCAGACATCCCCGACCGGGACCGGGAACAGGTCCTTCAAATCTTCGGGCGGTGGGGTCTTGAGGTCGAGCCGAAGACGCGGCAACAGCTCGCCGATCAGCCGCTCCTTCCGCGCGCTCAACGGCTTGGCCTTGCGCCTGCCATAGGACCTGAGCGGCCGAGCTTCCGTCATTTGGCTGGACCGTAGGGTGGGCAACGGCTTGGCCGTTGCCCACGTCGAACCGACGATGGTG
Source organism: uncultured Alphaproteobacteria bacterium (assembly GCA_963817175.1). Lineage (GTDB taxonomy): Bacteria > Pseudomonadota > Alphaproteobacteria > Rhizobiales > Methyloligellaceae > Methyloceanibacter. The sequence goes on from CAWFNK010000026.1 coordinate 67,559, forward strand.
GGCATGGCGCTTCAGCGCCTTTGCCCACCCTACGAAAGCTCGCCGCGGATCGGCTCGACCAGATCAAGTCGCTCCCAGGAGAAGCCGCCATCATTGTCGGGCTGCCGGCCGAAATGGCCGTAAGCGGAGGTCCGCTCATAGATCGGCTTGCTGAGCTTGAGATGCTCCCTGATGCCGCGCGGGCTTAAGTCCATCACCGCGCGCAGCGCGCCCTCGAGCTTGTCCTCGGCGACATTCCCGGTGCCGTGCAGATCGACATAGAGCGACAGCGGCTGCGACACGCCGATCGCGTAGGAGACTTGCAGCGTGCAGCGGTCGGCGAGCCCGGCCGCCACGACATTCTTGGCGAGATAGCGCGCGGCATAGGCGGCCGAGCGGTCGACCTTGGTCGGGTCCTTGCCGGAGAAGGCGCCGCCGCCATGCGGCGCCGCGCCGCCATAGGTGTCGACGATGATCTTGCGCCCGGTCACGCCGGTATCGCCGTCCGGGCCGCCGATGACGAAGCGGCCGGTCGGGTTGACGTAGAACTTGGTGTCGCGGTTGACCCAGCCCTTTGGCATCACTTCGTCGACGAAGCCGCGGACGATCTGATGCACGCGCTCCTGGCTCACGTCCTCGCCATGCTGCGTGGAGACCACGATCGAGTCCGCGCGTACCGGCTTGCCGTTCTCGTAAGCGAGGCTCACCTGGCTCTTGGCGTCGGGACCAAGCTCGGGCGTGCGGCCGGTATGCCTCGCCTTGGCCATCTCGTGCAGGATGCGGTGGGCATAGAAGATCGGCGCCGGCATCAAGGGCTCGGTCTCGCGGCAGGCATAGCCGAACATGATGCCCTGGTCGCCCGCGCCTTCCTCCTTTTGCGCGCCCAGATCGGCATCGACGCCGCGCGCGATGTCGGCGGATTGCTCATGCACGTAATATTGAAACTCAGCCAAGTCCCAGTGGAAGCCTGTCTGCTCGTAGCCGATCTCGCGCACGGCGCGCCGCGCCGCCGCCTCGATCAGCTCGGGCGTCACGCTCTCGGGCCCGCGCACCTCGCCCGCCATGACGATGCGGTTGGTGGTGACCAAGGTCTCGATGGCGACACGCGAATGGGGATCGGCAGCGAGGTAGAGATCGACCACGGCATCTGAGATGCGGTCGCACACTTTGTCGGGATGGCCTTCCGACACCAATTCACTGGCGAAGAGGTAGTTCGTGCGGGACACTGTGGGGACCCCCTGTTCGAAAGGAAGGAAGACCGGACGGCGGTCGTAAAACGCGCCCGGTTCTTACAACCATTGAGCCCGGGGTCAACCCCCGCGCTCAACCAATTCGATTTTAGGGAGCGGCTGCCGCCGCGCTCAAGGCCCGCACCAGATCGACCACGCTCTTGCGCACCTTGGCGTCGGGGATTTTGACGAAGGCGCGGTTCAGTTCGAGACCTTCGCGGCTGTTGAGGAATTCGAGGATGAAGGCTTCGGAGTCCGGCTCGGCCATGCCCCGCGCCGAGGTTCCATCACCACCGATATGCGGAGCTTCCTCGAAGAAGAACTGCACGGGCACGTCGAGGATTTTCGAGATTTGGAACAGCCGGCTCGCGCCGATGCGGTTCACGCCCTTCTCGTATTTTTGTACTTGCTGAAACGTCAGTCCCATGCTCTCGCCGAGGCGCTCTTGACTCATGCCAAGCAGCATTCGGCGTAAACGTACCCGGCTTCCGACATGTGCATCGACGGGGTTAGGCTTCTTGCCTGCCATTCGCTCACTCGTGATAGTCATGTGGTTCGAAAATACTCACTCGAAAATTTGATAAATGATTGTCCCTGTCCCTGGTCGTTCATAGGGGCGTGGTTTATCTCCGTCAAGCATGCTGGCGCCGCATCGCGTTTTTGTCTCGATTGCGTTAATGGTGCGCCCGGAACGATTGCACGCGGCAGGCGAGCCAGCCCGCAAAACCGAGCAGCAACACCGAGATTTCGAGAACAATTCCGAACTGCACGAAGGGAGTCGTCGGGCCCACTTTGGGCAAGTCCGAATCGATCACGCCTTTCTCGCCGAGACCGATCTCGGCGAGAATTCGTCCGTAGGGATCGACCACCGCCGAGATGCCGGTGTTCGCCGCGCGGGCGACCGGCAAGCCTTGCTCGATCGCGCGCACGCGCGCTTGATGGAAATGCTGATATGGCCCGGCGCTCGATCCGAACCACGCATCGTTGGTCACGTTGAGCATCCATCCGGGGCGCTCGCCGTTCTCGATGACCTCGTCGGGGAAGATGATCTCGTAGCAGATCAACGGACTCGCCGCCGGCGCGCCCGGCACGGTGAGACGCCGCGGACCTAAGCCGACGCTGAAGCCGCCGCGCACGCCGGTGAGCTGCATGACGCCGAGGCCCTCCAGGAAATCCTGGAACGGGAGATACTCGCCGAACGGCACGAGATGGATCTTGTCGTAGCTGCCGGTGACGCGGCCCTGATCGTCGATGACGAGCAGGCTGTTATAGATGCGCTCGGTGATGAACTCGTCCGCCGCGCCGAACTCATCGACGATCCGGCCCGAGCCGACGACGAGCGAGCTGCCCGCCGGCAGCACGGCGCCGATGGCAAGCAGCGCGTCGGGAGAATCGGCGAGGGGAAACGGCACGGCCGTCTCCGGCCAGATGACGATGTCGATGCCGGAGATGTCGCCCGCTTTGGTGAGGTCGAGATAGTCGGTGAAGATTTCGGCGCTGTTCTCGGGGCGCCATTTGTCGGCCTGGTCGATATTGGCTTGGACGATGCGCAGACGAATATCCGTGCTCGACTGGGCAGCACCGGCGAGCCGCCGCTCGCCCCACACATAGCCGAGCCCGAGCAGCAGCACGAGCGCGCCGGCCAGCGCGATGCTGCCTTTGCCGCCGCCGAGACCAGAGTCGTTGGGCGCGAAAATCGCCAACGGACTCGCGAACAGCAGCACGGCCACGAGGCTCAAGGCATAGACGCCGAGCAGGGCCGCGAGCTGCATCAGCGGCAAATTGGCAAGCAGCCCATAGCCGACGAGATTCCAGGGAAGCCCGGTCAGCACATGGCCGCGGGCGTATTCGGCGAGGCCGATGGCGATGGCGAGCGCGAACACCCGCCCCGCTCCCGGTTGCCAGAGCAGCATGGCAAGCGCGCAGGCCGCGGCGAAGAACAGCGCCATGCCGCCCGGCATTGCCGTCATGACCAAGGGGATCAGCCAGCCATGGCGCAAAGGCTCGACCAGAAAGGCCTCGGCGATCCAATAGAGTCCGGCGAGGAAATAGCCGAAACCGAACCAGAAACCCACGATTCCCGCGCATTTCAGCCTTCCCCCAAGGCTTTCGCCCTGGGCGTGGCAACCGTCGAGCAGCCACACCAGCGCGCCGAACGTAATGAACAGCACGGGCCAGGCATGCACGGGTGCAAAGGCGAGAACCGAAAAGGCGCCGATTAAAATGGCGAACAGTGCGCGCCGCGCCCCTCCGAGGCCGGCGACCCAAGTTGCGGCGCCCGTCATGCCGCTTGGCCTCATTAAGCCTGCTTGGTCTCGGATGGCGCGGCGTCTTGCGCTTCGCCTTCTTCTTGCGGGACGTGAATGCGCAGCCGCTTGATCCGCCGCGGGTCGGCTTCCAGCACCTCGAACTCGATGCCGCTCGGGTGACGCACCAGCTCGCCGCGAGCCGGAATGCGGCCGGCGATGGAGAAGACCAGCCCGCCCAGCGTGTCGATGTCCTCCTCCTGCTCCTCGGTGACGAGCTGCCGCTGGAGATGCTTCTCCAAATCCTCGATTGGCATCCGCGCATCGGCGATCAGGCCAAGCCGCGGGTCCAAGCGGATCAGCGGCTCGTCCTCGACGTCATGCTCGTCGGCGATGTCGCCGACCACTTCTTCCACCAGGTCCTCGATGGAGACGAGCCCGTCGGTGCCGCCATATTCGTCGACCACCAGCGCAAGATGCAGCCGCGTGGTCTGCATCTTCAGCAGCAGATCGAGCACCGACATGGAGTCGGGCACGTAAAGCAGATCGCGCGTGATGTTCATGGTGGCGATCGAGCGCTGAAGGTCGACTTTGCCGAGATCGAGACGCCCCGCGCCGCCCAGCTCGGCCTCCGACGTGATCCACGACATCAAGTCGCGGATATGGATCATGCCGCGCGGGTCGTCGAGCGTCTCGTGATAGACCGGCAGGCGCGAATGCTCGGCCTGGCGGAATACGCGCATCAGCTCATCGATGGTGGTCGTGTCGTCGACCGCGATGATGTCGGCGCGCGGCACCATCACGTCCTCGACGGTCAGCTTGCCGAAGCGGAGGATGCGGCGGAGCATGCTGCGCTCCTGCGCGCTCAGCGTATCGCTCTTGCTGCGGGCGAGGGCGTCCTCGATCAGCTCGCGGAGATCGGGTTCCTCGCCGAGCCCGAAGGTCTGCAACAGGCGATCGAACCAGGACGTTTCCTCGTCGGACGCGCGCTGCTCCTCGACGGGAACATCGTCTTCGGCGGTGGGGGTGTTGCTCATCGTGACGCTTCCGCGAGGCGCGCCTCTTCCTCGGCGTAGGGATCGGCGATCCCGAGCGAGCTGAGCGCGATGCGCTCGACCGCCTCCATCCGCTCAGCCTCTTCGTCATGCAGGTGATCGAAGCCGATGAGGTGCAGCACGCCATGCACCACGAGATGGGCGACGTGATCCTTGAGCGCGATGTCCTGCGCGCGCGCTTCCTTGAGCGTCGTTTCATAAGCCAGCACGACATCGCCGAGCAATCCGGGCTCGCCGATCCCCTCGCCGGCGGGGAAGGACAGCACGTTGGTCGCCGTATCCTTGCCGCGCCAAGTGCGGTTGAGCGCGCGCATCTCATCGTCGTCGGTAAGCACGAGGCTCACGTGATAGTCACCAGGCGGAAGCGCCGGCGCCGCGGCGATGGCCGCGCGGGCGACTTGCGTAAGCTTTGCGTCGGTCATCTCACGCGGCCACGCACCGCCATGTCGCGCGACCTCGAGTTCGAGGGTCACGCCCGCGGCAGCGGAACTCTTGCGACTAGGGCCACCGTCAGCCACGGCGCTCACCTTTGGTGGGAGCGGATTCATAGGCCTCGACGATTCTGCCGACCAGCTCGCGGCGCACCACGTCGGCGCGGGTGAAGGCGATGTGATCGATCTCGTCGATCCCTTGCAGGATATCGATGGCTTCGACCAGGCCGAGAATCCTTTCCCGGCGGCAGGTCGACCTGGGTCGGGTCGCCGGTGACGATCATCTTGCTCTCCTCGCCGAGCCTGGTGAGGAACATCTTGAGCTGCACCGACGTGCAGTTCTGCGCCTCGTCGAGGATGACGATGGCATGCGACAGCGTGCGGCCGCGCATGAAGGCGAGCGGCGCGATCTCGATCACGCCGGTGGCGAGCCCGCGCTCGACTCGCTCAGGCGCGAGCACGTCGTAGAGCGCGTCATAGAGCGGTCTCAGATACGGATCGACCTTCTCGCGCATGTCGCCCGGCAGGAAACCGAGCCGCTCGCCCGCCTCGACCGCGGGCCGCGACAGGATCAGCCGGTCGCATCTTCCGCTCTCGAGGCAGGCGGCGGCGAAGGCCACCGCGAGATAGGTCTTGCCCGTGCCGGCGGGCCCGGTGGCGAAGACGAGGTCGTTGCGTTGCAGCGAGGCGAGATAGGCGCTCTGCATCGGCGTGCGCGCGGTGATCAGCCGCTTGCGCGTGCGGATCTGCTGCGCCTCGGGCAGTCCCTCGCCCGGAGTTCTCGTCGGGCTCGAAGGAGCGGGCATGGCGGATGGCGCCAACCACTTCACCGACGCCGATCATCTCGCCTTGCGCCAACCGCTCGTAAAGCTGCTCGAGCACGGATTTCGCCGTGGCGCAGGAGGCTTCCGGCCCGCGCAGGCTGACGGCGTTGCCGTTGACCACGGCCTCGACCCCGAGCCGGTCTTCGAGCACGGCGAGATTGGCGTCGTAATCGCCAAGCAGATCGCGCACGAGCCTGATGTCGTCGAAATAGACGACGGTCGGCTCGCCGCCACCATTGGCATCCGCAGCCTGGGAGCGCTTCAGCGCCGCTCCCCGCCCGCGTGCCATGGATGCTTTCCGGATGCTGGCCTTGCTGGTCACACGGCCGCCTGAACTGGCTCGCGCCATCCAAATCCCGATTTCATGACACCGGTGAGACTGTTCGGGCTCGCCGCCACGATGTCAACCGCGGCAATCCGGCCGATCAGCTCCTCTGGTCCCTCCACATGCACCGCCTGTAGATAAGGTGAACGCCCGGCGATCTGACCTGGTTTCCGGCCGCGTCCCTCGAACAGCACATCCAGTCTGCGCCCGACCGTGGCCCGGTCGAACGCGTGGCGGTCGCCGTCGATGAGGCTTTGCACGGCATAAAGCCGCTCGCGCTTCACCTGCTCGGGTATTTGATCCTCGAGGCTCGCCGCCGGCGTTCCGGGCCGCGCGCTATACTTAAAGGAGAAGGCCTGGGCAAATCGCGCACGCCCGGCAAGCAGCAGGGTCTTATCGAAATCCGCGTCGGTCTCGCCGGGGAAGCCCACAATAATGTCTGTGGATAGCGCAATGTCGGGGCGCGCCTCGCGCACTCTGCCGATCACCGCTTCGTATTCGGCCGCATTATGCCGCCGGTTCATCGCTTTCAGAATGCGGTCCGAGCCCGACTGGAAGGGGAGGTGGAGATAGGGCATCAGCTTCGGCTCGTCGGCGAACAATTCGATCAACTCGTCGTCCATGTCGAGCGGGTGGCTCGTCGTGTAGCGGAGCCGCTCGATCGACGGCACTTCCGCCAGCCGCCGCAACAGCTTGGCGAGCGTCCAGGCGCGTCCGTCGGGGCCTTCCCCATGATAGGCATTGACGTTCTGCCCCAGCAGGGTGATTTCGCGCGTCCCGTTCGACGCAAGCCGTTCGACCTCGGCGATGATCTCGGCGGCCGTGCGGGAGAATTCGGCGCCACGCGTATAAGGCACGACGCAGAAGGTGCAGAACTTGTCGCAGCCTTCCTGCACGGTGACGAAAGCCGAGATCTGCACCTTGCCCCGCGGCCGCTCCGGCAGATGCGCAAATTTATCCTCTGCCGGGAAGTCCGTGGCGAGAACCGGCTTACCAGTGAGGCAGGCCTCGGCGACCAGCGTGCCCAGGCGATGATAGCTCTGTGGGCCCACGACGATATCGACGCTCTTCGCCCGCGCCATGATCTCGGCGCCTTCGGCTTGCGCAACGCAGCCGGCGACCGCGATCAACGTGTCACGCCCCTGTCGGCGCCGTTCCTCGCGGACGAGTCGCACGCGGCCAAGCTCTGAATAGACCTTCTCCGCCGCCTTTTCCCTGATGTGGCAGGTGTTGAGGATGACGAGATCGGCCTCAGCCGGATCCTCGGTCAGGACGTAGCCTTCCGGTTCGAGCGCTTCGGCCATGCGCTCGGAATCGTAGGCGTTCATCTGGCAGCCGAAGGTCTTGATATGGAGCTTCTTGGACAACGATCCCTGGAAGGCTTGAGCCAAGCCCCGTTTGTTGAGCACGCGTGCCGCTCCCGTCAAGGGCCGATACAGGGTGAAATAACATGCCGCCGCATTGCTTTGGGGGGGCGAAGCAGCTATCTACCCTATCAATAAGATAGACTATTTGGGGAACGGTTTTCCCGAAGTGATCTCGCAAAAGGCAAAATATGCTCTCCGCGCCCTGGTCGCGCTCGCCCGCGCCGGGGAGTCGATGATGATCGGCGAGGTCGCGGCGCAGGAGCGTATTCCCCGGAAATTCCTCGAGCAGATCCTGCTTGAGCTTAAGCGCCACGGCATCGTCATGAGCAAGCGCGGCAAGCTCGGCGGCTACATGCTGCTGATGCCGGCTGACCAGATTACGTTCGGCCAAGTTTTGCGGATTCTCGACGGCCCGCTTGCGCCTTTGCCCTGTCTGAGCCGGATCGCCTACCGGCGCTGCGCCGATTGCCGCACCGAGGAAGACTGCGAGATCAGGCACGTTTTCGCCAAGGTGACGATCTCCGCGCGCGAGGTCCTAGACCGCACGACGATCGCCGACGCGATTGCTATGCCGGGGCACGTGACGGCTGGCGCCGTCGCGCCCGTTTCCTAGGAACGCTTTTCCCCACATTTCCCCGCTGAAGGGACCTCTCGGGAAACAAATTTCCCAGGACGGTCGTTCTTTGCATTGGGGACCTTTACCCGCGGGGAAATTTTGGTATGGTCCCCCCTTGCGATACACTACCAATTAGATAGAGTTTTGGGTGTTATCCAAGAGGAGATCGAGCTATGACCCGACTTCGCAGCACCCTTGCCGCCGGCGCGGCCTTTATCTTGACCGCCTTAGCGGCGGGCGCCGTGCTCGCCGATACCACCCTGCTTAACGTTTCCTACGATCCGACCCGTGAGCTTTATAAGGCCGTCAACGAGGCCTTCATCAAGGACTGGACGGCCAAAGGCGGTGACAAGGTCACCATCGAGCAATCCCATGGCGGCTCCGGCAAGCAGGCCCGCGCCGTCATCGACGGTCTTCAAGCCGACGTGGTGACGCTCGCCCTTCAGGGCGACATCGACCAGATCGCCAAGGCCGGCCTGATCGACAAGGACTGGCAAAAGCGGCTTGGCAACAATTCATCGCCCTATACCTCGACCATCGTCTTCCTGGTCCGCAAAGGGAATCCGAAGGGGATCAAGGATTGGGGTGACCTGACTAAGGACGGCGTCGAAGTCATCACGCCGAACCCGAAGACCTCCGGCGGCGCGCGCTGGAACTATCTCGCGGCCTGGGCTTATGCCGACGAGAAGTTCGGTCACAACGAGGACAAGAACAAGCAGTTCATCAAGGATCTGTATGCCCACGTTCCGGTGCTCGATACCGGCGCGCGTGGGTCAACCACCACCTTCGCGCAGCGTGGCATTGGCGACGTTCTTCTCGCTTGGGAGAACGAGGCCTTCCTCGCGCTTGACGAACTCGGCGCCGACAAATTCGAGGTCGTGGTGCCGTCGCTCTCCATCAAGGCAGAGCCGCCGGTCACGGTCGTCGACAAGGTGGTCGATGCCAAAGGCACGCGCAAGGTGGCGGAGGCCTATCTGAATTTCCTCTACACCCCTGCGGCGCAGAAGCTCATCGCCCACCATTATTATCGTCCGTCAGACCCGAAGTCGGCTGATCCGAAAGATCTCGCGCGCTTCGTCGACGTGAAGCTCGTCGCCATCGACGATCCTCTGTTCGGCGGGTGGGCCAAGGCGCAGCCGAAGCACTTCGACGATGGCGGTATCTTCGACCAGGTCTATCAGCCGAAGTCGACCAACTAGACAAAGAAGGTAAACGCACATGGCCGGCGCCCGCGGCCTTGCGTTGAAGCGACCGAGCGCCATCCCGGGTTTCGGGTTGGCGCTCGGTTTCACTTTAACGTATCTGAGCCTGATCGTTCTCATCCCGCTCGCCGCGCTTGTGCTCAAGTCGGCGACGTTGGGTTTTTCTGGCTTTTGGGAGGTGGTCACCGGGCCGCGCACGCTTGCCGCGCTGCGCTTGAGCTTCTTCACCTCTCTGTTCGCCGCGCTGGTGAATGCCTTTTTCGGCGTGATCATCGCCTGGGTGCTGGTCCGTTATCGTTTCCCGGGGCGCCGCTTGTTCGACGCCTTCGTCGATCTTCCCTTCGCGCTTCCCACCGCTGTCGCCGGCATCGCGCTCACCTCGCTCTATGCACCGAATGGCTGGATCGGCAGCTGGCTCGCGCCGCTCGGCATCAAGGTCGCCTATACGCCGACCGGCATCACCATCGCCCTGATCTTCATCGGCCTTCCCTTCGTGGTGCGCACCGTGCAACCGGTGCTCGAGGAATTTGACCGCGAGCTCGAGGAGGCGTCCGCCACGCTCGGCGCCAACCGCCGCCAGACCGTGTTTCATGTGATCCTGCCGTCGCTGTTGCCGGCGATTCTCACCGGCTTCGCGCTGGCTCTCGCCCGCGCCGTCGGCGAATACGGCTCGGTGATCTTCATCGCCGGCAACATGCCGTTCATCTCCGAGATCGCGCCGCTGCTCATCATCATCAGGCTGGAGGAGTTCAGCTATCCGCAGGCCGCGGCCATCGGCACGGCGATGCTGATGATCTCCTTCGGCATTCTGCTGTTCGTGCACCTCGTCCAGGCCTGGGCGAGACGGAGATTCGGCCAATGACCGACGCCGCTATCGCACCGCTCCTCGACACCGCCAAGCCGCGCGGGCTTGCCGTTACCACTGAGAAATTTCCCGTTCGCGTGGTCTTGATCACGGTCGGCGTGCTGTTTCTGGTGCTGTTCTTGCTGCTGCCGCTCGCCGCCGTGTTCGTCGAGGCCTTCCGCTCGGGCGTCGGCGCCTATTTCGCCGCCATCACCGAGCCTGACGCCGTCGCCGCCATCAAGCTCACCTTGCTGGTCGCGGCCATCGCCGTCCCCGCCAATCTGATCTTCGGGCTGGCCGCGTCATGGGCCATCGCCAAGTTCGAGTTCCGCGGCAAGAGCCTGCTCAACTCGCTGATCGATCTTCCCTTCTCTGTCTCGCCGGTGATCTCGGGCCTCATCTATGTCTTGCTGTTCGGCTTGCAGGGCTATTTCGGGCCTTGGCTGCGCAGCGAGAACATCCAGATCATCTTCGCCCTTCCCGGCATCGTGCTCGCCACCATCTTCGTCACCTTTCCCTTCGTCGCCCGCGAGCTCGTGCCGCTGATGCAGGAGCAAGGTACGCAGGACGAGGAGGCGGCGCTGTCGCTCGGCGCCAGCGGCTGGCAGACCTTCTTCCGGGTCACGCTGCCGAATATCCGCTGGGCGCTGCTCTACGGGGTGGTGCTCTGCAACGCGCGCGCCATGGGCGAGTTCGGCGCCGTGTCGGTGGTGTCCGGCCATATCAGAGGCAAGACCAACACCATGCCGCTGCATGTCGAGATTCTCTACAACGAGTACAATTTCGCGGCGGCCTTCGCCGTCGCCTCGCTGCTGGCGCTGCTCGCGCTGGTCACCCTTGTCATCAAGATCACGCTCGAATGGCGCTACGCCGATCAGATCGCGGCGTCGCGTCGGCATTAGCAGAACCAATACCAAGAGAGAAAGCCATGGACGCTCGGGTCACAAATGAGGTGAACTACCCGGCAATCGGACGGGGGCGACGCGTGACAGAGACGCACTGGGACAAGACCGTGGACGTATCGATCGAGAACGTCGTCAGGGTTTTTGGCACGACTGCCGCGCTGCATGGCGTCTCCCTCGACATCGCCGCCGGCGAGCTCGTCGCGCTGCTCGGCCCGTCCGGCTCGGGCAAGACGACGCTGCTGCGCATTCTCGCCGGTCTCGACGTGCCCACCTCCGGCCGCGTGCTGTTCGACGGCGAGGATGCGCTCAAGCTCACCGTGCAGCAGCGCAATGTCGGGCTGGTGTTCCAGAACTACGCACTGTTCCGGCACATGACGGTGCTGGAGAATATCGGCTTCGGTTTGCGCGTGCGGCCTTGGTCGCGGCGCCCGAGCCGGAAGGATATCAAGCGGCGCGCGCTCGAATTGCTCGATCTGGTGCAGCTCTCGGGCCTCGAGAAGCGATTTCCCTCGCAGCTATCCGGGGGCCAGCGCCAGCGCGTGGCTTTCGCCCGGGCGTTGGCGATCGAGCCGCGCGTGCTGTTGCTCGATGAGCCGTTCGGTGCGCTCGACGCCAAGGTCCGGCGCGATCTTCGCCGCTGGCTGTTGGAGATGCACAACAAGACCGGGCACACCACCGTGTTCGTCACCCACGACCAGGAGGAGGCGCTCGAGCTTGCCGACCGCGTGGTGGTGATGAGCGAAGGCAGCATCGAGCAGATCGGCACGCCCGATGAGATTTACGACAAGCCGAACTCGCCGTTCGTCTACTCCTTCATCGGCGAATCGAGCACGCTTCCAGTCGAGGTCAAGAGCGGCAAGGTCTGGCTCGACGGCCATTCGCTCGATCTCGCCGCAGGCGATGTGGCCCCGGGTCCGGCGCAGCTCTTCTTCCGCCCGCACGATGTCGAGGTGGGCAACGAATTGCCGGGCGCCATTCCCGCGGTGGTGCATGGCTTGCGGCGTCACGGCGGCGCGCGCCGCCTCGATCTGGAGATCAGCGGCAGGGGAGATCGCATCGAGATCGAGCTTCCCGCCGATTACAGCCTCGCGCGCTCCGGGCGCATCTCCGTGCTGCCGCGCCGCTACCGGCTCTACTCGGCGGCTACCCCAACCGCTTCCAGCTGATAAAATAAAAGCCGCCTCAAAGCCCGGGACGTCGCTGTCAACGGAGCTTTGAGGCGGTGAGTGGACCGGGCGCCTGGCTAGAC